>DEMS01000028.1:0-62029 GCA_002359315.1 Bacteroidetes bacterium UBA2664 | reverse complement strand
GGAATAGCTCAGTGGTAGAGCACCACCTTGCCAAGGTGGGGGTCGCGAGTTCAAATCTCGTTTCCCGCTCATCAATTAAAGCCTTGTATTGCAAATAATTACTGCGGTACGAGGCTTTTTTTGTTTCCGGGGGAAATTAGTGTAAAATTATATTAGGGTAACAGCAGGATAACACTCAAGTAACCAGAGGAATGAATTTGCCCCCCTTAATTCACTTTAACCATTCTCTCCATCAATATCTCATCCCCGGCCATCAACCGACAAAAATAGATCCCAGCCGAGAGGCCATGAGCATCAAATGTCACTTCATAAAAACCGGGCTGTAAATTTTCATTCATTATAGTTTGAACCGGTTTCCCTAAAATGTCAAAAATCTGCATTTCAACGTTTATTTCAGTGGGAATAGAAACAGGCAGAATAGTAGTGCCTATAAACGGGTTTGGGTAGTTGTTACCAAGCGAGAGAATTCCATTATCTGACAAAAATTCTACCGTCACTTCCCCAATCCTGATTCCATTTACAAATATATCATATCTCGTTTTTCCTGTATTTTGGCTGCTCAATAGAAAACGGGCGATCCCTTCAGCGTCTGTTTCACTTTGAATTGCATCAATATCTGATTCTACACCTTCTTGAACCATTTCCGCAGTAAGACCTTTCAAAAGTACTCCATTTTCACTTTTGACAATAATCCTTACTTCATTGGTTTGAAACCCATTTGCAAGTATTCGAGACTGTTGCTGACTGATTATTGAATTTTCGGGGCTTACCATTAGTGTGGAACCAGTTATAATATTGGAATTCCCGCTTATTCTTACACCCGCCTCGGCCCGGATCCGATAATAATAAGTCCTGCCCGGTTCCAGCCCACCAACTTCAAACGATGTGATATTGCCGACATTCCGATTATTGTAATCGGTTAAGATTTCTGAAAATTCAGCATCCAACGATACATCGATCCGATAGGCTCTGGCTCCTTCTGTTGCCTGCCAATTTGCAGTAAATGTATGGGCATTTTGGTCTGAAGCCTGTAAACCAATCGGTGTTTCCGGAAACGTTGTAATCGTAATCGGCTCTGAAGCAGCTCCGATCAAACCACCGAGGGTTGAGTAAACACGATATACATAATCGGTTCCCGGATTCACATTGACTACTCTGTGTGAAGTGACCTTTCCCACATCCAATGATTCATATCCGCTTACAATGTTGCTGAAACTGCTATCGGTAGCTACATCAAGCAAGTAGCTGTCGGAGTTCGAAACCATTTCCCAGTTAGCTTGAAAAACCCTTGTACCCACTTCTGTTGCAGAAAGGCCGTTTGGAGCTAATGGTATAAATTCAATCGAAACTTTTTGCCGGATCGGGACATTCACATCAGAACGAATTGCCGTCGCCGTAAAATCTACAACCGAGACGGAGGAATTCCTGACTTCGAATCTCGCTAATCCATCAGAATTAGTGCGCTGTTCATTTGGCTCAATGTTTGTACCTGCACCGCCATCAGACAATCGAATCAATACTCCCTGAATGGCTTCACCATTTACATCAATGGCTTCTACAGTAATCGTAGCTACTTTTTTACCATTTGCTTCAACCCGATCAGCATCAGCAATAACCGTTGACCGAACGGGGTCTAAAGATACAAAATTTACCTCAACTGATGAGGAGGTGGTCGTTCCGTGTCCCCGCGCTCTATATCTTATTCGTTCAGCCACCTGGTTCGATACGTTGAATATTGCCACCCCGTTGCTGTCTGTGGTTTGCCGAATCGCACTTATCACAGAATTTCCGCCATCAGGTATTAAATCCATCCTTAAATTACTGAATGGGGTATTCGTTTCATCTCGTGCAGTTACGGCTATTCTTGCAACAGCCACACCATCCGCTTGTACAACATTTGATGAAACTTCTATCGATGTGCGATCAGCATTTATTCCAATATATTGCACGCTTGCTTCGGATGATAATTCTATAGCGCCGGATATGGCACCGTAAGTCACCTTTTCAACCGTACTGTTGGTGACCTCAAAATTTGCTTCTCCATTTGAATCAGTCATTACTGTCGATGGGGAAACTTGAAGTCTCCCCTCCTTAGATGTCAATTCAGTCTCTAAACCGGGAAGAGGCACACCTTCAAAATCTCTGGCAATGACTGTTACGACACTGCTATTTTGATTGTTCGCCTGCACTTTTAGCCTACTTACGGATATCGATGATCTATTTGCATCAACAATCACAGGGAGAGTAACAAAACTTCGTTCTTCCCCAAATGCTCTTCCCTGTCCATTTGTAGCGTATGCCCGAACATAATAAATGGTATCTCTGATCAGCTTATCAATGATTGCAGAGAAGTCACCGCTACCGGGGCCAAGACTTCTGCAATTATCAGTAATACCGGGATTTTGTCTAATACTCCAGCAGATACCCCGATCTGTTACGGCACTGCTTCCGGAATCAGTTATCGTTCCGCCACCTATAGCTGTTTTGAAGCTAACATCTCTTATTGCTGATGTTGAAACTAAGGGTAAGCCACGAATCGTTGTGAAACTCTGTTGAGTTCCATATGATGTACCCTCCGAATTAGTTGCAAATGCTCTGATAAAATATGTTGTATTTGCTGACAAATTCGTAAATGTCACATTGAAACTGCCCAAACCTGAACCAGTAAATCGGCATGTATCCGATAGGTTCGGATTTTGTTGTGTACTCAGACAAACACCACGAGAAATTACAGAACTTCCACCATCATCGGATACATTTCCACCTGTCTGAGCTGAATTAGACAATATATTTGAAACGGATGCAGTAGTGACTGATGGTGGCACAACATTCACACCTACCTTTCTGTAGCCTGCAATCACATGCATCATCTCTCTCATACTTCTCGAATTATCAGCAGGAGCATACTTTCCACCGTATGAACCGGTTGATACCCCCTGATGAAAAATTACGGGGTTAGAGAATAGATCAACGGCCGTACTGGTCTCAGTATAAGCCATTATTGATGCATAACTTTGATTATCAGTACCCGTCCATCTCCAACCCGTCGAATAGTTAAAGACTCCGCCACTTTCAGAAGCCGGTTGAATTGTCTGATTTCTACTGTGATGACTTCCCATATTGTGGCCAAATTCATGTGCCATCGTTGTTGTCCATGATGCCTGCTGTACACGAGTTATCGAAAATCCTTCAGAGGGTGATCCATTACGATTAGTTGTTAACCAGGCAATGCCTCCCATATCTTCAGTATCTGTTAGCATGACAACTAAGTCTGCCGAATATTGATTTCTCAGTGACTGAACATTGGGGATCACTCGGTTCGTTAAATTATTCAGATCTGTTCTGGAGTTTCCTGATTCTGTGTACTCCACAACTGCTCTGTGAACCAATCGAAATTGAAGATTAATATTTGAATTATCTACTGAATTTTGTGATATAGCTATTGCCTGATTAATCACATTGTTGATTCCCCCTTCATTTAAAGCAGCCCATGACTGGGCAGCGGGAGTATAGACGACCAAAACATCTATGAAAGCAGGGGGCTGGGGATCTGGAATTTTCTGATCTCCCATATGAATTGATCTATCATCCGGCACTTCCGACATCGTGCCATGATCAAATCCACATTTCAGTTCATCCCGATCATGAGGATTAATATGCAAGAGATAATGTTCTTCATCTTCCTCTGCAATTCGAATCTCCATAAAATGGTGTGAAGATATGAACCTTAAACTGCTAAGTACTTCACCATTTGAAAAGGAAAGTGTAAAAGAATTCATCCAGTCCCCATCAATATGACCCAAAATTGACCAATCACCATCCGGTTGTTCCATAACCCTGGTAACCTCAACCTCATGCAATTCTCCGTTTAATCCCGGGACGCTAAACACTTTTTCAGTACGATTCTTTAGATTTTGTAACAGATCTTGATTCAGAATAATGGGAGCACGTTGAAGATCCGCCACCTGCTTAGTCGCCCACTCCTGTTCAGGCTGTTCAATAATTTCATACAGTTCCAATCCCTGAGAAAAGACGAATGATACATTCATTAAAATCAGGAGAGAAATTAGCAGAATTCGCCTTGGAATTGTTGAACAATAGATCATTACCTCATCAAAAAAGAACTGTTTTAATTAATATTATTAGTTTAACGTATTTAGATGTGGTGTACATATAAATTTTATAGATCACACAGATTAGCCGTAAAACCAAAAAAATATAAGCACGAACGGTTCATTCCACTAAATCTCCATCATTTGGTATATTGTGCTAAGTCAATACCACACCATTACACCACCTATTCACTCCTGAATAAGCATAAATTTTTCCGGTCTCTCCCCTGGCAAGTATGGAACTCTCAACTGTAGCAAATAAAAAAGCCAATGATTCTTCGTTGAATCATTGGCTGCCCATAACTTATTGAAACTATTTTCCCGTGAGTTAGATTTTTGAAAGATAGATTTCAGCTACCCCTTCTACTGCCACCGTTGTACCGGGTATCCGGTTGTCGTCTTCCAGCTATTCACCCAGTCAAATTCAGTCATGAAATCCGGTGCATCTGATCCGCTCATCTCAGATGTTTCCAATCCTTCAATTCCAGAGCTGTTTCCAAGGCCTACTCCATTTGACTGTCCTGAAGTTATTGTATCCCAATAACCCGCTGTGATTGTAGAGTCATTTCTCCCTGCAAACCCACCAATATCAGTAGTCCCGCTCACAGCCCCTGTGGAATAACTCTGGTTAATAGATCCGCCTGTAGAATTTGATCCGACAAGGCCACCTACTGCAGATGTCCCGGATACATCGCCCCTGGCATAAGACATTTCAACCAATGGTGTTCCATCATCATTTCGGCCTACAAGTCCACCAACACGTTCATTACCACTCACATCTCCGGTCGCATAGGATTCACTTACATAACCATTGCCTCTGTTGTGGCCAATTAGGCCACCGGTCATGCTATCCCCATTTACATTCGATGTTGAAAATGATCTCAGAACCAATCCACTATTGTTCCCTGCTAAACCACCGGTTCTGAAAACGCTCCCCTGAACAGTACCTGAACTGCTTGATGCTGAAATCTGGCCTTCATTTAGCCCAACGATTCCTCCGGTATTATCATTACCTGTAACAGAAGCTGCTGATTGCGAACTTGATATTCGATCTATACTTCTTCCGGCAATCCCTCCTACCTGGTTACCCCCGGTAACAGATCCTGATACAACTATATTTTTTAATTCTCCACTATTAACACCGGCTACAGATCCTACTTTTTCTCCACCGGTAATGTTAACATTTTGTAAAGTAAGATTTTGAACAAACCCATTCAGAATGTACCCAAATAGCCCAATATTCTGACCATTCGGTCTGCTTATTTTTAGATCGGTTATGGTAAACCCATTGCCTTTAAAGGTACCTTCGAATGGACTATTTTCATTACCAATTGGCATGAAACCCATTCCTAAGTTTGAGAATTCTGTCGGTGACGCATCAATATCATTAATTAGGATAAAATGATCATCCAGATGATTTCTGACTTCATTTAACTGACTGAAATTTGCTATTTGATAAGGGTCTTCCTCTGTTCCTTGTCCGGCCTCAAAAAAGCTAAAGATAGCTTTTACTGATTTATTATTATCAATAATTAATTCTGAAGGATTATCAGACCCAGTCAAATCTCCTTCCCATCGAACAAATCGCCAATCCGATGAAGGATTTGCCGTTAATTCAACCACAGATTCAAACAAATATCCATCTGACGTTTCTGTTCCTGATACCAGAGTTACATTTACAGTGCCCTGTCCTTCAATTTCAGATAGATCAAGCGTATATTCCTTTCTCTCAAAGTTCGCAGTAATCGCTTTGTTGTCATCCATTGTCAGGCTGAATGGATTTTGAGTTCCTGTGAAATCTCCTTCCCAATCAACAAATTTCCAACCCGGATTTGCTTCAGCAGTTACTTCTATTGTAGAGTTTCTAATATAATCTCCGGAAGCAGGAGTGATATCCCCCCCTTCTGCAGGTACTGATGTGGCAGTAAAATTATAAGTCCTGAAGAAAGTAGCTGTTATCTCAATCGGGCCATCGATTTCCAGTTCAATTGGATTTTCATTACTAGTTATATCACCGCTCCAAGATGAAAAAATCCATTCCTCTTCAGGTTGTGCAGTCAAGGTAATTGTCGATCCCTCCGGAAAACTCTCTGTCGTACCCAATGTTTCACCATCTGATAAAACACTCCCTTCTCCTTCAATATTTAAAGTAACGGGATGTTCTATTCTAGTGAACCGAGCCTTCACTTCTGTCTCTCCTTCTACGGTTATGGTAAGCGGGTTTTCAGACCCTTCTGCATCTCCAAGCCATTCATTGAATTCCCAGCCATCTGCAGGCTCCGGGGTCAATCGAACTACGGTTCCATGCTCATATTCAGTGGTGCGTTCCTGGACAACTTCCTCACCAACGGATCCCTCACCTTCAACTAAAACTGTAAGTGGATAATCTCTTTTTACAAAAATAGCAGCGATATCTTTATTTGAACTCATAGATATCACAGATGGATTTACAGTTCCTGAATGATCCCCTTCCCACCGGCTAAATACCCAATGCTCATTGGCAGTAGCTGAAATTTCAAGAGATCTTCCGGATTCAAACTCCCCACTGGCTGGAGTCACCGTACCTGCTTCAGCCGGTACGGCTTCAATATTAATGGTATAAATTTTGTCTTCTTGTGATGTACCACAAGAAATTAAAATGGCTAAACTTAAAACAAAAATTGTAACTATTCGCATGATTTATTTTAATTGATTATAGACCTAAAACACTTTTTGTCTATCTTCGGTTCTGATTTAATATATACTCAATGATCAGGGATTTTTTTTATTTCAAAACATATATTGACATAATAAATAGCATCCCCATACTCTCACTTATACACTTAAATATTTAAAAAAGGTTCCAAATGATAAGTAAATGGCTTCAATCTGTCGAGAAAGAATATCATAAAAATCCCGCAGATCGGCACTCAGAAACGATCAATAAACTGGCCAAATGGATTTATAAATCTCAATTAGATTGGAACATTGTAAACTTGATTTTTATTTGTACTCATAATTCACGCAGATCACAATTCGCTCAGGTAATGTCTCAGGTCGTGCAAGCGTGGTTGAATGTCCGCTATGTTCAATCATTTTCAGGAGGAACAGAAGTTACAGCCTGTAATCCAAGAACGATTGACGCATTAAAACGTATAGGGCTGTCTGTTTCTGTTACCGGTGAAAACAATCCAATTTACACAATCACTGATGATCAACTCGATGTAAGTGTAGATCTATGGTCAAAACTATATGATGATGAGGAAAATCCAAACAAGCAATTTGCAGCTATAATGACTTGTGACCATGCAGATGAAAATTGCCCGTATATTCCCGGTGCAGAAATTCGAATCCCGCTGACTTATATAGATCCTAAATATGCTGATGACACAGATGAGGAGGCCTCTGCATATGATCTCACCTGTAAAACCATTACTACAGATATGATTCGTTTATTCAGAGCGGTTCATTCTCTATCATAATCCGGGTCATCAGATTGATAATTAATCTGATCTTTAAAAGAGTTTTAGTGATGTGCTCTGCATCAATAGTTTTTTATTTATAGTTTATTGACTAATCAATTCAAGCATCAATACAACCATGTCAAATCTGAATCAACATTCGAAAGCTCTTGAAGAAGGAGATGAGATCTCCTTGCAATTTGAGAAAAGAGAGGGACTGCTTCCCGTCGCTGTACAGGAGTTTAAAAGCGGTGAGATTTTAATGATCGCATCTGTCAACAGTGAAGCACTGGCTCATAGCATTAAAACGAAAGAAGCCGCTTTTTGGAGTACCAGCCGGAATGAATTATGGATAAAGGGGGCCACGTCCGGAAATAGAATGACCATTCAAGAAATATTGGTTGATTGCGACCAGGATGCTCTCATTTATAAGGTTAGCCTCGAGGCAGGGGGCGTTTGCCACACAACAACTGAAGAGGGAATCCACCGAAAATCTTGTTTTTATAGAAAAATGGATAGTGAAGGGGATAAATTAATTTGGGTATCGGAATAGATAAAATTAGGTTATTTACTTCTGTATAGCTGCATATGCAGTTATTATCTTAACTCCTTAGTGTCCTTCTCTCTTTTCCAATGTCTTAATATAGAAACAGAGAAGCCAAACATGAGCAAAAATGTTCCCAGCCAGACAATAGAAACAAACGGTTTCACCTCTGCAACCACTAACACCCAATCCTCCTCAAATTCATCATCCAATCCATATACTGATAGCTCAATCGAATCAGACTCTGGGTGTATTCTGCTAA
Organism: Bacteroidetes bacterium UBA2664; assembly: GCA_002359315.1. Classification (GTDB taxonomy): domain Bacteria; phylum Bacteroidota; class Rhodothermia; order Balneolales; family Balneolaceae; genus Rhodohalobacter. The sequence goes on along the minus strand of DEMS01000028.1, from coordinate 53,671 downwards.
AAAGTACACTCATCTCCCACTGTTCAATATCCAATGGGGGAGAATATATGTAACTTTGTTCATTCTCTGTATAAACGGCAAATAGGGGCTCAATTTCAAAGGCATTTCCGGATGGTACATGTTCTACTCTCAAAAGGGCTCTAACTCCAATTTGTGTATTTTCCGGAACTACCTCCTCAGTGGCGGGAATAAAATTGATAAATGTAAATGAAAATGGTCCTGCATCAATGGTTTCACCCATGCTGATTTCAATGGTTTGCAGATCATCATTCGGTTCACTCTCATTTGTTGCTTGGCTGGCTGTACTGTTTCTATTTTCTAATTCCTCATTTTGTCTTTCAACATACCTGCTACCTGCCACATAAAGATAGATATCCTCTGTTAATCCGGTTCTGACATGAGGATCTACCGACCAATCTATATTATTACGGGTTGATGAAGTAAGCATTGGATAGACTTCCGGTTCCATGTAAAATGGAGCACTATCATCAAGAGGTTCAAATTTCAGTAAATAATTTTGTTGTCCCGGTCTGGGGCTGTCACTCAATGAGAAACCTTCATATGTGACCATATACTTCTCATTAACCAGCATGGGGCGATTAATATCCAATTTGAACATCTCTACTCTCTGCGTCACCGGAAAACCCTCCTCATCAAAAACGTCACCGGCTAAAATTCGCTGATTATACGCGGCTGTTTGTCGATCCAGAAGCGGTTCAGTATAGACAGAGGAAGCAATAATTCCCAATAAAAGTGCGCCAAAACCTACATGTGTCAGGGCGCCTCCAATTAGTTTCGGATTTTTTCGTAAAAGCTGAATCAGGATAATGCCATTGCCTATCACTGCAAACCAGGCTGCAAATATGTAGATCATGTAATAGAGGCTTCTTACATCTCCCAGAATAATCGATAAAACCGTAGCCACTGATGTCAGCAGTAATGGATATATCATCTCACCTGCCAGACTTTCCCAGCTATGTTTTTGCCAGAACAAACTCTGCCCGATCACTGTTGCAAATGCCATGATAATTGCAATCGGCATGCTCCAGTCGTTATAAAATTGTATTTCCGGCGGGGTTGGATTACTAACGAATAGTTTTCCAATAACCGGTGAACTGGTTCCCAGGATGATTACAAAACCTAAAATAAATAGCAGTATCGACCCGGTGAAGGTCATGAATTCCCTGCTTAGAAACTTTGATTCATCCTTCGGACTGGGGATTTCCCTGTATCTATAGAGATAGAAACCGATTCCCATAATCACCATTGCAACGATAAAAGCAAGGAGTTGACCATATAATCCAAGATCAACAAAACTATGTACCGACTGGTCCGCAAGTATGCCGGAGCGGGTTAAAAAAGTTTGATAGATAATGCTTACATACGCTAAAATCGCAAAAAAGAGAGATGCTTTATGTGCACGGCTACTTTTCTGCTGAATAATCATCGCATGAATACCGGCTGTACCAATCAACCACGGAACCAAAGAAGCATTCTCAACCGGATCCCATGCCCAATAACCTCCAAAAGAGAGTGTTTCATATGCCCAGTACCCACCCAAAAAGATGGCCGTGAGCAGTGATAAATTGGCTGCAAGTGTCCAGGGCAGTGCCGGACGAATCCACTCATGATAGGTTTTGGTCCACAGAGAAGCGATTGCAAACGCAAATGGGACAGTCATCATAGAAAAACCGAGAAATATGATGGGGGGATGAATCATCATCCATGGGCTTTTTAGAAGATCATTTAATCCCGTGCCATCTGCAGGGACAAAGTCCGGATTTGCAACTATAAATGGGGCATTTGGCATCTCATCGGCGATAGTTCGAAATGGTGATGCACCAATCTGTGTAAAACCAAGATCCCATCCAACGACCATTGATAGCAGGAAAAACTGGGTGAGAGCCATTACGAAAAGTACCGGTGCCTTATATGGTTTTCGAGTCCATTTCATTAAACCCAATCCAACAATAAAAGAGATCAGGATCCAGAGCATAAAACTACCCTCTTGTCCGCCGTAAAAAGCCGAAAATAGATATTTAGTTTCTAGGTCGAGGCTTGTGTAGTTCCAAACATAGTAATATTGAAACTGATGAGTCATTATCAGATAGAGCAATACTGCCGAAGAAATAGTCAAAAAGAATCCTTTGGCACCCCAAATCCAATTTGATAAAACTTCTGCTCGTTTACTTTCTTTAATTGATGCAACCGCATATAGAATCATAGCGGCAATAGATGCCAGAAAAGCTGCACTTAAGAATAGATGCCCGATTGATGCAATCATAACCGCTTAAAAAATCTATGAATCAGCAAGTTCAAACTCAGGGTTTTCATTATACTTTGAAGGGCATTTCATCAGCATTTCATGAGCATGAAATACATTGTTTCTCATTTCCCCTATTACAACCAGCTGTGTAGCTTGTTCAAAATTATTCGGTTTGGGCCTCGAATATACCACTCTTCTGCTGTTACCGGCTTGATCAATCATATAGAAGGAAAACTGCATGGATTCCATTGAAAATCCGTGAGCTTCACTATCGTCCCAGGTGCCGATCACATGAGAAATCGATCGGGTTTCCGCTTCCTCAAAATTTACATACGTACTGATGCTATTTCCAAAGTTATACATCAATAATGATGTAAATGCGACAATAGAGACGACCCCAATAATTATTTTAGGCTTCATTTATTTCTTCTTTTTCTGATTCCAGCTTCTTTTCCAGTTTGCTCAAATTCCGATCTATTTTAATCATGTAGAAAATAAGAACAAACCATATGATAAGACTTACCCCTAATACAACAAAAATCAGATCATTTGATCCCATAAATTGAATGAATGAGGAGGACTCTTCAATCCCTTCCAGCCCCTCCCATCGTTCAGAATAACTGTTAGATATTGAATCAACGGCTGCAGAAGTCGATTCTTGTATGAAAGATAATTTCATGATTTCCCGGTATAAGTCAACTGTTCAATTCGTTTGTAGCGGTTTACAATATCCATCATCCAGATTGCAAGACCGATAAATCCAATGACAGCCGGATAAAATATAAATCGCAATTCCGGTGCAGTAATCTCACTAAAAGCCGGATTTCCATCTGCACCCGGATGAAGGCTTGGCAATTGTCTGGGTATGATGTAAAGCAAAAAAGGCACGGTCGTAATTCCAAATATATTGTAGACAGCTGAAATTTTTGCTCGTTTTTCTTTGTCATTAAAAGCGGATCGAAGAATAAAATATGCCACAAAAATCATCATTGAAAGTGCAGCGAGATTCATTCTCGGCTCCGAAAATGTCCACCAGGTGCCCCAGGTAAACTTTGCCCACAGAGAGCCGGTTAACAGGCCACAGATACCGAAAACCAACCCAACAGCCGTTGCTGTTTCCGCTTTTCTATCCCAAAGTGGAGATTCATCATTCAAAAAGCGAATACTAAAATAAAATGCCATCGCAAATGCAACCATCATAGTAAACCACATGGGCACATGCAGAAAAAGATTTCTGGCCGACTCTTCCAGAATGGGTATGTTGGGAATACGAATCAAAAAACCGGCTGAAATCACAACGGTCATCCATATCGCAATAATATATTTCCAGGCTTTCAAACGGTTTTCAAAATCAATTTTACACTTTCAATTTGCTGTTTAAGATACATAAAAAGAACGATTTTTTTGTGAACTCTTTGTGAAAGAAAGTCAAAAAAATTATGTTCTTTAAAAGTACAAAACCAATAAAAAAATTAAACCATGTCGGAAAAAACAATAGATTTGAAACCTTCCTATACTTTCCAAATATGGTGGTATATCATTGGGGCCCTATTGGTGCCACTTTTTGGTATTGGTCTTATTGTAATCTATCTGGCTTACAGAAAACAGTCTGCCATTACTTATAAAATAGGGAATCAATCAATCACCAAAACGGATCGTACATCCTCTGAAACGGTTAATTTAGCTGATATTCATGATATAAACGTTCAACAAAGATGGATTGACAAAAAATTAAATACCGGTAGACTTGTTCTCATTACAGAACAAAAAACAATCGATTTAGCAGGGATTCAAAATCCTCAATCACATTCTGACCTTATTTTGCAAGCGGCTAAAGCTGAAAGAATTCGACTCAAAAAAAAGAAAGAAATCCGGACGCCACCATCAGATAATGCTCCGATCTCTTTAGATCGTTTGGATTATCTCACCGGATTATGGCAACAAGGTTTGTTATCAGATGAAGATTTTAAAGAAGAAAAGAAGCACTTTGAATCCTGATTATAGATACTTTTATACCGGTGTGACCGGTAAAGATCTTACAATCATGGATGATGAAGATTGAAATCAAAAAAAGCTTCCAAATGAATGAAAGCTTTTTCTCAAATTGACTAAGTATTTTGGAGATCGCTTACCCTTTATTCAGTCTATCATCAACAGAATATTTACCGCTTCCCATAAAGTAGAGAGATAAATTTGCAAGCAAAAGCATCATATCCAGCCGTGCAGCACTGAATTCTCCGCCAAGTTTAGTAGTTAGCAGTGCAACAATCATAACGCATGCCAACAATACGTAAGGGATTCGTGCATACGCACCCAACAATACCATGATGCCTCCTACAAACTCTACAATCGCTACCACCCATGCCATAATTCCGGGCAGTGGGATACCAAGATTCCCGAAGAATCCTTCCACACCTTCAATACCGTTTAGTTTTCCCCATCCGGCTACTATAAAAATTACGCCAACCCCTATTCTCAATAAAAGGGGTGCTACATCGAAATATTTATTCTCTGAATTTGACATATGATTCTATTTTTAAGTTATGGTTTAGAACTTCATTATTCACTGTCATTCATTAATTTAATCCCCAAATCCAAATTTGCAAATTTTATTACTGTTAACATCAATACTGGGGTAGTTTTAAATGATTTTTACAAAAATAAATGAGTACTTGAGGTAGACTGTATGAAATCGTTATCATGATATCTTGTTTGAAAAAAAAAATTAATCGCTTGAAATGAAAAAAATCTGTGTCTCATCGTTATTTACAATTCTTTTTATAGCTTTCAACACCTCTTTTATAACCGCTCAAAGCTCAAGCGATAATCTGTATCTGAAAGTTGATTATTTCAAAGCCCCATCTGACCAAATAGGAAACTATCTCCATGTTGAACAGGAGCTTTGGAAACCGGTTCATCAGGCTCGCCTGGACTCCGGAATTATTTTGGGTTGGAGTTTCTACTCCACTTTTGTTGCTGAGCCGGATGCTGCCTATAACTATATTGCCGTTAATGTTTTTGATGATTTTGATAAAATTGATTATTTCGGACTCAATGAAATTGTTGCTGAAATATATCCTGAGAAAGATTTAACTCAATTTTATGAGCAGACCCGTGATACCCGAGAGGTTATTCGTACTGAGATATGGAGGGTAAATGATATCGTTATTGGTGATGATAGCAAGCTTCCAATTGGCAATTATATAACTAAAAACTTCTTTGACTCACGGGGTGGTTCGGGCGGCCATGAAGAGATAGAGCTCGATTTCTGGGGGAATATTCATGAAGTTCGTGTGGAACAAAATATTCTGAATAGCTGGGCGATGTATACTCTCTACTATCCGGCCGGAGATGTTAGAAATTATACATATAGTACTGTAGATTATTATGAAAAATTGAGTGACATGATCATCGGAGCGGGTTTAGAGCTGGCAAGAATTGCTTATCCGGATGCATCTGATGAAGAGTTAAGTGATAATTTTACACGTACTGGTGAAGCCAGATCCCTATATAAAACTGAAATATGGAAACTTTTGGATTCCGTTGGTTACGATTGATTAACAAATCCCAACTAAACAGAAAAATCACAGATTTTATTTATCAGTTACATAAACTGTCAATTTTTAACCTATACAGAAATAATATCTACATATGAAAACATTGAAATTGGGTTTTATCGGCGCCGGTTTTATCGCCAGATTTCAGGCTCTTGCTATGAAACAAGTGCGAAATTGTGAACTCTCAGCTATTTATGATCATACCGGAGCCGCTGCTTTGGCTGATTACGCAAAAAAGAACGGGTTGGGAGAACCCAAACTTTATAAAACCGTTGCTGAACTTTGTAATCATTGTGATGCAGTTGCACTCCTGTCCCCTAATTACACTCGAATTGAGATGATGGAACAGATTGTTGACGCTGTTAAAAAAGGTGCTGAATTGAAAGGTGTTATTTGCGAAAAGCCTCTCGGACGTACGGTCGCTGAGGCTGAAAGAATGGTACAGTTAGCTAAAGAAGGAAACTTATTGACTTCCTACTTTGAAAATCAGCTTCATATGAATTCCATTAATAATGCGCTTCACCAACTTCGCCCTCAACAGAAAGTAATGGGTGGTTTTACACTTGCACGAAGTACCGAAGAGCATGCAGGCCCTCATAACGCCTGGTTTTGGGACCCTACCAGACAAGGTGGCGGTGTATTATCCGATATGGGATGCCATAGTATTGCCATTGGCCGACATATCCTGACACCTGAAGGTAAATCAACGACATTTTTGAAACCGGTAGCTATGCAGTGCGATACCTCACTGTTAAAATGGGGGCAGCCTAAATATAAAAAACAGTTGCTGGATAAATACGGTGTGGATTACAACAAAACACCGGCTGAAGATTTCGCAACAGGTATTGCAACATTTAAAAATCCCGAAACAGGTCAGTTACTGAAAGCACAGTTCACCGATTCATGGATGTACGATAAGCAGGGATTACGACTCTGGATGGATGCGTTAGGTCCCGGTTATGCAATGGAAATTAACACATTAATTTCCCCTGTTGAGATCTTTATCGGTGATGAGGCAGCAGAAGGAGTCGCAGATGCAGAAACTGCACTTGAAAAATCGACTTCATCCAGGGGACTCCTCTCCGTTCTGCCCAATGAGGCTGATCTCTATGGATATACAACTGAAATAAGAGATGCCGTAAATTCATTTCTGAATGGCAAAAACGCACTTCTGGATTTTGAATTTGGCGCTGAAGTCACATTTCTTGTACAAGCTGCATATATGGCAGCAGAACAGAAGAAAACAATTGATCTCACGGATCCTAAAGTGAAAAATGAACTTAAAACCTATCAATCATTGATCTCTCAAGGGAAAGGGGCAGATGTATTATTCTCTTAATAGCGACATCCGTTGATTCCTAATTCTCCAGATAAAAACCCCTTTCCATAAATCTACGTGGAATGGGGTTTTTCCATTTTATTCTGATTTTCCGGGCCGGACTTTTTTGGATAATGCCCTGACTTTTTTGGCAAAAAGACTTGCTTCATCACTCTTATCGTCTGTGGGCCGGCCAAGCAGATATCCAAAATGATTTAATGAGTCCACTTCATCACAGATAACTTTAATAATAGCCCCCAGGGGTATAAAAAGTATCATTCCCGCTAAACCCCATATTTGTGCGCCGATGAAAATAAGTAACAATGTAGCCAGTGCATTCATGCTCACCTGACTCCCAACAATGGTCGGTGTAAATAAATTACTTTCAAACAGTTGGATGATATAGAATCCAAGCAGAATAATAAACGGGTAAAACAGTGAATCCATCGTTATCAAGGAGTAGAGAATGGGCAATATTGACCCCATTATTGGCCCTACAAAAGGGATTACATTTAACATTGCCGCAAATACTCCGAAAAAGATAGCGTGATCAATCCCAATAACCATCAACATGACTGAGTTCAAAACTGCCAGTATTGCAATAACCATCAAGAGCCCGGTAATATATTTTTGAACAAGCGTTTTTACTTTTAAAATGATAGAATGAACTTTAATTGTGTTCTCTTCTTTGCCCTTTCCAAAAGCTTTCAAGGCGAAATTTTTCAATACGTCCCGAAATAGCAGCATTAAGTACATATAAATAGGCACCAAGAATATTGAAGTGATCGTGGACGCAGCACCGGTTATTCCCCGGGTCAATGAAGTGGTATTTTCCTGCACCCATTCAAAACTGGCTGAAACGAGCCTGTCCAAATTGATCTCTCCCTCCACAGCAAACCAGGTTGAAAAAAAACCTTCCATAGATCCAAGAAGTTCTTCCAATCGTTCTGCAAACATATCTGCATCCTGAGAAAATGCGACCATTTGACTATAAAAGAAAAATCCAATTCCAAATAGAACAATCAGCCCTAACAGAATTCCGGCAAATGAGGATAAAAATCTTGGAATTTTATACCGTTCTAACCATCCGCAAAATGGGGATAACAGAATAGAGAAAAAGAGTGCAAATAATAGTGGCAGAAGGATTGATTTCGCCATGATCATTGCATATACAGTGAGAATCAAGGCTGCCAATATATATGTATATTTCACGTACCATCTTGCTTCAGATCCCATAAATTGATGAATTTGGTTCTCTTTAATATTACAACCCAATAAACGTCAAATTTCATTTAAATTCTATCTTTGCCGCTGTAAACTTCTCAAAATTTTTAAATCTGCTGAAAACAGCTTCCCCATTTTTGTTATTGCAAATCAAATGATACCTTTTTTCGGTAAAGAATGAATAAGTGTCAATTTTAAAAAATGTTACAACCCTATTGTAAATATCAGGGATGCTGTTATGACCACACAGTAGGTTGGCCGGCACTTTAGAAAAAATCTATGATTTAACACTCAGTCCAGAAAAGATTTTGAATAACGAACTTCTTAGATCGATTAAAACACCCGGGGCCATACTAATGGGACTCGGCTCAATAATTGGAACCGGAATCTTTGTAAGTATTGCCATTGCAACTCAAATCTCCGGTAATGGTGTTTTAATTGCAATTATTATTGCCGCAATGCTCGCCGTATGTAATGGATTAAGCAGTGCTCAATTAGCCGCTGCACATCCGGTGAGTGGCGGTACCTACGAATATGGTTATCGATTTCTGGGTTCTTACTTTGGGTTTTCAGCCGGTTGGATGTTCATGATTGCGAAGTCCGCATCTGCTGCTACGGCAGTACTTGGATGTATTGGTTATCTATTCTATTCATTTGGAATTGAATTAAATCATAGCCTCTATGTGATATCATCACTGGCGCTACTCACGGTCGTAACCATTTTGGTTTCCGGCGGTATTAATCGAAGTAATTTGGCGAATTCGATCATCGTCACTATTACATTATTCGGACTTACAGCCCTCGTCGTAACCTCATTCATAATCAATGGAATTCCGGTGGAACCGATTCGTCTTGCATTCGAAGATACATCCGTCTCCTCCATTCTTTATGGGTCAGCACTGATGTTTGTCGCCTATACAGGCTATGGTAGAATCGCCACTCTGGGTGAGGAGGTCTCAGAACCTCGAACAACAATCCCAAAAGCGATTATCCTTACAATGATAGTAATCGTTCTCCTCTATTTATCTGTCTCACTTACAGCACTCTCTGTGATGGGTGCAGAGGCTTTTGGCCAGACCGCCGACGACGAGGCCGCTCCGCTCATGATCGTTGCTCAAATGTTATCCGTTCCATTCATTGGAACCATCATTTCCATAGCAGCGATTACGGCTATGCTGGGTGTTCTTCTCAATCTGATATTAGGCCTTTCCAGAGTACTTCTTGGGATGGCTCGCCGCAAGGATGTGCCGGGAATTTTATCAGTTATCAATCCAAAAACAAAAAGCCCTGTACGATCTGTTATAGGTACTGCATTGATTATTGGACTGCTTGTACTCAGCGGTGACGTCATATTTACATGGTCTTTTAGTGCTTTTACAGTCCTGATTTACTACTCTATTACGAATCTGTCAGCCTTGATGATGCCAAAAGAGTTTCAACTCTATCCACGGTGGATACCGGTCATGGGGCTCTCTGGATGCCTTTTTCTTGCTTTCTGGATTGAACCGATGATTTGGGGTATCGGGCTGGTACTTATTGGCGTCGGATTGATTTGGCACACGATTGCTTTACGAATGAGAACATCAGAAATAGTGTAGATTTAGGGTATTAAAGAGCATGAATCATGGTGGGCTGCTCAGTCCTCGATAACAAACCCTCTAATCAGATTTTGCAACTCTTCAATTCCTTTATTGTTTTCAACGGAAGTTGCAATCACGGGAACATCAATATTCATATCTCTTAAAATATTAATAACACGTTGTTTAGCAGATGCCAGCTTATTCGTGGAAAGTTTATCCCCTTTTGTTAAGACGACTGCAAACGGCCTTCCATTCGACGCCATCCAGTAAAAAAAATCATCATCCAATACCGTAGGTTCGTGCCGGGAATCTACAAGATGAAGTATCAATCTTAAAGTTCCTCTTTTAGATAAATATTCGTGAATATCTCTTCCCCAACGCTCTCTTTCTTTTTTTGGCACTTTTGCAAAACCGAATCCGGGTAAATCAACTAAAAATGATGCTGAATCAATCTCATAATAGTTCATCTGCTGAGTTTTCCCGGGGGTGTTACTGGTTTTTGCCAGTTTCCGTTTATTAGTCAGCTTGTTGATCAGAGATGATTTTCCAACATTGGATCTGCCTGCAAAGCAAAATTCGGGCAGACTCTCCGGGGGACAATCATCCAGTGTAGGGGCAGAAGTAATGAACCGTGCTGTTTGAAACTCCATCAAACGATCTCATTTTCTTCTTTTTCCACGCCGAAATTTACCGGTACAGGATAATCCCCGGTAAAACAAGCTGTGCAATAGGAGTGTTGAGAATCATTCGACTCTTTCACGGCACTGACTAAACCATCGGGTGATAAATAGCGTACACTGTCAACCCCAATCTCTTTTGCTATTGCAGACACATCACCGTTAAATTTATTGGCAATTAACTCTTCTGTACTTGGAAAATCCATCCCATAAAAACATGGATGAGTGATTGGCGGGGAACTCACCAAAAAATGAATCTCCTTTGGATTTGCTTCCCGTATCATCTCCACTAAATATCTGGATGTAGTACCTCTCACAATTGAGTCATCGACAATAATAACAGAACGGCCTTCCAAAACTCCGCGGACAGTATTAAACTTTGTCCTTACTTTCTGCTCCCGTGATTTTTGTCCGGGCGAAATAAATGTTCGCCCCACATAGTGATTCCGGATGAGTCCAATATCATACTTACAATCAAAACCCGCTTTATTACTCTCATGAGCATATCCTATAGCTGCCGTATTACTGGAATCCGGTACAGAAATTACGATAGGCCTTTTATCACGATCCGGATACTTTATAATTTCATTGAGGGGATGTTCTTTGGCAAGTTGTTTACCCAGATTTCGACGGATTTTATCAACATTTTCACCAAATATGCGACTATCCGGCCTTGAAAAATAGACATACTCAAAAATACACTGACTGGTAGCAGTTCCCTTTTTAGGATCCAGATAGTACGATTTTAGGGGCTCACTTTCACCATTGTTCCGGTCAATGATTAATACTTCACCCGGTTCAACATCTCTGATATATTCAGCATCAATGATATCAAAGGCACATGTTTCACTGGCAACTACAAAGGAACCATCTTTCATCCCAAGTGCTAATGGCCGGAAGCCGTTTGGATCGCGAACAGCGATTAATTTATCGTCTGTCAGTATCACAAGACAATATGCTCCTTCTATCTGGTGAAGTGCCTCCAATACCTGATCGATCTGTTTCTCTTCTCTGCTGTGAGATATCAAATGCAGGATCAACTCCGTATCTGAAGTACTCTGAAAAAGAACTCCCTCATCCCTGAAACGTTCTCTCAATACCCTGGCATTGGACAAGTTGCCATTATGCCCAATTGCTAAATTGCCATGACGATAATGCACTCTAAAGGGCTGAATATTTGCCGGATTTCTGGAAGATCCCGATGTGGAATACCGATTGTGGCCAATCGCCAGGTTCCCTTTTAATTCTCTTTTAAAGATTTTTGAGTCGTCAAAAACAGACAGAACCAAACCGAAGTCCTTATGCATAGGCATAATGTGACGATTCTTCTTTTCATCAAAATAGGTGGTTACTATTCCTGCAGACTCTTGCCCCCGATGTTGCAGGGCATGTAGACCATAATAGGTAAGAAGTGCGGCATCCGGATGGTCATAAACTCCGAATATTCCACAATAGTCATGGGGTTTGTCTATCATTTGCTATACTGCAATTCAATAAAATTTTTGTACAACACAAAGATAACGAATGTTGATCTAAATTACAGACAGATATCTATGAGACTTGCAATAAGTTGAAATCTATTGCATTTCATACCTTATGTAATTTTTTCAATCAAAATTCGTAATATATCCACATGAAAAAAGAACATCTTATTATAGTGATTCAATATCTGTTCCGATTCATTTTAGGTGGATTATTAGTCTTTGCCGGAATCCTTAAGGTTCAGGATAACACAACACTTTTTGAGTCAGTCGCTTATATCCCCTGGTTATCCATTGGAATTAAATCACTTATTATTGATTTCCTTCCCTACATTGAAATTGCAGCGGGAACCCTTCTTATTTTTAAGATTTTTGATAAAGTTGTTCTGCCACTCAATGGCCTGATTTATCTGAGTTTTCTGATTTTTGCCATTTGGGGATTGAACACCGGTTTAGAAATTGACTGCGGTTGTTTTGGTGATCTGGATAATTCTTCATTCATCGGTTCACTTCTGGGAGGTGAAATGGGGTGGAGAATGGTTATCAGAAATAGCATCTTTGTGTTGATGATTGGATTTCTATTTTTAAATCCGTTCACATTTTCGAACTTTGATCAGTAAAAAATCCAAATCAATTAAAATCGACCCAAATATAGCAATCAATATTCCATCTCATTTGATTGCTCCTCCGGCGAAGTGTTAACTGACTGTTTATCAATTTCCCACCGGTACGTTCGATGAGTTTTATGATGATAACAGCCTAATGCCTCCAGGCTTCTCTGCATCAGCCAATTTTTTTCACTGACCCAGGCACCCTCCAGATATTCAAGTGTTGGGGCGGCCTCTCGGGTCATCTGTATCCCCCTAACAAAGGTTAACGCTTCAAGCCCTATCTTTCTATACTTTGGAAGAGTCCCATAAACCATCGTACGGAGGTGCTTAACACGTTTTTTGAAACGCAATAATTTCGGGATATGCCACCAGTTCAACTTTCCGCCGGTCTCCGCAGAAATCTCATTAAGATCAGGGATACAGACCACGAACGATGCCGGTTCATCATTTACAAAAGCGATTAAAACCGTTTCCGGTATCATAATTTTTTTCAGTTGTGAAATCATCTCCTGAATCGTTTCTTGTGTCAGCTCTGTAAATTCCCTTTCACGCTCCGAAATATCCTGATCACTCCACGCACGATTATAAATCTGACGAATTGCCTCCCCATCCCTCTCTAAATTTTTCATATCAATAGGCCGAAGTGTAACATCCGACCGGCTCTCGATACGATCCGTGATTCGAATCATCCTCTCCGGAAGTGGCATATCGAATTCACGTTTATAACTCCAGTGATCATCCAATTTTTGAGCTCCGGTTTTCTCGAGCAATTCTCTGTAATAGGGTGCATGATAATACATTCCATATATCGGAGGTTCTTCATAATTTTCAATCAATAAACCCCAAAAATTATCATTTTCAGCAAAATTAATTGGCCCTCGAAATGCTCGATACCCTCTCTGACTGTGCCACTTTTTTATAAAATTTATCATCTCATTTGCAACAGATTGGTCATTGATCATCTCCAAAAAACCCATCCCTCCCATTCTTGGGCTAAAAACAACATCTTTTTTAGAATGATTCATCACTGCAAATCGAGCTACTAAATTATTCTGATTAAACATCAGATAGCGCTCACACTCTCCATATTCGAAAAAAGAGTTCTTTTGGGGATCAAATATTTTTTCAATTTCGAATCGAAATGGAGGGACCCAATTGGGATTGTCTTTATAAATTGAAAAAGGGAATTGATGAAACAGATCAATTTCTCGCTTGTTTGATACTTTTATGAACTTATATTTCATCATCACTGGTCGATCCATATAATTGTGAATTTACACTCAAATGGAAACCTAATAGTTTTGGGTTTTCACTTAAAACTGATAGCTGATAGCTGATAGCTGCAATATTAAAATGATAAATATGTATATTACAATATCAACAAATCTCCAATTGAAGGTACAAGCCGATTTGTATTTGTACAACTCTCTACCACTAAACTATTATCAAATCTGAGCGAATGGAGTATCCAAAAAAGAAAATTATGGTTTGGCTTCTGTTTTTTTCGTGCATTACAGCCCTTATTTTTTTTCTAAATTCAGAACCTCCAACCAAAAAGTACTTACGATCTGTATCACAACTCGACTCTTTGATCACATTAACATTAGATCAACATCAATTGACACCTAATCAGGTACGTGTCAGAACTGTCGAGATTGATTCACTTTTTTCTCGCAGGATTTATCAGATTGAAATCCCTGCAACTTTTTCAAAAACATCGTTTCACTACGCTCTTCATCAAAATATTTGGCCGTTCGAAGCAAGAACAGTCGCTCAGGTTCAATTTCCTGAAAGGAATCTGCGAATTCATATATTGGTTAACAATACAGTTCACCGATCACTTTTTATAGAAACAAATTAATATTTAGCTTATAAAAAAATGAAGTGGCCAGATCCAAAAACTTATCTCAAAAAATTTGAGTTATCGGAGTTTCCTCAACCCGATATCATTCAGCTCAAATATCCGGTTCTTTTATGCCATGGATATGGTGGATTTTCAATGCTGATCAGTGACTCCCCCATGCACAAATCTTGTATGCATCTGAGAGAGTTTGGCATTCACGCATTTGCGCCTAATATTGTACCCTATGCGACCATAGATATTCGGGCAAAGCAGTGGGTAGATATAATCCAAAATTTGAAGAAGAAATATGGGTATCAGAAGTTTAATGTAGTCGCTCATAGCATGGCCGGACTCGATATGCGATATGCGATTACTCATCTTAAAAAGAGTCCTGACATTGCTTCTTTGACAACAGTTGCAACACCACATCAAGGGACAAGTCTTGCAGAAACAGTATTAACTGCACCGGATACTATTCGGGAAAAACTTGGAGAATTGGCAGATTGGGTTGGTGAAAATATCTATCCATATCAAAAAAGCGACTCGGTTGCAGCGGTAAAACAGTTAACAAGAGATTATGTTACTCAAGTATTCAATCCTGAAACACCGAATGTTGATGAGATTCCCTATTTTTCTTACAGTGCAGCAGTTGGAAAAGGCACCAAATCACCACTTAATGCAATATACAAGGTTCAAAATCAGATCATTTATCAAAATGAAGGAATCAATGATGCATTCGTAACCGTAGAAAGTGCCAAATGGGGAACTCATTTAAAAACGCTCGATTTAAGTCATCTCGAACAGATTTATATCCAGGTAAGCAAAGAGAGAAAACCAAAAGTGGAAGCATTTTGGCTGGATCTTGTATTGAATCTGAAGGAAAACGATTTATAGATCTATCTCCTTCAGATCATTCAATAATGAGTAGGCAGTCAGATCATACTGGATTGGAGTTAGTGATGCATAACCTCTCTCAATGGCTGAAATATCATTATCTTCATCTTCATCAAGCAGTTGGAACTTACCGGTCATCCAGTAATATGAGCGGTTGTTTGGGTCAATCCTTCCCTCAAACTCCTCTACATATCTGCTATTGGCTTGTCGAACCCATTTTATTCCTTTCAGCTCACCGGCAGGTGCATTTAAGTTCAGTGTTACACCTCTTGGCAAACCGTGATTCAAAACATATCCGATTACTTTTCGGGCTGCATCTTTACAACCCGATAAATCGGCTTTCTCATCAAAATCTGTACATGAAAAAGCGATGGATGGATACCCAAGAATCGTTCCTTCTGTTGCAGCACTGACTGTTCCGGAATAGAGAATATTAATCCCGGCATTACTACCATGATTTATGCCACTGACCACCAAATCCGGTTTTCGCTTTAAGAGCTGATTATGTGCCAATTTTATCGAATCAGCCGGTGTTCCGGAAACGGCCTGTCCATTAAATCGATCATCAATTCTAAATGACCGGGCACGCAGAGGCGTCTGAATCGTAATGGCATGACCTACTGCGCTCTGCTGGCGATCCGGTGCTACAATTTCAACGTCACCAAATTCATCCGCAACTTCCGCTAACGCTTTGATTCCCCTTGAAAATATACCGTCATCGTTACACACTAATATTAGTGGTCTATCGTACTTTGTCATCAACTTCTACTATTTAATATTTGTAGTCTTGTGAGCTCAAAATGCTCTTTTTTTTTAAAAACGATCAATATTGCTCACTCTCATTTGGGAAGTCACCATTTTTTACATCTTTCATATAATTGGTAACTGCATCCGTCATGGTGGCGTGGAGATCTGCATATCTTCGCAAGAATCTGGGAGAGAAATCCTTGTTCAGTCCCAACATATCGTGTAATACCAGCACTTGACCATCACAATGAGCTCCAGCCCCAATGCCGATCGTTGGTACAGAGACCGTTTCTGTTACTTTTTTTGCCAGTGCTGAAGGAATTTTTTCCAATACAATTGAAAAAACACCGGCTTCTTCCAATAATTTAGCATCCTCAATAAGTTCTTCAGCTTCCAAATCGTCTTTAGCACGCACTTTATATGTGCCAAATTTATAGATACTTTGAGGGGTGAGCCCTAAATGTCCCATGACCGGAATTCCTGCCCCAACGATTCTTTTCACTGTTTCAGCGACATATTTACCCCCTTCCACTTTAATTGCATGGGCACCGGCCTCCTTCATCATACGTCCGGCACTGATCAAAGCTTCTTTGATGGTTACTTGATAACTCATAAACGGCAGATCTGCAATCACAAGAGCCCTTTCAACACCCCTCACAACACATGACGTATGATAAATCATATGTTCCAGCGTCATCGGTACCGTTGTATCATAGCCGGCCATTACATTACTGGCAGAGTCGCCTACTAAAATCACATCAATCCCTGCAGAATCCACTATGGATGCCATTGTATAATCGTATGCGGTCAACATGCTTATTTTTTCTCCGCTCCGTTTCATATTCACAACAGTCTGCGTAGTTACTTTATCCGATCTGTTTTTTCTTCCCTGAGTACTCATACCTGTTCTTTGGATACAATTGCACATGAAGCTTCGAGTTCACAAACCACTTTTCCATCAACCCTTGCCTTTCCTTCCATCGTCGCAAAATTTCGTCGTAAGTTCACTAAGTTCACTTCCATGATCAGTTGATCACCGGGAACGACCTGTTGCCTGAACTTTGCATTTCTGATTCCGGTAAAAACAATTAAGTTCGTTTTCGGATCACCGGCTTCACTATTCATTAACATAATACAACCACTTTGAGCCAGCGCTTCCACCTGCAATACTGCCGGCATAATCGGTGCTTCCGGAAAGTGGCCATTAAAATACTCCTCATTTACAGATACATTTTTTAATGTTACAATTCTCTCCTCATCTAACTCGATTATTCGATCTACTAATAGAAACGGATATCTGTGTGGCAAAAAGTTTTTAATCTCTGCTATTTTCATAACCTATTGGATCTTCTTTCTAAAAATTAAATGAATCAAATTTGTCATTTTGAAAAGTATGAATGGGTTCTCTCTCTGATTGAGAATATATCCAATACCTCTCTATAATACTGACGTTCAAGGCCTTAATATACTAATTCTCATCAACGGTGCCTATATATACATATGCAATTCCACCGGTTAACTCCACGGCTCTGCACTGACTAAAAGATTCTGATTCTTTCATCAGTTCAAGAAATTTTTCTCCAGCCGGAAATTTTGCACTTGTTTCAGGCAAATATTTATAAGCATCACGATTGCCGCTAATCCACCCGCCGATCGCAGGCATCACATGCCTGCTATATAGTTCGTATGGCATCTTGAGAACACCTTTTGGTTGCCCAAACTCCAGGACAACGACCCTGCCGCCCGGTTTCACTACCCTTGCCATCTCTTTTAGGCAAATAATGGGGTCATCAACATTGCGAATTCCAAATGCAATACTGGCTACGTCAAAACTGTTCTCATCATAAGGGAGATCCATTGCATCGGCAACTTCAAATTCAACAACTAATTTTTTCCCTTCCGCTTTTCCCGGTGCATGTTCAATCATCTCTTTACAAAAATCCGTGCCGAGCACATACCCTTCATGCCCAACCGTTCTTTTAAACTCTAGAGCCAGATCACCGGTACCTGTAGCACAGTCCAGTACACGATCCCCCGGTTTTGCACCACTTTCCAGAACCGTTCTCTTCCTCCAGGCATTATGGATACCAAACGATAATATACTGTTGATCCGATCATAGTCATCCGCAATATCTGCGAACATATTTCTAACTTTCTCACTCATAATTTCTTCAAATCAATAGGTTAAACTATTAAAACTCTATCATACTGCACAAATTGCTTTTGCAGACAGGACTCTAAGCTGATGATATAATTACTTTTTCTTTTTATTACGTTCCAATATCGCTTTTTGAACTTGTTGATCCATTTTTTCAATTTCAGGCGGAGGCATATTTTCATACAGCGAATATCTGATCAGAACCATTTTTAATACACGGTCATTCAGCGGTGTTTTTTTAGATTCTCTTTTTGTTTCAAACCAATTCCACAATCGTCTCAACAGACCTATTTTAAAAAGAAAAAAGTAGATCATACCAACGATTGCAGCAGTATACATTCCTGATATCCCCATAAAACTTAAGATTACTGCTGCCAATAGAAGTTGGAAAAAATCTTTGTTAAAAAAAGAAAGGATTGGAGTAAACAGTGTATTTACAAACGCACTTTTTTGATGGTACCAAAAATAATGAAATAGAAAAGCTGCCAGGGCTGCAATCCAAACATCAACCAGATATGCAAAAATGAAGTATAGAATTAGAGCCAATGAATCTGCACTGTCAATCCAAACTACTGATTTAGCAATCAGCTCTTCAAAGCTATATTTCTTAAGCAATCCCGGCACATAGTCTCTTACGGTTTCACGGGTGGCATGGAACCAGTGTCCACCGGAAGTAACGGTTGAATATGGCGTTTCAAGTATTTGGACAGTATGTGATTGCCTTTTTCCCATAGGAAGTAAAGATAGCCTCAATAACGGTAAAAAGACAGTATGATGTGGCCCTATAACTTTAACACATCGATCCAGTACGGGGCTCATCATGCTTTGGCAACCGTTACTATTAATACCCGGTTTGATGTTTCTTCAAAAATCTGATTTGCTAACTCAAAAGTTGTTGCTCCAGTTGTAAATACATCGTCGACAATGATCGGCTGACAATTTTGTAGATGGCCGGGTTTTTTTATTGAAAATGCATTCTGAATATTTTTTGCTCTCTCTGCACTATTTAAACCTGTTTGTGTTTTGGTTTTTCGAACTCGAATCACTGTATTTTCATCCGCAAGATCCCATTTTGTAACCTTTAATATCCCTTCAGCAAGAGCACGGGCTTGATTGTAGCCACGCTTTCTCAGTTTAGATTTGTGCAGTGGAACCGGGATCAGAACCGGTTTTTTATAATCAAAAATTGTAGATGAATCCGGGTCCGAACGATTTATAAGAAACCTGCCTAAAATGGAGCCTAATTCAATTCCTGCGTTTCGCAGGTAATTATATTTTAAATTGTGAAGTAGCTGCTGAAGATACCCCCCTTTATCAAAATACCACATTGAATAAAGCCCCAATACTGTTTCAGGCTGGATTTCATCATTACCATTCTCTGATACATATTCAAACCTATCTTTTTCACACCATCTGCAGATTAACCGGCCATCCTTATTTGTTGATACTCCACAGCAAACACAACAGACCGGAAAAACAATCTCGCTGATCGATTTTCTAAATTTTTTGATAGGTAGCATAAACGTATGATCAAAAAAATTATAAAGTCTTACATTTTTGACTTCATTTACTTACTATATTTAGAATTAATACTCATTTCGTGTATTCTTGCATTTATGTGCTCTAGTATTTTGTATCTAAACCATTTTTTCTTTCTAACGTCCTATTAAATAACTGATATAAAGACATCCATTATGCCTTCAATCGGAAAAGATTTAGCAAAAATTCGAACTTCATTGGGCCTCACTCTTCAAGATATTCAGGCGACGATTAAAATCCCGATGGCAACTCTTGAAAAAATAGAAAACGGTACTATCTATGAAGATTCAGAGCATGGAAAAACGTACGTCAGAAGCTTTATAAGAAGTTACGGCCGGGCTCTGAAAATTGATAACGAGGTGATGATCAATGGACTGAATCAACAGGAGACCGGCAACTACAATCAACTTCTTTGGAACTATTATGAAGCCGGACAGGAATCTTCTTCATTTAAAAATTTCACTTTTGATGATGTAGACCCCGACGATGATCCTAAGAAAGATCAAGAAGTTGAGGCTAAAAATGAGTTGAAGCAAAAGAAGGCTACATCGCACCCTTCTGAGGAGGCACCCAATGATAAAACAGAGAACGTGAAGGATGAGCCATTAAACGATTCGCCTTCTGAAACTGCTAAACCTGAAGCAACCGGAGCAAAAAATATTCAACCCCCTCCGACTCCGGCCAAAAATGTAAATTGGGCTGACATGGGCCATAAATTTACTGAAACTAAAAAGACCACTCCTGTATGGCTCTTTGTAACTTTGATATTAATCGTGGTCATTTTTGTAATTGGTTATTTTATATACTCCAATGACTTGCTATCCTTCTCTGAAGACTCCGTAAGTGAGCCTGACATCACTGTTGTATCCCCTGAAAACAGGAGTGAATTATTGGATCTGAATGAGACTGATGAGATAAGTGTTGTCAATCCAGTTGTGGACCAAGAATTAGAGGAGATTTTATATATCACTGTTTATGCTGCTTATGAACGGTTGGATCCGGTTCGGATTTGGAGCGATATCAAACCTCGTATGGATCCTTATTGGGTTGAACAAGGTGTTGCAATGAATTTTGATTTTCGTGATACCGTTCGCATTCGTGGTCAATATGATAACATGCTTATTTTTAAGAATGGCCACCCAATCGAGGATGTTCTTGAAACAAATTATAATCAACAGGAAAATTATATAGAGCTTACCCGGGATTATTTCTCAACGGATCCGAAGTGGGTATCAAATCAGCCCTTTCAACTACCGGAAGAGGTCGCACAACCGGATACTGTAATGCTTAGACCAACATTCTAACTCCTTTTAGTTTTATGGATAGAACGGCTGCTGCAAAAAGAGTGGAAGAATTACGCGATCTTCTTCGTCGAGCAAATAGAGCTTATTATGTAGATAGTGAACCGTTTATCAGTGATAGAGAATTTGATGAATCCCTGCACGAGTTAAAAGTTCTTGAAGATAAATTTTCATTAGGGACCAAAAACTCCCCTACACAAAGAGTGGGTGGAGAGCCAACCTCTTCTTTTCCTGATGTCAGGCACCCGGTTCCGATGTTGAGTCTGGATAATACCTACAATGAAAATGATTTAAAAGATTTTGATCGCAGGGTTCGGGATATCCTGGGACATAGCGATTTTACCTATGCCGTTGAAATGAAATTTGATGGTGCATCCATCCGTTTGAGGTACGAAAACGGTGAACTGCTCCTTGGAGCCACTCGGGGAGATGGCCAAACAGGAGATGATATCACCGCAAACATCAAAACTATACGTGACATACCGCTCCAAATCGATAGCAATGAACCTGTTGAAATCAGAGGGGAAGCGTATATGGAAAAAGAAGCTTTCTTAAGGTTGAATGAGAGTCGTGAAAGTCAAGATCTGACTCCTTTTGCAAATCCCCGAAATTCAACTGCAGGATCCCTAAAAATGCAAGATCCGAGAGAAGTTGCCAGAAGACCCATAAAATTTTTCGGATTCGATTTGATTCCGGATAACAGAGCGATCAATCTCACTCATGCGGATAAACTCCGGCAATTAAAGGATTATGGAATTCCTATTTGTGAACATTTTGAAGTTTGCAAAGATCCGGATGAACTGATAGAGGTAATTCACCGATGGGATGAAATCAGGCATCAATTACCATTTGAAACGGATGGAGTGGTGATTAAAGTAAATGAGGTGAAGTATCATGAAGAACTTGGATTCACCTCTAAATTCCCGCGATGGGCGATAGCCTATAAGTTTCAGGCTGCACAGGCAACAACTCTTTTAGAATCTATCACACTTCAGGTTGGCAGATTGGGTAAAATAACACCAGTCGCAGAGCTCAAACCGGTTAAATTGGCAGGAACTACCGTCAAGCGTGCATCACTGCACAATGAAGACGAAATCAATCGAAAAGATATTCGACCCGGCGATACTGTAGTGATTGAGAAAGCCGGTGAAATCATCCCTCAGGTACTCTCAGTCATGGATCCGGAAAGAAATGGACGCACTGAGCCGTTTAAGATGCCTGAACAATGCCCTGCTTGTGGTGAGAACCTTGTTAAATTTATTGATGAAGTGGATTGGAGGTGCATCAATCCCGAATGTCCGCCTCAAATACTCGAAAGAATTGCTCATTTTGCGTCAAGAGATGCAATGGATATCGATGGATTGGGTGAAGCAATCGTTGAGCAACTCCTCTCTGAAGGATTGATTAAGACATATGCGGATTTATATGAACTGAATAAAGAGAAATTATTACCCCTGGAGAGAATGGGCGAAAAAAGTGTTCAAAACCTTTTAGATTCCATTGAAAAAAGTAAAAATCAACCTCTTCACCGTGTTCTTTTTGGTCTTGGAATACGATTTGTGGGTAAAACGGTCGCAAAAGATTTAGCCAACCACTTTAATTCTATAGATGCGATCATTCATTCTGATGTTGAAACAATAACAGCGATTGATTCGATAGGACCAAAAATTGCTGAATCTGTCCATAAATTCTTTAGAACAGATAAAAACCTTACCCTGATTCACCGATTAAAAGGGTATGGAGTCCTTTTTAAAGCTGAAGAGAATAAGACTCTGTCTCAAAAATTGAGTGGGAAAAAAATTGTAATTACCGGTACACTCCCAAACTATTCACGCAATGAAGTGAAAGAACTGATTGAAAATCATGGTGGATCTACCACTTCATCAGTTAGCAAAAACACAGATTATGTGGTTGCAGGCGACTCTCCAGGAAGTAAATATGATAAAGCTATTCAGCTGGATATACCTATACTGAATGAAAATGAACTGAAAGGTTTATTGGATATCAATTAAATCGACACTTTGCCAAAATTATCTGATAATGTGATTGGTGTCATAATTAAGAGTATATTTGTTGAATCGGATCAATTGATTCGTATTCCAAAATTTAATAGATGCTTCAATTCTTTGTCATTAAATCACGAAAGCACATACAGCATTTGATTGACATAAAATTAAGTCTAATCACTTGTTTTTAATTAATATATATCTGATATGAGTATCCTTAACAAACTGGGTTTAGGGCGCAAAAAAAAGAAGGAAACAGTGCCTGCCGTGGGTTTGAATAAGCATAAAAATGATCAACATTCGTTCTTTGAGGATAAAAAAAACTACCTGAGAGGAGGAGTTTTGTTGATTTTTCTCTGTCTTGTACTCTTTACATTGCCACAAACAACTTTTAAACAGGTTGAAAATTATATAGTCGGAGAGCCTTGGAGGGCA
This sequence comes from Bacteroidetes bacterium UBA2664, assembly GCA_002359315.1. Classification (GTDB taxonomy): domain Bacteria; phylum Bacteroidota; class Rhodothermia; order Balneolales; family Balneolaceae; genus Rhodohalobacter. The sequence continues at coordinate 30,034 of DEMS01000028.1, read as the reverse complement.
GACGATCTTACAGCCCCATTTACGTTTGCCATTAAAAAAACAGCTGAAGAGTTAGAGGAAGAGAGAGAAACAATTAGGTTACAAACAGCCCCTATTTTCCACAGAGATAATAATGAAACCATATTGATTGAAGCCCGGCTGGATTCAGTTTTCAGGGATATACAACCGGTTCTTGATAGTTATTTACAATGGCAGCGATCGAAAACAAATGATAGCAGTTCCGCTTCCAATGACAGTCTCCGATATTTGCAAGATAGAAGTTTTGCCAATGTTGACCTGGATGATTCATCATGGAATCTGATACTTGAAAATTATCTTACCAATCAAATGAACAACCAGCCGGAGCAGCGATTTGCAATTTATCAGATCAGATCTCAGTTGGAAGAGATCACCAATCAGTTATTATCCGATGGTATTTTAAATATTTCAAAAGATAGAATTGAACAGAACGAAATTACCATTCGAAATTTGCGTGAACTAACTGAGAGGACCACTCGGCTGATCAATGTGAGAGACCTGGAGGAAGCCCGTAATTTTGCTCAGCTTCAATTGAATAGAGTGTTCATACCTGATTATGCGAACACAGCCATACAAATTTACAATCAGGTTATCCAACCTAATCTGATCTATAGTGAGACCGATACGGAAGCACTGCATCAGGAAAATTTGAGTACTATCTCATTAACCAGAGGAGCGGTTGATCAAGGAGAAATAATCATCAGAAGGGGTGATATTGTAACACCTGAAATTGATATCAGGCTTCAGAGTTTGGCAGATGCCCGTTCCCTTACAGCTACTGAAATGGAGCGTTGGATTCGCTTTTTAGGGGAAACTATTGTGATCGTGATCGCTACATTAATGTTCTTTTTCTATCTCTACCTTTACAGAAAGAGAATTTTTGACCGGCCCTCCATGTTTCTCCTGGTATTTCTTGTTCTTGCACTCGTAACCGTAGCAAGTGCTTTAATTTACCCAATTGAAAATGTGCGCAGTTATATAATACCTGTAGCGATTGCACCCATTATACTTACAATAATTTTTGACTCCAGAGTCGGATTGATGGCAACGATCACATTGGCGATCATAACCGGTATGATTCACGATCACAATTTTGAATACATGGTTGCTACAACAGCCGCATGTAGCCTCGGTGTTTTTTCAGTACGCGATATTAAAAAACGATCTCAATTTTTCTTCATAACACCCGGAATTGTTTTTGTTACCTATGGTCTTGTTATCTTTGGATTTGCTATTTCCAGTTTTTCCGGATTGGACAACTTTATGGATGACATGACTTTTGTTGCTATAAATTCTGTTTTCATACTTTTTACCTATCCTCTGATTCTACTCTTTGAAAAACTGTTTAAGCTAACAACGGATTTTACGCTTTTGGAGTTAGCAGATACAAATCTGCCTCTGATGAAAGAGTTGATGAGTAAAGCCCCCGGTTCTTTTCATCATAGCCTTCAAGTCGCGAATCTTGCTGAATCCGCTGCATCTGATATAGGGGCGAACGCACTGTTATGTCGTGTTGGAGCCATGTATCATGATATCGGTAAAATGGTTAAACCTGAGTACTTTATTGAAAACCAGGTAAAAGGGAATGAGCATGATAAATTAAAACCCCGAATGAGTGCTTTGGTGATTAAAGCTCACGTCAGTGAAGGGATTAAAATTGCCAATGAATACAATTTACCGAATGTAATTATCGATTTTATATCTACTCATCACGGTACATCCCTTATTCGCTATTTTCATGGGAAAGCAATGGAGGATACAGAAAATATTCAAGAGGAAGATTTCAGATATGATGGGCCTATTCCATACACTAAAGAGCAGGGTATTTTGATGCTCGCGGATGGAGTTGAAGCCTCTTGTCGTTCGATGAAAGACACTACATACAGTAAACTGGAAAATCAAATTAACCGAATCATTGACAGCAATGTTGCAGATGGCCAGCTTAGTAATTGTCCATTAACTTTTCAGCAAATACAGATAATCAAAGAGTCCTTTTTAAGAATCCTCAAGGGAGTTTATCATAGTCGAATTGAATATCCGAATGAAGTAAAGGCGGATGGACAAGGAAAGAAAAAGGCTGAGCCGAAAATTGATTCTGATAAAGAGAACAAATAGATATGTCAGATTTTGAATCTGCATTGAAACAGTATCTGAGATTTGTAAAAGTAGAGAAAGGACTGGCAGAAAATTCAGTCCTTTCCTATAAAAACGATCTCGAACGATACCTACGTTTTGTCTCCAATGACTTGAAAATCAATCAGCTCGGAGGAATTACCGTTGCTCATATCGAAAATTTTTTGATGGAGCTTCTTTCCATGGATCTATCCATTAGTACCGTTGCCAGAAATATCTCCAGTATCCGAAGTTTTCATGAATTTGTAGTGGTTGAAAAATTGGCGGATGCAAATCCTGCGGAACTGGTTGAGCTTCCCAAAAAAGCAAAAAAACTGCCGGAAGTACTCACAGCTACAGAAGTAGAACAGATTATTGACTCAATCGATAGAACGATATCCGTGGGAGTACGAGATGCAGCCATTTTAGAGACCTTGTACGCAAGCGGGATGAGGGTTAGTGAACTTACAGATCTTGAGATCGATGATCTCTATTTTGAAATCGGATTTATTAAAGTGATCGGAAAGGGAAATAAAGAACGTCTGGTTCCGATGGGAGAATTGGCACAAAAAGCCGTCGAACATTATGTTGAAAATGCCAGAAATGATTTTTTAAGCAGTAAAAAACCTGAAAAAAGTAAAAATCGGGTTTTTATTAATCAAAGAGGGGGACCGCTTTCCAGAATGAGTATCTGGAATATTGTCAATAAATATGCCGAAAAAGCCGGGATTAAAAAAAATGTATACCCTCACATCTTTCGTCACTCTTTTGCCACTCATCTGCTGGAAGGGGGAGCAGATCTCAGGGCAGTACAAGAGATGCTGGGGCACTCATCGATCATCACTACCGAGATTTACACCCATGTAGATCGCAGCCTTTTGCATCAAATTCATAAAGAGTTTCATCCCCGAGCCTGATCTGTACAATAGATTTTCGAGGAATTATATTTCAGGGTTTTCAAATCTATATATAGATGGCCTCTCATTATTGTATTAAATATTGATTCAGGATGTGTATATCCGGAGAGAATTAAAACCATGTTTGATTAAATCCGAATGCTGATCTGCATTCAGAAATAAATTCGATTGCGGTGTTGCATTCCGGTTTTATTAATCGTAAAATTACGATCAATAACATTCCCTGAACACAAACTGATTAACATTATAGGTATGAGTAAGACAAACAGCTCTGATGAATTGAAAAAACTTGTTCTTGAAAAATATGACCAGATCGGCAAAAACGCTTCTGATAAATCAAAAACCAGCGGATGTTGCGGTGATGAGTCATCAGGGCTCAATAGTATCGATTATGAGGTATTTGCTGAGGATTACACTACCCTTCAGGGGTATCAGTTAGATGCAGATCTGGGATTGGGCTGTGGTTTACCTACTGAGTTTGCTCAGATCAAAGAGGGAAATACGGTTGTTGACCTGGGTTCGGGCGCAGGAAATGACTGTTTTGTGGCAAGACAGCTCACCGGTGATTCCGGTCGTGTAATTGGTGTTGACTTTTCACCCTCCATGGTTGCCAAAGCACGCGAAAATGTGAAGAAACTGGGATTCACCAACATCGAATTTTTTCAGGGGGATATTGAAGATCTTCCCCTGCCGGATCAAACTGCTGATGTGGTGGTCAGTAACTGTGTTCTGAATCTGGTTCCGGATAAACAAAAAGCATTTGGAGAAACGTACCGAGTCTTGAAAAATGGTGGCCATTTCAGCATTTCAGATGTTGTGGTTGAAGGAGATCTCCCGGCTGATATCCGAAAGAGTGCTGAAATGTATGCCGGATGCGTATCGGGGGCAATCGAACTGGAGAACTATCTTTCGATCGTCAGGAAGTCAGGCTTTAAAAATCTGACACTTCAGAAAAAACGAGAAATCGTACTGCCAGATTCCATACTAGAGCAATTTCTGTCACCATCTAATATTGTTCAATTAAAGGAGTCAGGGGCCGGTATATATAGTATTACACTCTATGCAGAAAAGTGACATCTAATTCCTTATATGCATTTATAGTTGGATTTTCAATATCGGTTGATCAGATTTGAATTAATTGCAAATAACTGAAATTTTTTATTTATAATTGAATCGGTATTTAAATAGTTAAAATTAAAAAGGGGAAACATGTCACCATTTATAGCTGAAATTATCGGAACAGCAATTTTGATGCTGCTCGGTTCCGGTGTTGTCGCCAATGTTATACTGAATGAAACCAAAGGAAACAGCAGTGGATGGATTGTCATTACTGTGGGATGGGGTATGGCCGTTTTTATTGCTGTATTTACTGTGGGGCAATTTAGTGGTGCCCACATTAATCCGGCCGTTACAATAGGCCTTGCTACAGCCGGACTCTTCGACTGGGGGCTGGTTTTTCCATACATACTTGCACAGATTCTTGGAGCATTTATCGGTTCTTCGCTTGTCTGGCTGGCCTATAAAGATCATTTTGATGCTACGGAAGACGGCCCCACTAAATTGGCTGTTTTTTCAACCGCACCGGCTATTCGCAAGTACAGTTCCAATGTAATCACCGAAGCGATCGGGACTTTTATGCTTGTTTTCGGTGTCCTTTACATTACAGCGCCCGGATTCTTGAGCGTGGACGGTGAACTTCTTTCAGTTATTGTACTGAATGGTGAGGAGGTTGGTTTTGGCCTTGGATCACTCTCGGCTCTGCCTGTAGGACTATTGGTTTTAGGAATTGGCCTTTCATTAGGTGGTCCTACCGGTTACGCTATTAATCCTGCCAGGGATTTAGGACCCAGAATTGCCCATGCTCTCATTCCATTTTCAAACAAAGGCAGCAGTGATTGGGCATACTCATGGGTTCCTATCGTAGGTCCAATTATTGGTGCACTGCTTGCGGCAGCTCTTTATTTGATCCTTTGATCGAACGGCGTTTTTAGCATGCCTTTTACGGTCTGGTCTTCCTCTTTGTCAAGCTGATCAAGTCCCAGGCGGATCGATTCAGGTTTGGGATTCAGGCGGAATGTGCGTGCAAGCCGATCCCAAAACGAAAATAGAGAACTGTAATTCGAATCTGTTTCCTGTTGCCAGCTCGAATGATGAACCCGGTGCATGTTGGGAGTTACAATCACAGTTCTGAGAATACGATCATACTTTTCGGATAAGCCTACATTTGCATGGTGAAACATCACCACGGTAAACATTCCCATCTCATAAAGAACGATCTCCCATAGATAAACCCCTATTAATGCAATAATAAAAATTCGAAGAATGGACGAAAAAAAGATTTCACCGATATGAAACCGGCCCGCTGTTGTTACATCCATCTTGTTATCAGAATGGTGAACACTGTGAAACCTCCAAAAAAATGGGATCTCATGGTTCATTCTGTGCCAAATATAGAGCCATAAATCCAGCAGAAGTATCGCACCTATTGCATGTGCCCATACCGGAAATCCGGCAGCATCCTGAAACCAATGCATCACTCCGAAACGATTCTCATCTGCCCAGACAGTTGCAGCAAACCAAAGGCCTGCAAATAGTACGCTAACCATCAGTCCATTGATGCCGCTAATGATCAGGTTTCGAAATGCATGCTTTCCCCTGCTCTTCACTGAGCCCGTAAAATATTCGTAAAAAGGGTGTAACGACTCCCACATTATAAGGAGTATCAATACTGTGATGAGAACAATGGTCTGAGTCTCCTCTAATGATTCCAATATCGATTCCATACCACTTTTTTTATGATGGTTTATACTTTTAAAATACTCAAATTTTATGAAAAAAAGAGTTCTTCATCCACTTCCTGAACCAGATTCCACGTAAGGGGGCCCGTATCAAACACGAGATGAAAGTATCTCTGTTCCGCGCTCTTCACAACAAAATGATAATGAAATGCCTTCCCAACCCGTTCCCGATGCACCTGTCTGATCTCTGCAATCCGGTGCTTCTCTCCCTGTCGCGTCTCAAACCGATAAGGGGTAATATGATGCGGTATTTCAGGATGCTGAAAACCACGGATCACGTTTAGTACATTGATAGGTTGAAATGATCTCTTTTCCACTGCTCCGGATGATTTGTCTTATTAAGTAATGATCCCTTTTTGTGCAACAGGGGAATCACACAAAATTAGTTTACACATACTTTGCACATATATCAAGTAGCGAGTGAAAATAGTAAAAAAAACAGAAGTGAGGAGTGCTCCGAGCGTAGCGATTCCCGCTCTCTTTTATCCCGCCCGTCTGTTCTCGCACTCCTATTATCAGCTAAACAGATCCTGATAAGGTTTGATCAGACCGGGGCCTGAATTACGCACATTATTCACATCCATGCCAACTCTATAGAGAGTTATCGCATCATCCGGCCAGGGCCGGAGAAGATCTTTGAGAACGGAAAGATCGTTGTTACCGGGATCCAGCCAAAAATCAAACTCTTCCGGCAGGAGCATGGCAGGCATTCGATCGTGAAGATCCTCCATTGCTTTATTTGCCGATGTGGTGATAATGGAAAAACTATTGATCAATTCCCCATCATTCCCTTTCCATTGCTCATAGAGTCCTGCAAAGTTCATCAGATGGCGATCCGGGGTCGTGATATAGTGCGGAATTTTGCCGGTTGAACCCTTTTTCCATTCATAAAATCCATTTGCAGGAACAATACAGCGTCGGGAGGCGAATGGCCGGCTAAACGATCGTTTCTCATCCAGAGTTTCTGAACGGGCATTGATCATACTGTAACCGGTATCAGGACTTTTTGCCCAAAAAGGAATCAATCCCCATCGGCTCATCGATACCGTTCGTTCATCGTCACTTTCAGCCACAATAGGCATATGAGTTGTTGGAGCTACATTATAGTTAGGCTCAACACTAAACAGTCCGTCCGGAATCGCTCCATATTTTTTTACCAACTCCTCAACCGCTGCACTTAATACGTATCGTCCACACATAATTTTAAAAGGGAAAAGTGAAAAGGCTACAGCTATCAGCTATCAGCTATCAGCTATCAGCTATCAGCTATCAGCTATCAGCTATCAGAAAGTAACATATTGGGGAGTAGCAAAAAAATCAACCCCTATCATCATCCTGAGGCAGATCAGGATCTCCTACATTGAGATCCTGAAATAAATTCAGGGTGATAGTTAAGCTGAGTACCCTTAACCTTGAATCCACTTGTTGGTGCCTAGAATGGTTTGACATAAATTTTCACTTTTCACTTTTCACTTTTCACTTTTCACTTTTCACTTTTCACTTTTCACTTCTAAAATGTATTTTCCAAACCATGGCCAACCAAATCCCTTTTTCCTTCGATGTTCCCACAGTCTCAGAGCTGACCCAAAAAATCAAGCAACTCCTGGAACAGAACTTTCGTGATATTCTGGTTGAAGGAGAAATCAGCAATCTGAGCCGCAGCAGAAACGGACACTTCTACTTCACTGTAAAAGATGATAATGCACAACTGCCCTGTGTTATTTGGCGAAATAGTGCTGATCGTATGAATCTGGACCTTCGCGATGGCCAGCAAGTTGTTTTGGGAGGTGATATCCAGGTATACCCTCCCCATGGCAAGTATCAAATGATTGTTACCCTAGTCCAGCAAGCCGGAGTCGGCCGATTGCAGCAAAAATTTGAAGAACTAAAAAAGAAACTCGAATCGGAGGGTCTGTTTGAACAATCTCAAAAAAAGAGACTCCCTTCTTTTCCAAAAAAAATTGGAGTGATCACCTCTTCAACAGGTGCGGCCTTTCATGATATTCGTTCAACCATGGAGCAGCGTTGGCCTGTTGCCACTCTGACCCTTCACCACGCTTCCGTTCAAGGGCTCAACGCTGCCGGAGAAATTGCAAATGCCATCCATTATTTTGCTCAACAGAAAAAACCGGTAGACCTGCTAATTATCGGCCGGGGAGGCGGCTCATTAGAGGATCTCTGGCCATTTAATGAGGAAATCGTTGCCAGAGCAATATTTAACTGCCCGATACCTATCATAAGTGCTGTCGGACACGAGGTGGATTTTAGCATCTCTGATTTTGTAGCCGATGCCAGAGCCGCTACACCAACACAATCCGTTATCCTGGCAACGCCGGATATTAATGAACTCAGATATCAGATTGATGGCCATACTCAATCTTTAGAATCGATCATCAAACAAAAAATTCAGCACTATCAGGAATATGTTAACCGACTAGTTCACTCTCACGCGCTCTTAGTCGTACAGGAAAAACTAAAATATCTCAAAAATCATGTAGCTTCAATAACAGATAAAATTCATGCTTATCAAGAGCGGAATCTCAATTATCATCTGAATAAGTTTAGTCATTTGCGAACCATTTTTGAACAGTCGAATCCTAAAAACAGAGTCCGGGAATTGAACGATCACCTTTCAGGATTAAGACAGGGACTCTTCTATAAATATGACCGAATGCTCTCATCTCAAAAAGAATCCCTAAACTCTCAGCTCCACAAACTTGAAGAACTCAATCCAAAAGCTCCTATGGATAGAGGTTTTACAAGAATACTCCAAAATGGACGGTGGATTCGTGAGAAAGGCTTGTTAGCGTCAGACAGACCTCTTGAGATAGAGTGGAAAGATGGGAAAACTCAGATTAATTAATGATTTAAATACACTCAATGTTCACTTTTTTATCATGCAATCAATAACTGATTTATATCATTATATTAAATTGACGTAGAATTTTATTCCCAGTTGCAAAAAAAGTAGTATGAATACATTAATCTCCGGATATAACATTGAAGTAAGGGATGTTTTAAAAAAAGCTCTCAAAAAGAGAAATCACACTCTATATATTGAAGAGCCATCTGATGGACTGTTGTCACTTTTGGATGAAAAAAATATTACTCTCATTTTCCTCACGGATAATCTGGATGAGACCTTAAATTTCAGCCGACAGGTGAGGGCAAAAAAAGATGGGCGCAGATTTACCATCTATTCAGTTATCAATAAGAGCGACGTGGATCAGTTGTATAAGTTGCTTGATGCAGATGTAGATCAATACATTCTTGAATCACTTTACGACGAACAACGTCTTGATATTCGGATTGAGTTTGCTGAGCGTCAGGCACGAAATAAACAGGGACAGTTTTTAATAGAACAGAAATTAAGAGTCAGTGAGGCGAGAGTCCGTGCTATTTTGAGCACGACTGTGGATGCAATAATCACCATAGATGAACGCGGGCATATTCGATCTTTTAATCAAGCCGCTGAAAAACTGTTCCTCTATCAAGCCTCCGATGTGATCGGGAAAAATGTAAGTATGCTGATGCCGCAACCCTATAAAAGAGAACATGACGGATATATTAATAACTATCACAATACCGGAGAAAGGAAAATAATCGGTATTGGCAGGGAAGTAACGGGTCAGCGTAAAGATGGTACCATGTTTCCGATGTACCTTGCTGTAAGTGAGGTAAACGCAAATGATGAAAAGTTTTTTACCGGTATTGTCCGTGATATTACTGAACAACGCAGGCTTGAACAGGAAGTATTGCGAATCAGTGAACATGAAAGACGCCGTATTGGTCAGGATCTTCACGACGGATTGGGTCAGATGCTGACCGGTATCTCATTGATCAACAAAAGCATTGCATCTACTTTAAAAGATCAAAATCACGACCTCGCTACTGACTCAGAAGAGATTACTAAATTGATTCGGGAAGCCGATGAATATGCAAGAAATCTATCCCGAACACTGATTCCGGTTGAATTGGAATCGAACGGACTCAAAGCAGCTATACGGCGCATGGCTGATAATGCTGAAAAACTTTTCAATATCAAATGTACACTGGTCGATTTTTTAGACATTCATTTTGATGATCCAACGTCACTTTCTCACCTCTACAGAATTATTCAGGAGGCCACAAGTAACGCTGTTAAGCATGGGAATGCTTCCAATGTCATTATTAAAATGGAAGTTGATAAGGATAAATTAATTCTCTCAATAGAAGATGATGGAACCGGATTTTCACCGGATTGGGATCAAGGAAAGGGGCTCGGTGTCCGTATTATGCAATTTCGTTCGAACCTAATCGGAGCCAATCTGCGAATACAAGAGAGTGATTTGGGAGGGGCAGCTATCATTATAATACTGCTGGCAGTAGGATCATCCTATAAAATTATAAATTGATTATATTTAATTTTTAACACTTTTAATTAAATACTCTAAAATGGCTACGGACAAACGAATTTATATAGTCGATGATCACCCTTTAATGAGAAAAGGATTGGTTATGACTATCGAGAAAGAGATGGGATTTGAAGTCTGTGGACAGGCTGAGAGTGCTGAAGAAGGCCTGAATGAAATTATTGATCTGAAACCGGATGCTGCTGTTTTTGATATCTCTTTACCGGGCATGAATGGAATAGAACTCACAAAAAACGTACTTCATCAAATGCCGGACTTAAAAATACTGGTCGTTTCACGGCATGATGAAGAACTCTATGCGGAAAGAGCCATACGTGCAGGTGCCAAAGGATATTTAATGAAACTGGAGGCCGGAGAAACACTTGTTACCGCACTTCGTCAAATACTAAAAGGTGGTATTTACTTGAGTGATAAGATCGGCTCCAAAATGATTATGAAGATCGCATCCGGTAATTCTTCCAAAAGTGATAATCCACTTGATTTACTCAGTGATCGGGAACTTGAAGTCTTTGAATTAACCGGAAAAGGCCACTCCACCAAAGATATCGGTAAAAAACTGCATATCTCTGTAAAGACTGTAGAATCGCACCGCGCAAATATCAAGGAAAAATTGCAACTCGACACCGCAAATGAACTCATGCGTCACGCCGTACGTTGGGTTGAAGAGAGCTCCAGATAGCCGGTCTGGTTACCCCACTATCTACAACTCAATTCATAAACAATGACTTAAACCATTGTTAAGCATTGATTTATATAATGATATTTTACTCATTATTTTTTATCCTTGTGTAGATAATCCTTTTTAGTAGGGGGATTCATTAGCACTTGTAGGGGAAGTCCCTACTTCTCATTCAGAATAATACCCCTGACTCTTTTTTGTAAAGCTTCTGATATTGGTCATGTGTTAAAAATATTAAGACATACTGATCTTAAATTGAATCACAAAGAATTTGAACCAATAAGAACAAATAAAAGTAAAAGATAAAAATTATGAAAACTATCATAACTACACTTACCATACTGCTTCTGGCTCTTACTATTTTCGAGTCACAGGCAGTAGCACAAGATAACAGAGACTTACAATACTTCAGAGCTCCTGACAAAACAGGATTGAATGTATTTGAAACTACGAAAGACAATAACGTCCCATTTGATGGGGTAACTGTCAGAATAGGCGGTTCCAATACACTGCAATTTCAGGCACTGGATCACGAGAACAATGCAGGAGGCATATTTGATATTGGACCGAATTTCAACCTCGCCACATCAAACCTTGATATTGATGTTCAGCTGCATAATGGACTAAGAATGCACCTTCGCACATATTTATCCTCACGTCACCACGCACAACCTTACGTTAAAGGTGGATATTTACAGATGGATCGGCTCGATTTCATTGAAGAAGGTTTCATGTCAGATTTAATGGACAAATTAACCATTAAAGTAGGTCATATGGAGATTAATTATGGTGATACTCACTTTAGAAGATCTGATAACGGACAGGCCATCTACAATCCTTTTGTAGGGAACTATATCATGGATTCCTTCACAACTGAAGTAGGAACTGAAGTTTATTATCGAAGTAATGGATTTCTTGCAATGCTTGGCATGACAAACGGTAAACTGAATCAAAACGTAATTGAGCCGGACCGTGATGCCGGACAACTTGCAACAAAAGTTTCAATCGTAGGTAAGATTGGATATGATGAGCAAATTAATGAAGACCTGCGGGTTCGAATAACAGGCTCGATCTATACAACCGGTCAATCCGCACGTACGTATCTATACGCAGGTGATCGTGCCGGTTCCAGATACTATAATATTCTTACTGAAAATTCATCAGAATTCAGACTTCCAAGATTTGATCCAGGCTTTCCAAATGAGTTGACATCTATTATGATTAATCCGTTTATTAAGTATCAGGGTCTTGAATTTTTTGGAGTCTATGAAGTAGCAACCGGTAAAGCTCAGGCTGAGCCAGACTCAAGATCATTTACACAAATCGGTGCAGAGTTACTTTACAGATTCGGTGCAGATGAGAGTCTCTATGTTGGCGGCCGTTATAATCTTGTAACTGGCGAAACCGCTGCAGGTGATGATGTGGATATTGACAGAATTAATTTTGGAGGTGGCTGGTTCCTGACAAAAAATGTACTGACTAAAGTCGAATATGTGAATCAGACTTATGAAGGATTCCCTGCCGGAAACAACTTAAATGGTGCATCGTTTAATGGACTCATGATTGAAGCTGTCGTAAGTTTCTAAACAAAAATAAATATAATTTTAACTCACAGGGTTGTTATTCATAACAACCCTGTTCATATTAAATAAAAATGAAGAACAAAATATTTTATACACTCACTTTCGCCCTTATTTTCATATTCTCTTCAGCTACTGCTCAAGACATCACTCTTACCCTTACCGATGTTCAGCAGTTTAAGATTGATGGAGATTCTAATGTAAGATCCTGGGATGCTGATATTACAGAGGCTGAGGGTACATTAATCTTTACTGAGGTTGAAGAATTTTCACTCGGATCTTTAAGTTCAGATTCATTCCAATCGATGAACATTTCAATTCCGGTGTCAGGCATTGAATCCAGTTCGGGGGGCCTCACCAGAAATATGCAAAAATATCTGAAAGGTGATGAACATCCTGTCATTACATTCAATCTCTCTGAAATTACTGCCGTTGAATTGGACGAAAACAAGGCTACAATTACTGCAAATGGAGTGATTAATGCCGCAGGTGTCGATCATAATGTTACGATGAATGTGAATGCTGTTGTGAATGAAAATGGATCTGTAACATTTTCGGGATCACAAGATCTACTCATGACAAACTTCAATATTGATCCGCCAACTGCTGTAATGGGAACCATTAGAGCTCGTGACGAAATTGTTATTCTATATTCTGTCACATTTTACAGATAGTCATCAACCGTATTTATCTCTGAATTTATAATGAAATTCCTCACTCAAATATTAACCCTTACTATCATTTCTTTGTTTGCTTTGCAAGGATTGGGAGAAGTAGTCTACTCACAAATTACTTACACTCCTGATCCCTCAAGCAGGCTTTGGATAGAAGGCAGATCGAATATCAATGAGTTTCAGTGCCAGGCAAATCAATACTTTGCAGAAGCTTCACTCATTGACAATAACGATCAAAATGAGTTGCAACAGGAGGAACAAGAGCAAGTATTTCTTCAGGTTGAAATCAGGGTTGATGGTTTTGAATGTGGAAAAAACAGGATGAACAGAGATCTTCAAGATGCACTCAAATCTTCTGAGTACCCTGAAATCACTTTCATGTTTGCCAGTGCAGAGATTCTGGAGATGCCAAGCTCACATGATCAAGCTTTTGAATTGGAAGTTGAAGGATCCCTGACTGTGGCTGGAAATACAAGAGATATCCGTTTTAATGCCCGTGCCTACTTTTTGGAATCTCATAAAGTTCGGGCTATCGGTAATACAACCATTAAAATGTCAGACTTTGACGTAGAACCTCCTACCGCACTGATGGGACTAATAAAAGCGGATGATGAACTTACTGTTAACTTTGATTTAATCGCATCTGAAACGGACGCAGTCTGTCAATTATGCCCTACCAGCAAAATATAAATTGAAAGGTTTTTTCAATTTCACATGATTGATAATCATAAAGATGAAAATTCTACTTTAGAATTCTCTGACAATCCCCATAGTTAGGGGATTTCCTTACCACCTTATCAGACTATCTCTTTAGATAACTAACCCTCTATAATCTGATATTATTAAAGTAGATCAGGTTTTAGCTCAACGTTTAATCTCATTATCAACCTTTCATATTGTACGAAGTGATGCTAAAGGAATGGATATTACATATAAAAAAAAGAAGCCATCTCTTCTGTTCAGATGAATGGAAATACAGGGTATCAGGAAATGTAGCCGATTTCTCAGTAGAACCGCAATTACTAAAAAAACACAGGGAATATCGCTGTGCAGTCATTACAATTGGACAAATTCTTAAAGAACTGACCATTAAAATTGAGAAATCAGGGTCCGGTTACCACATTCAAAGTTTTCAAAATCTGGAGGCTCCTGAAATCATCGCTTCGATCCGAATCGTAGAACAGGCCGAATATTCTAAAGATCCGTTTCCTGTACTGGAAGAGGAAATTTTCGATTATTCCGGTGAAGAAAAACTACGATCCATTACTAAAAAATATCAGTTTGACATCGTCCAGGCTGATCAACCCTTAAAAATGAGCTTGAACTTAAAAAGCTTTGAAAATAAATCATGGTACGTCATGACTTCAAAGCATGACAACCCATTCACCTGGCTGAACTTGGGCAGCTGGAAAACTTCCATGCAGTCGAATGGTCAGGTTATCCCAAATGGGAAATCTATCTTTATTTTTGAATTTTGCAGCCCGGAAGAGTGGGAACGCATTAAATTATCTTTCCCGGTAAAAGACCATTTGCAAGCTGTAATTGCCATCCCTGATTGAAATCACTCTTTTTTTCCCGGACGAGTCAAAATTTCAATACTGTTCATTAGTGTTTTGTGAACAGGGCATTTTTTGGAAATTTCTATAAGACGCTCAACTTGATCTTCAGTTAAGTCCCCTTTTACAATTACCTCCTTCTCAATAACATCTCGTTTTTCCGATTTTCCGCCATCTCCCTCTACTTCTATTTTGTAATGCAACATCTCAATAAAGAGTTCATCAATCACCCATTTTTTGCGATCTGCGTACATTTTCATCGTAATTACACTGCAAGAGCCCAATGACATTAATAGATAGTCATAGGGATCAGGACCCAAATCTTCTCCCCCGGAATTTACAGGTTCATCACTGATTAACTCATGTCGCCCCGCATGCATTACCGTTCTATAGTTCTTCTCTCCTAAATGGATGTGTACAATTTTATTTGATTTGTTATCTGACATAATTCCCTTTTTAAATTTTTTTCCTTCTCTTAGTTTGATGAATTTTTATTTTGGTTCTCTGACCCATTTCGTATCAGGATGTTCAAAAATGAGTTCTGAACCATACACAGTTGATGGCGTTTGATAGCCCGACTCAAAATTCCCTTGTACTACTTTATTCACAATATTCCATGCCATTTCCGCTGTCAAACGGTACCCCTCACACGTTTCGATAACCCCTTCCAGATGATGCCCGGATTCATTTTCAACCCTCCCCCAAATATATGACCTACCCTGTTCTCGCTGATGATTATCCGGGCCCGGGGGGCGTTGATCTATTTTTTTCAGAAGCATCTTTTTAACAAACCCAATTTTCAACAGAAACCGAATATAGTTTGAAAATTTCATAGAGCGAATCATTTTAGAAGGAGCACTCATATAGACTTTTATATCCGGTATACCGGTTGATGTAAATGCAGTAGAGATGTCTCCCCAGGGTATAGTAACGGCTGATGATTCTTTTTTCCCAAAATCGATCTTTTTAGTCCTAAATGCCGCAGGTACTTTTTTGAGTAATCCATTTTTCCGAATTAAACCACCCTCTCCAATATTTTCAACCATTGTTCTGGCAGTTCCTCTCGAAACTCCACCTCCCAAACCCATAAATGCCAATTCAAGTTTATCTGCATCCGGTAAACGAGAAGACAAATATGAGGCAAGACAATCCGTCGGAACTACATCAAACCCGGTTCCTGCCATTGCCATTATTCCTGCTTCCTTAAATTGAGATCCCATTTTTTTTAATGACTCAAATACAACTATCTCACCTGTGATATCTAAATAGTGACACTGATTACGGATGCAAGCTTCCGCCATCTGCTGCCAAGTACGCACAAAAGGCCCTGCACAATGGATGACGGCATCTGCACTGCTCAGCAGATAATCCATCTCATCCTTAGAGTCAAGAGATGCCTTCCGGTAAGATAATCCAAGTCTGGCCGACTGTTCAGTAAGTTTTTGGTCATCCCTGCCGGATAGAACAACAGTCAAGTCTGATTTGGAAGCCAACTCTGCAATCAGGTTTCCTGTATACCCATAACTGCCGTAGATAACAATTTTTTTCATTTTATGTATGCATTTTAATTGTTTTCATCGATGCCACAAATTTATCGCAATAGTGATAAGTAAATGATAACCAAAAGCTAACGTTCTCTTTACGTTTTAGTAATAATGGAATCATTACTTAACTATTAAAATATCACTACACAACATCACATGACAAAAAGAAATCTCGATATCGTAGTTCTCTCCGATATTCATTTAGGAACTGTTGGATGTAACGCCATCGAACTGCTTCAGTATCTAAATTCCATTAATCCAAAAATGATTGTTCTTAACGGCGACTTTGTAGATGTCTGGAATTTCCGAAAATACTATTGGCCTGAATCCCATATGATGATTCTCAGAACACTTCTAACCATGATGACAAATGGAACAGACATCTACTATCTGACCGGCAATCATGATGAGGTACTCCGTAAAGTATCCAGCCTCCAACTGGGTCCGTTACTTATTAAAGATAAGCTTATTCTTGAATTAAATGGGGAGAAAGTATGGATTTTCCATGGCGATATCTTTGATATTACGATGAAACACAGTAAGTGGATCGCAAAACTGGGAGGTAAAGGTTACGAGCTATTAATTCTGCTCAATCTGGCTATAAATACAATTTCAAATAAACTGGGATATGGAAAAATATCCCTCTCTAAAAAGATTAAAGACAGTGTTAAAAAAGCAGTTAAATTCATCGAAGATTTTGAGATGACTGCCTTTGAGTTAGCCATTGATCAGGGGTATGACTATGTAATATGTGGGCATATCCATCAACCCAAAATTCGTGGTTATGAAAATGAAAAAGGGAGTGTCATCTACATGAATAGTGGGGATTGGGTAGAAAATTTAACAGCACTGGAATTTGACGGTCATGAGTGGGATATGTATCGATACAGAGAAGAAGATTTTGTTGCAGGAGATCGCATTGAGAAATTAATCAATCGAAATAAGGTCAATAATGAGGTGTATGTACAATGAAAATATTATATGGCATACAGGGCACAGGACATGGGCACATCAGCAGGGCAAGAGAAATTCTGCCTCTTTTATCCGAAAAAGCAGAGGTTGATGTAATTATTAGTGGCTACAATTGCCATATGAAGCTGGATTCAACAGATGTGATTCAAAAAAGGGGGCTCAGTTTGGCCTATGACTCCCGCGGCAGCGTCTCCTATTTGAAAACTGCACTTCAGCTGAAACCAATTACATTTATACAAGATGTTCAGTCCATTAATCCCACGAATTATGATCTGGTAATCTCTGATTATGAACCTGTTACTGCATGGGCATCTCTGAATAGTAAAACACCTGGAATTGCTTTAAGTCATCAGGCCTCATTTTTATCAAAAAAAAGTCCCAGACCAAATAAGAAATCCTTTTTTGCTGAACAATTACTAAGAAATTTTGCGCCATGTAACCAATCCATTGGGTTTCATTTCAAACGATACGATACATTTATTTTACCGCCAATCATTCGGAGAGATGTACTCAACATTGAACCTACTCGAGGAGATCATATTACGGTATATCTGCCGGCTTTTGATCATCAACTCTTGATCCCGATTTTTCATCAATTTCCTGAAAAGGAGTGGCATCTGTTTTCTCCTTCATGCAGTAAATTTTTTAAAGACAAAAATATTAATGTTCATCCTGTTGGAAATGAGTCCTTTCTGAAAAGTATGAAAACCGGATTGGGTGTAGTTACAAGTGCAGGGTTTGAAACATGTGCTGAAACCATGTTTCTCGGGAAAAAACTTCTGACGATCCCGATAAGAAATCAGTACGAACAACATTGCAATGCTGAGGCTTTAAAAAATATGGGCGTTCATGTCATTTATGAGCTAGATTCCACTTTCCGTGAAAAAATTGCGGACTGGTTAAAAAATGCTCCTATTATTCCGCTAAATGAAGTGGCTGATACGGATCGACTTACAAATAAATTGATTCGATATACTCGAAGTATAAATCGTTCGAATTCAAAAGGTGCAGATTTGAAAGGAGCTGCTTAATATTGGAGAAACTCTGGTTTTATATCCTTTATTTCAGGTGATATCTCTCCTTTAAAATAGATCTGTGATGCATCTCGTGACCTGCAATGACGTATCCCAGTGCTCGTACCGTGAAAGGAGCACCACTTACAACTCCCTTAGATAGTAATTCATCGTCACTAAATGATCCAAAAAGAGAGAGGGTGAATTCCCTCGTTACAGAATATTGACTTTGTATATCCTTCATTGAAAACCGGTCAAAATCAACTTTTTCCATATAAAGATCCTGATCAAAACCCATTAATGGATTTTTTTCTCCTCTTGCCAAAGCAAGTGCCCTGTAGTTAAATATACGTTCTGTATCGATCACATGTCCCAGTACTTCCTTGACAGACCACTTTCCCTCTTCATATCTGTAAAGAGCCTTTGAATCATCTAAAGAACCAAATAGCTCCATCGCAGATTTTTGATTTTCAATGAGCTGTGACATTAAATCAGAATTTACTACATGACGTATATAATCTGCGTAATACTCCCCATATTCATCGGATTTAAGTGCTAATGATCTGTCTTTCATATACTGGGTCATATAATAATTTAACTATTCAACCGAATGTGTTTCCAGCGTGACTACTGAAGCAGCTTCTTCTCCGGAGTAAATGGTTGAACTGTATGGCATCATCACTCCATGCGAATATGTCCACTCCTCAAATACTTGTTTTAAGGTAATCATCTGACCCGACTGCGGATCTAATTGCCGATAAGTAAGAATAGCCGGCAGTGAAGTATCCGGATCCAGATATAGCTGGAATGTCTGATTTCCATGGACAGTCAAATGTACCAGGGTCATACCGTCCATCTCAACAGTCCCCATATACTGAATGTCTAATTCATCTCCATTTATCGCCAAATACAACGGATTGCGATAATATTCGTTCAGCATCTCATCCCGTTGAGCCGCTTGCATGGGCATTTCATTCTCACCCATAAACATTGCACCCTGGCCATCAATCACCTGCATGGTAATTTGCCCCATAGGTGCCTCAACTTCGGCGATCAATCTATCCTCTTCAAAGTTGATCGTTTGTTTAAGGCCAATCGTGATCTCTCCCATCTGTGTCTGAACTATATTTTCACCTTCAAAAATCAGATCACCGGAGATAATTCCATCTGGCATAAGTGTATTCACCATTTGATTGATCCAGGTTCTGCCGGCTTCAGAATCACCGGCAACAGCCTCATCCTCTTCATCATCACCCGGCATCGGAATGCTGATGTCCACTTCATTTATCTCCCCAAATTGCTCCAGTTGATCGCCAATTTCCGCCCCATTCCCCACTACCAGAATTTGAAGTGCTTCCGGGCGTAGATATTTTTGAGCTACTTCCTGCACATCTTCAACGGTCACAGCCTGAATTTCCACAACCAAACGGTCAAAGGTGTCGGGGTCGAGCCCGGCGTAATCATAACTCATTCGCTCGTTCAATACACTTGCCCTGCTGTCGTATTCAAAAACCAGTGAGTTCAGAAAGCGGTCTATCACATCGTTCAGTTCCTGTTCAGAAACTGACTCATCCTGGAGCCTATTGATCTGATCTAGAATGGCATTGATTGCTTCCGCAGTGGTTTCACTTTGGGTCATCACTCCGGCATAAAAAATTCCAGGATAAAAATTACCACTTCCATACTGTCCGAATACGGAGTATGCAAGTCCCATCTGACCGCGAATGATTCGCATTAACCTTCCGCTGAATCCGTCACTCAAAATACGGTTCATTACCTGAATTTTGGCATAATCTGGATTTTCACGCAGGCCACCAATGTGGCCCATCATCACAAAACTCTGATTCACATCACTCTTATCTACGAAATTGATGGTATTTACATACTCATAATTTACATCAGGAAAGTGCAGTTCGGTTTCTTCTCCGGCCGGAATTGTTTGAAATGCTTCAGAGAGCAGATCTTTCATTTCTTCCATTTCAAAATCCCCGATGACACCAATCATCATGTTACTGCCCACAAACGAATTTCGATGAAAATTCACCAGATCATCTCGCGTTATTTTATCGATGGTGGCAAATTCTGTATTCCGGGCATAGACAGATTCACCGCCATAAATCAGTTTTTGAAATTCCCTGATACCAACAGGAATAGTTTCATCATTCCTTCTGGAAATACCGGATTTTTGCTGGGTTTTGGCCAGATCAATCCTGTTTTCAGGGAAAGCCGGGTTTTGCAAAAGATCAATAAAAACGGGAAGTAATTGATCAAAATCATCTTTTAATACGTTCATGGAAGCCGAACCGGACGTGAGGCCAATACTGGTTTCCATTCTTGCCGCACGGTCTTCAAGAAGTTCATTAAGCTCGTCGCCCGAGATGGATGTAGTACCCCCTGTTCGCATTACAGTACCGGCTATGGACTGCAGCCCGGTTTTCTCATTCGGCACAAGTACACCGCCGGTTCGCAGCAATACACGGAGATTAATCAGAGGAAGTTCGTCATCTTCTACAATGTAAAATCTAATGCCATTGTCGAGTTCAAAAATCTCTACATCAGGTTTTTCAAAACTGTTTAGGGGTGGATATTCAATTTCATCCCAGCTTTTCTGAGCATCTGCATCTTTAAAAAAAAGAATAAGAACGAGTAGAGGTAAAATTAGTATTAATTTTTTCATGATATTAGCCACTTAATTTTCCTGCTGATTTTCTGCAACTTCATCAGATGAACGATTAACAATTTTTCCAACAATGCGATTTTTTTCTACAAAATATTCATTCGAGACCCTTTGTAAATCTTCGAGTGTAACATTTTCAAGATCACCAATTCTGTTAAAAAGCTGTCGCCAGTTGCCCTGTTGACCATGAGTTTGCGCAAGTCTGACAGCCAATCCCATATTCGAATTCAGACTCCTTACCAGATTTGCCTTTGCATTGGTAATTGCCCGGTCTAGTTCCTGTTGAGAAATGTCACCCTCTTTCACTTTTTCGATCTCTTCATAGATGGCTGCTTCCAGATCATCAATTGAAATTTCCTGGTTTGGCAGACCAAACGCGATAAATAAAGTCGGGAATTTTGAGCCAGGAAATCCAACCGAAGTTTGGGCAACAAGTGCCATTTCTTTATCCTGAACAAGGGTTCTGTACATTCGGGATGTGCGTCCCTGAGAAAGAATTGCAGAAAGAAGCTGCAAAGCTGCATAATCTTGATGTGTTTGGCTCACGGTATGGTACCCGATGATTAGAATGGGTTGTGATTCCTCCTCAATGGTAAAGCGTCGCTCACCCCTCTGATCCGGCTCTATAGTTTTAACAGTTGGAGCTTCATGCGTTGATTGAATACCGCCAAAATAAGTTTCAGCAAGATCACGCATATTTTCAGGATCAACATCCCCAACAATAGCAAATGTAAAGTTGTCATTGGTGTAATAATCTCTGAAAAAGCGTTCAGTATCCTCAATGGTTGTGGCCCGGATATCAGATGGCCAACCAATCAGTGCGCGTCCATAGGGATGCGCTGAAAAGGCGATACTTAAAAACTCTTCAGTCAATCTTCCAAAAGGATCTGAATCGGTACTCATTCGCCTTTCTTCCATAATCACATCTTTTTCTTCATAAAATTCCCTGAAAACAGGATTCTGAAACCGGTCTGCTTCCAGACTGAACCAAAGCTCCGCTTTATTTTGCGGTAAACTGTAAAAATAGTTGGTATAATCGTAGCCGGTAGTAGCATTTAGTCCCGTGGCTCCCTCCCGACTAATAATTTCATCAAATTCATTGGTCTTTACATAAGAGCTGGCTTTTTCTTTATTCTCTTCAAATTCTGCCCAATACTGATCGAGTTTTTCTTGATCCGGTTCCGGCTGATAAGTTTCATTCACCCATGCCCGATAAGCCTCATCCATCAAATCTATATATTCCTGCTCTTCTTCCCAGTTTGTAGTTCCCACGGTTTTTGATCCTTTAAAAACCATATGTTCAAATATATGAGCTATACCGGTTTGTCCTGCAGGTTCATTAGCCCCTCCAACATCAACAAAGGTGACAAAACTTACTACAGGTGCAACAGATCTTTCGACAACTATAAAATGGAGGCCGTTATCGAGTGTAAACTCAGTCACATTTTGTTCAAACTGTTCCAGGTTTTGGGAAAAAACCATTGCTGGTAACAGTAGTATCCAAAACAGACCTGATAATAGTGAGTGCTTGTTTAAGGTCATATCATACTATTTTTGGGTTGATATTCAATTGACAATGAATTTGTTCGATAAGAAGTGAAGAAATCCTATCTCTTGATTCAATAGGCATTTTTTAACTTTTGTACTATTGGAAAACTTAATCAGATTCACCCAATCAGTCAAAAAGATTAAAAAAATATAATACCCGTAAAATGCATCCAACTGCTTTATCAGGCCTTGTTAAAATCTTCCTCATCCGGGCGTACGGTAATCACCGGTTTCCTTACATTCTGAGCTACTTTCTCAGCAGTAGAACCTAAAATCAAGTGTGCAAAACCACTATGCCCATGAGTTGCCATTACCACCAGATCCGCATTTTCTGAAGCATATGAATCAATTTCATAATGTGCTGAGATTCCTTTTTCAATTTTGGTATAGAGATTGATTGTTTTTCCCTTCGATCCTTCCTCGTCAGTTAATATCACTTCATCTTCAAAGGTTACACCGGTACGCTGTACATGAATATTATCGAATTTACGCTTATCAAGGTATTTGTTCACACGGTCAATAATCGCCTCATAGATGGAAATCACCTCTCCTTTTTGGGCAGTAATTGCGATTTCTTCCGGGCGGTTTCCATACAATTCAATTACATGAAATAGGGTAAGATCTGCTTTATAAGCATCTGCAATGGCTACTGCCAGCGGAAAAACCGATAGCGACAACTCTGACGAATCCGTACTCATCATTACATTTTTGACTCTGTTAGGATCAAAACGGTCGTCAACAGAAAATACCGGTATCCTGGACTTTCTAATGACTCGTTCCGTAACACCTCCCCGGACAAATGATGACTCATCTTTCCCTTTTGAGCCCATAATGATCATGTCATAACCATTTTTAGCCGCATATTGTACTATTTTTTCAGATGGACGTCTTTCAATTTTTACGATCGGCTTCCCCTTATTCTTCTCTTTCAGGTATTGATCCATCGATTTTTTCATCTTTATTTCCGATTCATCAATAATCTTTGGGTAAACATCCTTATTGATATCAAGTGGAACACCCAATCGCTTAATACTCTCGTTAAAATACTTCAGTGTCGGTATAACGTGTATAAAATCGATTTTCCCTCCAAACGTATCTGATATTTTCTGTGCAACAGAATAAGCTGTTTCACTACCCTTTGAAAAGTCAGTAGGTACCAAGATTTTTTTTAGTTTAGCCATTTTGAAATCCCCGATTTTATTATTTGTTCTTATATTAAAATACAAAAAACACAGCAATTCTTTAAGATCTCTAATCCCTTCATTCTCAAATTATTGTCGGCTTTCTGTGACAATATCATCATTTTTTTTACTTTTGACGAAGTATAAAATAGCAATCATCAGCATGCCTAAAATGATTCCGAATAGCCCATCTCTTTTTTTATCAGGATCAAAATCATGATGCTCTTCGCTCCACGGTACAAATGGTTTACTTGAGATAAGCTGAAGGGATACTGTTTCTATCACTATCTTATTTGTCTCCAAACCGGTTTCCGGATCTACAACTCTTTCACCCAGTCTGTCATACTCCGGCCTCCATACAGGTTCCTCACTCTCACGTAATTCATCTACAATGGGATCATCTACCATCACAGTTTCTGTGCTGCTAATTTTTTCAGTGTACTCTCTATTTTGATAGGGCCAAATCACCCAAAGGGACCCTATTAAAAATCCAATTAAAAGTAAGATGGTAATGGAGTAATAGTTCTTTAGCAACCAGGATAAAACTCTCGAAAAAAGAATGATCCCAAATAGACAGCCTAATACAAAGGGAGCGAGATTAATAATTGCACTCATTGTTTCAGATGTACCGAGCATACTGAGCTGGGAAAGGATGTAATCGTACTTCCTAAAAATCAGTAAAAGATATGAGCCTGAAATTCCCGGCATTACCATAGCAGATATAGCAATTGAACCGGTCAAAAATACGAATCCAAATGTCTCCGGTGTATCTGCAGGTACAAGGTTTACAATCCAGAGTCCGAACAGTGTCCCACCGATTAAAGGAAAAATATTTTTCCAGTTTCGATCTGCCGGATCAATCTCGGCCAATAACAAAAATATGGATCCGACAATAAGTCCAAAGAATAGTCCATATACCCATTCAGGGTGGGTAAACATATATACCTGCAACGGGACCACCCGTGTAAAAAAGAAAACTGCCAATACCATGCCTGAACCTAAAAAGAGGAAAAATTTCCAATGGATATGGTTAAACAAGTCACGGATATTAAAACTTAACGCATATTTCAGAGCTTTATAATCGAAACTCTTAATAGCAAATATCAATCGATCATAAATACCTGTAATGAGTGCCATTGTGCCGCCACTTACTCCGGGCACGATATCAGCGGATCCCATTAAGAATCCCTTCATAATCAGAAAGGGGATTTCTTTTAACCGGGTTAGATCAAAGAGTTCAATAAATGGATCTTTTCTGTTATTGGACAATGAATTCCCTTCTTTGAGTTAATAATTTTGTTATTCAAGCGGAAACTAATCCGTCTTTTCCTGATGGAACAGCATCTGCTGAATAGTATTTCATCGCTTTTCGAAAAGAATATACGGCTATCGAACTGCAAATGAGAATTACCGTAATGATCGATTTCGAAATTGCATAATCCCCGGTAAATAGTTCATCCGACATCCAGCCGGTCAAAGGAGGACCCAATCCAAACCCTGCAATACTGATTACAAAAAGATAGAGTCCGCCGGCAAGAGCGCGTTGATGGGAGTGTACGAAGTATTGTAGAAGCGCGGCAGCAACTCCATTATAGGAGGATGAAATTAAAACACCGATCCCCATACTTATAAAACCAAGATTTGCATTGGATGTAAAGAGGCCAAATAGATAGAATGGTATACCTCCAATCGCGGCAACCATCCCCATCCAAAAACGTCTGGATGGATCAACTTTTGCAAGTAGATCTGCCAATCTCCCGGAAATAATAACTGTACAAGCCACCCCGAACATGAAAAATCCATACAGTGAAATCAAATCAGGCCTGCCATACACATCGTTAAATAGTGTACCGATGAATGCCAGTAATGTGTACCCTGTACATGCCAATGCTGAAAATCCAATCAAGTGCCACCGGACAGAGGGTTTATTGAGTATCAAACGAATCTCATTAATCAGATTCTCCTCAATTATCTTGTTTTTTAACACCCTTTCCGGCTCCTTCAAATACCATAAGACAACCGGTACCAAAACAATTCCGGGCAGGCCCACAGTAATCATCGCTGTTTGCCAGTCATAGTTTAGGGATACAGAGCCACCAATCAGAAATGAGAGTCCTACTCCAATGAATATACCGCTCGCGTATACGGAAAAAATTGTCGCTCTTTTTTGAGGCGAAAAAGCATCTGCCATCAATGAATAAACTGCAGGACTCAACATTGACTGACTCAGCCCCACAAACAATCTGGCTACAATCAAAAATGTAAAAGAAGCCGCGAATCCACTTAAAACAGTCATTAAACTCCAGGTAAAAAGGCCAATCGCTATCATCCATTTTCTGGAAGTTCGATCCGCGAGCCGCCCCATCGGAATCCCTGAAATCGCGTATATAAAAGAAAAAGCTGGCCCGTAAAGAAGTCCGATCTGGAAATTACTCAGCATCAAAGAATCCCGGATCTGCGTGCCCAATACGGCTACGATTTGCCGATCTATAAAACTGAATATATAGATCAGGGTTAACAGGAGTACCGTTCCGTAGGCAAACTTTTTTTTACTCATCTCTGATTATCAATGAATAATCCAATGGAAGATGGCAGACTCTAATATTCATTGAATCGAATTCAATGAATGAAATAATCGTTTTTAGGGATGGATTCGTAGTAGAATATATTCTATCGGGTTTGATAGGTTTGGGACTCATACTGATTAAGGTTGACACGATTTAAGTAAACAGCTGCAGAAAATATACTCAATTAACCCCTATCTATCCATGGAGACCTTCTAGCACTATTCCGGAATGGTTGTTAATCTATCCAACTATAACTATTTGGGTTTATGTTCAATGGCTTTGTTAAAGCAATTCGGCGAAGTGGGTTTCATATAACAACAGTTCCTTTGAATAATCCGGTGTACCATTACAAAAAATAAATCCGGTTATGAGACCTAATTAAATAATCAGTAAGTTTCGGCAGACATCCGTCAAATATGTAATTTTTAACGAACTGAATTGATAGAAGTGGTTAAAATTCCTAAAAAGTCAAAAAAGCAACTCGACCGTGCCTCCGAGATTTATGCCGAGTTGGTGAAACACTATCCGAATGCGTACTGTGAATTAAATCATAACAACCCATTTGAGTTGCTGATTGCAACCATTCTAAGTGCTCAGTGTACAGATGTTCGTGTTAATAAAGTGACACCGGCACTTTTTAAAGCGTATCCTACCCCATACGAAATGGCTGAAGCTCCACTTGAAGAGCTCGAGGAATTAGTAAGAACCACCGGTTTCTTCCGAAATAAGGCGAAATCATTGAAAGAATCATCTCAGACATTGGTTGATGAATTTGATGGAGAAGTTCCCAAAACAATGGAGGAACTGCTTACACTTCGCGGAGCTGCCAGAAAAACTGCAAATGTTGTGCTTGGAAATGCCTTTGGAATCAATGAAGGGGTCGTTGTTGATACCCATGTACGTCGAATATCCAACCGGTTGGGCTTAACCAAAGAAGAGAATAATACTGACAAGATAGAACGGGATTTAATGGCCCTCTTTCCGAGAGAATCGTGGACTGATCTATCCCATTTGATGATTCACCATGGCCGTAATGCATGTAAAGCGAGGCTTTCTTCTCCACCGGAGCATCCAATTTGTATAAAATACGGTAAAAATTGTGAGTGTTGGAAAATGAGGGGCTTAGGGAGTGAAAAGTAAAAACACAGAAGTGAAAAGAGAAGCACTTCGTATCGAAACACTTTTCACTTTTAACTTTTCCCTTTTCACTTCTGCCTTCTGCCTTCTGCCTTCTGCCTTCTGCTCTTACAAAGTCCCAAATATACTTTTAAACTTCAGACTCCATACCCGCCAAACTGCTTCACGAACAATAGATCGTGACATTTTTGAAACTCCCTCTTCCCTCTCTCTGAATATGATGGAAACTTCTTTCAATCTGAAACCGGCTTTCCAGGCTCTGAAATGAATTTCAATTTGAAACGCGTAACCATTTGATCGGATTCTATCCAAATCCAGTGTTTCCAGAATATTCCGGTGAATACATTTAAATCCCGCTGTTGTATCCTTTATTGGCAAGCCTGTAATTTTACGCGCGTAAACATTGGCACAATAGGATAATATTAGCCGGCTTAGCGGCCAGTTTACGATACTGATCCCTTTCGAATATCGAGAGCCGATTGCAATGTCTGTTTTCCCACTGCTTACTGCTTGAATGAGTCTGGGCAGGTCGGTCGGGCTATGTGAAAAATCTGCGTCCATTTCACAGATATAGAAATACTCCTTTTCAAGTGCGTATTTAAAACCTTGTACATAAGCTGTTCCCAAACCCAGTTTTTCATCTCTTTCGATTAGAAACACTCTATCGGGATAGTTTTTCATTTTCTCCCTAACCACATCCGCGGTTCCATCCGGTGATCCATCATCAATCACCAATACATCGACTCCAACACGCAGCTTAACAATATGGTCGATAAGACGTCCAATATTATAAGCTTCGTTAAATGTAGGTATGATTGTTAGTGTTTGATTCATAAAAATTATTACGGGCTATCCCTTCATGGGATTCAAGAAAAAAATAAAGATTAGATGGGTGACAGATCAGTTATTTTTTAATAGGTTTGTTTCGAAAACTGCTTTTATGGTAAAGTAATTGAAAATTGGTAGATTAAAATACACTATTCATTAACGAATTATAAGCATCCTTGTTTGAATTAATAAAAAAATCATCTGACACTAAAGCCCGGTTAGGCATATTAAATACGGATCATGGAAAAATCAGAACGCCTATTTTTATGCCTGTAGGTACCCTGGGGACAGTAAAAGCTGTTAATCAGGATGATCTTCTTCAAAAAATCAAAGCTCAAATTATACTTGGAAATACGTATCATCTCTATCTTCGTCCGGGTAACAAAATCATGCAGGAAGCAGGGGGTCTCCACAAATTTATCGGGTGGAATCATCCAATCCTAACTGATTCAGGGGGTTATCAGATCTTTTCACTTACAGACATCAGGAAATTATCCGAAAAAGGAGCCGAATTTCAAAGTCATTTGGATGGTTCAAAACATCTTTTTACACCTGAGAATGTTGTAGACACGCAGCGAATATTAGGTTCTGATATTATGATGATACTGGATGAATGCCCACCGTGGCCTGCAGAGTATGATTATGTGAAAAAGTCAATGGATTTAACCTACCGATGGGCCAAAAGGGGAAGAGAACAATTTTTGGAAACTGAACCGATCTATGGACATAAGCAATTTCAGTTTGGTATTGTACAGGGGGGTACATTTAAAGATCTGCGTAAAGAGTCGACGGAGCAGATGATTTCACTTGATTTTGAAGGGTTAGCGATTGGTGGGTTGAGTGTTGGAGAGCCAACGGATACCATGTATAAGATTACCGACCATAATACAGACTATTTACCGCACGATAAGCCACGCTATTTGATGGGTGTGGGAACGCCCGGTAATTTATTGCAATGTGTAGCGCTTGGGATTGATATGTTTGATTGTGTGATGCCAACCCGTAATGCCAGGAATGGGATGCTGTTTACGAAAGATGGGACGATTAATTTAAAAAATGCGAAATGGAAGCATCACCATAAACCATTCGATTCCGATTTTCCTTCTGAAGCGTGCCAGAGGTACAATATGAGTTATCTGCACCATCTGTTTCGTGCCAGTGAGCTCTTGGGATTGGAGCTTGCTTCAAAGCATAACCTTACCTTTTATCTCTGGTTGATGGAGAGGATTCGGGAGCATATTGAAGCGGATACATATCAGGATTGGTATCCCGGGATGATGGAGAGAGTGGAGAGGAGAATTTAAGAAAGGGAGAGGGCAGAAGAGACAGGGTTTAGGGCACAAGAACCAAGAAATTGGCAAATCAATCGTTCCTGGTGCATATAGAACTGATACATAGGAAATTGGTGCATGGAGAAAACTTCTCAGATACTCATTTTGCCTTCTGCTTTCTGCCTTCGGTGTTTTGCCTGTTTGAGGCATAGCCGTCAAAAAAAATAGCCCTGAACGCGGAGCGATCAGGGCTATTGGAAAAAAAGATGAGGCAACGACCTACTCTACCACGAGTGCAGTACCATCGGCGCTGCGGAGCTTAACGGCCGTGTTCGGAATGGGAACGGGTGGGGCCTCCGCGCTAAAATCACCTCATCAATATTCGTGTAATGGCGTAAATGTATGGAAAGTTCTTTCAGATCGGGTTTGATCAAGCCCTGCAAGGATTGCCCCGCGGCAGCGCCACGTGCAAACCATGCAAGCAAAGTCGCAAGAGCGATTAGTACGGCTCGGCTAAACACATTACTGTGCGTACACCTGCCGCCTATCC
>DEMS01000024.1 GCA_002359315.1 Bacteroidetes bacterium UBA2664 | reverse complement strand
TAGTTAATCTAAAAGAGCGCAGATGAGGAGCGCTCCTCTTTTTACCCCACGAAGCGGAGCGAAGAGATAGCGACGAGACGTAGTCGAAATGTTCTTCGCCATGGCAGGGAGTTCTCGACTCCGCTTGTCTTGAGCTTGTCGAAAGGCTCGAACTGACGGATTTGTTATTTAAAAAACACTCTATGCCGTCACACAGCCTGCCTCGATCCCTCGGGGAGCAACGCAGGAGCCGAATGGTGACGAAGTGTGTCGAGATGCCTCAAAAAAGATCCACAATACTCATATGGCGCAGGTAACGGCCGGGATTTTCGTTAATCCCCTTGACAAGCTCATTAATCTCAACAGAAAGGGAGTCCAGATTATTATAAAGAGACGGATCATTAACCAGCCGGCCGAGGGTTCCATCCCCATTATTAATTTTTTCCAGAATTTCATTCAGGCTCCAGGTTGCCACTTCCAGCTCATCTTTCACTGCCGTCAGATCAGCAATCGATTTCTCAATTTGAACCATTAAACTATCCACTCTGGGGCGGCTATCGGTAACGAGGGTATCCATTTGGCTCAACATTCTGCTGCCGGCATCAATAGCATTATCAATTTCGGCTTGTTTCCCTTCCAAAATATCTGCGATTCTGTTCACAGTTTCATTCGCCCCGGAGAGTGTTTCGTCCAAGGTCGTTCTGGTTTCATCGTTGAGTGTTGCGTTCAATTGATTTAAAAATTGATTCAATTCCTGTATGGTATTTGAGATATCATCCCCCATCTCTTCCCCTTTTTGTCCGATCACCTCCATCATGGTCTCTGCATACACACCCCTGATTTCCCCCTCATGCTGAACATATTCAGACGAACTGCCCATTACGATGACAATGGATTTACCTTCAACAATACTTAGGGATGTAAGCCTGGCTTCTGAGTCAATCGGTATGTTTAGATCTGTATCAATACCCATCGTGACTCGTACATTGTGTTCCGGTGTAAGCATAACCCGGCTTACAGACCCAATCCGAACGCCTTTTAGATAGACCAAACTTCCGGTGCTAATCCCATCGGCACGATCAAAGGTTGTAGAGATAACCGTGGACTGCCTGAAAATGGGAATGTCTCTCATAAACCGAAATCCGACGATTGCGACGACAACTGCAAGAAAAACAGTTATTCCGACTTTTACTTCATTGCTTAAATTCATAGAATTAATTTAAGGTATTTTAATTTGATACTCACTTGCTGTTATAAAATTTGTCAGGTCTGCCTGTTCGCTCTTTCTCATCTCTGCCAGGGTTCCAAACCAACTTAACTTTTGATCATTCAAGAATGCAACTTTATCTGCCACTTTCAAAACACTGTGCATATCGTGAGTAATGACGATTGATGTAATCTCAAGCTCCTCAGCCATGGTAATAATCAGGTCATTGATCTCTGATGCCGTTTCCGGATCAAGGCCGGATGTGGGCTCATCATACATTAAATATTCAGGTTCAAGAATAATCGCCCTGGCCAAACCCACACGCTTTCTCATCCCCCCTGATAGATCAGAAGTCTCCTTGTAGGCCGCTTCTTCCAAATTTACAAACTCTAACGAACGCATTACTTTTTGATGAATCTCTTCTTCTGAAAAATCGGTAAAGTAGCGAAGTGGGAAAGCGACATTTTCAAATGTATTGATCGAATCAAACAGTGCAGAGCCCTGAAAAAGAACCCCAAATTTTTGCCTCAGTTTCCTCTGCCCCACATAGTCGATGGAGTGAATATCTTGTCCGTTGATAAATACCTCTCCGGAATCGGGACTCATCAACGCATTGATATGCTTCAATAGCACAGATTTCCCGCACCCTGAACGGCCAATGATGGCCAATATATCCCCATCATTGATTTGCAGGTTTACATCTTGCCAAATCAATACATCGTCAAAACTTTTTGTAAGATTTTTAATTTCGATCATAGTAGAAGTACTGCCAGTATAAAATCAGCCAATAAGATATAGATACATCCCAATACGGTGGCTTCAGTTGTACACTTTCCTACCCCCTCAGCACCACCGGTTGCAAAGTAGCCTTTATAACAGGCAACCGTTGTGATAATAAATCCAAAAACAAATGACTTTGTAAAGCCAAACACCACATTCCATGGATAAAAGTACATTCTCGCACCTTTCAGGAAATCATCAGGAGGGACTGAACCCGAAAAAAATCCGGCTGCGAGTCCGCCGCCCAGCCCAAATATACTGGCTACAATGTATAAAACCGGAAACATCAAAATACCGGCCAGCACTCTGGGTACAACCAGAAAGGAGACCGAATTAAATCCCATCGATTCCAGTGCGTCGATCTGTTCACTTACACGCATGTTCCCCAATTCAGTTGCAACCCGTGCACCCACTTTCCCCGCCAGAACCAAACCGGATATTACGGCTGCCAGTTCAATCAAAATGGATTCAGAGACAATGGCCCCTATCGTTGAGAGGGGAATAAATGCTGATTCAAGCTGATATGCGGACTGCAAAGTCATCACAGACCCCGTAAAAACACCGACCAACATAATAATGGGTACCGAGTCATAACCTACTTTTACCAGCTCATGAAATAGATTTTTCCGGTAGGTACTTACCTCTGTTGACGAACGAAGTGCCTGATATAAAAGGGTACTGTATTTTCCAATTTCCTTCAGCGCGTACATGTTGGTTATCGGCTCTCTATATTTGGTTCAATTTCATTTGGTAATTCTTTACTTTCTTAAGATGATATATTACAAAAGTTTTATCCAAAATGTGTCTCATTCATTGATGAATTAAAGCTTTATTCATAATCTATTTGCAGATCATAACTTTCGCGAAGCAGATCGTTCCGATATCTGTTATCTTTGCAACAGGATAGAACAATTTTAACTCAACCTAAGTCAGATAATTGCATGATTAGATATTTTACAGCCGGCGAATCACACGGTCCTCAGCTTAATGGTATTGTAGAGGGGCTGCCGGCAGGGTTAGAGGTCACGGAAGAGTATATTGCACAACATCTTGTTCGCAGGCAGCAAGGGTATGGCAGGGGCGGCAGAATGGCTTTTGAAAAAGATCACGCCACAATTACATCCGGAGTGCGGTTTTCTAAAACGACCGGAGCTCCGATATCCCTGTCCATGGTCAACAGAGCGTTTCAAAAGGATAAGGACAACTGGCCTAAAGTGATGGCAATCGATGGAAAGAGGGGTGATATTGAATCCATTACACTTCCACGGCCGGGTCATGCAGACCTGGTTGGCCTTCAAAAATATCAGTTTGACGATATTCGTCCGGTGATTGAACGATCCAGTGCCCGCGAGACCGCAATGAGGGTCGCCTGCTGCTCGGTAGCCCGTAAATTTTTGAAAGATTTGGGAATTGAAATCGGCGGACACGTCATACAGATCGGCTCTGTGGGTTATGAAAGCTGGGGCCAGGTTCGGGAAATTGCGGATGGCCTGAGCTCAAAGGGAGCGGAAACGATCTATAAAAAAGCAGATCTGTCTGAGGTGAGATGTTTAAATGAGGATCTCAGTGACCGTATGAGGGAAGAGATCAAAATGAGGCGAAAAGAAGGGACATCACTGGGCGGCATTTATGAAATTATTGTAACCGGCCTGCCTGCCGGACTCGGAAGTTATGTTCATTGGGACCGAAAACTGGATGGCCAGCTTGCACAGGCAATCGTCAGTACTCAAGCAATGAAAGGGGTTGAAATTGGCCTGGGTTTTGAAGCGGGCAAAACTCATGGCCATGAAGTCCATGATGAAATTATCTATGAAGATGACACTTTTCAGCGCCGGTCGAATCGCGCCGGCGGAATTGAAGGCGGCATGACAACAGGAATGCCGATCATCCTGCGGGGCGTCATGAAACCGATCCCGACAATGCTGAAACCTCTCAAAACAGCGGATATTGAGACAAAAATTGAACAAGAGACCCGCTATGAGAGATCCGATGTTTGTGCATTGCCCAGAGCAGTGGTCGTGGTTGAATCTGTAATTGCACCCGTGCTGGCAAATGCAATTCTGGAAAAATTTGGCGGCGACTCAATGAAAGAGGTATTGGAACGTTTCCCTTTAAACAATGGCCGAAAAAAATAAAATAAAATCCCTGGCACTGAACCTGAAAAAGAATCCTGCTGATTCTTTTTCAAAATTCGCTTTGGCATTGGAACTGTTGAAGACGAATGAAGTATCAAAAGCCAGGATCTTGTTTGAATCTGTCCGGAAACAGGATCCCGGATATCTGGGGGTCTATTATCACCTGGGAAAACTTTATGAAGGGATGGGATTGTACCGGGAAGCCTTCCAGAGCTACAGCGATGGAATTGTGCTGGCAGAAAAACAGGACAACCGGCGAACAATATCAGAACTCAAGGAAGCATTGGAAATTCTTAAAATTGAAATGAATAATGAGTAATCAGACGATTAACATTTTTACAATATTCACTCTTTTTCTAATTATATCGTTCTTCTCGATCGATCCGGGACACGCACAAACTCAACGTACAGAACATGTTGTAGAAGCCGGGGAAACTCTGTTCAGTATTTCAAGAGAATATAATATTTCCGTGAGTGATTTACGGGCATGGAATGAACTGGAGACTGATAATTTACAGCCCGGACAGGTTTTGTCCCTGCTGCCGGCCGATTCGGCCAACCGAATCATTCATCAGGTGAGAGCCGGTGAATCACTTTTTGCCATCTCGAGACGCTATGGCGTGACTATCGCAGAGATTCAGCAATGGAATCAGTTGGATGGCACCGCATTGGATGCCGGCCGTGAGTTGATCCTCTACTCAAGAATAGATCTTGGCGAAACACCGACGCCTCCATCCATTTCAGAAATTGAACAGATGGATCAACAGGAACGAACGTCCATAGTTCGAGATTTAGATTCATCCTCCGGCAGTGAAAGTTATGTCATACGTAGTGGCGATACGCTCTATCAAATTGCAAGAGAACACGACATGACCGTTAACGAGCTGAGAAGTTTAAATAATCTGAGCAGTGATATGCTACGCGTGGGCGATCGCATTATGGTCAGAAGGGTACGAACGGCCCCATCCATTGCAGAAGGGGCTGAAGATTCAACTCCTCAGGGAAAATTCACTACGTACAGAGTGCAAAGCGGTGAAAATATGCAGACACTCTTAACCAGATTTAAAATGAGCAGAAACGAGCTATTGGCATTAAATCCCGGAATAAATAACAACTCTGTTACAGCCGGCCAACAGCTTACGGTTCTATTGCCTCCAACACGAGATTTTAAAAATCCATATCAAAGAGATGCCAATCTGGAAGATCTGGGAACGGTTGCCGTCTCCAGATATCAAATAAGTGACAGAGCCTCTCCAACGACAAGCGGAGAACTGTACAATCCGGATCAGCTAACAGCTGCCCACAGTAACATGGCCCTCGGTAATGTGATCTATGTTGAAAACCCCTCAAACGGGCGCGGAGTCTTTGTTCGTGTAAATGATCGTCAATCAGGAGACGGGCTAAAACTCTCAAATAAAGCGTATGAGTTGTTAAATTTTTCAAGCATTGAACGTCCTTTGGTTACGATCTATCTGGATAATTGATCGTTTTAATATTGCTGTTTTTAAACTTTACCATCCATTTTATTGTCTTGCGGACGAATATCAAAACAAATGATTACGTGGGAACAATGAAGTGCAATTTTTAGTTATGGGACTACTTTGATTTAAGCGATTAGACTTTCAAAAAAGTATTTTGGGTCAAACAATTGAGATAGGCTGACAGATATCATTTACTGCTCTTTCTATTCCACGATTGTTCGCAAAAATTGGTTATCTTGTTGCAGTAGTTAAGAGAATCTTTACAAGGCCGATCAATTCTATCAATTAGACTATAAAATAACTTAGCGGTACATTACGTATTAAATACGACATTCGACGACTAAAGAGAAGAACATAAAATTTTGACGCTGCAATAATAAAGGGATGGCAGAACTCACAAAAAAAGAAATTAAAAAGCAGCAAGACTTCAATGAGGAGATTCTACCTCATCTGGATGCTCTTTATAATTTTGGCTTGAGGCTTACAGCAGATCCTAATGACGCGGAAGATCTTGTTCAGGATACCATTGTAAAGGCGTTCCGGTTTTTCAGCAGCTATGAAAAAGGAACGAATGCAAAAGCGTGGCTTTTCAGAATCCTGAAAAATTCCTACATCAACAACTACAGAAGGAAATCAAAAAAGCCGCAGGAAGTTGATTATGATGAAGTCGCCTCATTTTATGAGTCAATTCGCGCAGAGAGAACAAACAGTTCGGATCTGGAAGATAAAATGTTCCGGGAGTTAATTGATGATGATCTCTCCAATGCGTTAGACAGTATTCCTGAAGATTTCAGAACGGTTGTACTGCTTTGTGATGTTGAAGATTTCACATACGAAGAGATTGCAAATATGCTTGATGTGCCGATAGGCACGATCCGATCCAGATTGCACCGGGGCAGAAATCTGCTGAAAGCACAGCTGATGGAGTATGCAACAAAACGTGGTTACGCTGCAGAATAAAGATTAAGTGGGAAGGACAATTCGAATAACCGTTCCTCTGTTCAGCTCACTGCTATAAACAAATACCTTTCCGTTGTGGTACTCTTCTATGATTCTCCGGGTTAAACTGAGCCCCAGCCCCCAACCTCTCTTTTTTGTACTAAACCCCGGTTTAAAGATCTCCTTTATATACTTTCTGTCGATTCCTGTCCCGGAGTCCTCGATATCAATCACCAACTGATT
Source organism: Bacteroidetes bacterium UBA2664 (assembly GCA_002359315.1). Classification (GTDB taxonomy): domain Bacteria; phylum Bacteroidota; class Rhodothermia; order Balneolales; family Balneolaceae; genus Rhodohalobacter. The sequence continues at coordinate 97,365 of DEMS01000024.1, read as the reverse complement.
CCCTTCTATTTCAGCACTGATCGACACATAGGGAGTCGATTCGGATTCCCGAATGGCATCCATCGAATTTTTAATCAGATTTTCAATAGCCCACTGAAAAAGTTCTATGTTGATTGAGGCTTTTACATTGGATTCTACAAATTTCCGTACCTCGATTCGTTTCCCAAGCTGGGGCAATCGTCTCTCCATATAGGTGATCACGTCATCAATGATCGGCTCTAAATGGGTTCTCTTCAATTCGGGCTGAGATCCGATCTTATTGAATCGTTCTGCAATCCCTTTAAGCCGGCTCACATCATTTTCAATCTCATATACGATTGAGAGAGTCTCTTCATTTTGCTGATTATTGTCTTTCAAGAGCTGAATCCATCCATACATACTGGAGAGTGGGGTTCCCAATTGATGAGCGGCCTCTTTGGTCATGCCAACCCAAAGATTTGACTGCTCTGAGCGGGTGATACTTTTGTACGTCACATATCCGACACCCAAGAGCAGTGCCAGGATACCGAATTGAACATAGGGGAAGAATCGAAGATACTGAATCATCGCACTCTCCCCGTAATAAACCATCTGATTAAACGAACGATCGCCGGCGTTGATAGTGAATGTAATCGGCTCATTAACAGCACCAAAATTCTCAATTAACTGCTGCAAATCCTCATTTTCATCATCAATAAACCGGGAATAAATTACAAAACCTGATTCGTCCACAACGATGACCGGAATCTCAAATAGGTGATCCGGCTGGATAATTTCACGATTTACAAAATCGATGGTCGCTTTTTCAGATTCAGCTTCTAAAATGAGTCTCGACAGGCTGTCCGGGACCTCCGGGTAATTCCTCAGGACATTAACAACCTGATTCAGTTTTTCACTCACTTCAAAATAGACCGGGTCCACATTGTGTTGAAATGCTTTTGTCCAAAGTTCCACACTGGCTCGCTCCTGCTGCATGATTTTATTGAGCAGGACCTGGTTATAGATAAAGGATGCAATGGCCAAAATGACTAGAAAAATGACCAATATCAGTTTTATCCGGCTGGATGGGAGTAATCTGTTCATGAGTGACAGCAATTGATCTGCATAGAAACCGATCGTTACATTGGATCATTCTGATAAATCCCCGGAATACTTCCGGGTTGGGTGCTCAAGAGAACAATTAGGCTGAAGCTCTCTGTTTTTCGTATATCGGAGGCGCTTTTTTCTCGACCGTCTCCCTCGTTATGATACAACGTTTCACATTCTTCATGGAAGGGATCACAAACATTATTTCAAGCATCGCATCTTCCAGGATGGATCGGAGGCCCCGAGCCCCTGTCTTTCTCTCACGTGCCCGTTCAACAACGGCCGTAAGAGCATCATCTTCAAAGACCAGTTCTACTTCTTCGAGGCTAAATAGCTTCTTATACTGTTTGGTGATCGCATTTTTAGGTTCAACCAAAATTTTAATCATCGCTTCATCCGAGAGCTCTTCCAATCCACAAATAATCGGCAATCGGCCGATTAATTCCGGAATCAACCCAAATTTTTGAAGATCATCCGGTTCTACATGAGTAAAAATCTTGGGATCCTTTTTATCAAAGTTTTTCTGATCATCCGAATGAAAACCCATGGAACTTGTAGAAAGCCTTCGGGCAATCACCTCTTCGAGTCCGCTAAAAGCCCCTCCGCATATAAAGAGGATATCTGATGTATCCAGCTGAATGAAACTCTGCTCCGGATGTTTTCTCCCCCCTTTCGGCGGGATATTTGCGGTTGTCCCCTCCAGAATTTTCAGCAATGCCTGCTGCACACCTTCTCCGGACACATCCCGTGTGATGGATGGGTTGTCGCTTTTACGGGAAACTTTGTCAATTTCATCGATATAAACGATTCCCCGTTTTGCACGTTCCACATCAAAATCAGCAGATTGCAACAGATTACTGAGAATACTTTCAACATCTTCACCCACATAACCGGCTTCTGTCAGGACAGTCGCATCGGCAATGGTGAATGGGACATCAATTAGATCAGCCAATGTTTTGGCTAAAAGTGTTTTTCCTGAACCGGTGGGTCCCAGCAGACAGATATTGCTCTTCTCAATTTTAGTGTCGTCAAATTGAATTTCAGAAGAGCCGGATACCCGTTTATAGTGATTGTAGACGGCAACCGCGAGGGCTTTTTTGGCATCGTCCTGGCCAATGACATACTCATCCAGCTTGTTTTTGATCTCAATTGGCTTGAGCATCGGTTTATACTGCTTTTCACGGCGGCGGGCCAATGAAGAAAGATCGCTTTGAATAATGCTTGATGCATCTTCAACACAGTGATTACAAATGTACACATCAGGCCCTGCAACCATAGAATTAACATCCTGGCTGGCACGACCACAGAATGAACAAAATACTGTTTCGTTATCTTTCTTTTTACTCATAGTAAGTTTTTAACGTCTCATTACTCTGTCGATCAGACCATAATCTTTTGCCTCGTCGGCAGTCATCCATTTGTTCCGGTCTGAATCCCTGATTATATCTTCCACTTCTTTGCCTGCATGATCAGCTAATATAGTACTTAATTCTTTTTTTAGCCTGAGTATTTCCGCAGCTTCAATTTCAATATCACTTGCCTGGCCCTGTACGCCGCCAAGTGGCTGATGAATCATCACCCTGGAATGTGGCAATGAATTTCTTTTCCCTTTTGTACCGGCTGTTAATAGCACAGCACCCATTGATGCGGCCATACCTACACATGTTGTAGCCACGTCACACTTAATATACTGCATGGTATCGTAGATCGCCATTCCGGCTGATACAACCCCGCCCGGACTGTTAATGTACAGATTTATATCCTTTTCGGCATCCTGACTCTCAAGAAACAACAATTGTGCGACGATTGAACTGGCAACTGCATCATTGATGGGGGTTCCCAGGATGATAATTCGATCTTTTAATAGCCTGGAGTATATATCGTAGGCTCTTTCTCCCCGGTTCGTGGTTTCTACAACCATTGGGATCAAACTGTTCTGTATATCTGTAATATCACTCATAGATGGAATCTCAAATAGTGGTTGATTTCGGATCATTGCTGTTTATTTAGCTTTTTCTTCTTTTTTGTTTTTCTCTTCTCTCTTCAACCTAAATTCTTCCTTCGAGAGTTCATTAATCTTAACAACTTCAGACAGTTTATCAAAAACTTTATTTTCCCTGATGCTTGTTCTCATATTTTCCAGCATTGAGGGGTTTTGGGCATAATAACTCTTCAGCTGATCCACAGTAGCTCCATACTTTGCGGCTTCTACTGCGATAAACTCTTCAATATCTTCCGGTTTAATCTCAATATCTTCAAATTTTTCCTGAAGTTTTTCACTGATAAAGGCCCATTTTGCTTCTTTTTGAGCCTGATCATCCATCTTTTCCTTGTACCCTTCAATATCAAACCCCTGTGGCAATTCACCGCCCGACTGTTGCTTGGCATACTCAACATAGGAGTTCAATACCTGCGCTTTCAGTACTTCCGGAACCTCAAAGTTATGAGCATCCGTGATGGCATCAATCGCATCCTGTCTGAACATATCATTGGATGACTGGTCGTAATAGTCCTGCATCCGGCTCTTGATATAGCTCTTCAACTCTTCCACGTTTTTCGCTTCCCCGTTTGACTGTTCTTTGGCAAACTCGTCATTGAGTTCCGCTTTAGACATTTTTTCAATCTTTTTGACATGCAGTTCAAAACGGTCGTCAGCACCCTCTTCGCTTTGCTCCATTTTAACAACATCACCTACCTTTTTACCCACCAGGTACTCTTTAAAATCTTTGGCTCCATCCTGACGAAGATCCAGTTTCTGATTTTCATCTTTCTCACCTTCAATCGGCTTGCCGTCTTCATCCAGGCTGATTGCATCCACAGTAACGCGATACTCTCCGGTTATAGGGCCTTCCGTCTCTACCCAGTTCCCCTGACGCTCGAGAGATCTTTCAACCTCCTCTTCGACCTCTTCGTCTGTTACGTCGTGAACCATTTTGTCGATTTTGATTTTTTCAATCTCTTCGAGTTCAAAAACCGGCTTTACTCCGACTTTAAAAGTCACTTCCAGCTTGTCATCCTCCCACGACATATCCACCATCTCCGTCTCGCCAATAGGCTCATGTTCCGGAACGATCTCTTTTTCGTAGATCTCCTGAACATATGTATTGATCTCTTCCAGCTCGATCTCCTTGCCGAATCTCTTCTTGATCAGGCCAATCGGTGTTTTTCCGGGACGGAAACCGGGCATCTGGATTTGGCCCTGATATTTTTTATATGCTTTTTCAAAGCTTTGAGACAGATCCTCTCTATTCGCGTTGATCGTTATCTCTTTGTCTACTTTTGTTAGTTCTTGAACAGATATGTCCACTTTTTATATACCTTTTTCTTATTTATTACGATCGGTTAAGTACGAAGGGGGGGACTCGAACCCCCACACCGGTTAAAGTACTAGATCCTAAATCTAGCGCGTCTACCAATTCCGCCACCCTCGCTACTGACATCCGGTTTGAATGCCTTAATTCATAGCCATGTAAAATACGGGATTTATCGTCACGATTCAACCACTTTAGGATCTATCTAATCCCCCTTGGAAAAAGAGCCCAGTACTTATTAGATCATGCTTTTAAAAGCGGGTTTGGGTTAAAAACCGAAAATGTTGGCTCGCTATTTGAGTAAAGTGAGAATTAAAAATCGATTTTTTTATTCTGCCACAAATGACTTTTAATGCATTCACTCTTTTTCGTAGATTCAGAATGGAATATGAATTTAATGATTTGATCGTATGTTTAGAAATCTAAGGCTCGTTTATGTCACGACTAAAGACCGGGAGGAGGCCCGAAAAATTGGGGCCGCCATGGTAGAAGAAAAACTTGCTGCCTGTGCCAATATCATCGATGGTATGGAATCGATTTATCGCTGGGAAGAGAAGGTGGAAACCGGAAAAGAGACTGTATTGATCCTGAAAACCACTTACAACAACATCACGAAGCTAACACGGCGCATTAAAGAACTTCACTCCTATGATGTTCCGGCGATTGTCAGTATCAATTTGGCGGAACAAGAGGGCAATGCAGAGTATCTGAACTGGGTCGTTCATTCCGTTTTGAAACCGATACAGTCCGATGAGGACAGTTTCATCTGAAATCATGTCCATACTTACCATACATAAAGAATCTTTTATCACAACCGCCACCATCCGTCGGCCGGATGCCATGAATGCCGTTAACTTTGAATTGATGGATCGGCTGGAAGCCCTGCTGGATCAGCTTGAAAAGGATGATGAGATTCGGCTTTTTGTGCTAACCGGATCGGAGGGCAGCTTTATTTCGGGTGGAGATCTTAGAGAATTTCATCAAATCAAAGATGCTGAGGGGGCTAAAAGCATGACCCTCCGTATGCTTCAGCTTCTCAATCGTATTAAAAATCTTCCCTTCTGGACATTAGCAGCCCTCAATGGGGACGCTTATGGCGGGGGCTGGGAAATGATGCTCTCCTTTGACTTTCGCGTGGCCAGGGATGATGTCAATATCGGTTTCACACAGGGAAAGTTCTATCTGCCCCCTGCGTGGGGCGGTATAACGAACCTGATCGAGGTTGCAGGCAGAGAACAAGCCCTCTACTGGCTGGCTTCCAATCGGGTTATTAGTTCAGGTGAAGCGCTGACTCACGGGCTGATTCAGGATGTTTTTCAATCCGATCAATTTGATAAAAAACTGGAAGAACTTAAAAAAGAGCTGATTCGTAACGACCGTACTTTCATTGACTACCTGAAAAGAAAAGATCCCAAATCACCCTCCGACGAAATCGATCCATTCAGCCACTTCTGGGAAAGTGATGAACACCTCAAACGGGTAGACCGCTTTCTCAATAGAAAAAAGTAAGGCATTAAATACTTCGAATTGCCCGAATTCTTTGCAGTACAGGCGGATGCGAGTAATTCAAAAAGACATAAAAGGGGTGCGGAGTGAGATTACTGAGATTATCTTTCGACAGTTTTTTCAGCATATTCACCATCTCTTCCGATTTTTCGATTGTTCTGGCAGCAAATTCATCGGCTTCATACTCATGCTTGCGACTCAATACCTGCATCACAATTCCCAGGATCGTTTCGATGGGCGAATAGAGAAGGCCAAAAAAGAGCAGCCCGGCATAGACACTCATTTGGTCCATATAAAATGCATCAAATAGTGCCGGCACCTGCAGAAAAACGGAGAGAAGTGCAAACATCACACCCGTACTCACGATACTGATCGCCATATTTTTGGTGATATGGTTTTTCTTGTAATGTCCGATCTCGTGGGCCAGAACGGCAACCAGTTCATCCGTGGTATGATTTTCGATCAGTGTATCAAAAAGTGCAATTCGTTTATTTTTGCCGAAACCGGTAAAAAAAGCATTTGATTTCGAGGATCGTTTGGAACCGTCCATCACAAAAACATCCTGAAGTGGAAAATCCACACTCTCCGCATACGTTTCGATCGCCGTGCGCAGTTCACCCTCTTCAAGAGGTTCAAATTTGTTGAAAATAGGCATGATCCAGGTCGGGGCAATATACTGCATGATCAATGAGAACGCAGTAACCCCCAGCCATGCATAAAGCCATGCCCATGTGCCCCCAAATTCAAAAAAAGCGATAACTAAAGCCAGAAGCGGAGCCCCGAGCAGTATCGACAACAGTAAACCTTTTGCGATATCCATGACAAACGTCTTTACCGTAGTCTTGTTAAAACCAAACCGCTCTTCAATCACAAAAGTGGAGTAAATGCTGAATGGCATGGAGATAATCATTTTAGCCACTATCAGAGCTCCGATAAAGATCAAACCGGTACCGATCACGCCAAAATCGAAGCTTCGGGCCCACTGATCGAGCCAGTTAAATCCGCCGGCAAACCAGAATACCAACAAGAGGGCCAAATCAAATGCACCGGAGATAAATCCAAACCGTGTGTTCACCCGGGTATACTCTTGTGATTTGGCGTAGGTCTCCTCGTCATATACACCCTGAAACTCATCGGGAATTTCCGTTGTCAAAGATTTCAGATTGAGCCGGTTTGATACCAATCCCAATACAAAATCGATCACTATGGCAGCTAATATAATGAGGGTAAAAATATTCATCAGGCGGATTTAATTTTTTGAATTTTTAACCGGGTTGAAAAGTCAACCTCAACATGATATCCCTAGTTAAGAACAGTTGCAAACCGTGTTCAGAGTTAACTTACAGTGTGCGAAAAAGTTGTGCTTTTTACATTGCAGTGCATACAGTTGATGCTGTTTCAGCAATAATTAAAATATAAAATTAATGCTAAAACCGGTCCCTTTTACGCTCAACCGAATCTGCCCCTATAAACCCATATTACCATGCTATCAGGGATTTCACTATGTCTATTTTTTTAAAAATAAGAGATCTTTAGCATAACAAAATAAAAGAGTCAGGCCTTTTTATTCTATCAAAAAGAGAGATTTTAAAATTGGAAGCGTTTCCAATAATGCTCAGGCAGAAGTGACTGATTTTAAAGCTAACCATCATTCTTCCATTTAATTTAATAGTAGAGAATTCAATCGAGAATAAACTCTAACATTAAATGAGATCAAAATGAACAAAACAGCACCAACTAAAAATAAAGAACTTTTAAAGTGGGTCGAAGAGACAGCAGAACTCACAAAACCGGACAGTGTCGTTTGGTGTGATGGATCACAAGAAGAGTATGATAATCTCTGCCAAATGATGGTAGATGCCGGGACATTTATAAAATTGAATCCTGAGAAAAGACCCAATAGTTTTGCCGCATTTTCAGATCCTTCTGATGTGGCCCGGGTTGAAGATAAGACGTTTATCAATAGCCTCAGAAAAAGCGATGCAGGACCTACCAACAACTGGGAGGATCCGCGGTTAATGAAGAAAAAGCTGAAAAAACTATTCAAAGGTTGTATGCAGGGACGCACGATGTATGTGATTCCCTTCAGTATGGGGCCATTAGGTTCACCCATCGCCAAAATCGGGATTGAAATCACGGATTCCCCATATGTTGTTGTGAATATGCGAATCATGACGCGGATGGGTCAGGCCGTACTGGATGTATTGGGGAATGGTGATTTTGTAAAGGCACTTCACTCGTTGGGAGCCCCGCTCAAGCCGGGAGAGAAAGATGTAAAGTGGCCATGTAATCCGGATACAAAGTATATCTGTCACTTCCCTGAAGAGAGATCCATTATCTCATACGGATCAGGGTATGGTGGAAACGCACTTCTGGGCAAGAAATGTTTGGCCCTTCGGATCGCATCCACCATGGCAAGGGATGAGGGATGGTTGGCCGAGCATATGCTGATCATGGGGGTTGAATCTCCTAAAAAAGAGAAGACCTATGTAGCAGCGGCATTTCCGAGTGCTTGTGGTAAGACCAATTTTGCCATGATGATTCCTCCGAAAGGAATTGATGGCTGGAAGATCACGACCGTCGGCGATGATATCGCGTGGATCAAAAAAGATGACACCGGTCAGTTAAACGCCATCAATCCGGAAGCCGGTTACTTTGGCGTGGCACCGGGTACAAATTATGACACCAATCCAAATGCGATGGAAAGTATCAAAAAAGATACAATCTACACCAATGTGGGGGTTACCCCGGATGGGGATATATGGTGGGAAGATATCGGCCATGATTGTCCGGAAGGAACGATCAACTGGAAGCGAAAAGTGCATGATCCGTCATCCGGAGAAAAAGTAGCTCACCCGAATGCGCGATTTACCGCACCGGCCGCAAACTGTCCATCTATCGATGAGAAATGGGAAGATCCCGCAGGAGTTCCGATTAAAGCATTCGTCTTTGGCGGACGCAGGGCAACGACCGTGCCTTTGGTTTACCAGAGTTTCAACTGGAACTTTGGGGTCTATGCAGCAGCTACAATGGGTTCTGAAATGACCGCAGCAGCGTTTGGGGATCTGGGAGCCGTAAGGCGTGATCCTTTTGCCATGCTTCCGTTCTCCGGATACCATATGGCCGATTATTTTAACCACTGGCTGCAATTAGGCCGTACGCTTCCGAATGCACCTCGGATTTTCTCGGTGAACTGGTTCCGTAAGGATGAAAAAGGAAAATTCATCTGGCCGGGATTCGGACAGAACATGCGTATCCTGAAATGGATCGTTGAAAGAGTTCATGGCGAGGCATTTGCTGTTGAGAGTCCGCTGGGATGGATGCCGCAATACGACGATATCGACTGGACCGGCATGGAAAACTTCAAGCGGGAAGATTTTCAGAAGCTGATGTCTGTAGACCGCGAAGCCTGGAAACGGGAAGTTCTGGGCCATGAAGAGCTCTTTAGCAAACTTTATGACAAACTTCCAAAAGAGTTTCTCTTTATGAGAGAGTTGCTGACCTCAAGCTTGTGGAGATCTCCCGAGCACTGGGAACTGGCAACTGAAAGGCCTGTTTTATAAACAGAAAAAGTGATTTAATCATGATTATAATGTCCCTAACTTAAAAAGTTGTGATTTAATCACGGTGAAAAGCCCCGTCAGGAAACTGACGGGGCTTCTTTTTTTAATATTTAGTTTAATATTAAACTAATATTCCCTATCTTTGAGTCATGATTGCAATGATGCCTGGCATTTTAGGTGTACAGTTTGAATTTTACCACTCAGCCACTGAGTACGGTAAAATCAAATCAATCGACAATCAAAAAGCATAAAACCATCGTGTATCAATAAAATCATACACTTTCATTTTTTAACTAATATTCACAATAGAATCCATTTCCATGTTCCGAGCAAATTCTGAGAAACCGTTTTCAGGCCCTCATCAAAAAACCGGTACAGCAACGGCAGGTACATCTGCATCAGAAGCCAAAGCCGCTATGATATTGATTCACGGACGGGGTGCATCTGCCGAGAGCATACTAACACTGGGCAACGAATTTGACACAACTAAGCTGCACTACGTTGCGCCTCAGGCAGATCAGTTCACCTGGTATCCATACTCTTTTTTAGCCCCAACGAAACAGAACGAACCCGGCCTCTCATCGGGACTTCAGGCCATTTTTGACATCCTGTCTGATCTTGAAAAAAATGGAATACCAAAAGAGAAGATCATCATTGCAGGATTCTCTCAAGGCGCATGTTTGGCCACTGAGTTTGCTGCCCGACACCCGGCCAGGTACGGGGGTGTCGTTGCACTGAGCGGAGGACTCATCGGCGATGCTGTTACCGCAGATAATTATAACGGCTCGCTGGATCATACCCCCTATTTTGTCGGCTGCTCAGATGTAGACCCTCACATCCCGGTTGAACGCGTTCACGAAAGTGCGGATGTCATGGAAAAACTGGGCGCAATCGTTACAAAAAAGATCTATCCGGGTATGGGTCATACGGTTAATGAAGATGAGATAACCAATGCAAAAAAAATCATAACGAATGTTTTATCCAAACCTTGAATTGTTATTTTATGGAATTAGAATTTCATTAAGAAGTTGACTGAATGCAAACCGTAAAAGATACAATCTGGGAAGTAGTTTATGCGATCCTCCCGATCACAATTTTAGTCCTTGTTCTTCAATATACATTGATATGGCTGCCATTCGAATCTGTATTACAGTTTCTGATCGGAGTTATATTTGTATCGGTCGGATTGGTCCTTTTTCTGATTGGTGTTCATATCGGTCTCTTACCAGTCGGCGAAATGATCGGCTCCGCACTACCCAAAACAGGGAAAGTGTGGATGATTCTAATATTCAGCTTTGTTCTCGGATTTGCAGTAACTGTAGCTGAACCGGATGTTCATGTACTTTCCGGCTACGTGGATCAGGTCTCCGAAGGAGCCATTGCCAAATGGACCCTGATCATTCCGGTTGCCATTGGGTTGGGAATCTTTGTATCCCTTTCCATGGCCAGAATCATCCTTAAAATCTCCATCAAATGGATTTTGATTGCAGGTTACTCTATTGTTTTTGCTCTTGCTTTATCTCCCTGGATGCCGGCTGAATTCATTCCCATCTCGTTCGATTCCGGGGGGGTTACAACCGGACCAATGGCAGTCCCTTTCATATTGGCATTTGGAGTTGGTGTGGCCTCCGTGTTAAGAAGTGATGAAAAAGTTGCTGACGGTTTCGGGCTGGTTGCCCTTGCTTCTATTGGCCCAATCATCGCTGTACTCTTACTTGGAATATTTTACGGATAGATAAGATGGCCATAAAAATATTTTACGGATTTGGTGATGTACTCTTTGAAGTATCAATGGCGTTGATACCCCTCATACTATTCTTTCTATTCTTTCAAATCTTTATGCTCAAATTGCCCCTCAAGAGAGTAAAAGATATTTTTGTAGGTATCGCATTGACTTTTATGGGGCTTGCTTTTTTTCTGCAAGGAGTACATGTCGGTTTCCTGCCGGTTGGCAGAGAGATCGGCGACCTGGTCGGGAATTGGAAACATCAATGGATTTTGATTCCGGTTGGTTTTTTACTCGGTTTTGTGGCAACTTTTGCTGAACCCGCCGTGAGAGTATTGAATGCTGAAGTTGATAAAGTATCAAGTGGATACATTCCGGCGAAATTGATGCTCTATACACTCTCAATCGGTGTTGCGATCTCCATAGCCCTTGCAATGACACGTATTATTTTCGGTATCCCTCTCTGGTATATTATAGGGCCCGGCTATTTTCTTGCCCTTGCACTGGCTATCATCTCTACTGAAACCTTTACTTCAATTGCTTTTGATGCTGGTGGAGTTGCAACAGGACCTATGACCGTTACTTTTATTCTTGCAATTGCGCTTGGATTTTCAGACACTTTAGAAGGACGTGACCCTATGCTCGATGGTTTTGGGATGATTGCTATTGTTGCTCTAGCGCCTATTTTGTCTGTATTAATCCTTGGTTTACTATTTAAGCTTAACGAATCCAGATCAGATGGTTGACATTGTTGGAGATGAATTTAAACTGCTCGTTGTGATTATTAAGAAAGATCTCTCCAGAAGAGTGATTCGGGCAGTAAAGAAAGGTGGAGCAGAGGGTGGTACCGTATTGTTGGGCCGTGGTACAGGAACTCATGAAACCGGATCTATTTTCGGTGTAAAGGTTGAACCCGAAAAAGCGGTCATCCTTTGTCTTGTCCCCGACCCCATTATTGATAAAGTTATTTCTAAAGTCAGGGCTGCCGCAAGACTCGACAAGCCTGGTACCGGAATTGCCTTTGTAATTAACAGTAAAAGTATTTGCGGTATCGCACACCTGTTAGAAAAAGATTTTTAATTCTATATCAATAAACCAATGAGTGAAAATCAGATAACAAAATTTCAATTGATCGTATCCATAGTAAATAAAGGGGATTGTAATAAAGTAATCGACTCATCCCTGGAGGCAGGTGCTGAAGGTGGAACGATCATTACCGGGCGCGGATCAGGCATTCATGAAAAGGCAAAATTATTATCATTTACCATTGAACCGGAAAAGGATATTGTTTTGACACTGGTACCTGCAGACCGAACAGAGAAAGTGTTGGAAGCTATCGTGAAAGCAACCAAACTGAACGAACCCGGCCACGGTATCGCATTTGTATTGGATGTTGAAAAAACAACCGGTATTAATCATCTAATTGAATAATTCCCATACTGAAGCCCACTATCAGCGAGCTTGGTCTAATTTCTCGCGATATTTTTTATAAAACTGCCGATGCATATCATTCATATCGCTTTTGCTTCCGCGTATATATACTTGCTCGACCTGAGTGGCATATTCAATCGGATTGCCGTCTGTAATCAGGAATGTAGCATCCAAACCAACTTCTAAAGCTCCTATTCTATCATCCAGTCCCAGAATTTTTGCCGGAGACAAGGTAATCGCTTTAATGGCTTCATCAACCGGTAAGCCAAAACCCGCTGCAGCACCGGCTTCCAGGGGCAGCCTGTTTGCGTTGGCAGCACTTGCATCGCCTGCAATTGCAAATTCCACACCGGCATCATAGAGTTTGGATGGAAGTGAGTACCTGGCATCATACGATTCCCACGCCCGGTTGGGAGCTGTTATTACGTTTGTGATGATTACCGGGATATCATTCTTCTTGAGATATTCAGTAACCAGATAAGAATCCCGTCCACTCAGGAGGATCATCCGAACGTCTTCTTCTTCTGCCCACGTGATGGCATCCTGAATCTGCCGCACATCATCTGCATCTACAATCACCGGCATCTCCCCGGTAAACACAGGGATCATCGATTCCCATCGGGTGTCGATATCGTGCCGCGGGACTCCGGAAGCTTCCCGTGCTTTTTTATAGGCACGTGCATCGGCGAACGCTTTGCGTATATCTTCAATATTGCTTTTATAGTTGTCGCTGTTTGCAGAGGGCCAACTCACAATCATACCCACACCGGATTTAAGTGTCATGGTATCCCATGCCCAGCCATCCATATGCATCGCTGCGGACTGACCCGAAATAAGTCCGCCGCCCGGTGTGGTTACCGATGTGAGAACTCCTGCAGATCGTGCGATACCAATGTGCCGGCTCTCCGGATTAAACGCTCTCTCTACCTTCACATTTGGGTTTATTGGGCCTTGTTCATTCACATCAACTGTCAAGCTAACTGCGCCAATCTCATAAATTCCCATCTGGCTGTATGAATCAATCAAACCGGGATAGATCATCTTGCCGGTTACATCCTCGATTGCGGTGCCCTCCGGCAATTCCACATCTGTGCCGATCGCTGTGATCACTCCTTCTTCAAAAAGCAGCGTCCCATTTTCAATAACATCCCCTGATACAGTATGGATGGTTCCACCGACTAATGCAATCGGCCCGCTTTGTGGAGCTGCAGGGATCTGCGCATCGGCTGTTTGTGTCCACATCATGCATAAAAGAGCTACAAAAAGTGATTTTAGTGTATTCATGATTGTATTGGATTTCATTGTTGAATATGATCGGTTTTTGGATAAAGGAATTTTATTATGCTTAATCATTTTTTACCTCCTTCGCTCTCTCTATCAGTTTTGCCCGTTCATTCGCTATGTTTCGCTGAAGGGTTTTATCCTCATTAATATCGAAATACTTTCTTCCTTCGATCCAAGTCTGTTCGGCCACGGTTAGTGTAGAGAGAGGATCTCCGCTCCAGATAACAAAATCTCCATCTTTACCCGACTCCAGGGATCCTACTCTGTGATCGATACCGAGCAACTCCGCTGTAGTACTTGTAATCAGTGACATTGCATCCACCGGATCCATTCCGGCCCGTACCATCTTGGCTGCCTCCCAGTTCATTCGGGATGCGACCTGACTATCATCAGAATGAAGTGATGTTGCTACACCGGCTTCAAAAAGTAATCGCGCATTGTAGTTGGTTGCATCGTATGCTTCAATTTTGAACGATGACCAATCCGACCAAACTACAGCGCCGGCTCCATGTGCTGCCAATTCAGGAGCCACTTTATACGCTTCAACACCGTGATGAAAAGCTTTGATCCGGAAATCATAACGTTCGGCCAGGCGCATCAGCGAAAGAATTTCATCCGCCCGGTAACTGTGAGATTGCACCAGAATATCTTCATTCAGAATATCTACGATAGCATCAAGCCGGAGATCGCGCCGGGGCGGTATTCCAACTCGATTGTTCTCCCACTCATTCCAGCGTGCTTCATAATCCCTGGCCATATTGAATCGGTCTGCAATAATTTGCTCCGTTCCCATCCGTGTCTCAGGATACCGATCCGTTCCCACACGCTTGGGATTCTCACCCAATGCAAATTTAACAGTGCGTGGTGCATCCTCAATAACAAGATCGTGAGACAATGAGCCCCACTTCATTTTAATATGGACATTTTGTCCACCGATCGGATTTGCAGATCCATGCATTACATGGGCAGTGGTTAAGCCCCCGGCAAGCTGACGATACATCCAGATATTGTTGATGTTAAGTACATCACCCAATCTCACTTCCGGCACGATGGCGTTCCCGATTTCATTGACTCCATCCACACCGGAGTGCAAGTGTGCATCTATCAAGCCCGGTGTCACATGTTTCCCGGTGCCGTCAATCACAACGGCATTTCGCGGTACATTTAAATCCCGGCCAACTTCAGTCACTTCTCCCCTTTCGATCAACAGGTCTGCATTTTCCAGAATACCGTCTTCACCCATAGTCCATATCGTTGCATTTTGAATCAGCACATAACGGGGTTGCTCCGGAATGGATTCCCGTCCATATTCCATTGACGGGCGAGTGATAGATATATTGAGGTTTCTCGCAAGTTTTTCATCGGGTTCCTTCACTTCCTCTTCAAATTCTGCAACTCTGACTGCGCTCCATTGAACCCTTTCACTGCCCGGCACTTCTGCCCAGCCGTTGAGCTGGTCACCCGATACAGATGCTGTTAATTGGATTAATCCATATACATCAAATGCATCCCCCTCAAAATCAGCTCTAAAACGACGGGTATCATCATCAGAAGCTACATTTTTCAAGTCCGCTTCTATTCCGCTAATTGTGATGGTTCCACTCAAGCTTCCTGGCCGTGATTGGGTAATGGAGAGGTCAGCCTGAACAGTTCCGTCAGCAGATGTTAAATTCCAATCTCCTCTGACATCAATAACATTATCAGAGTTTATATTAAAACGATCTCCATCAACCCAGACATCCATGATTTGGGTCTGATCCGCAAAAATATCACCGTCAGTGATCACAAAGTTTGCCACTTTTCCGGTTGAGATAGAGCCATGTGTTGTATCGATTCCAAGAAGCCGCGCTGGATTTTGGGTTAAGGCTGCCAGTGCAGCGGTAGAATCAAGACCGGCAAAAACCGCCTCACGCAAATTCCTTAAAAAATGTGCTTTGTCCTCCAGGCCGTCGGTTGTAAATGAAAAAGTTATGTCAGCTGCATTCAACCGTCCCGGATTCTCCGGTGCAAGGTACCAATCTCTTAAATCGCCCAGATCTTCATTGAGGGCTTCCTCAGGCGAATCAACATCCGGTACTTCCGGAAAATTAAGCGGCAAAATGAGTGGGACGGATGCTTCCGATAGTACATCGATTAATTTATACTCATTCCCGTTTCCTTTAATCCAGGGAGTGATATTAAATTCATCTGTAAATCGAAGAGCTCTCAAAATCTGTTCATCACTGCTGGTTGTAAACAGAATCGGTTTGGTACCTCTGACTACATCTCTAAGCGCAGCCAGCGGCGCATTTGTTTCCGGTTTCTGCAACCCGCGCGGATTATTTTCATACGCCTGATGAGCCCGTTCATACCAGTCTGCATCGTATAGGGTTTGGCGGATCAGTGCAATGACACCTATTTGAGACGTGGGATAAATGTATCCAAAATCCCAGCTTCCGGACAGTGAAGCCGATTGCGCAACACCATTGCGAACGACCCGATTGGCGACCGACCCATCGCCAAGTTCAATGACGGCCGCATCCCCACGAAAAATTCCAAGCGGAGGTGCGCTTAATACGGTAGTAAATCCTTGTGCCCGGAGTTCACTACTTCCATCATCCTCCGGGTTAAATTCGTTAATGGCATTTAGGTGAGCTCTGAGATGGGGATTCCATG
This sequence comes from Bacteroidetes bacterium UBA2664, assembly GCA_002359315.1. Taxonomy (GTDB): domain Bacteria; phylum Bacteroidota; class Rhodothermia; order Balneolales; family Balneolaceae; genus Rhodohalobacter. The sequence continues at coordinate 80,824 of DEMS01000024.1, read as the reverse complement.
ACTGAGCACCTCTGTCCAGTTCAACTCTGGGGTCTTTCATTCCTATTTCTGAAAAAGCATCAATAAAGCCCGGATAGATCGTTTTTCCGGCCAGATCCCAAACCCGGGCATCAGCCGGTATGGCTACATTGCTGCCAACGGCTTCTATAATTCCATTTCTGATCACCAATGTGCCCCCGGTAATCACGTTTCCTGGCTCAGTGACTATCGTACCATTGGTAAATGCATGCACCCTGGGAGTATTCTCCTTCATCCCCTCAATCGGTACAGTTTGTGCAAAAATAGTAGATGGTAGTGTTATCGAAAGAGCCAGAATGAGAACCGAAATCGAAAGAGCCAGAATGAGAACCGAAAATGCCCTCATTAAACCCCAAAAATGAGCTGTTTTGTTCACCTTAATCATATTTTTAGTCATTTATTATTAATTGAGCCATTATGTAACGAATGGAACCAAACACTTTTTTATAGATGGATTAATTTAGACAACACATTGCCGTTTTAAAAAAAAAATTATTCAAAATCAGATCACTCAGATTAAATATTGTAAACAGAATGCTGAATTAAAGTTTAGATAATCCTTAAGCAGAAAGTTTTTTGATGATTAGATCTTTCAATTATTCATCAGATAGCTTAGTATCTGAAATGCAAAAGAATAGAAGGCACATCTGTTTTATTATCAATCCGTCTGCCAATCGGAAAAGATCCATGAGGCATTTTTCCACGCTTCAAAAGGAAATTGAACGAAGGTGGCCGGATGCTGAAATCGTTCTAACCACTACGGATATACCGGTCATGGATCTGGCTCGTGTAAAAGGGTCGCAGTTTGAGATCGTTGTAGCTTGCGGCGGAGATGGAACCGTGAGTCAGGTTGCCGGCGGATTGGTTGGCAGCGGTGCTGCTTTGGGAGTTGTACCGATCGGATCGGGCAATGATTTCGTAAAAACCCTGCATCTGGATAAATCCATTCCGCAATGTCTGGATATTCTGGTGGAAGGAACCATCACTGAAATCGATATGATTCGTTTTTCAGGAGATAAAGAGGGATGGTGTGTAAATACAATCGGAATGGGATTGGATGGGCTGGCAAATTATTACGCCACACAATCTACCCTTTTAAAGGGGTTTTTGCTCTATGCTGTAGGTGCGCTAAAAGCAGCGATCTCTTTCAGGGGAGCCAAAATGACGTTGAAGATCGATGGGGAAAAAAGTATGAATGACTATTTGATGATCACTCTCTGCAATGGCAAATGGGAGGGCGGACAGTTCTACATTGCACCGGATGCTGTGATGGATGATGGATGGCTCGATCTGCTGATCGTGGAAAAATTACCTCTCTATCTGATATTATCCTACCTGCCCCGGTTCAAAACAGGGCCTAAGAAATCAATGCGGGGAATTCATTCTCATCGATGCAAAGAACTGGAACTCAATTCAGATCAACCTATTTATGTCCATGCAGACGGCGAACATATTTCGGGAGCTGTCCAGCATTTGAAATTGTCTGTGGTGGAGAAGGCTTTAAGGGTCGTTGTAGGAAACTACTGAATCTCCAGATACTCCTCATAAACGTAATTCCAAAGTCCGGCTAAATCTGAACCTTTATTGTGTGGATTTTTTGATGTCGATGACTTCATTGCATCAATACAAGCTCTCTCTCTGGCATGATGCATGGCTCGCAACTGATGCTTGGTTGGATTGTCAATCATCTCTTCAAATTTTTCTTCCTCTGACATATGTTATTTTATTTATAATCTCCGTTATCCGTGTTTTTTTCTCTTCCTTTTAAAATGGAAGAATTATAAAGTGATTCAAGTAAAATTTTAGATAAATCTAATGCCCAAACTGATTATATAACGTAAATCATTTAAAATTATTGTCTTATGAGACGAATTGTAATTTGATACGATGAATTTATTTTTTGCCAAATTAATAATTGTCATATGTTATTATGGATGGATGTTATTTATATAGAGGTTGTACATATATAAATATCCATTACAATTGACATCATTGGAATTTGCAAATTATTGCTCTACACATTTTTTGTACGCGATAGCGCACCGAGCGCTCCTCTTTTATCCCACGCAGCAAAGCGGAGTGAAGCGAACAACACATAAGTGAAATCCTGAAATAAATTCAGGATGACGTGGTGCGTTAGGTTGCACTTGATAGCTGATAGCTTTTAGCTTTTAGCTTTTAGCTTTTAGCTGAAATTCTACTCTTATTTCTAAAAATCCGATCCTATGAATTCACATACATCTCCAAAGTTAAAACTTCATAAAAGCGGGCCTAATTTTTCAAAAATAGCTCTGGGTTTCTGGAGACTGCATGAATGGGATCTGAATCGGGCCCGGCTTACAGAGTACATTGAGGGAGCTCTCGTATTAGGTGTTACAACCTTCGACCATGCAGATATTTATGGTTCGTATGGAAATGAAGAACGGTTTGGAAAGGTACTGAAGGAAAACCCGGATTTGCGAAATAAAATGGAACTGGTCAGTAAATGCGGTATCTGTCTCACTACTGACAATCGTCCACATCATATTGTTCAACACTACAATACAACGTCAAAATATATTCGGGATTCGGTCGAACGTTCACTGCGTAATCTTGGCACTGATTATCTCGATCTGATTTTGATACATCGTCCGGATCCCTTAATGGATGCGGGTGAAATTGCGGATATTTTTTCTCTTCTTATCGAGGAAGAAAAAATTCTGCATGTGGGTGTATCCAATTTTACAACCTCCCAGTTTGATCTTTTACAGAGTAAGATGGATCCCCCTTTGGTTACCAACCAGGTTGAATGCTCACTATTACATCTTGACCCTATCTACGATGGAACGTTTGATCAAGCTCAAATAAACAATTATTCACCCATGATCTGGAGTCCATTTGCCGGAGGCGATCTGTTTACAGGAAAAAGCCAAAGGGCCGTAAAGGTGAGAGAGGTTTGTCAAAAACTTTCACAAAAATACAAAACCACAATAGATCAAATAGCCCTCGCATGGTTATTTTATTTGCCGTGCAACGTACAGGCGATCGCCGGAACCGGTAAATTGGACCGGTTGCGATCCGCAGTAGAATCTACTTCTATTCAGCTTGACCGGCAAGATTGGTACCGGCTTCTTGAAGCGTCGAATGGCCATCCGGTGCCATAGTGACTATTTATTCCAATATCCGGCTCACACTTTCCATTCTTTCCCGTTCGTCATCCAATATTTTCCTGGCCGCTGCCGGAGATATTTTACTCTCAGGAGTCAGGATCGATCCAAAATAACCTGCGGTGATCGATACGACGAGAGAAGGGATGATTGGATTGCCCCAATACTCATTTCCTCCATCCGTTAATAAAACTGCCAGCGAGGCAAGAAATCCACCGATAATAGCGCCCATCGCACCCTGCCAGTTAAATCGCGGCCAGAATCGTCCCAGTAATCCACACGTAAACATACCGCTCATCACCATAGCAATCATGTTCGTGATATAGGTAATGATATCATCCGATGTCAACGCCATCAACAATGCAAATGCGATAACAACCACCAGTGCAATCCTGGAATAAAAAACCACTTTTTCCCGAGGCGGTATTTCCCCCTTAAAAATCACATATATATCCCTCATCAGAATGGTGACTCCGGCAATCGCATCGGAGCTGGCACTCGACATCGTAGCCGAAAGGCCGGCAATCAACACAATCACTCCGATGGATAGTGGCAACACTTCAATGGCTAAAAATGGAAATGCGAAATTTCGGTTATCCAGCTCCGGGTTCATGGCAAAAGCAGCCATTCCGATCAGTGCCGGTATGAATGAAAAAAGGAGATAAATACCTCCCGACCAGATAAAGGATTTTCTTGCTGCAGAGACACTTTCCGAGGAGTAAATTCTCTGTCGGAATGATGGAGTGGCCAAAACGCCGACGGCGATCACAACTGCCAATGAGATCGCATGTAAACCGCCTGTTTTTTGAATCCCCAAAAAACTGATATTCTCAACGTTTTGCACTGCAATCATCGCATCCCAACCCCCGGATTGCTTAATGGCAAGTATAACCATCAATATAAACCCGAAGAAGAGCACAATAACCTGGATGGTGTCGGTCCAAACAACGGCACGGTAACCGCCAATCACGATATAAATACTGAATCCAAGTGCAATGATCACTTTTGCTACAGTTATGTCAATATCAACTACCCAGGCAAGATACATACCACCCCCTAAAATATGAGCCCCAAGCCATCCGACACAAGCGAGAAAGATCAGTAGCCCAACTACATTTTTTACAACCCTGCTTGCTCCGGTGTAATAGGAGAGTTCTTCACTCATGGTCATAAAACGGTACTCCCTTACCGGTGCAAACCACCACGCGGCCAGTAATATGCCGGTAGCTCCGCCGATACCGTATAGAGTTCCCGCCCACCCATTCTCATAACCAAAACCGACTGCACCAATGGATGATCCTGTACCAACCATTGTAGCCACGGTGGTGCCCATAAGCAGAAGCAGAGGGAGTCCTCTGCCGGCAAGCAAAAAATCTTCCCCGGTATGTTGTTTCCTGGAGACCCACCATCCCAGGCCTATCAAAAAGAGGATGTAGAGTGAAAATGCACTTAAAAAAATGGTACTGTTCATATAAATCGCGATTTATAAGACATTGGATTGAGTCCCTCTCACGATTTATAGCAAACCAGGCCCACTTCTACTTTGCAATCCACAACCAGATCGGCCACTGATAATATCCTGGCCGGTGGATTCTCGCCAAACTTCTCCTTGAATACCTTATTAAATGATTGAAAATATCGTGCATCCGTCAGAATAACAGTCACATGAACAACATCCTGTGCCCCATACCCGGCTTCTTTCATGATATCAAAACAATTCTCGATTGCCAGGACGGATTGATCGATGATGCCCCCTTCCATAATTTCACCCTTTTTCATGGGAACTTGTCCCGACACATACAGCCATCCGTTTGCTTCCGTTGCTTTTGAAAAGGGCAGATGTTGCCCACCTGTTCCTGTACCTCCTTCACTGCCGTATCGTTTTATTGCCATCTGAATATTGATTTAACTGTTAATTGCATTCGTGATAATAAGATAATCCTGTCGAATGAATCAAACGAAACATAAGATTCATTAAGTAGCAGATTCTTTTCTCAAAAACCGGCCGGCTCTTCCACACTCTTTTGAACCGTTTTGGTAACTCAGCACCCCATTTACCCAGACTTTTTCGATGCCCTCTGCAGGTTGATTCGGTATCTGATAGGTGGCCCGGTCCGATACTTTCTCAAAATCAAATAGTACCAGATCGGCATAATAATCATCAGCAATCACTCCACGGTCTTTCAGCCCAAACTCTTTTGCAGATTTTCCTGTCATCTTATGAATCGCTTCCGGAAGTTCAAACAGTTTCATCTCTCTGCAATAGTGGCCCAATACCCTCGGGAAGGCCCCCCATAATCGAGGATGGGGATGAGGGTCGTTCGGTAACCCGTCTGACCCAATCATTGTCCGTTCGTATCTTAAAAATTCCTGAACATCCTCTTCACTCATACAGTAATAAACAGCACCTGCCGGCATCAGTTCTCTTGCGGCATCCAATAGTGACAGATTCCACTCTTCCGCAATATCAGCAAGCATTCGATTGCTCTGTTCCGGGTGATCTTGAGACCATGTAATCAGGATGTCATTTTTATCGGTCACCTCTTTCAAGTTCAGGTTACTGGAGCTCGCTGAATAAGGGTAACAGTCGCATGCAAATCGTGCTTTTTTTGATCGTTCTTTCAGTAAATCCAATACCTCAGCACTTCTGCCCCAGTTCGCCGCCCCGGCACATTTCAGATGAGATATTATCAATGGCACATCCTTGTGTCCGGCTGTATCAAATGCTTCATTGATCGCATCAAGAATCGGTTCAAATTCACTTCTCATATGGGTCGTATAGACACCACCGGCAAGAGCCACCTCTTCCACCAGCTTCATTACCTCTTCTTTCGGCGCCTCATAAGCGGTATCATAGGCCAGTCCGCTGCTTAACCCAATCGCCCCATTCGCCAATGCATTCCGAAGCTGAATTCTCATTGCGTCAATCTCCGATTCAGTAGCCGGCCGAAAAAGATGATCCATATGATTGCTTCTCAATGAGGTATGCCCGATTAATGCCGCAACATTCACACTGGGTTTCGCCCTCTCCACGGCTTTTGAATAATCAGAAAATTCGGGATAGATGAAGTGTTCCTTTTCACCAATCAGGTTTAGGGGGTTCGGAACTTCTCCCTTTAACGTAACCGGTGAAGCACTGATCCCACAGTTACCGGCGATGACTGTTGTAATACCCTGACTGATTTTATTTAACATATCCGGTGTTCTGATCACATGGGTATCGTCATGTGTATGAACATCAATAAACCCGGGGGCTAAATAGAAACCTCCGGCTTCAACTTCTTTTTTTGCATCGGTACCGGATCCGGGAGGCAATAATTTTAACCGGCCATTTTCTGTAATAGCAATATCCGATTCAAACTCCAGTGAGTTCATTCCATCTATAATTTTCGCGCCCCTGATTATCGTATTGTGCATCTCTGTTTGGCTGAAATTCTGTGTTTAATCCTCTTTGTACAATACCAAAAAAGTACTCAGGCTGAAAACAAAATCCATCCGGTTTTTTTATAATCTTTTCTTTAGCGGGCGACTTGAACTTCATCTAATCGTTAAATGATGATATTTGAAGATCAATTTTTAATCTTTTCCCTTATACACCTGGAAACAATTGCTATTACATCTTGTTTGATTTCTTTTTGTGTTACTTAGCAATTTGCTTAATTTCGATAGAATTATTAACTAATCTGCACTTTGCAATCAGCCGTTTGCTGACAGTGAAATTTCAATAAGGTGGACACAGCTCAAACACACTATGGATCTATTTGATAAATTAAAAGACAGGCCTTCACCCCTCGGGCCATTTACTTCTGAAGGTTATGGCTACTATACATTTCCAAAACTTGAAGGACCTTTAGGCCCGGATATGAAATTTAACGGCAAAGATGTCGTGGTTTGGAGCATAAATGACTATCTGGGAGTGGGAGCCAATGATTATATCAAACAAGTTGATGTAGAAGCAGCTAAAAAATACAGTTTTAGTGCGCCGATGGGAGCCCGCCTCATGACCGGCAATTCAGATGAACATGAAGCCCTGGAGCGTGAATTAGCCGATTTTGTTCATAAACCGGACGCACTTCTTTTGAACTTTGGATATCAGGGCATCATGAGTGTGATTCACGCTCTTGTAGACCGAAATGATTTTTTAATATATGACGAACTGAGTCATGCCTGTATTGTAGATGGAAAGCAGCTGGCAATGAGCGAGAGTTCCGTCTTTAAACATAATGATATCGCCGGCCTTGAAAAACAACTGCAGCGCGCTGTTGCCAGAATGAAACCCAACTCATCCATATTAGTTGTTTCCGAAGGGGTTTTTGGAATGACAGGTGACCTGGGCAAACTGAAAGAAATTATAGCACTTAAAGAGAAATATCCTTTCCGCCTTCTGGTTGATGATGCTCATGGTTTTGGAACCCTGGGCCATGACGGGTCGGGCGCCGGTACAGAATTAGGCTGTCAGGACGGAATAGATATCTACTTTGGAACATTCGCTAAAGCTGTTGCGCTGATAGGAGCTTTTGTCGCTACAGAACCGAGCGTGATCGAATTCCTGAAGGCCAATGTCAGAAGTCAGATTTTTGCGAAAACACTTCCACTTGCGCTGGTTGCCTCTGCAAGGGAACGACTGAAGCTGATTAGAGAAAATCCTCAATGGAGGGATAAACTTTGGGAAAATGCCAAAAAATTAAGATCCGGACTTCGAGAACTCGGATATAACGTTCTGCCATCAGAGAGTCCGGTCACGCCGGTGCTCACAGAAGGCAGTACAGAGTTGTGTACAACGATCATGAAAGAGATGAGAGAGAAACACGGTGTATTCGTCAGTGGTGTAGCCTATCCGGTCGTTCCAAAAGGGATGGTGTTAATTCGGCTTATTCCGATGGCAACACATACCGATGAACATATTAAAAAGACACTGAATGCATTTGAAGCGATCAAACCGATTGTATTTGGAAATATAAATGTTCAGAAAACGGCTTAATCTTATTAAGATTTCAGATTAAGCCTTTTATTTTTTAGAGAATGGTTTTGTATTTTCATCGGGAAATATAATCTAACCGTACTTGAACTATGCTCAGAGTGATCCTCTTTCTATGTCTATCTACCCTATCTCTATCAATTGCCGATAGCACACAATCTCAGACGGTACCTGAAAACCTGACCCTTAAAGAAATTTTTCATGAACCGGTAATCCCCGGAATTCGCCCATCAAGTCGCTCACTCTCTTTAGATCAAAGCAGGCTCTATTTTACATGGAACGACTCCTCCTACTATGAAACAGGCCTCTACTCAGTAGATATGGAAGGAAACTTTGATGTCAAAAAAGAGGATGAAGACCCCCCTTCAAATCAATTATCTCCGGATGGGAACCGAATTGCCTTCATTGATGGAGGGAGTATTTTTATTGCAAATAGAGACGGTTCAGATTCACTTAAAATTGTGACCACACAAGAGCGGGAATTTAGTCTGAGATGGTCTCCGGATAGTAAAAAAATTGCCTTTGTGAGAGATGGGGATGTTTGGGTGAGTCATGTGGATAAACCCGGCATTATTCAGGTAACGAAGCGAGAAGATGGAGGCCCTATGTTTTCAATATCAGACTGGGTTGGCTCAGACCGCTTACTGGTCCGCCAAAGCGATAACTCAGACAATCTCACGGTCTATTTTCCCGACTATCTGGGCGATATGGTAACCCCCGGCGCAACCCGGCGCGGCATCCCCTCAACAACTATTTATGCGGCTTCACTCGATACTACAAAACTGGACACACTCCTCACCGGTGTACACAGATCCTCCACTACAGCTTCCTCAACAGGTCGTTTTGCTGCCATCGATTATATGGATGCCGCATTGAAACATCGCAAATTGATTGTTCATGACCTGGTTGACAGCACTCATAATGTCGTTTTTGAAGACTCTACATCCGGTTGGCTCCATCACACTTATTCAGCATTTGCGCCGGATCGTGACAAAATTCTATTCCTTTCAGAACAGAGCGGATGGAACCATATCTACACGGTTGATGTGGACGGCAGCAACTTAACTCAACATACAACCGGCGATTATTATGTGCCCTGGGCCCGTTGGATTGATGACCAAACCATTGTCTATGCGAGTAATGAAGTTGATTATGGCGTTCGTGACATCTATCTGCTTAATATTGATGATAACCGGGTACAGAAAATAACCCATGATGAGGTGTACCGATATCAGTATGAACTCACCCCGGATCACTCCACGTTGATCTATGCAAGGACGTATTTTAATGAACCCTATGAGCTTTACAAATTGGAACTCAGTTATCCATTTGAAGAAGTTCAACTGACTCAGACGGTCCCGGATCGTTTCTATGAGTACACCTGGCAGGAGGAAGAATATGTCCGGTTTACCGGACGGGATGGTGAAACAGAACTCTCCATGTCGGTACTATACCCGCGCGATTTTGACCCCGAAACAAGCTATCCGGTTGTGGTATTTGCTCACGGGGCCGGTTCACTGCAAAATGTGTATAAAGGCTGGTCGAACAACTACTGGCGAGAGTACATGTTTAACCAATACCTGCTTTTAAACAGTTATGTTGTTGTAGAGGTTGATTTTCGTCACAGTACCGGTTACGGGCGCAAATTCAGGGAAGATGTAACCAATTGGATGGGTAAATATGAAACTCAGGATATTGTGGATGGACTGGATTGGGTTCAAAATCAGTGCGGGACATGCCTGGATCTCAATAATGTGGGGATTTATGGGGGAAGTTATGGCGGTTTTATGGCCCTTTATGCACTTACAGATAAACCCGATCGGTTCCATGCAGGAGCTGCACTTCGTAAAGTGACGAACTGGCGCAATTACTACTATGCAAACCCTTGGTACACCCTTCCAAGACTGGGTGATCCTGAAGAAGTTCCGGAACATTATGATCGAAGTTCCCCGCTTACATATGCATCCGAGCTGCAACGACCGGCACTACTGTTGCACGGACTTATCGACGATAATGTGGGAGCTCAGGATGCATTTCAATACATCGAAGAGTTACTGCAAAGTGGGAATGAGGAGTTTGAATTGATGATTTATCCGAGTGAAGAACACTCATTTACAAGCCCGAATACATGGTATGATGAATACCGAAGAATGTTTGATTTTTTTGAAAAGCATTTGAAAAACTAAATTGCCGGAAACCCAAGAAAAAGCTAAAAATAATCCCAGTCAAGGGATCAAAGATTTTTAATAAAAGCCATTTCTGCATCATTTACCGGCTTTGTAATGTATGAAAATACTTCTTCATACATTTTGGCTTTTTCCTGATCCGCTTGATCTACAGATGAGGTGACGATAGCCACTTTAATTTTACATTTTAAATTTAGTTTTTGAATTGAGTCCAGAAAGTCCCAGCCACTCATTACCGGCATATTGATATCCAGAAGAACAATGTAGAAGTACTCCGAATTGTTGTTCTCAATTATATAGTCCAGCGCCTCCCTGCCATTCAAAAATTCCTGTGGATTCGAATCCACCCCGGTTTTCATGACCTTCAGCTTATGTATCATCAATATCACATGATCATCATCAACAATAAGCACTTTCTTTTTATGACTCATCTTATATGCGGCTTAAGACTATATTTCTATATTTCAGATTTTGGTCTATTCTTACAAACCATTGTTTTTAGGCTTGATGCATTCCTGATTATAGTGAAAAAAAAGAGCCTAATCTACTAATATTCTTCTTCACAATAATTACTCAATCGCATCCACATCAACATTTATTCGAACAGATGAAGCCCCCTTGGGTTTAATTTTAAGGAAATAATCAAAAATTGACTGGATGATTTTTTCAATCATCTCTGCGTTGTAGTTTCGGCTGAGTTTGATATGAGCCTCCCACTGATGCTGGCCACTCATCCATTCGATTACTGAAGGAGAGGGGCCCATTATTGTATGCTGACCCAATACAGCCGCGGCCGCATCACAAAAACTGAATGCGACTTGCTCAACTTTATCTCTTGATGGTGATTTAAATTGAAAAACCACCATTCTTGAGTAGGGTGGAAACTTTAACTGTTCTCTCGATGCAAGTTCCTGCTTCGCAAATAGTTTGAAATCATGCTCTTTTGCTGCAAAAATTGCCGGATGATCCGGTTTCCAGGTCTGAACGTAGACTACTCCCGGCTTTTCTGCCCTTCCGGCCCTCCCGGCTACCTGACTTAACAGCTGAAACATTCGTTCACCCGCTCTGAAGGATGGAAATGCCAGTTCTGTATCTGCACTGATCACTCCCACTACTGTCACGTTTGGAAAATCCAGTCCTTTGGCAACCAACTGAGTGCCAATCAATATATCTGAATCCCGATACAGGAACTTTTCGTAGATCTTTTGATGTCCAAATTTTCCCGAAGTAGAATCCCGATCCATTCTTAGCAGCCGTGCATCAGGGAATAGTTGTTCAATTTCCTCTTCAACCTGTTGGGTTCCGCTTCCTTTGCTAATGAGTTGTTGGGAGCCGCACATTTCACACTCTCTGTCGGCACGCCTCGAATAACCGCTATAGTGATCGAGTAAAATATTTTTCTTCTTGTGATAGGTTAAACTGGTTGAACTTTCCGGGCTCTGAGGAATATGTCCACAATTCTCACATTGTAAATAGGAGGCAAACCCGCGTCGGTTGTAGAGCAGAATGATCTGCTCATTCCGATCCAGTGCTTTTTGAATCTCTTGATAAAGCTCAATTGTCAGAGGCCCTTTCATCGCGCTTTTATATTCGGCCAGATTGTGAATCACCACCTTTGGCATCGAACCGGTAGGCCTGAGCGGTAGTTGCAGTAATGTATGTTTTTTCTCCTGAACAGCTTTAATCGAGACCATTCCCGGTGTAGCTGATCCCAGTATGACGACTGCACCTTCAATATGTCCGCGCATAACTGCCACATCCCGGGCATGGTATCTGGGTGAAGGATCAAACTGTTTATATGAAGAGTCGTGTTCTTCATCAACAATAATCAGTCCCAAATTATTGACCGGTGCAAATACAGCCGACCGTGGCCCGATAGCAATCTTTTTCTCCCCTGACTTTAAATATTGCCAGGCTTCAAACCGCTCACGATCACTCAAACGACTGTGCAATACCGCAATCTGATCTCCAAAAATCTGATAAAAACGCTGTACCGTTTGTGGGGTCAGTGCAATTTCAGGCACCAAAACCAAGCCACCGCGCCCCTGTTCTATAGCGCGTTTCAAAGCATGGATATAAACTTCGGTTTTTCCGGAACCTGTTACACCGTATAGCAAAAAACTTTTGAAAACTCCATCATCGAGAGATTTTTTGATCTCTTTATAAGCCTCAATCTGATCACCGGATAGTGTTTTTAGCCGGTCCGGATCGTACACTCTTTTCATATCCCTCTCCTGCGAAACAGGAAGGTCAACCGATTCAATCCATCCCTCCTTTTCAATTCGGTTGAGTGTATAAGATGTGAATAGCTCCTCTTTTAATAATTCCTGATGAGGCCTGGGAAGATTCATTTCCGCCAGCTTTACAAAGGCTTCCTGCCACTTCGAGGATTTATCTTGATCCAGTAACTGATCTGTGATTTTTTCCGGTTCTACTGATTGTGAAAACCTCCAGTGTTTAATCTTTTTGTAGCCTACTTTTTGTCGGGGTTGCTCCCAAACCTGTATAAAACCCTCCTTAATGGCTTTTTTAAGATATTTTTTCCACGGGCCATCTCTCCACCGTTTTTCCGCTTCTTTGAGCGTATACTTTTCAGACTCAATCTCCCGGATCAGCTCCAGCAAATCCCCCTTCGCCTTTTTTTTCATCTCCGGTTCTGCAATCAGCGTCTTAATGGATGAAAAATTTAATCCGACCGGCAGAGCAGCCTGAATTGCATCCCCCCAACTGCAGAAATAGAATCTGTGAATCCACTCTGTTAGCTGAAGAAGTGCCTCACTCATGATCGGCTCAGAATCTAATATTTTTTCAATAGGCCGGGTTTCAAAGTCAGGCTTTTTTTGGTGCACACGAACAACCAGTCCGATGGCAAATTCATTGCGTAACGGCACCCAAACCCTGATTCCGGGAACGATCTCCTTCTCTGCCGATATGTGATAGGTAAATAGTGAGCGAACCGCTGTTGGAAACGCAATATCCAGATACATTTTTGCCATGCGTTGAAGCTATGGAATCTCCGGATTAAAATTAAACCTGATCCTCACTGTTTAAATGAAATATTTACTCCGAATGAATCGAATTTATTTTACTTTACAGGTTCAATAAATCAATTTTTAGATTCATGCCTAAAGTAGTTCTTCCGTTATTATTTCTTTTTTTATCCCTGATTTGTGTCACCCCTATTTCTGCACAAGTTGTAATCAATGCAGATCAGGTTCCCAATTCAGGTTCTATTATAGATGAGGACGGTGATGCGAACGGCCGTATTGGACGGGTTCATATTGGGAACAGCAATGTGAATTTATCTCCACCCGTTTTTTCTCACGGTGGCCGCCAATATAGTGAGTCGTTTGAACTCACACTCACTTCTCCGGAGGGGGCTGACATTTATTATACGTTAAATGGTTCAGAGCCCACACCGGAAAACGGTATTCTCTATACAGGCCCCATCACCATGTCAGGCAGTTACCCAATACGGGCACGTGCTTTTAAGGAGGATGCCATGGCAAGTGAAATCAGAACGCATATCTATAATCAACTATCCGATGAGGTCCTGAATTTCAGTTCCAATTTGCCATTGGTTATCATCAATGACTATAACAATCAACTAAGTCCCGGTGATCGGACCCCCGGATCCATTACCTTTATTGAAGCGGAAAATGGGGATCGATACAGATTAACAAGTGACAATTTCATTCAAAGCCGAATGGAGATCAACTTGAGAGGGTCCAGTTCATTGAGTTTTCCCAAAAATATGTTCGGTTTTCACCTGAAGGATGAGGAGGATGGGAATCGATCAGAAGAATTGCTTGGACTCCCAGAGGAGCACAATTGGATCCTCTATGCCCCTTACACAGATTACACATTGATGCGAAATGTGATCGCTTATCAACTCTCTGAAGACCAGGGGTGGTATGCTCCCCGAACTAAATTTGTGGAGCTATATCGACATACGGGCAATGGCCGGGTTACCAGTGCACACTATCATGGTGTGTATGTATTGGTAGAACGGATTAAATGGGATGAAAATCGTGTGGATATCACACAGATTGAACCGGACGAAAATAGTGAACCTGAAATTTCGGGCGGATATATTATTAAAAAAGATCGTTTGGGTGAAGGGGAATCAGGGTTCAGAACGAGTAAAGGCACTCTTTTGGCACATGTGCGGCCTGCTGAAGAGGATATCAGCACAGAACAGCAGGATTGGATTCGTAAATATATGAGTGCTTTTGAAGATGTCCTGTATGGACCGGGTTTTGATGATCCTCAGAATGGATATGAGAAGTATATCAATGTTGACTCATTCATCGACTATTTTTTACATACGGAGTTGCTAAAAGAGATTGACGGGTATCGCTTAAGTACGTTTATGCATAAAGAACGAGGCGGAAAATTGATGATGGGACCGGTTTGGGATTATAATTTGAGTCTTGGAATTTCTCGAAATCTTGAAGGGTACATTCCCCAGGGATGGTATTACATCCAGGCGAGTAACGACTGTTTCATCGGGTGTGGTGTTCGGGACTGGTATCTGCAACTGATGGAAGATGATCGATATATGGAGCGAATGCAAAAACGCTGGTGGGAACTGCGTCAAACGGTCTTTTCAAGAGATCATCTCTTCGGGCTCATTGATGATCATGTAGATCTGTTGACAGAATCTCAGCGAAGAGATTTTGAAAGATGGCCCAGACTGGGTACTGATACATGGCCAAATTGGTTTATTGGAAATAGCTGGATGGAAGAGGTGGATTGGATGAGAAACTGGCTCGACCAGCGGTTAACCTGGATGGACAGCCAAATGGGTTCACAACCGGAAACTGCACTGAAATCCTTCTGGTATTTTGACAACAATTTACCCAATGATACCCCACTCGAAACGGTTGATGCAACCTTTTCAACAGGGACGGATCGTGCAACCATTGAATTTCAGTCGGCTCTTGATGGCTATCCGTTTCACGAAGATCATCAATTCTGGAGAGAGGCTTCAATGGAACGGCGCAACAGCCCTACTGAAATTAACTACAGAACGGTGGGTAACAATGGTAAAATATATGATGAAGAGGAAATGCGTGCCCTTCAGGTGAGACAGCCGTTCCGGGGTAATGGCGGAGAAAATACACTGATTTTTCATCTGCCAACAACCGGATCTGAAGATATTGTATTCTCCTTTGCAGCCATGGATGAAGGAGCTGCAGATCAATTGATCATCGACTACTCAGCAGATGCAGAAAGTGTCAGCTGGACCACCTCCGGACTTAACGAAAATACATTTGCTCTGACCGGGCAATATCAGCTCTATACAATTGATTTTACAGATATTCCGGAGGCCAATGATAATGCAAATTTCAAAGTCCGAATTCGTTTTGATGGGGATGACATGAATCTTTCGGACGGAAATAGAGTCACGTTCAATAATATCAGCCTGGATATCGCAAATCCCAATTTTCTGATCGGGGGAAATGGTTTGATCGGTGAGCCCGGCAGTTTCCAGCTCACCTATAACTACCCAAACCCTTTTAACGACTCTACCATTATTGAATACAGATTACCAATTGAAGTTCAAGTCAACTTAGAAGTATTCGATTCTCTGGGCCGGCGAATTTCAACATTAATTAACGGTGTGAAAGAAGCCGGCACCCATCGTATACAATTTGATGGATCACATTTATCCAGCGGACTTTACATCTACCGCCTCACTACACCATACGATACCGCATCCGGAAAAATGATGTTATTGAAATAGCACTCGAACCCTATTGATGAAGTAGAAATAGATAACATGGGTTAGATATCGATCAAACTTTAATAAGGGTATTGAAGTAGCGACCGGATCTTAATTGTATTCTAAAATTAGCCATTAAACCTAATTAACACTGTTGGAATAGCAAACTGAATCAATTCAGGACAGTGCTAAATCCAGATCCTCAATTATATCATCAGGATGTTCCAGTCCCACACTGATCCTGATTAAATTTTTAGGTGTAATCGATCCCTCGCCCTCACTGCTCTGGCGATGTTCCCAGGTACTCTCCACTCCACCCAAGCTGGTTGCCCGTTTTATGATCTTGGATCTGCCTACTACTTTGATGGCATCAGATTCATTTCCGTCAACCAAAAATGAAATCATACCCCCAAAACCCTTCATCTGTTTTTTTACAATCTCATATCCCGGCAAAGCCGGATTTCCCGGATAAAAGACGTCTGATACTTTTTTATGGCCAAGCAAAAAAGCCGCTACCTTTTCTGCATGTTCATTATGTCCCTTCATCCGATAGGCTAATGTCCGTGTGCTTCGACTTAACAACCAGCAATCATATGGTGAGGGCACGGCTCCGCCCATTCTCTGAATCAATCGTATGCGATCAAAAAAATCACTCTCTTCCAGCGCCACAACAGCTCCTCCCAGAATATCACTATGCCCGCCAAAATATTTTGAGGTTGAGTGTAAAACCAGATCTACGCCCAATGTAAGCGGAAGCTGATTAACGGGAGAAGGCCAGGTATTATCCGCAACAGTGATCAGGTTATTCGATTTTGCCAGTTCAGTCACCGCCTGAATGTCGGTAATCCGCATCAACGGGTTGGATGGAGTCTCCATCCAAATGAGCTTTGTATTTTTTTGAATATTTGACTCAATTGTGTCGATAGATGTCATATTGATAAATGAAGATTCCAACCCCCACCTGGCCATTATACTCTTTATCATTTTGCGATTTCCCGCATACACATCTTCCGGTATAATAATATGATCTCCGGGATCAAGAGCCTGTAAAATAGCCGCAGCGGCTGCAATACCTGAAGAGAAAGCTGCAGCGGTCGAGCCCTCTTCAAGGACCGCAATCAGGTGTTCGAATTGATTTCGATTTGGATTCCCAAGACGGGTGTAGTGAAGATCCTCCTCTTTTCTGCCATCCGCATCAATTTCATAGATCGTGCTTGGAGATATCGGTGGGATAATCGCCTTCGAAGGGTTGCCTATTTCGAGTCCTGCATGAATTGCTTTCGTTTCAAATCTCATAATACTATAAATAATTACTTTGTTGATTTCATTTTTCACACCAAATACTCATCATCACTTCATCAGATCATAACAAAATCACTATATAAGATGATTAAAACATCACTTCAACACTTCAACACTTCAACACATTAACACGTTAACACGTTTAATATTTACACATCAAACGTGATTCCTTGCGCAAGTGGCAATTCATCTCCCCAGTTGATGGTATTGGTTTGACGTCGCATATACGCTTTCCAGGCATCCGATCCTGATTCGCGTCCGCCACCCGTCTCCTTCTCTCCGCCAAAAGCACCGCCAATTTCGGCGCCACTGGTTCCGATATTGACATTTGCGATCCCGCAGTCAGATCCCCTGTGACTTAAAAATGTTTCTGCCTCCCTCATGTTGAGCGTAAAGATGGATGAGCTGAGCCCCTGTTTTACACCGTTATGAATCTCAATGGCCTCTTCAAGAGTTTTGTATTTAATGAGATATAAAATCGGTGCAAATGTCTCCTCCTGTACGATTTCAAAATGATTCTCCACTTCACAAAGGGCCGGATTTACATAATTTCCCTCTAACCCCTCTACGGGTTCTCCGCCACACACAACCCTGCCTCCCTCTTCTGCGACTTTCTTGAGGGCACTCTGCATCATTGAAATGGCTTCCTGATCAATCAACGGCCCCACTAATGTTCCTTCATCCAATGGATTTCCCACTTCGATATTTTGATAGATGGACTTCAGCCGCTCCTTAACTTCATTATATACAGATTCGTGAATAATTAACCGTCGGGTTGATGTGCAGCGTTGTCCTGCCGTTCCCACGGCACCAAAAACTACTGCCCGGAGGGTCATCTCCAGATCTGCTTCTTTGGTGATAATAATTGCATTGTTTCCTCCCAGTTCCAGGATCGTTTTTCCTAAACGTCCACCCACTGTTTTGGCAACCTCTTTACCCATTCGTATGGAGCCGGTTGCAGAGATCAGGGGAATGCGCTCATCAGAAGTGAGCCACTCGCCGGCTTCGCGTCCGCCGGTTATCAGACCAAATATCCCTTCCGGCAGATCATTCTCTTTCAGCACTTCAGCGACGATATGTTGTACGGCAATTCCGCAAAGGGGAGTTTTTTCTGATCCTTTCCAGATTACCGTATCGCCACAGACGGCCGCAATCATTGCATTCCAGCTATACACGGCAACGGGAAAGTTAAATGCAGAGATTACACCTACCGGACCCATGGGATGCCACTGCTCATACATCCGATGTTGCGGGCGCTCGGAGTGCATGGTAAGGCCATAAAGTTGTCGGGATAGGCCTACTGCAAAATCACAAATATCAATCATCTCATGAACTTCGCCCAAACCCTCCTGATAGATTTTTCCCATCTCATAGGAGACCAGTTTCCCCAGTGGTTCTTTATATTTCCGAAGTGCCAGGCCAATCTGCCTTACAATTTCTCCCCGTTTTGGAGCCGGCATCATTCTCCATTCTTCAAAAGCTTCAACCGATTTATCTACTACAAAATCGTACTCTTCACGAGTTGTGGAATAAACAGAGGCAATTTCAGTACCGTCAGCCGGTGAATAGGATATAATTGATTCAGCCGAATCATCTTTCAAGAATGCCTGTCCGGTTGAAGTTCCTGCGTTTTCAGCTCGTATTCCCAGTGTCTCTAAAAAATCTTTCATCTGTTCTCTTTTTTATATATTTCATTTCCTCAAATAACGTGAGTCGAATTAAGAATGAATAAAAATGCGGTCAACGTGACGAATGTGATTTTACATTTTTATTCACTTCGAACTCACATTAAATATAATGAAAGGTAGAGCGCAAAAGAGAAAAAATTTGCCCATTTTTCCGGATCTTAATCCTGAAAACTCAATACTATTAAAATGAAAACAGACCCGGCCCCCGCTTCCAATAATCAGATCAAAGAGTGGAAAAAACTTCTGCGCGGTAAAAATCGAAAAATAGAGGGGCTCTTTCTGGCAGAGGGAATTCGTTGTGTTGAACAGATTATTGAAAACAATAATGTAGTGGTTCGTGAACTCTTAGTGGACAATCAGGCAGATTTGACATCTTTCCACTTCACGAAAGAAATTCCAGCCTATAAGTTGACTTCCGCTCAGTTTTTAAACCTATCAGATACTGAATCCCCTCAGGGAGTGATTGCAGTTTGTGAAATACCTGAGGAAGGGAAGATTGATAAGTTCGCAAAATCGAGTGGCGTTATCGTTGCGATCGATGCCATTCAGGATCCCGGAAATTTGGGCACCATTATTCGAACGGCTGCCTGGTTTGGCGTTTCCGGAATCATTTTTGGAGAGGGTTGTGTCGATCCGTTTCATCCCAAAGTGGTAAGGAGTACAGCCGGAGCCACGGGTTCAGTGCCTTTTTTAAAGGGAAATCTGGAATCTATTTTCCGTGATTTAGAGTCATCGGGCTGGCATGTTTACCTGCTTGACGGTTCTGCCAGTGCCAGTGAAATACGAACGGTTAGACCTGGACATAAATCAATCCTGGTTGCCGGAAATGAGGGGAATGGAATCCGCCCGGATCTATTCGGTGCAAAACGGAGCCCTGTACGAATTGATGGAAATTTCGACACGGTGGAGAGCTTGAATGTAGCTGTAGCCCTGGGGATCGGGTTATTTACGTTGACCTAGTTAATATTTTGTTACTGTTATTTGAAAGTTAAACTTTCAAAATGCAAAAATTAATCTCTCGGATTCTTGCAATTAAATTGTCCTCGGCACTTGCCAATATGCCCGTTGTTGGACTCTCTTTATGACCCTTTCTTTTCTGCTTGATTGATCTGCATAAAGAGATCATTATCTTTTATGAATAGATTGATTATGTGTGATACTTTAATTATAGTTAGAAATAAATCATCGCAGGTTTTATCAAATTCATCCCCCGGAATTTAATCTCAGAAGGCCTATGCCCGCAATTAAGAAGGCGAAAAAAATATTCGTTCTCGACACATCCGTTCTTTTATATGATTCAACTGCAGTAAAAAACTTTGAAAAACACGATATAGCCATTCCGATCACAGTTCTTGAAGAGCTCGACTCATTCAAAAAAGGCAATACCGTAACCAATCTTCATGCGCGGGAGTTTATCCGATATCTGGATAAAATTACCGACTCTAATATGATTCAGAACTGGATCCCACTCAATGGGAAATCTCACGGTAAACTTCGTGTGATCAGTGATGAAGGAAGCCAGCAGGATGCCGCAAAAGTTTTTGGGTCTGTCAAAAACGACCATCGTATACTCAATTCGGCACTGCGGCTGAAAGAGGAGGAGCCGGATAAAAAGGTGACTCTGGTTTCAAAAGATATCAACCTTCGATTAAAAGCCAGAGCGTTGAGCCTGGATGCGGAAGATTATGAAACGATCCGCATCAAAGATATTGATCATCTCTACAGAGGGAAAACGAGTATCTCCTTTGAGGATAACAGTTCGATCAATAAATTATATCAAAGCGGGAAGGTGAATCATTCGGACATTGAGCAGAGTAAACCGATCAGCAACCACTATTACATCTTAAAAAATCACTCAAGTTCCGCATTGGGATACTACAATCCAAAGAGCAAAAAGGTTGAATTGGTGAAACAGACCAGTGCATACGGTGTGATGCCCAGAAATGCAGAACAGACGTTTGCCATGCATTCGCTCATGAACCCTGAGATTCTGTTGGCAACGATCACCGGCTCTGCAGGAACCGGAAAAACACTTTTGGCTCTGGCTTGTGCGCTTGAACAGAGAAGAAACTATCGACAGATCTACCTGGCACGACCGATCGTGCCGCTGAGTAACCGGGATCTCGGATACTTGCCGGGAGATGTGAAATCCAAGATTGATCCCTACATGCAACCGCTTTGGGATAATCTGAGCATTATCAAAAATCAGTTCAGTGAGAGCAGTAAGCAGTACAAAAAAATTGATGAGCTGGTGCAGGATGAAAAACTCTCTATTGTTCCCTTGGCGTACATTCGTGGACGAAGTTTGAGCAATGTGATTTTTATCATTGATGAAGCTCAAAACCTCACACCTCACGAAATAAAAACCATCATTACCCGGGCCGGAGAGAATACCAAAATCATTTTCACCGGAGACATTTTCCAGATCGACACCCCATACCTGGACGCTCAAAGCAATGGTCTATCCTATCTTGTAGATCGAATGCACAATAATGATATCTATTCGCATATCAATCTGGAAAAAGGGGAGCGTTCAGAGTTAGCCAATCTGGCGAGTAAGTTTTTGTGAGAAGTGAGAAGGCAGAGGGCAGAGGGCAGAAGTATTTTCAGTTGCTCATTACCCCACCACCGTGTCATCCTGAATTTATTTCAGGATCTCCGGAGTTCTGCAATGCCCAAAGTTACTGCAAAAGTCCAGTCCTAGAGATCCTGATCTGCATCAGAAGTCTCTTAGATTAATTCTTCTACCCTCTGCTTTCATGCAACTCATAAAGTTATTTTATATACATCATGGTACTCTGTTGCCGCCAGGTTCCATTCAATGCTATTTCATAAATGTATGTACCACTGGAAAAAGTATTTAAATTCACTTCTTCAGCATAAGTGCCTACCGGCCTCTCACCAAGATTTTTTTGCATGATTTGACGGCCGGACATATCATAGACCTTTATTTCAACTTCTGCAGACTCTTTAAGCGTAAATGTAATCTGTGTGGAAGAATTGAAGGGATTGGGGTGGTTGGCATATAGTTTCAGTGGGCCTGACGAGGAAATTGGTGGAGGCAAAACCTGATTATCCAATTCTTTCACTACGTAATAGATGGCATTCTCCTGGTCATCGTCCCAAAAAAAATACATTTTGTTTGTGGTCTCATCGATTGTAAGATTCACATTTGAGCGTATTACTTCATCCACTTGCGGCGTTTCTTCCTGTGTCCATTTTTTTGAGTGTGGATCCCATATCCCATAGTTGAGAGTTCTGTTCTGAGTAGAAAGACCAATTTCTACAGCAATACAGTGTAACCTGTTGTTATGATCAAGCACAAAATCATAACCGCCAATAATTTTCTCCTCACTTACTGGCGGCTGATCTAGCTTCAGGAATCTTTCAGGCTCCGACCAATTACTACCGTTATCTTCACTATAACTGTGCCATAATTCATTCGGTACAGGAATCCCCCGAGTTTGACGTCCCCATATAAGATGAACACTCCCATCAGACCCCGTTTTCATGTCCAGAAATCGACCTGGTTGCTGACCTGATAAAAAAACCGGATTGGGTTCACTCCAGGTTTCTCCACTGTCGTCGGACGTGAGGACCAAGACATCATTGATATTGCCACCAGTAGAACCCAAATAACCAATTATCAAAATACCATGAGGCATCAGAGCAATTTCGCCCTGCACTCCAGGTCGCAAAAAACGGCGAGGACTCCATTCACCTTCACTTCGAATCATATAGGCAATCCCTGGTGAATAAGATGTAACCTCTTCCCCTTGATAAGTCGCTTTGAACGTTGAATCAGCTACAAAAACGGTATGGAGGTGTCCCTCCTCGTCTTCTACCCAACTGGCTGGCAAAAAGATATCTCCTATCCCGCCTACCAATTCTCGCAAATGGCCTTCATAGATCGATTCGGGGGCTATAACCTGCTTCCCATCATACCGGGAATAAATCACATGAGTCGAAAATCCCAGTGCTTGAGGCCTTTCTATTTTCCACTCTTCAAATTCTGGGTCCATCCGGCGGTCGCCCCAGAGAAAGTGAATGTCGCCTGAATGATCCCTCAATAAAGATGGCCTTTCGGAAGGATAATTATCCGTAGGGAATATCAGAACCTCCGGCTCGCTACCGATTTCCTGTTGCAAATAAAAGATCTTCGAATCCTCAAAAAAACGCCCCTCTCTAAGGAGCCGGTATCCGCCCACAATATGGATAGTTTCATCATGAACATCTGCTTGAAATTCCCCGGGACCCGGTTCTATCGAATGAACATAGAGAAGCTTCGGCTCCGACCATGTGCTTTGTACTTCATCAATATCAGAAAAGGAAAGAAATAAGAATCCTGTAAATGTTGCCAGTAAAATTAGAATTCCTGAACAGATTGCTTTCATCTTTGGTTCATTTTATTTTCAAAAAATTGAAAGAGACTGTCGGCATAGCAGACAGCCTCTTCTTTGAATAGGGTTTTAAAAATATTCCGAATCCCAGGAACCAACTCCGTAAATTTGATTTGATGAGAGTCCAAACAAATGATCTCCTGTTTGCGTCCAATTGGAAGTTGGATCAAGTGGATCCTTGTACTCACTAGTGCCAACAATTGCGTAGTCATCATTATAGCCTCCATCCTGCCCGTAATTTATGATAACAAAGTCTCTTTCAGAAGCCCCAACAACATCCAGATAATAGAGGGATTGAGAAGCCCAACTATAAGACCACATATCTACCCAACCGTAATTTAAGAATTGCGGTGTGTTTATTACAGATCCGTAACTTATATATATAGTAGTAGGCGGATCTTCAGGTTCTGCTGGTGGCAGAGGAACTTCTTCATGACAACCTTGTTCATCCGTTCCACCTGCCATATAGAATGTATCATTATTCACCGTGATGTGGGTTCCATTGGTATGAGAAACATATACCGGATTACCATTATATTCACAACCATCTCTTTTTTCGGTTACAATAACGGTGGTACCATCCACTGTTGCGCTAAGCTGAATACTCTGATGATTATTAATATTGTAACTGATTGTGTTGGCAACTGCAATTGCGTTCCAAGTGCTGGAATAATTGGTGGTTACCTGTACACCCAGATAATTTACTGTAACACTACCATTGGCCTGCGGATCTGAAGTATCTGATATGATAAATCCCGATTGAGCAGGAGTCGGTGGGATAACTGCTGATGAAAGAATAATGGACTCCGGATCTACAATTATATTGTCTGTTTTTTCAAAGCCTCTTTTGGGATCCCAATCTTTCATATATTTTTCCCACGCTTCTTCTCCTGTCAGTGAATACCCTTTATCAGACAGTTCACCGAATCGTATTTTGTCGGGATCTCTTCCTGTTGCTTTTAACATTTCCCGGATCTGGTTGGTAAGTTGGGTTGTATCTAGCAATCCGGGTTCACGAATTGGCCTATCACTTGCATTTATATTTAAACTTTCCACTGTCTCTTGCGGTGTCTCTCGTTCATCAACAGAATGGGTTGTAATATTACTCTCACAACCACTTATCATCAGAATGAACACGCTCACTAACAGAGCTACAATTGATTGATTGATTGATTGATTGATATGGTTTTCATATCCACCTCTCTATTTATTTGATGTTGTAGTGTAATAAAATGATGGGTGTGCGAATAAATTGTTTCAAACTTTTACATTTATTTACATCATGTTAGATCAATTCAAATGGAACCCTGATAGAAAAATGACTCTGAGCTGAATTCTTACACCCCCCTTATTTAGGTGGTAATTACTTAGATCCTGATCTGCATCAGGAAGACTCTTAGATTAAATCTTCTACCTTCTGCCCGCCTTTTCCCTTTTCCCTTTTCACTCTTCTGCCTTTTCCCTTTTTATCAATAAAAAACCCCAATGCTTTCACACCGGGGCTTTTTAATAAACTTACAAATCAGAAATGAAAAGAAACACCCGGCAGAGCAGATATCCTTCTGCGTTCTGCCCTCTGCCTTCTGCCTACCTTTTCACTTTTCACTTTTCACTCACTTAAATCATCGTCGCAATAACCAGTGCCACAACCGCCATCAACTTAATCAAAATATTCAGCGACGGGCCGGATGTATCTTTAAACGGATCTCCTACTGTATCTCCAACAACCGCTGCTTTATGGGGGTCAGAACCTTTACCATAGTGCACGCCGTTGATTTCAACACCTTCTTCGATCATCTTTTTGGCGTTATCCCACGCACCGCCTGCGTTTGATTGAAACAGAGCCAGCAGAACACCGGATGCGGTAACTCCCGCAAGTAGTCCACCCAGCATTTCGGGTCCGCCTAAGAAACCGAAGAGTACCGGTACAATAACAGCAAGTAAACCCGGTGCAACCATCTCACGAATGGAAGCGGTAGTAGAGATCTCAACACATTTTGCAAATTCTGCTTTCCCATCAGCAGCATCAAAAATGTCACGATCTGACTTCGTCCACTCACTCATCTGCTTCCCTTCGTTTCGGGTCATAGCAGCAAGTGCAGCGGTTAATTCCGGGATATCTCTGAACTGACGCCGTACTTCTTCAATCATCGACATTGCTGCTCGTCCAACCGCTTGCATGGAGAGTGCTGAAAATAGGTAGGGAAGCATTGCACCTACAAAAAGCGCAGCCATTACTTTTGGGGCAGTGATATCTATACCTGTCAGAATACTTTCCGGATTGGCAACATTATAGGACGTAATAAACGCCGCAAACAAGGCTAATGCTGTAAGTGCTGCAGATCCGATTGCAAAACCTTTTCCGATCGCAGCAGTTGTGTTCCCAACAGCATCCAGTTTGTCTGTTCTTTCTCTCACTTCCGGTGGAAGGTCACTCATCTCTGCAATACCACCGGCATTGTCTGAGATCGGGCCATATGCATCAACAGCCAATTGAATCCCTGTATTAGAGAGCATTCCGACTGCGGCTATCGCAATTCCGTAAAGTCCGGCAAAATGGTAAGAACCGATAATCGCCACTGCGATTATAATAATCGGTATTGCTGTTGAAATCATCCCCACACCGACACCGGCAATAATATTCGTAGCAGATCCGGTTACAGACTGATTCACTATACTCCAAACCGGTTTTGTACCTGTTCCGGTATAGTATTCGGTTATTAAACCGATAAGCAATCCGGCAGCTAAACCAAGAATCGTAGCCCAAAATACACCCATCGCGGTGATGGTCTGTCCTGCAAACTCCCAGCTTTCTGGAAGCATCCAGTTAATGAGCAGAAAGGATGCAATTAACATCACACCTGCAGAGACAAATTCTCCGGTGTTCAATGCTTTTTGAGGATTTCCGCCCTCTTTTACTTTTACAAAAAATGTTCCCAGTATCGATGTCAGGATACCAACGCCTGCTAAAACGAGTGGAAGCAATACGGCATTTAACCCGCCAAACTGGTTGCTTGATTCAAATCCGCTCAACCCAAGAAATGCGGCTCCTAAAACCATTGTCCCGATGATAGAACCTACATAGGATTCAAAAAGGTCTGCACCCATCCCGGCGACATCCCCAACATTATCTCCAACGTTGTCTGCAATCGTTGCAGGGTTTAAAGGGTGATCTTCAGGAATGCCTGCTTCCACTTTTCCTACAAGATCGGCGCCCACATCAGCGGCTTTTGTGTAAATCCCTCCGCCCACACGTGCAAAAAGAGCAATGGATGAAGCACCAAAAGAGAAACTCGTTATAACAGTGAGGATTTGCTGGATATTTTCAATTCCAAAAAAGCTGCTGTAAAACATGAAAAGCAGGCCGATTCCAAGTACGCCCAGGCCGACAACTCCAAGGCCCATTACAGATCCACCGTTAAATGCTACGTTTAAGCCTTCTGCCAAACTAGTACGGGCTGCTTGTGTGGTTCTCACATTTGCTTTGGTCGCGACTCGCATGCCGATAAACCCTGCCAACCCTGAACAAAATGCACCGACGATAAAAGAGAGCGCCATCAGCGGTGAAGAATTGACTTGCAGTGAGCCTTGAATTCCAAGTAATATTGCCACAAAAATGACAAATATTGTCAGAACCCGGTATTCAGCTTTTAAAAAGGCCATTGCACCGTCAGAAATATTCTTCGCAATGCGGGCCATCTTTTCTGTACCGACTTCCTGTTTTGTAACCCATTTGGATTTGAAGTAGGTATACGCGAGAGCCACTACCCCGGCAACCGGTATCAAATATATGATTGTATTGAAAATATTCATGTTAATGGTAATTGTTGTTTCGGTTAGTTTTTGTAGATACTTAATTAAAATGATTCATTGCCAAATCGATGCCACCACGAAGAAACGCTAAAATTGCATCGGATGCAACTTCCAGTGATTCATCTACAAGTTTTCGTTGGCTACTCGTAAATGGGGATAATACATAATCGGATTGACGGCCCCGCGGGAAATCATTCCCAATTCCAATTCGCAACCGGGCAATATCACGTGTCTTTACTCTTTCAATGATATCACCAAGACCGTTATGCCCCCCTGCACTGCCTCCGGGTTTTATTCGAATCTTTCCAGCTTCAAGATGAATATCATCATAACAGATGATACAATCAGAAACCGAACATCCCGTTTGGGCCAAAGCTTTTGAAACTGCGACACCACTTTTATTCATGAAAGTGGTGGGCTTCAAAAGTGTAACACTTTTACTTTTAAAAGTACCCTCACCTAAAAAGAAAAGACCATTACCCGGTTGAAGGGTAATGGTCAATTTTTCAGATAGTACATCAATCAGTTCAAAACCGACGTTATGGCGTGTTCCTTTATATTCTACACCGGGATTTCCCAGGCCTACAATCAGTGCCATAAAGTAGAGATCAAGCGTTTAATCTTTGCTCTCTTCAGTTTCTTCACCTTCACCCTCTTCACCTTCACCTTCTTCGCCTTCTGCCTCTTCACCTTCTGCCAATTCAGCTTCCTCACCTTCCAGTAATTCTTCCTCTTCGTCCTCAAGCTCAGATGTGAACAGCGATTCTGATTTCGGCGGTACAATCGTTACAATCGTCTGATTTGGATTATCCAGAGGAATAATACCCTCCATATCCAATTCACCTACACTGAGTGAATGCCCAATATCCAGATTGGTAATATCCAGCTCAAACATAGCAGGAATATTATCCGGCAATACTTTGATATTCACTATTCGGAGCGGCTGAAGAACTCGGCCACCGCCATCGCGAACACCTCTGGCAATTCCTGTTAATCGGATCGGCACACGTAGTTTCACTGGTGTTTTATCATCTAACACATAGAAATCTACGTGTAGCACCTTATCGGTGACAGGATCAAAATCTACCTTTTTAAGAAGAGTTTTATACTCTTTCCCATCAACAGTCAGATTCTGAAGTTTTGTCTGGCTGACAGAAAGTATTTTTTCAATATCAGACTCCTCTATAGAAAAATGAATATTTTCTTTCAGTTTTGGGCCATAGAGAACAGCAGGTACTTTTAATTCCTTTCTTAGAGTTGCAGTCGATTTCCTGTCTGCTTCTCTTTTCTCACCGGCCAATTCGTATAATTTGGGTTGCTTCATAGTTTTATTTTATCAATTAATCATCAAATAGTGCACTAACCGTTTCGTTCGTATGAATTCGCTGAATTGCTTCGGCAAATATACTGGCTACACTTAACACTTTTATTTTGTCAGACGGCTTTCGTAAAGGTACGGTATCTGTTACTAACAATTCATCGATTGGAGAGTCTTCAATTCGTTGAAACGCCGGACCCGACAGTACTGGATGTGTACATGTCGCCATTACACTTAGAGCACCTCTCTCTTTCAGAGCAACTGCTGCATTCGTGATGGTTCCTGCGGTATCGATCAAATCATCAACAATCAAAACACGCTTACCTTCCACTTCACCGATAATATTCATGACCTCCGCTACATTCTGCTTTGGTCTTCGTTTATCAATGAAAGCCAGGGTTGCACCTAATTTCTTAGAATAGGCACGCGCCATTTTCAAACTTCCTACATCCGGTGCAACAACAACCAGATTTTCTATCGGATTCTTCTTAAAGTGTTCTATAAAAATTCTGCTGGCATATAAATGATCCAGTGGAATATCAAAAAATCCTTGTATCTGTGATGCATGAAGATCCATCGTCAGAATCCTGTCTGCGCCGGCCTCAACCAATACGTTTGCCATTAATTTTGATGCAATGGAAACTCTTGGCTGATCCTTACGATCTTGCCTGGCATATCCAAAATATGGAATCACAGCTGTTACTCTTTTTACAGATGCCCTCTTCGCAGCATCCAGTAATAACAGTAACTCAATAATATTATCACCCGGAGGAGGGGTAGATTGAATTAAAAAAATATCCTCACCCCTTATACTCTGCTCATACTTAACATATAGCTCACCGTCTGAAAACGACTTTATGGTAACTTCTCCAAGATCAGTACCGTAACTTTCAGCAATAGCACGTGAAAGTGCGAGGTTGCTTCTCCCTGCGAATATGGCTAAAGGCGTATCCAACTAGCTAATTAGTCAAGTTTAAAAAAGAAAAGGATACCTCTTTGGTAACCTTTCAGATGTACAACGTTGCCCGGGGAGGATTCGAACCCCCACTGACTGGACCAAAACCAGCTGTCCTGCCATTAGACGACCGGGCAATCTATCGGTTCATTGACAGACACCAAAGATAGAGAGAGATGGCAAATCAATCAAGAACGAATTGCATTTTTAAACAGATTACAATTATGACATTCCCTCCTTTTGCAATAACGCTTTAATTGATGTGCCAGACCGATGCTTCCGGCTCCATTTTTAATCAAAAAACCCGCCTCAAGAAATGGTTTTTTGATCATATCGGGAATCTGATGCGGCTCCTCCAGCCAAGTTTCAAATGAGCGATCCATTAACATTGTTGAGAACAGCAGTTGGCCTAACAGATAAATCGAGGGCTGAAAAACAGTTTTTTTTATCAAATTCAGCGTGTTTCTTCCCGGAATCAATTCTTGATCGATTGAACTTGTGAACATCTCCCAGGAAATGGCCGGGTCTTCCAGGAAAACCTCAAAGGGTAGTTTTCTTATATGATAATGGAAAGCGGCGGCCTGAGCAACCCTCACCACCGGCCGGCTGGCCGGACGCATTCCGGTTTGCCGCCATGCAATCGCAAATTTTCTTTTTTTGGGATTGAAGGCCGCTTCATTTACCAAATCCACAAACTCATTTTGAGAGTCCGGCCAGGTTTTTTCTGCAATCACCTGCATCGCGAGCTGCTGCATCTGATCCCGGTTTGCAGAAATACCTAAGTTTCGATAAATCTGTATGATCATTGCATTCTTCCAGGATTCCGAGATCAACCCCCGCGGTTCATACTTTTGCAATACCTCTTCAACCTTATAGGTAAAGTACTCTTTTGTTGCTTTTCGAATCTGCTCTTCAAATGCTTCCTGATGAATAAACATCAGATTATCTTTGCACAATAGCCCTTCTGTTTCTTTCAGACGAGCCAATTTATTTAACGGTGAACTTAAATAGGGTTTTATGGATAGGGTTACAGGTTTTGTCCCATCAGACCGAAATACTTTCCCCCGCTTGTCATTTTCATACACAACATGCAAAATGACACTGTCATAATTTTTCTCATTTTGATGTTTATGTGCAATCCACTCACTTGCCAAACGATGTATTTCAACACTGCCATGAAGCTCTATTCCATCTATCTTAATTCGAGAACGTAAAAAATCCGGACCCTCACCATGATTTAACTCACCCGGATCTAAAATCTCCACCATGGACCCACAATCGGATTCTAAAAGAGTCGTCGTAAATTCAGTCTCTTCCCAAATCCATTGAAGTAATCTCTCTTTATATCTGCTCTTCTTCCGTTTCACCACTCTCTGTTTTAATGATGATTCTTTTTCAAGTTAACTCTTGATCTGAATAAATCTAATGAAAGATCTGCTGTTTTTTAATAATGAAATATTTGAATAATTTATCAACAACAAAATTTCATCATTTTTATGATCCTACTGGATAAAAAACGTATCGAGCGAACGCTAAAAAGAATGTCCTACCAGATACTTGAGGAAGCACATGACCACACGATTCATCTGGCCGGCATTAATGAGCGCGGCATGGCAGTCGCTGCAAAAATTCAAACTTTTCTGGAAAACGCCTCGGGAAAAAAAATCCCATTATCCGCCATCACAAGTAAAAATGATACACCTGTTCAACTTCCAAAAAAGGCTGATGACGAACTCCTGGTCATTATTGATGATGTTATTTTTAGCGGCGGTACCGTTTTCAACTCAATGATGAATATCAGGAACCTCTCGGAATTTAAAAACATTATTGTATCCGTTCTGGTTGATCGCGGCCATAGGAAATATCCGGTATTGGCAAGCATTGTCGGATTTCACCATCCCACAAAATTTAATGAACATGTCTCTCTTCAAATTGAAGATAAACAACCGATTAGCGTACAACTGACAAAATAATTTAATAGAATTTAAACAGAGTAAAATGAAGAAGTTATTCCTATTTCTAACCCTGCCACTTTTTTTATTCTACACCTCAATAGCCCAGGATTCTATTACTTTTCCGGAAGATCTGGAAGGCTGGAACACAACCTGGAGCGCCGGGATAAGCGGATCACAAGCATCCTACTCTAACTGGTCGCAAGGCGGAGTCAATAATATTGCCGCAACAGGCAGAACGACTTTTACAACCGTCTATACACAAAATAAATTCTCCTACGGTTTTCTCTTCAATAGTCGATACGGGAAAACAAAAGTTCAGGATGAGGGCGTGCGTAAAATTGATGACCGGTTATTTATCCTGAATCGTTTCCTCTATGATTTAGGAGATGAGGAATCTGATATTAAACTGTTCTCAAATATCAAAATGCGTACCCAATATGATGATGGTTTTAGATATGGGGCAGGTGTAGATGGCTCAGATATTAAGATCTCAGGATTTTTTGCACCCGCTTATTTTAATCAGGATGTAGGTGTCGCATATATACCCAATGAAAACTTTTCCGCTGAAGCCGGGCTGGGACTCCAACAAACATATGTAAAAGACCGGAATTTAGGCCCCACATACGGTTTGCAAGACGGAGAACAGTGGGAGTTTGAAGCAGGATTTACGATCGGATCCGGTTTTAAAACCGATATTGCGGCCAATCTTACTTATTCAGGCACACTCAATACGTTTACTGCTTTTGGAAAGTCCGTGAAGAGTACGGATGTCCAGGTTTCCAACGCACTCACCGGCAAAATTAATGATTTTATGAATGCCAGCCTGAGTTTAGATTTTGTCTATGATGATGATTTCTCTAATGAGTTACAAATCGCTCAGGTCCTTTCACTGGGTGTCCTTTTTACCATCAGATAATTTAATCTATTGAATCACTTTGAGCCTTATTTAGATCTTCTCAGATCATCACTTACCAAACTGGATGGCTGGCGAAATTCGTTCGATGACCACAATTCAGAGGATCCATCAGAGATCCCCTCAGCGATGGCAATTCAAAAAATTCTTTCTGAATTAGAATCAAAATTAGAAGGCAATTACCCGTTTCATCATCCTCAGTATGCCGGACAAATGCTGAAACCCCCTCATCCGGTGGCATGGCTGGCATACACATTGGCAATGACGATCAACCCAAATAATCATGCCCTGGATGGTGGCCCCCCAACTTCCGCAATGGAAAAAGAGTGTATCAAAAAACTTGCTGATATGATCGGATACCGGGAACCCAGTCTCGGACATCTGACCTCTACCGGAACCATCGCCAACCTGGAGGCTCTGTTTGTCGCAAGGGAGAGTCACCCGGGGAAGTCGATTGCAGCAACTTCAAATGCCCATTACACACATCGCAGAATGTGTAAAGTATTAAATACTGATTTTCTTGAAGTACCGGTTGATGCCGATGGAGTTCCCGATCTCAATTTCATTAAAAACCATTCTGATAAAATTGGGACGTTAGTTGTAACAATGGGCACCACAGGTCTTGGAATCGTAGAGCCCCTCCAAAAAATAAAGGCGCTGGCTGATGAATATCATTTCCGAATTCACGCCGATGCGGCCTATGGCGGATTTTTCAAACTGATCGGCTCCGAACTCGCTTCGAAAGCGGATTGGGATGTTTTAGAGAGTTGTGACAGCGTGGTAATCGATCCGCATAAGCATGGTTTACAACCTTACGGCTGCGGCAGTGTCATCTATAAAGACCCATCAGTGGGAACCTTTTTTAAGCACGATTCACCCTATACCTATTTCACATCAGATGAGCTTCATCTGGGTGAAATTAGCCTTGAATGCTCTCGTGCCGGGGCTTCTGCAGCAGCATTTTGGGCAACTTTGGAGCTGTTGCCTTTAAGTGACACCGGCTTGGGCAAAATTCTTTTAAGTTGTACAAAAGCGGCAAAAAAATTCGCAGGGTTAATCACAAATCAGCCCAATTGGTTCCTCTATCAACCCCCTCAACTCGATATTGTCGGTTATTTTAAAATGCCGGAGATTAAAAACATCAGTGAACTCAATCGCATAAACAGAGAAATTTTCCAAAAGGGAATGTCTGATAAAAAAGATGGTTTTCACCTCAGCCTTTTTTCAATCCCTGCAGATCAATTCGTTTTGAAATATCCTGATTTCAACCCGGATCAATCCCATGCTACAATTCTAAGAAGTGTCTTTCTAAAAGCGGAACACGAAGATTTTGTGTCGCAACTGGCTAATAGGATAATAAATACCTAAAAAGACAGCCTTAACCTGATAGCTGATAGCTGATAGCTGAAAACTAAATATTGATATCAAAAGCAGCTTCATCTGCCCTGAATCGAAAGGGATCCAATTGATTTGCCATGGCATAAAAGGACTTTGCCTCTCCCTCTTCATTACTCTCCTTATAAACTTCCGCAGCCAGATAAAACAATTCCGGGCTCGACGGATGACTCTCCAACAACCGGTTTAGCAGCGGAATCGCTCTATCAAAATCTTTATCCGTTACCATCATTTTTAACTGAAAAAGCTCAAATATCGGATTGGAATCATCCGCCATCTGAATATAATGGCGACATCTTGAGAAGATATTTTTATTGTAATAATAGAGAATAAAGAGTGTCAAAAGCTGATTGTCAGGTTTCACTTGCAAGAGCCGGTCTTCCATCGTTCTGAGAAGTTCTCTCTCATCTGCAATCAGCAGAGTTAATACAATCGTATAAAGTTCCTCTTCCGTCCATTTATTGCGCAGAATCTCTGTTCGCACTTCATTCGTGAGGTACTTTCTAATCATATTCACCCACTCATCATCCGGATTCATTGGATTGTAGGGGGCTCCCAGTTTTTGAAACCGCATCGCATGATTTCCTTCAGTCGGCAGCTTTCGCTCCTTACCGGGACTCCATTTCTTGAGAAAACGAGCTCTGTTCTTCCATTTTGCTTCCGGGTTCAGATGAAATGCCAGGCTTTTGATTGAACTTCCCTGATGATGGACCACTCGGGTGCTCGCACAAACCGCTAACGTGCCACCCTGCTCCCGCACCTGATTACAAAAATCATTCATTTCAAAATAACACGCCTGATACCCTTCATCCATTCGGACATGAAGTGTTTTTCGAATCATAAAACAGCAACTATCCACGGTCTCGGTTGTAAATATTTTCTCCTCATTCACCGGCTCCGGCTGTTGTGCCTTGTGATCTGTTTTATCTACCAGGGGTGCGGTTATTGCAAATTCTTCAGATTGTTTAAACGTATTAATTAACTTCGCCGGACAATCCCTGTCAACCAATACATCATTGTGCATTACCAACACATATTTACCCTTTGCCAATTCGATCCCCTGGTTAACAGAAGCTGCAAATCCCTTATTAATTTGATTTACGATTACTTTGATATTTAAGAAGGATTTTTTAGTCAGCTGCTCCAGATAATCAAATGTGTCATCAATGCTTGCATTGTCAACAATGATCAGTTCAGTAGTGTCTGAATCTACTGCTTCATCCAATTTTAAAAGAGTCTGTTCCAAGAGTACTTTACCGTGACCCGTCGTAGGTATGACCACAGATAACTCAATCTCTCCAACCGGTTTCGCCTCTTCATTGACCTCCGGTGCCGTGGCAGCAGTATTTTTATCATACGTCTCTTCACTCTCTTTCGCCTCTTCTGCCTCTTTCGCTTTTTCAGCTTTTTCAGCTTTTTGTTCTTTGAAAATGTTATGCTTTAACTCAGCCGCTTCAACATGCCTTCTCAATTTTTCAAGTGAAGTAATTTTAATTCTCAGTGCTTCCTGATTCGTGGGATTGCGTTTTAAATATTGGTTGATCAGCTCAAGTGCCTTATTGGCATCCCCTTTTTGTAAATAGTGCCGGGACTCTACTAAATTCTGATTATCGATCTCTATTTTTTTTGTGGCAAAATCTGCATCTCCAAGTTTTTCAATTAATTCTTGCCTCACCTTCTGATTTACATTCATTCGTAAACCACTGTATAAAAACTCTTTTTGATCATTCGGGCCCGCAAAAACAGACTGATCTTCCGATATGACAAAAAATGGATCCGTTTTAATCCATCTGTTTTCATTTTTCAACCTGAATGCAAGTTCAGCTCCGTGCAAATAATCCATAAAAGGGTTAAAAAACAGTTGTTTAGGTGTGATTACATTTTTATTCCAAACCAAACAACTATCGTCCGGCAGATCCCCCTCTCCGGATGCGTCGACCCATTTCATAACATCTTCTGGCAGGTTATAGTCCAACACCCAAAATGCTGCGGCTTCTGATGCAAATCGATTCACAGCTTCCGCAAGAAGGCCTTCATTGAGTTTGTCT
The DNA here is from genome assembly GCA_002359315.1 of Bacteroidetes bacterium UBA2664. Taxonomy (GTDB): domain Bacteria; phylum Bacteroidota; class Rhodothermia; order Balneolales; family Balneolaceae; genus Rhodohalobacter. The sequence goes on along the minus strand of DEMS01000024.1, from coordinate 44,981 downwards.
GCCCGCAGCGGAGCCCAAACGATAGATCCTTCCGCTTGAAGTATCGCTTCATTTAACGAAATTCCGCGCCCTCTATACTGGCTGTGTTCATACAAATAGACCCGTTCATTCTCACTTTTACTGATCTCTCTTTCAATAAATTTGGAAGTCACTACATCTGAGCCATCGTTAATAATGATAATCTCATAATTGCCACTTTTGAACTGTAACACTTCACTCAAAAGCTCATTAAAATGATGCTCTTTGGCGTGGGTTGTTAAAATAATCGAGAGTCGGATAGTATCTTTCATGAATAGGTTTAAATGGACTCAAAAAGGGTTCGAAATTCAAAATGATCTATTTGGCGAAAATCTGGTTTTCATCTTTAAACGCCTTAAATTCAAGGGCATTTCCACTGGGATCCAGGAAAAACATGGTCGCCTGTTCACCGGGTTTTCCTTCAAAACGAATATAAGGTTCAATAACAAACTTCTGGCCGGCCTCCTTCAATTTCTTGGCAAGTTTGTCAAATTCACCCCATTCCAGGATTACTCCGAAATGCTTGGCAGGTACTTTGTGCCCGTCTACCTCATTGGATGCTGATTTACCGGCATCTTCGGGGCTTAAATGTGCAACTACCTGATGTCCCCAAAAATCAAAATCAATCCATTTATCTGAACTTCTTCCGGTTTTACAACCTAAAAGATCTCGATAAAATGTCATCGTTTCTTCAAGTTCTTTTACAGGAAATGCAAGGTGAAACCGCGGTATATTCATAGTTTTGGTTTTATTTAAAATTTAAAAAGAGTACCGGATCCTTTCAAAAGATTCCGATTATTCTACTCAGCTGTGAGTATTGATCGTGAGAAACTCAGTTCGTAGAGGATAATTCCTTCAAAAAATTGTCAATTCGCTTCGCATTCACGCCAATATCACTCCTGCCTATTCTGGATTTAGATCTCATATCCACTCGGGTTCTCCCATCTACATCTGTAAATCGAAGTACGATGTCATCTTTAAATCCAAACCAGGGTAACTCTTCAGTTGCTTCAATACGGCCTTCATTTCGGTTGATTGCAACCAAATTCCACTCTTTTTCATATATAATCAAAACCGCCCGATCGATTACATCCTGTATATCTTCTTCTAAGAAAAGAGGCTGAATCTCAGGATATGACTCTTCTTGTGAAATTCTGACATCTCCGCCTTCATATTCCGGAGGATTTGGAGCATTCTCTCTCATCCGCACAATTGCTACAAATTCCGGTGGATTTTCAAAGTCCGTGGTAATGTCGTGAATAGGGGGTACAGAACCGGCTTGATATTGCCAGTAAAGAGCTGTCAAAGAGACCAGAGCAGAGACCAAAAATGCAATGACGATCATTACAATGGCTTTGGTTTCTGACTTCCTCAAAAACCATAAAGCGATCAAATTCAGAATGGTAATACCAATGGCTGCATATGCACTATATCTTAATACCGTAAACGCAAAACCAAGCGACCATATATCCCACTGATATCCATAACCGCTGATTAGAAAAGTGATACATACAGCTAATGAAACATAAAAAAGAATTCGGGATGTGACCATATTTTTGTTTTAAATCCAGGTTAATCAAATGTAATAAATCATACGCACATTTTTTACTTTATCATTATCCTGATTTAATTAGCCATCGTTAAGAATTCCCCGTATTTTTAAATCAGAATATTATAGAAAAAAATAACCCGATTATTTACATGAAAGGCAATATCCGCGTTCGATTTGCACCCTCACCCACCGGTTTTTTACATATCGGCGGACTCAGAACAGCACTTTACAACTATCTTTTTGCAAAACACCATAACGGGAAATTTATTCTTCGGATTGAGGATACAGATCAAAACAGATATGTAGAAGAAGCGGAACGGGATATTTTAGATTCTTTGGCATGGGCAGGCATTGAAATTGATGAAGGCCCTCACAAAAAAGGTGCGTTTGGGCCATACAGACAGAGCGAACGAAAGGATATTTATCACAAATATGCAGATGAATTGATTAAATCGGGTGCTGCTTATTACGCTTTTGACACAACGGAAGAGTTGGACCAAATGAGGGAAAGGCTCGTAAAATCCGGCAACCCTTCCCCAAAGTATGATTCCATCACTCGTCAATCCATGATGAATAGTTTAACACTTCCATCTGAAGAGGTCGAACGAAGACTGGAGGCCGGGGATGAGTATGTGGTGCGCTTGAAGGTACCCCGAAGAGAAACGATTCGTTTTGACGATATCATCAGAGGACACGTCTCATTTGAGTCGAAAGGATTGGACGATCAGGTACTTCTCAAATCGGATGGCATGCCCACCTACCACCTCGCGAATGTCGTGGACGATCACAGTATGGAAATTTCTCATGTAATCCGAGGAGAAGAATGGCTCAGCAGTACGCCCAAGCACGTACTCCTATATGAAGCGTTTGGCTGGGAGATGCCACAAATGGCGCATCTGCCACTGATTATGTCACCAAGCGGCGGCAAACTTTCTAAACGAAAAGCTGAATCAGACGGGATTTCGATCAACACGAAAGATTATATGAAAAACCATTACGAGCCGGAAGCTTTGATCAATTTTCTGGCATACCTGGGATGGAGCCCGGGTGATGACAGTGAAATTCACTCGATGGAATCCCTCTGTAACCTTTTTACTCTGGACAGGGTGAGCAAAGGCGGCGCTGTTTTTAATCACAAAAAACTTCTCTGGTATAATGAAAATTACCTGAGGGAACAGAGTGACCATGCAATTGCGGCTAGAGTGAAAAAAATTGCGGACGATGCTGCAATTCAAGAAGCCGATGACCAGTTTCTGGAAGAGGCTGTGCATTTACTAAAAGATCGAGTGAGTAAAATTGACGAACTGATTACAATGGGTAGTTTTTTCTTTCATGACCCGAAAGAGTATGATGAGAATGCCCTCAAGAAATGGAAAGATGACAGCAGTGAACTGGTTACACTCTACAAAAATAATATTGTATCCCTTTCAACAGAAGATTTTAAAGCAGAGACCTTGAAATCTCACCTGGAAGAAATAATTAATCTGCAGGAAGTCGGATTTGGCAAGTTGATGATGCCCCTTCGCATCGCAGTCACAGGATTGGGATTTGGACCGGATCTTTTTACATCCATGGAACTTTTAGGCAAAGCGACCGTTCTACGAAGAATTGATACCGCCTTGGAAAAATTGGATTGATTCTTTTCGATCCATTTTAACATCTGGTTGTGTATACAATTCATTCTTCAACATATTGATAATATAAATGTTGAACGGTTGACTGCATCTCCATGATTAATTCAAAAATGTCCATTGTGAATTCATTGAAATGGTATACATTTCTTTTGTGCCCCAATGAATTACACAAAAAAATTTGAACTTCACAATTAACCCAATTCTATAAACCTATCAAATATAATCCGGGTTTTTTAATCTTTGTTAATAGACCCTTTTAGATGGAAACATTTAGAGTTTCTGGACGTTTCAATAACACACCAAAACACTTATGAAAACATTTATAAAAATTATTGGCGGCATCGCAGTTCTGATGATCGCCCTTTTGATATTTTTAAACTTCTATTTTACAGACGAACGTCTACGTACCATGATTCTTCCGCAAGTGCAGGAAGCCGCAGGAAGTGAAGTGGAAATAGATGCGATGTCGATCACCTTTTTCAGAACATTCCCAAGATTTGGCCTCGATATGCAAGGGCTCCGCATTCCCGACCCCAATGGCGAACCGGTTGCTTCATTCAAAAGCGTACTGCTGTCCGTGGAACTATTTCCTCTCCTCAGAAATGAAGTCAATATCTCACGGTTGTCACTGGATAAACCTGAAATTTTTTATACTGTTTACCCGGATTCGACTACAAATATTGACTTTCTTTTAGAAGAAAGTGACAGCGAGCAATCCACAATTAATTTAAATATTCCTCAGATTAATATCTCTGATGGATCCATTTTTTATAATGATCTTACGACTCTGGCCAACGTCCGCATGACCGGCCTGGACACAGAACTTTCTCTCTACTATTCTGATGTGATTGAAACGGATATGGATGCCTCATTGGCATCCCTGAATGTGGATATCGATGGAGTAAACTATATATCAGATCTTCCACTGAGTTTAAATCAAATATCTACTCTCGATTTGGAAAATGAACGGCTGACCTTCACGGAGGGGATATTCTCAATTCGAGGGCTATCGTTAAATCTTCTTGGGTCAGTATCATCATGGAGTGGAAATGAACCCCATTTATCTCTTCAAATCCGGTCCTCATCCGAAAATTTCGGGGAACTTTTACGTCTCGCACCCCCTGACTTTGAGGAACAACTGAGCAATATGAATACAAGAGGATCCTTGCAGCTGGAGGGATCGGTCGAAGGGGTTTACAATGAATCCGTTTATCCACGAATCGATTTAACGATTGCTGTTGCAGATGGCTATTTACAGAATCCCGATCTGCCTGAAGCGATTGAAGACATTAATTTTGAAATAACCTTTAATAACGATCTTGCTACTATTCAAAATTTAAATGCCCGTGCAGGCAACAATAGCATCACCGGGAGTGGTGAAATCGTAAATCCCCTGGAAGATAATGCCACTTTTTCGCTCGACATAAATGGGGATGTAAACCTGAACACAATCAATAATTTTTATTCAATTAGTGATCTGGGCATTGATGAACTGGCCGGTTTACTTAATTTTAATGCAACCGCAGCCGGACAGCTAAATATCCCTGAAGAAGCGACCTTTTCCGGTTTATTTAATTTAACAAACGGCAGACTTAAGTATGCTGATGTTCCCAATACAATTGAAAATATTAATTTCAGATTAAACGCAAATCAGGATCGGATCCAGATTGCAGAGTCTGGTTTTACAGCGGCTGATAATCAATTTACACTTGCCGGATCCATTTTAAGGCCACTTGATAAAGATTCAAGAACGGTTGACGTGCAATCCAATGTCAATTTTGATCTTGCGACTATCAAAGAGTTCTATCCGATTGATGAAGATACTCTCGCAATGCGCGGGCTGTTAACCGCAAACATCGTTTTAAGAGGCACACCCGATCCTGATCAAATTGAATCGCTTCTGCAACAAAGCAGTTTCAATTTAACGGATGGGTACTTTTACCACTCCATTGTCAATAATCCGCTTGAAAATATTCAGTTCAATGCTCAGGCAAGTGGACGACGACTTGCCATTTCAGATGCCCGTTTTAAATCCGGCGAGAATCAACTGATTATGAGTGGAACTGTTGAAAATTATTTAAGTGATGACCCTCTGGTGGATCTCACTTTTGACGGAAATGCATTACTCAGCAGTATTTCCTCCTATTACACACTTGAACCCTGGATTCAGGAATTAACCGGCCGGGCGGTTATGAACCTCAATACAAAAGGGCCCATTAATGAAATCCATCGATTAGCATTAGCCGGAACTTTTGAAGTATCCGGGGTTTCCGCATTGGGAGATTCCATCCCCTTGCCGGTTACAAATCTCTCCGGAACGATGAGTGCAACCCCAAATGACATGACTTTGGAACAGTTTTCAATGAATTTTGGGGAGTCTGATATCAATTTACAGGGAAATCTTCGTAACTATATGAGATTTTTCGAAGAGAATACATCCGCTTCTAATCGTCCGGCCATCACGGGTCGTTATAATAGCAGACTCCTGAACATGGATGAGATGATTGACTGGGAAGATGAATCCGATGACCCTTTCCCAATAGAACTGCCCAATCTGACCGCTGATGTGGATGCCGCTATAGACCGAATGGTGATCCTGGGCCTTTCTATCACCGATATGTCCGGAAAAGGCCGAATCACTCCATCAACGATTCAAATTAACGATGCGCAAGCTACCCTTTTTGACGGTACGGCAACCGGATCCATGGAATGGAATGTGCCTGATCCATTGCAAACCAACATCCGATTCAACGGCCAGTTAACAGGCCTGACAGCTGAGACATTTTTCAGGGAAACCGGATTTTTAGGTGAAAACAGTACGATACATCAGTATATGAATGGTGAATTTAATGCTGAATTAAATTACTTCACTCAACTGGCCCCATCATTGGCACCGGACATCACTTCAGCTGTATCTGAAGGGTCTTTCGGCATGGATAAAGCAAGTCTCAGGGGACACCCAATTCAGGTCAAAATAGCTGAATATTTAAAAATATCTGAGCTCGAATCACTCGTTATGGATGAATGGACAGCCAATTATACCATTCAGAATTCAGTGATGACATTGAGAGATTTCAAATTAACCAGTGGAAACCTTGGGTTTGAGCTCAATGGGACACTGAACATGGTGACTGATCAGATTAATTATAACGTCACCTTATTGCTTCCTGAGCGATTTAAACGTGGTATTGCAACCGTTTTATCCGGCAGGGCTGCAGATGCCCTGCAGCTTGAAGATGGGCGGATGGCCATACCTCTTCGAATAACCGGCACCACTGCGTCACCGCAAGTCCGTCCCAATACTGAAGTGATTGAAAGAGTCATTGAAGATCGAATTCGGGACGGAGCAGGCGACGTGCTTCGAAGATTGTTTGGAGGGTGACGGTTTCGTATTATTCTGCCTACCCGAAATGCAGAATGTATACGTTTTATGAATAGTGATAACTTTTTTGTTTGGGACCCTGATCCAATTTTATTTTCTATTGGCGAATTTGCTCTGCCGATTCCTATTTCTATCTGGGGCCTGGTACTTTCCGGAATATTGATCTACTTCGGCCTTCAAAAAATTACCCCGCAAAAAACATCCAAAAATAGGGTTGATCCACCGGAATGGCAATTTTGGGGAGTCATTTTTGGAGCCTTTATTTTAGGCCAGTTACCCTTTTTGATCATCGATTCCCCATCCTTTGAAACCATTGGCCCTATAGAGCCAAGAGTTTACGGACTCCTTTTTGCATTTGCATTTATTGCAGGATATGGCGTTGGATTGAAACTCTATTTGGACGCGGGAAAACCACAGGAAGAGGCAGACCGTCTCTTAATTTATGTGCTCATTGCCACAGTTGTTGGGGCCAGATTGGGACATGTCTTCTTTTATGAAGCCGAATTTTATCTTCGAAATATACATCTGATTCCACAAGTATGGACGGGTGGACTCGCGAGTCATGGTGCTGCCATTGGGATTATTATAGCGATGTATCTGTATGCACGCAGAACAGCAGGTACTACCTTTTTCTGGGTCGCCGATCGTGTTGTCTTTTCCGCTGCAATTGGAGGTATTTTTATCAGGACCGGTAACTTTTTTAATTCTGAAATATTGGGTATGCAAACCGATCTCCCATGGGCCGTTATCTTTGCAAATGTGGACATGGTTCCGCGTCATCCATCCATGCTCTATGAAGCGTTGCTCTGTTTAATTGTACTTTCAGCTCTATTTTTCATTTACTATAAATATGATAAAAAACCACCGGAAGGATCTCTTTTTGGTGCATTTCTCATCATGCTTTTTTCAGGGCGGTTTTTCATTGAGTTCACTAAAGAAACACTGGCAGATTTCCTGACCGGAGCAACTTTTGATATGGGACAACTCCTCAGTATCCCATTTGTATTGATTGGAGTTTGGATTTTGTGGAAAAAAGTGAAATGGTAGACGATTCATTGATTAAACCGGGTTTCATGAGAAATTGAAGGGATCCTATTGAACGTTTCATTATGAAGAGTCGTTTAGCAAATAACCTAACTGCACGACATGAAATCAATACTATTTCTAATCTTACTGATCTTTTCATTTACCTCCACTGTTTATGCTCAGGAAAGAGTTGCAGACCCTGACCGGGCACGTTCTATTTTCGAAGAGATGGAAAATCGCCGGAACAGTATTAAAACTGAAAAAGCAGAATTACAGATGGTGATCACAGATTCAAGAGGGCGCACCCGAAATCGCACCCTTCAATCCTGGTCAGAAAATGATGGGGATGATTCTAAAAGTCTGATTCTGTTTTCAGCACCGGGCAATGTCCGTGGTACCGGTTTTTTGAGTATCGATGAAGATGGTAATCAAACACAAAGGTTGTTTCTTCCCTCGATTGGCAGAATTCAAACCATCAGCTCGGCCGAAAGAGGAGATCAATTTATGGGCAGTGATTTTACTTATGAAGATCTGGGCAGCCAAAACTCAGAAGACTATGAATTTGATTGGTTGGAAATCAACGATCAATTCTACACAATTCGCGCAACGGCGATAGATTCTGAACAGTACACTTCTATTGAGTTTGACATATTAAAAGAAACGTATTCCATAAAAACAGTCCGATATTTTAATCAAGCCAACCAAATAATCAAGAGATTGGAATCGGAACAATTTGAGCAATTATCAGAGAATCACTGGAGCCCATCCATCATGACCATGTTTGATCTGAGAGAAGATCGGAAAACTGAATTAACATGGAGTAATCGAGAAACGAATGTTCAAATTGAAGATTGGCGATTCACTGAACGTGGCTTACGAAGGGGACTGTAAAAACATCTCTTAGCTGCTATTTTATTAGAGAAATAAAATTTTTTTTCTCTGAGTCGTAAACTATATTAGTTTATTAGATCTATTATAGTGATCAAATCATCTCTGCAACTAATGTAGTCAAATACATGACATTCAATTCTTTAAATCAGTTTCCGGTTTTGCAATATACTACGCCCAAGAAATTATTATCCTTCTTACTGCTTGGATTTATCCTCTTTATACTGCTACCCTTCCATAATGCAACTGCACAGGAATTAAGTGAAAGAACTAAATGGTCTATTGGTTTTCATGCAGGAGTTCTATCAGGCAATCTTCCTACAATAACAGCGACAAATATCATCTCCTCCAGATTTAATGTAGAAAATGATTATTACTTTACTGCTGCTTTTAAAACAGGGTATTCTCTTTCAGAATATGAATCCTTATATCTCAATATTAGCAAAGGAGATTTTTCGTTGATTACAGATTATGATTTTTGGCCTGATGTTAGATTTGATAATCAGTTCTATACAGCAAACCTCTCCATTAAACTGGGATTACGGAGATTTTTGGAATCCCTGCCGAATCGATTGGATCCTTATGGATCTTTCGGACTGGGTTTAATGAGTAGTAATAATACCGTATCCTCTTTGGATTTAGAGGATACTGCTCAAGATGATTATTCAGACGTAACATCGAGTGATCTTTCCTACTTTTTCAATGCAGGCGTTGGACTGGACCTTTCAATAAGCTCAAGGGTATCTATTTTTCTTGAGTTTAACCAAAGTTTCATGAGTAGTGACATTATCGATAAAGATCTCGCCGGAGGTGTACTTCGGAATGATTTCATTCAAACTATTAACAACTGGTCAACCTATACAAGTGGGATCAGAATTAAATTTGGCAAAACAAAACCACAGCCACAACCTGAACCTTTTAGAGATGATTTTCAGATTGTTTCAACAATAAATGTTGACCAATTATCAGAATTGGACGACCAGGATAGTGATCCTGATAATGACACGGATGAGATTACAACTGAACCGGATTCATCGAATGTTGTTCGGGCCATTCCGGAACCCATACTTCCAGACTCTACTGTTGAGAATCAAACTACTGAAGAAATTGATGAAGCCGGTGATGAGGTCGATGAGAATGTAACTGAACCGGATTCTGTGACTGTTGTTCTGGCAACACCGGAACCTATACTGCCAGACTCTACCGTTGAGAGTCAAACCACTGAAGAAATTGATGAAGACGGTGATGAGGTCGATGAGAATACAACTGAGCCGGATTCAACTGAAACAGATATGACCATATCCGAATCTGTGAATGATGAAGACACGACTGATAACCAAGTCTCTGAAGAAATAACTGAAAGTGAAACTGTTGATCCTCAGGGAGATACAGATTCTGGCATGAATGAGTTAATTGAAAACAATGGGGATGAGATTATGTTTGCTACACAACCCCGATATGGCCTCACCGGCGTATCCGTTGAACAAATACCGGGCAGCTACACAATTAATCTTCACTCGTATACAAATCAGGATGATGCAAATAGTGTTATTGTTCAACTTGCTGCCGATGGTTACCGAGTTGTTACCCAAACCGCTAATGTAAATGGCATTGATTATTTCAGAGTTGGTGTTGGTCAATTTGAAAGCATAAGAGATGCGAGAGCAGCTACAGTAAATCTGCCGGAAGTCTATCGAAGAAATCATTTTATTATTCAGGTGAATTAAATTCCCTTAAAATCTGATTCTAATCTTCTCCAGAAGTATTTCAAACTCATCTCACTTCATAATTTTAATTTTATAACATTCATTTCAGAACCCAAATATGTCTTCCTGGTCTATAAAATCTATTCCCCCACACGATTGGTTTATCTGCCTGGATATTGATTCTTACTTCGATCATGAACATAATCCGGAAAAGATCTTCGAAGAGGGATTTACACGGCCTATTCCACTTAAAGACAGGGACGTGATACTCACTGTTTTTTTTAATGGAGACAGTGAAAAACCGGAATTTCATGTTGAAACACCTGAAAAGTTATCTAAAGACGAAATTCAACAAGCAAACTCTGTATTGGCCAGAATATTAGGTACAAATATCGATTTACGAACATTTTATGATCAGGCTTCCGGGGATCCCGTTTTGGCACCTAAAATGAATGAATTTTATGGGTTAAAACGGATGGCCAGGGCAAATCTCTTTGATGATATTGTAAATCGAATCATCCAGATGAGATTATCACATAAACCCACGGCCAAAAAAATGGTCTATAAAGTGCGGGAAACATATGGAACTCATTTAGAACACAGTGGGACACGAATTCCGGCCTGGCCTCGACCTATTCAGTTAGCCGCCGCCGATCCGGCTCAAATCAGAAAGCTGGGGCCAACCGTAAGAAAAGGTGAATATATTATTGGCCTTTCACATAGCATCCTCTCAAATGAAATCGATCCGGACTATTTGGATCATGATGCCGGCCCGCAAGAATTTTACGACAGAATATCCGGAGTCCGTGGAATCGGACCTACTTCAGCACAAGATTTAATGTTATTCAGAGAGCGAACGGATGCCGTTTTCCCAAGCACCACTCAAAAAGGTGAAGAAAAAGGGTTAAGAAAGTGGATTCTATTAAGTTATGGGATCGACCCAAACAACACTTCTGAGAAAAAATTTCAACAATGTATCAAGCATTGGAAAGGGTATGAGGCAGCGGCAATCGAGTTTTTATTTGTTAACTGGATGATCGAACAAAAAAAGAAAAAACAGTAATCATATCAAACGATGCTAAACCTTCTCTGAAAATCGGGGGAGTTCTTGCAATATTTCGCTGGTCATACGGTCCAAATCATAGTCGGGACTCCATTTCCAATCTCTTCTGGCCTCTTCATCACTGATACTGTCGGGCCAACTCGAAGCGATATCCTGCCTGTAATCCGGTTTATAAATAATTTTGAAATCGGGTATATTTTTCTGAATTGAACTTGCGATCTCACCGGGCGTAAAGCTGATTGCGGATACATTATAACTGCTTCGAATCGCAATCTTATCTTTAGGTGCCTCCATCAGCTCTACTGTCGCCTTCACGGCGTCACTCATATACATCATTGGCAGGGCACTATCTTCTTCCAGAAAACAGGTAAAGGCCTCACCGGCTACAGCTTTATGATATATATCTACAGCGTAATCTGTCGTCCCGCCTCCCGGCATAGATTTATAACCAATCAATCCCGGATATCGAATACTTCGAACATCTAAGCCAAATTTTTTATAGTAATAAGCGCACCACTGCTCACCGGCTAATTTTGTGATTCCATATACTGTAGTTGGATTACAGGCACTCTGCTGGGGCGTTCGCTTTTTTTGAGCATCCGGACCAAAAACAGCAATTGAACTCGGCCAAAATACTTTTTCAAGGGACTTTTTATTTGCCAAATTCAATGTGTTCAATAAACCCTCCATGTTCAGCTTCCATGCCAAGTCAATATTTTTCTCTGCATTCGCTGATAACAGGGCTGCCAAATGATAAATCTGAGTAATTTGATACCGATCAATGATTTCTTCATATCTATGGATATCCAATACATCCAATTTTTCAAAAGGCCCGGATTCTGTTCCCGGTGCGGGAACATTAATATCGGATCCAACAACATTTTCATTTCCAAAAATACGGCGAAGCTCTGCAGTCAATTCATTTCCCAATTGACCATTCGCCCCAGTTATTAAAATTTTACTCATCTGCCCGGTAATTTTCCGATTAATTCTAAACTTACTTTATCACACCCAACTCTTTGCCTACCACACTAAATGCTTCAATAGCCTTGTCCAAATGCTCTTTTTCATGAACAGCGGAGAGCTGAACCCTGATTCTCGCCTCCCCTTTCGGGACCACCGGATAATAAAATCCAATCACATAGATTCCCTTTTCAAGTAATTTCTCCGCAAAAAGTTGCGATGTTTTTGCATCATAGAGCATCACCGGCACAATCGCGTGTTCGCCCGGTTTGATATCAAAACCGGCAGCACTCATTTTTTTCCTGAAATAGTGTGTATTGGATTCTAATTTATCTCTTAGTTCAGTTGTTTCACTCAGCAACTTTAAAACCTCAATCGATGCTCCGGTAATTGATGGGGCCAATGTATTCGAAAACAAATACGGTCTCGAACGCTGGCGAAGCATATCAATAATCTCCTGATGAGCAGAGGTGAATCCGCCGGAAGCTCCACCGAGGGCTTTTCCAAGTGTTCCGGTGATGATATCCACCCGGCCCATCACATCTCTGTACTCATGTACGCCACGACCTGTTTTACCGACAAATCCGGTTGAGTGACACTCATCGATCATCACCAATGAATCATATTTATCTGCTAAATCACAGATTTTATCCAGCTGAGCAATCGTACCGTCCATTGAAAATACTCCATCGGTTGCAATTACCCGGGTTCTTGCACCGGATGCTTCCTTCAGTTTTTCTTCCAGATCCGCCATATCGTTATGCTTGTAAACATAGCGCTGAGCTTTACACAATCGTACACCATCAATAATGGATGCATGATTCAGTTGATCAGATATAATGGCATCCTCTTTTCCAAATAGCGGTTCAAAAACTCCGCCGTTGGCATCAAATGCAGCGGCGTATAGGATGGTATCCTCTGTACCCAAAAATTCCGACAGTTTGGATTCCAGTTCTTTATGAATCGTCTGTGTCCCGCAAATAAAACGAACGGACGACATTCCATAACCAAATCTGTCGATCGTCTTTTTGGCAGCTTCAATCACTCTCGGATGGGATGACAGACCCAAATAGTTATTTGCACAAAAGTTGATAACCTCATCCCCTTTTGTTGTTTTGATTACAGCACCCTGAGGTGTTGTGATGATTCGCTCTTCCTTATATAGCCCGTCTTTCTTGATTTGAGCCAACTCTTCACTCAAATCACTCTTTAATTTTGAATACATACACGTTTTATGAAATGAACTCTTTAATCACGCAAAAAATACAAAAAAACTGACAGAGTTGGATTGTAGAATCTTCTTTCAAATTAGAAAATATCACTCAGTTACAGATCTTCTGTATACCGGAAAATTCTAATACCCTGCAGCCTGGCCATCTTTTCGATGATCGGATCCCCCATAATAAAATACCCCATCAAACAGAATCCCCTGAAAACCTCCAAACCGCTCAAAGCCATACATCACATCATGACCCTTTACCATTAAATTCCGAACGGTTTCATACGAGAAACCTGACTCCAATTCTACAGCACCACCGTGTCGAATTCTCGGAGCATCACTCGCCTCCTGAATATTCATACCAAAATCGATCAGATTCATCACGATCTGAACATGGCCTTGCGGCTGCATATCCCCACCGGTGAGGCCAAAACTCGCATAGGGTTTTCCATCTTTGGTGATAAACGCAGGTATAATCGTATGAAAAGGCCTTTTCCCGGCTTCGAAACTGTTCACATGACCCTCTTCAAGGGTAAATCCACTTCCTCGGTTTTGAAGGACAAATCCAAGGCCCGGTGGTGCGATCAGTGACCCAAATAACCACGAATTGCTCTGAATCAGCGACACGATATTCCCCTCTTTATCAGCTACCGTCAGATAAATCGTATGTGCTTCTGTATCCAAACCCGGCCCATACTCCTGTGACCAATCATCCCGTATTAATTCTCTGCGCTCATCCGCATACTCTTTTGAAAGAAGTGTTTCAATTGGCAAATCATTGAATTCAGGATCTCCATAGTACGTTCTAAGATCAGCATAAGCCAGTTTTTTGGCTTCTGTGAAATAGTGTACATGTTCAGGGCTGCCAAAACCATACTCAGATAACTCAACTCCCTCCAGAATGTTAAGCATCTGTAAAACAGACATTCCTTGTGTAGGAGGTGGAATTTGCCAAACATCATACCCTCTGTAGTTCGTCGAGAGCGGTTCTACCCATTCTGAACTATGATTTGCAAAATCTTCCAAAGTTAGGCGGCTGCCCAGTGATTGTAGATGATTGACCATGGCTTCACCGACTTCACCCTCATAAAAAACATCTCTCCCACCTTCAGCCAGTTTTTCAAGGGTATTTGCAAGATCAGGATTCCTGAACAATTCTCCTTTCACGGGAAATCGTCCATCTTTCATGTAGAGTGAGCTGAAATACTCTAAATCACCCCACTCAAAATCATCCGGAAGGCCATATGATTGTATCAGGTCGCGATCCAGATAAACCTGAATATCTGCTGATTCTGCGTGGGTTGCGATACCCTCCCTGGCATAATCTATCGTAGGTTTCAACAGCTCTGCAAAATCAAGAATTCCAAATCTTTCGTGCATTTGATACCATCCATCCACAGCACCCGGCACCGTAACTGCGTGCGGACTCGATGCATGGATATGACTCATTCCCATTGAGATCAAATCATCCCGCGACAGGGACTGAGCCGACTTTCCGCTTGCATTCAGGCCATATAATTTTTGATCTTCTGCACTCCAAATAATGGCAAACAGATCACCACCCATTCCATTCATATGGGGATCTGAAAGACCCAAAAACACATTTGCTGCTATCGCTGCATCAACCGCACTGCCCCCTTTTTTTAATACTTCCACAGCAATCTGACTCGCGAGCGGATGATTTGTGGCAGCCATGCCATTTTTAGCAATCACCTCAGAACGCGTCGAAAAAGGTTCTCCGGATAGCCGGTCCTGAGCCTGAGATGTGCAAATGGATAGAATTAACAGTGAAGTAAGTAATATGATAAATCTAATCATTAAAACCGTTTTTATGTTTGATTAAGATGAAAATTGCAACCATCGGTTACATGTTGAAAATTGTGTCCATTCTGTCGGATACAAACTCTTGCAGCCATTTTTCATGATTTAAATCCGGATCACGATACGCCGGTTCTGCAATTCCGTATTCCCCACTGTATCCGATATCACGAAGGGCTTGCATAATCTCCCCCCAGGGGCTATCCCCTTCCAGATAATTTACCCTAAATCCTGCCCATGGCCCCTCCTCATTCCGCTTCTGCATGCTGTACTCTTTGATATGAACCATTGCAATTCGTTTTCCTAAAATCCGTATCCACTGCTGAGGGAATCCATAGGTCATGATATTACCGACATCCATATACCATCCTACATTTTCTGATTCAAAATCATCAACATATCCGGCTGCTTCCATCGGACTCAGTAAAAATTGATTCCACACATTTTCTATTGCGATGGTAACACCCAGTTCCTCAGCCAGTGGAATCACTTTCCGAATTTCATCCTGAGACCTGCGATAGGCGTCTTCATAAGAAACCGACTCATTAACCACTCCGGGAACCAAAAGCACACAGCTTGCACCATACGTGTCTGCATCTTCCAGTGCAGTAATTAATCCATTGACCCCTGTTTGGCGCACCCGTTCATCAGGACTGGAGAGCGGATTACTCCAATGGGTTGCTACAACAATACTGGGGATCTCCAAACCGGTTGCATCCTTGGCTTCAAGTATTTCGCTTCGATCCAGGCCACTATTAGGTTCCACTCCATGAAATCCCGCATTACGCAACATTGAAAACTGTTCTAATATGGGGTAACCCTCTCTATTAGGAAAAGTACCCAACATATATCCCTTTTTAAGGTTTGAGGGATTCCCTCTTGAATGATTCGCCCCAACACTTTTCCCGGTATTCAATAATGTTGAACCTATCGCTAACCCTGCAAAACCTGAACTGCTTTTTTTTATAAACTCTCTTCTTTTCATATATCACCCCAAATTTCTGATTTGAACAGCCATTTAAATGAGTAAATAAGTCTAATACATTTCGTATGAATATAAAAAGTCTCCGACAAATAGTCTTACAAGAGAATTTCAATGAACCTTTGAAGGGATACATTTTAAAAGTTCTCAAAGCAATACTACAATGCTGCAGATCCAGGCTATAACATTTTATCAGCTATTCTAAAACAGTCTTACAAATTGGCCAAAATGCCTTCGTTATTTGAAAACTACATCAGAAGTTATTTCGATTTTTTATTGAATACACTGTCAAGAGAATATTTGCCGGCACCGGTGAAAAACAGTGTAATGAACATAACCAGAAAAAGAAGCCCTTTCTCTTTGTCTCCAAAAGGATCATCGGCATGTGCTACAAATGCTATAACTGCCATATTAATAATCAGAGGAATAAGTGCTACGCGTGTCCATAAGCCTATCAATACAAAAAAAGCACAGATTGCTTCAGCAAACGTTACTAATAATAGTGACGCTACAGGACCTATTCCCAATGGATCCCCAAATCCGAAGTTGCCATCCAGAATTCTCATTAGTTTTGGTATACCATGTGTCATAATAAGACATGCTGCTCCTATTCGCAGTAGAAGAATTGCGACACTTGGGCTGATAATTTCATCTAATTTGCTCGAATTTAATTTCTTAAATATGCTCATTTCGGGGGTTTTTATGGTTTAAACTGTCATTTTATTGAATTTTCAAAGTAAGTTAAATTTCCCTCAGGCTTGAATACTGTTAACTATTTTTACATTTGATTTTAATTCAAGGGTGATTCGACAAGAAAAATGAGCATGGTCAAAAAAAAACTCTCCCGCTATTCATTTGCAGGAGAGTTTCAAATATCCCCGGATTGGATACCTTCAGAAAAATCTCAGCATCCGTTGATCAGCTAAAATCTATATTTCATAGACTCCCGGTACCGGTACCGGATAATTGCCATTCTCATCCGGCATAACCGGTGGATTTACATCCCAATCCAGATCGTCGGGTACCAGTATTTTTTCAGAATTCATGGCATCTTCCCAGGTTATTACTTGTCCGGAATATGTGGCCATTCGACCCATGATTGCTGACATTGTAGCTTTTGCTCCAATTTCAGTGTCATCCACTCTGTTTCCATTTCGAATTGCGGCAAAAAGAACATCATGTTCTACTTGATATGGATTCGGATCGTTCATAGCGTTATGAACATAGAGCTCATTCCCCGACCAATCGGTCATGACACCACCGCCGGCATGTACTTCACCCTCTGCAAACTGGAAAAACTCATCTACTCTTCGGAACGTATTCGGAATATGCCTGCACTGACTTGCGATCACCTGACCTTCCGGGTACGTAAACTCTACAAAGTGATGATCAAAAATCTGCCCGTGATCCTTCCCGGTACGCACTTCCCGTCCACCCATACCTTGAGCTGATATCGGATAGGCATCGATAAACCAGTTTGCAACATCGATGTTATGAATATGTTGCTCAACAATGTGATCACCGCACAACCAGTTGAAGTAGTACCAGTTTCTCATCTGATACTCCATCTCATTCTGATCCGGCTGACGCTCTTTTACCCAAACCCCGCCATCATTCCAATACACTTGTCCGGATATCAATTTACCTAACGCATTATCTCTAACTCTTTTAACCATTTCCAGATAGATCTCCTGATAGCGCCGCTGGAGGCCAACCACAACATTTAAATTTTTCTCTTTTGCCAATCTGCCTGTTTCCAAAACGCTTCTGATTCCCGGTGCATCGGTAGCCACAGGTTTTTCCATAAATACATGTTTTCCTGCTTCAATAGCTGCTTCAAAATGTTTTGGCCGAAATGCAGGGGGTGTCGTCAAAATGACGACATCCGCTTCTGCAATTGCATCTTTATACGAATTAAAACCCACAAATTTTCTCTCTTCCGGCACATCTAATCTGTCGGAATCACCCCATCTGTTCTGTAAATTGCTATAACATTCATCGAGCCGATCTCTGAAGGCATCGGCCATTGCCACTAATTGTACTCCTTCATCAGCAATCAATGCTTGATTTGCAGCCCCTGAGCCTCGTCCGCCACACCCTACTAACGCAACCTTAAGCGTGTCACTCCCTGCCGCGTATGCTGTTGATCCAATTGGAAGCGATCCTAAAAGCAATCCTCCACCTGCCGTGTATGCTGAATTTTTCACAAACTGTCGTCTTGATAGTGATCCGTTAAATAGTTTATCTGTTTTTTTCATGGTCGTTTTGATTAAAATGTATTAGATGCTTTGGCAACTTATCGCTAAGCATAATGAACCCATCCTCTTAGTTACTATCTCTATCTATCTATTATAGAGAACACTGATCACTTTTTCTACTATAGATTTTAATATATAAATCCGCAGCAGGGATTCGGTGGGTTTTAAACATAAAAAAAGCCTCTCCCCGATTGAGGGAGAGGCTAATTTATTTCAGTCTAAAGCTGAATAATCGGATGGACAGTGGCTTACATCATGCCGCCCATGCCACCCATTCCGCCCATTCCGCCGGGCATTCCGCCTGGCATTCCACCGCCATCGTTGTCATCATCTTTGGATGGTTTATCAACAACAACAGCCTCAGTAGTCAGCATCAATCCGGCAACAGATGCCGCATTTTCAAGTGCTGTTCTGGCTACTTTGGTTGGGTCGATTACACCGGCTTTAATCAGATCTTCGTACACTTCTGTACGTGCATTGTAACCGAAAGCACCTTTTCCTTCCAATACTTTCTGAACCACTATGGATCCTTCAGCACCGGCGTTGTTTGCAATCGCTCTCAATGGAGATTCCAGTGCACGTTTAATAATATTGAAGCCTACCTGAACATCGCCATTATCTGCTTTCAGCTTGTCAAACACATGCAGTGTTCTCAGGAATGCAACACCGCCACCGGGTACAATTCCTTCTTCAACAGCAGCTCGGGTTGCATGAAGTGCATCCTCAACTCTGGCTTTTTTCTCTTTCATCTCAACTTCAGATGCAGCGCCAATGTAGAGAACAGCAACACCACCACTCAATTTCGCCAAACGCTCTTGCAGCTTCTCGCGATCATAGTCGGATGTGGTATTTTCAATCTGTGTTTTAATCTGGTTCACCCGAGCCTTGATATCATTCTCTTTCCCTTTTCCGCCAACAACAATCGTGGTATCTTTATCGATATTGATTCGATCGGCAGTTCCAAGGAAATCCAATGTTGCATTTTCAAGCTTGTATCCACGCTCTTCACTGATAACAGTACCGCCTGTTAAGATGGCGATATCTTCAAGCATCGCTTTTCTTCTGTCACCGAAACCGGGAGCTTTTACAGCTGCGATTTTCAATGATCCACGAAGTTTATTCACTACCAATGTAGCCAATGCTTCGCCTTCAACATCTTCAGCAATAATCAAAAGAGGTTTGCCGGATTGTACCACTTTCTCCAGAATTGGAAGCAGGTCTTTCATGTTTGAAATCTTCTTGTCAAAGATCAAAATGTAAGGCTCATCCATTTCCGTAGTCATGGTATCGCTGTTCGTCACAAAGTATGGTGACAAATAACCGCGATCAAACTGCATCCCTTCTACGGTATCAAGATAACTTTCAGTACCTTTTGCTTCTTCAACAGTGATTACACCATCTTTGCCAACTTTTTCCATCGCTTCAGCGATAAAGTTGCCAATCTCTTCGTCACCATTCGCTGAGATCGTACCGACCTGACGAATACTGTCGAGACTGTCACCTACCGGCTGGCTCTGTTCTTTCAAAGCTTTGACAACTTCAATAACTGCCTTGTCAATCCCGCTTTTAAGATCCATCGGATTTGCACCCGCCGTTACGTTTTTCATACCGGTCTGGATGATGGATTGCGCAAGTACAGTTGCAGTCGTTGTTCCATCACCGGCCAAATCGTTGGTTCTGGAAGCGACTTCACGAACCATCTGAGCGCCCATGTTTTCAACTTTATCGGAGAGTTCAATCTCCTTGGCAACGGTAACACCATCTTTAGTAACTGTAGGAGCGCCGAATGATTTTTCAATGACCACATTCCGACCACGTGGGCCTAATGTAACTTTTACTGCATTGGCCAATTTATCAACGCCTCTTTTTAACGCGTCGCGTGCCTCTGCATCATAATGAACTAATTTTGCTGACATAATTTATTTTTTATTTAGTTAGTATTAAAATGTTTGGTTTTCAAAAATGTCCTTAAGAGACGATTCCTAAAATGTCGGATTCTCTCATGATCAAATACTCTTCACCATCCAGTGTAACTTCCGTTCCTGAATACTTTCCATAGAGTACTTTGTCGCCTTTCTTTACAGACATATCAATTTTGTTTCCATTTTCAACTTTTCCGGGACCTGCTGCCACGATGGTACCGCTCTGTGGTTTTTCTTTAGCAGTATCCGGAATGATAATTCCTGAACTTGTTTTTTCTTCAGCTTCAACCGGTTTTACCAAAACACGATCGCTTAATGGTTTAATACTCGCCATATTTATGACTCCTTAGTTTATGGTTTTTGTTTTATGTTAAATTCTTGTGACACCTTTGATACTTATGCCCCATTTGTTACCATAAGAAGCAAAACCCGTACCAAAAATAAATCTATGGCAAATCAGCCTGATTTAATCGAAAATTAGAAGCCTTTTAGATGAATCCACCCCTATCTTGACGGATTTTCAGCTAAATGTGCCAAGTTGTTCAAGACGTGCTGTCAACTTTTCATACATCTCCGGAGAAAATGCCTCTGCCCTTAACGTAAAATCAAATTCCTCTTCCGGCAGATCGCTATTTAATCTCTTTAATGCATTGCTTAGTTTTTTTCTTCTCTGGTTAAACGCCATTCTCACTACTTTTTTTAGATTGATGTCCGAACAGGCTAAATCCGGTTTATCAAATATGAACTTCACTACAGAACTCTCAACAGATGGGGGCGGAACAAATACTGTCGGCGGAACATCGAACAATATTTCCGGCCGACTCATTAACTGACACTGCACACTCAATATTCCATACACTTTCGAACCTGAATCTGCTACAATTCGATCCGCTACCTCTTTTTGCATCATCAACAGTGCTGTACTTATATGACTCCTCTGTTCCATGATCGAAAATAGAATCTGACTCGTGATATAGTAGGGCAGGTTTCCGATTACATGGATGGTTTTGTCACTTTTTAATATCTCTGTCCAATCATATTTAAGTATATCTTTATTTACGATGTCCAGCGCCGGATATTTAGCAGATAACAACTCTACCATTCGTTGATCAATCTCTATCACAGTTAAGTTCCTGAACCTTTCAACCAGATAATCGGTCAGCGCTCCCGCACCCGGGCCAATCTCAATCACATGATCCTCCGGTTGAGCATCAATACTGTCCACAATCTTCCGGATCATATTCCCATCTTTTAGAAAGTGTTGTCCAAGACTTTTTTTTGTACGCAGATGTTCGCCCATAAAAAATAGGTTCAGTTTTATTACATTTAACAGATAAGGTTACTTCACACTGTAAATTCCTCTCCCCCGGTGAGGTTACAAGAGAAAATACAATCTTATATCACCACTTGATAACTTAAACTTCTCTCTCATATATATGGATCTGAGCCCTTTTGACACTGAGCAGATAGGAATCAAAACGCTTGAAAAAAGTCTGATCAAAACAAAATCGGAGCGTTCACTGAAAATCGGTCTCCCTAAAGAGACATCCAATGACGAAAGAAGAATATCCCTCACACCGGGCGGAGTATCGATTTTAGCAGCAAACGGTCATGAAATATTGGTTGAAAAAAATGCCGGAATAAACGCACACTTTTCTGATAAAGAGTATCAGGAAGCAGGGGCTACGATATCATATAGCGCTGAAGAACTCTTCTCACAGTCCGAAATGATCGTAAAAGTAGCACCCCCTACACATAAAGAGTTACAATGGATGCAGCCAAATCAGATTTTGTTGTCTGCACTGCACCTGGGGCACACCACAAAGGAGTTTATTCATACCATCCTTGAAAAGGGTATTTGTGGCATTGGCTATGAATTTATAAAAAGTGAAGATAGTGAATTTCCAATTGTTCGAATGATGCATGAAATTACAGGATCAATGTCTGTGCAGATCGCTTCACATTATTTGGAAAACAGTAGTAACGGCCAGGGCATTATGCTGGGCGGAATATCAGGGATTCCTCCCGCTACAGTGGCTATACTGGGTGCTGGAATCACCGGTGAATACGCTGCAAGAACTGCTTTAGGATATGGGGCACAGGTTTTTGTGATGGATAATGATCTCGCCATGCTTCGAAGACTTGAAAATGCCCTGGATCGCAGAATTATTACCGCAACTGCAAATCATCAATACCTCTCTACAGCAATGGAATTCGCTGATGTTGTAATCGGTGCTGCCATGACAGAGGGTGAGCGCGCCCCCTGTTGGGTCACAGACCCCATGGTCCAATCCATGAAACCCGGCAGTGTTATTGTTGATACAGTAATTGATCAGGGAGGATGTATTTCAACAAGTGTACCCACAACACACTCAAACCCGATTTTCAAAAAGTATGATGTTGTACATTACTGTGTGCCAAACATCCCTTCAAATGTAGCCAGAACCGCGACACACGCTCTCAGCAATGTCATCGTCCCATATCTGGTCGATCTTGGAGAAGCCGGGGGAATTGAAGGGTGCCTTTGGAAAAATACAGCCCTTAGAAACGGAGCCTATACATATAAAAAGAATTTGACGAAAAAGAGCCTGGCGAATCAATTTGATATGCCTTTTAGAGATATTGAGGTTTTGATAGCCAGTCAGATTTAAAACAGAAAGTTGCGCCCAAAACTGAATTTTAATAGCTACTGACTCAACTCAAGTCAAGCAGAAATGAATCCAAAATCGGAACTTACCGAAAGCAATTACAAACGTATTGCGATCATAAATTGGGCACTCTCCGTACCCCTTCTGCTGATTTTTGCCTGGCCCTATTTCTTCCTAAGTGAACTGCTCTTTATCAATAAAATGCTCTCCTTTCCGGGATCCATTCTATTTGGACTACCGTTTATGCTGACCATTCTCCACGGTCATGTCACGATGGCATTGGGAGCTGCTCACCGGCATCACTACTACAGCTGGCTATCAGATTACCCCCTTTCATATGGTCTTCTCTTTCACTTTGTAATTATCAGTACCCGATTTAGATTAATCCTCTTCTTCTTAAGCATGATCATCATATTGATCGGGTACTACATTTCATGAGAACATTCCCAATCCATTGTACCCTTTCAATTTTACTGACAATTAATAGGACTCCCCATCCATAATTTCATCAACAACGGCCGGATCTAACAGTGTTGACGTATCTCCCACATTCTCCAAGTCATTTGCAGCAATCTTTCTTAGAATACGGCGCATAATTTTACCGGATCTTGTTTTCGGCAATCCCGGTACGATCTGAATCTTATCCGGCTTGGCAATCGGACCAATAATTTTTGTAACCAGATCGTGAATCTCTTTTTTAAATGCTTTCGGATCGTCAGGAATCTTTTCACATATCATGAATGCAAAAATCCCCTGCCCTTTAATCTCATGCGGATATCCGACGATGGCTGTCTCAACTACATTCGGATGTTCATCCACTGCATTTTCAATTTCGGCAGTTCCCAGTCTGTGACCCGATACATTCAACACATCATCAACCCTGCCGGTTATTCGATAATACCCATCTGCATCGCGCCGGCAGCCGTCACCGGTAAAGTAATACCCTTTATAACTGCTCATATAAGTTTGCAAATAGCGATCGTGATCTCCCCAGATTGTCCGCGCAATTCCCGGCCACGGATACTTGATACAGAGATTTCCATTCACACCGTTGCCCTCAATTTCTTTCCCTTTTTCATCCATCAATACCGGCTTGATCCCGGGCAGTGGCAAGGTTGCAAATCCGGGTTTTGTGGGAGTCACACCTGCCAGTGGGGATATCATAATGCCCCCTGTTTCCGTTTGCCACCATGTGTCTACAATCGGGCATTTGCCCCCTCCAACGTGATCATTATACCAATGCCACGCCTCTTCATTGATCGGTTCACCCACACTGCCAAGCACTTTGAGAGAACTCAGATCATATTTTTGTACATAATTCAAATCGTAACTCATCAGGGCCCGGATGGCAGTCGGAGCTGTATAAAAATGAGTTACTTTATACTTCTCAACAACTTCCCAGAGTCGGCCCGCATCCGGATAGACCGGCGTTCCCTCAAAAATAATCCCGGTTGCACCGCTAAAGAGGGGGCCATAAATGATATAGGAGTGACCCGTTATCCAGCCGGCATCCGCTGTGCACCAATAGATATCCTCTTCCGATACCTGAAATACATTTCTAAATGTATAACTGGTATAAACCATATAGCCGCCACAGGTATGAAGAACTCCCTTCGGCTTACCGGTCGAGCCGGATGTGTAAAGAATAAAAAGAGGATCTTCAGCGTCCATCTCTACCGCTTTATGCTCTTTTGGAGCATTTCGAATCAAATTATGCCACCACTCATCACGCCCCTCAATCCAATCAATATCCCGATTCGTTCTCTGGCAAACGATTACACTTTTTACCGATGGACAAGATTCCAGCGCTTCATCAGAAATATCTTTTAACGGCACATGCTTATCACCTCTGCGCAATCCATCATTGGTAATCAGCATTTTGGCATCACAATCCTGTATGCGCTCGGCCAGTGCCTGAGCCGAGAAACCCGCAAAAACGATCGAGTGAACCGCACCGATTCTGGCACATGCCAGTGCAGTGATAATCAACTCGGGAGTCATTGCCATATAGATACAGACCCGATCCCCCTTTTTTACTCCTTTGCTCTCAAGAACATTGGAAAAGCGACAAACATCTTCGTGGAGTTGCCGATATGTGATCGTTCGTCTAAAACTATCCGGGTGATTGGGTTCAAAAATAAAAGCTGTCTTATTCCCAATAGTGTTCAAATGTCGATCCAGCGCATTTTCGACAATGTTCAGCTTGCCGCCTTCAAACCATTTGATGTCTCCCTTTTCAAACCCGCCTGAGTGAACTTTATCCCAACTTTTTCGCCAGTAAAACGTGCCCGCTTCATGTTCCCAAAATTTCAGCCGATCTTTTTCACTCTGGTCATAGATCTGATTGTACTCTTCAAATGATTTTATATTTAGCCACATACAATTTTGTGTTTATTTTATAATCTGATTATGGTAGTCCCTATGTTGTCGCTTTTTTGGGCAATTTTCAAGTCAATTCTGATAATAAACTTAAAAAAACTGCCAATAGAGTAGAGCCTTCTACGTTCACCACTCACCTCTAACTTCCATAAGAACCCACCCATCTGGATCAATTTCCACATCTACCTCTTCCGAAATTTCTAAAGCTATTCTTCCCTCACTATTCGGGCTGAAGGTAACCACTTCACGATCTATTCTTATCTGAATTGGCATCGGAAAGGAAACTTCCTCAGGCACTTCCCATTGCAGTGTCATCAATCCATCCATTCGATTTAGATGAAGTTTTGGCAGAGCCGGCTGCCTCAGATACACCTCAAATACCCAGTCTAAATTCATCCCGGTAATCTGCTCTGTTAAATTCAAAAAATCATCTGTTGTAGCAAATCTCATATGACTGCCATCTGTCACCATCTCCATCTCAGGGTCAGGATATGCAAACCTCCTCAGTGCAAGTAAGAAGTGTTCATCTCCTATCAGATACCGCAGTGTATGTAAAAACATCGCTCCTTTAAAGTAAATATCACCCCCTCTGTTTCCCTGAGTGATATCTAAAGAACTCATTGTTTTACGCGGGGCAACTTCCACCGTTGCATTCTGTGATATCCTCTGCCTGAAATGATCGATCAATAATCGGTACGACTCCATTCCACCCAGATGCTCCGCATAGAGTGCCTGCATATAGGTTCCAAATCCTTCATGGATCCAAAAATCCCTCCAGTCATATACCGTCACCAAGTTACCAAACCACTCATGTGCTATTTCATGATGATGCAGATCATCAAACCCAATCGACTGACCAAACAGATTATCATTTGAAAAATCCGCCCCGTATGCAATGATCGATTGATGCTCCATCCCCAGGTAGGGGGAATGGGCGACACCATACTTATCAGCCCGAAATGGATAGGGTCCGACAATCTCTTCCATATGGCGTAACTGCTCTGCAAACTGTGGAAAGAGTTCTTGTCCCTGCTCCATATACTCCGGTAATATCCAGAAAATGATCTCCATTTCATCTCCGGCGGTGCTGGTGTATCTGTCTGTTATGGTTTCATAGGGAGCTGCATTCAGGGTGATGTTGTAATTGCTGATCGGTGTAGAGACAAACCAGTTCCACGTTTTCCACCCCTCTTCTTCCATTGAACTGCCCCGTAATCGACCATTCGACGCCACAACCAGATCCTCAGGCATCGTGATATTTACAGCCACCGAGTCGGCACGATCTGACGGATGATCCTTATTCGGCCACCAAACCCATGATCCGGTTGTTTGAGCTGCTACACCGACCCATGGATCACCTGAAGGGGTTCGCGACCAGACCATCCCCCCATTCCATGGAGGCCGGGGCGCCACCCGGGGCGTTCCGGAATAGTTAATTCGGATCACTTCCCGGTTTCCCGGCTGGAGAGTCTGTTTAAAATCGACCCGGAATTTATGCGTAGTGTCACTTCGTTGAAATGACAATGCTTCAAAAACTTCTGCTTCAGTTGATGCTTCCTGATAATCAGGGTGAACTGTTCGGGTAATATCATGAATTGTTAATCCGGGGTCCAAAGCCAGTTCAATTTGATTGGTTGGCTGGACTACATGAAAATAAACATCAACACTCCCTCCAACGGTACTATCTGCCGGATTTACTTTTAGATTTAAATCATAATAATGAACATTGAATGAAGACAACTCCGGAGTCAGTTCTCCGCCCGATTCAAATACCATAGAACTCTGAGCATGTAATGCAACAGAACAGGCTGATATTAAACTTATCATTAATAAATTACTTACAATCTTAACCATCAATTTATTCTTTGTTATTAAAATTTGAGTTATCGACTCTTCTGTTTGATAGACCAGGTAATTTCAAATCGTGCAACCAAGTCCCCATCCCTGTCTCTTCCAACTGCTTCAGTTTTCACGGTTTCACCATCCCCGCCAATTTTTGCCCGTTCCACTGTTTCAAATATTTTTTGAACATCTTTACATACAAACGTCGTCACGTTCGTTGCTTTTTTTACATAATTTCCTCTGATATCTGAAACCAGCATCGAAAATCCGGGTTTTTCTTTATGAATCGCCATCATACACAGCAGCCCGGTACTCATCTCGGCAGCCATTGCTAAACACGCAAAATAAGTACTTCTAAACGGATTTTGTGAAAACCATTTGAACGGTACCGTCACGGCACACTGATCATAATTGAGTTCTGCGACTCGTACCCCCGAAAACCACGCCGCCGGCAGTTTCACAAGCGTATAAAAGTTGAATTTATAACTCAACACCAATTTCCGAAATTGTTCGGTCTGCTCCGTTTTAAAGATTTTTTCCTGCACTTTTTTCCTAAAAATTTCTGCCATTTATTAAAAATCGTCCTATCGATAATACTAAAATTCAATCAACATTCATCAATCGATCCCCTGATAGCTGATAGCTGATAGCTGATAGCTGATAGCTGATAGCTGATAGCTGAATTTAATCAACCCTCCCCACATTCGATACTATCTTTGCTGAATCCCCCGTATCTTAACCCACATTATTGAAATTCTTTTAACAGATCATGATTCAAAGCAGATAAATGGCTCAATCAAAATATACCACACATCTCGGGATGGTCGATATTCTTCCTGATGAAGTACGAAAATGGCAAGCGCTGGAAAATTTGATTCGCATAGAAGCAGAAAAATTTAATTTTGAAGAGATCCGTACGCCGATCATGGAACAGACAGAGCTGATTGTACGCGGGCTGGGTCAGCTCACCGATATAGTTTCAAAGGAGATATTTGCATTCAGCCGCGGTGAAGACAACTACGTACTGAGGCCTGAATTAACAGCACCGGTAGTTCGATCTTATGTGGAGAATCATCTGGATCAGCGTGGTGGTTCACAAAAGCTCTTTTATATCGGCCCCATGTTCCGGGCTGAAAGACCTCAGAAAGGCCGGCAAAGACAGTTCCACCAATTTGGAGTCGAAGTATTGGGCAGTGACGATGCCGTGGCCGATGTTGAAGTAATCTCATTCATGATACATATCTACCAAAAGCTGGGGATCACAAATACAACATTAAAACTCAATTCTGTAGGAGACCCGGAAAGCCGGGAAAAATATAAAGCCGTTTTAAAATCACATTTAAAACCGAACTTTGATAAGCTGAGTGAAATCTCCCAAAAACGGTTTGAAAAAAATCCTCTCAGAATTCTCGATTCCAAAGAAGAAGAAGATCGGCCCTTTATTGAAACGGCCCCACTCATTACCGAATATTTGAATGAGGAGTCGCGGACACACTATTCAAAAGTGAAAGAGTATCTCACAGATTTAGGAATTCAATTTGAAGAAGACCCATATCTGGTTCGGGGTATGGATTACTATACAAAAACAGCCTTCGAACTCATCAGTCCCGATTTGGGAGCACAAGATGCACTGGCCGGCGGCGGCCGATATGATCTTCTGGTTGAAGAGATCGGAGGTCAGCCCACTCCTGCAGTCGGTTTTGCAGCCGGCATGGAGCGATTAATAATCGCTTGTGAAGAATTGGGAATCCCACTGGGGACTGAGAAATCAGTCGATGTCTATATTGTCACCCTTGGAGATGCGGCCCGAAAATGGGGAGTTTCTAAATTACCGGAACTTCGAATGGCCGGCCTCTCCGCAACAATGGACTACATGGGCCGATCCATGAAAGCTCAGATGAAAGATGCCAATCGGGAAAATGCATCTTTTACCATCATTGTTGGCGATAATGAGTTGAATGAAGAGAAATTTACACTTCGGAATATGAAAGCAAGTGAAGAGAGTTCACTCCCATTTGATGAGATTTTAGCTAATCTTGAATACTTATACGTCGATTAGACTTCCCAAATTTCGCAAGCGCCTGAATTCACTATTCTTTGGTCATGAGTGGCCAGCCGGTATCCTGAAAGCACAGAAGTAGCGGCAATTAACCGATCGGCGGGATCACCATGAAACGTATCCGGTAGTTTTCGCTGAGCAATCACAACATCAATATCAGTAGGTAAAACTGTTACAATATCAGGGTGAGTTGCCGATTCAATCCAGGATTGAAAGTCAGGTGTTAAACTCACTCTTCCTTTTCTCTCCAGCATCTCCGTTTCCCAAACAGAAACCCATGAAATGGCCAAACTTTTTTGTGATGCAAACCTATCCAATGTTTTCCGCTCCGAGGTACTCAAATTTCCATCCCCTAAAAGCCACCAAAGCCAGATGTGAGTATCCAGAAGCACCATCAATCTTCAGGTTCATTTGCCTGTAATGCATGATTCCAATCCGGCCCTGTATAACCCTCAAAACCGGATTCCTCTGGCTGAAGTTTATGTGCAGATCCCGACCCATGAAGCTTCTTCCAGGGTGCATTCTGAACAGGCACTCCTATGGAAAGCTCTTTTTCAAGGGTGCGTTTGAAGAGCTCTTTTAGAGTAATACCCTCTTCAATCGCCTTTTTTTTAGCCTTTTTCATCAGTTTATCCGGCAAATCTATGGTTGTACGCATAAAAACATATTAGCATAAAAACATATTAATTCCAACTCCAATCGTCTTGAAATGATACATATTGCTTTGATATGCCGTTAATCCTTGGCTCTCATTTGGCTTTTTAACTCCTTGATATCGTTTTTCTCCCCAATTATAGAGAGTTCATCATGCTTATTGATAATGGTTTTACCATGTGGAAATATGATTTCAGTATCACGTTTGATTAACGTAATCAAGCTTTCTCCGGGCAATTGAAGATCCTTTACCTGTTTTCCAATGTACTGTGCTGACGTTGAATCCTCTTTGATTTTAATATTTATAAATCGCTCATCCCGAAGTAATATCTCTCTTAGTTCCGCTTCGTCGGTTGCATTCATCCATCGTTCCTGGAAATCCATACTGTCAATCATTTCAGCCAGATGGGCAAGTATACGTAAGTGTTGTCCTGATTGCTTTGTTGAGCTCAATAAAAATATCAAACAATAGAGTTGATTTTTATCCTCTTGTAAAGTGTCCAATTCCGTTTCAAATACTGCATCCTCCAACTGAACACCGGATTGTATGCGTACCAGCACGACCTCTGTATCAATATCCTCTTTTATTCTGATATGTTTAATTGCAGCTCCATTACCAACCGGTAAAATTCCCTCAAAACTCTGATCCAGGAATAAATTTATTAACTCTTGATCCGGAATTTGAACTTTTTGGGACATATCATCTACAAAAAGTTTAATAATATGCTCAAAACTTTCATCACCGGCCAAATCCAACACCTGTGCACGCCCAATTGCTTTTTCATACGGATCATCTTCTCTTAACCCTTTTTCTCTTAGGATTCCGCGCATCTCTCTCTCTAATCCTTCATACTGATATTCTCCAAGACGGGCTGAAACATGAAATATAGCCCCGGATCTTTTTACTTTTTTGGATGCAAAATAGTAGTAATAAGCAATGCATGATAAAATCATTCCAAGTGTAAAAAGTACAGATATGATACCCATAACAGTAATAAGCCAAATACTGACAATAATTCCGGCTATTTGCATCCATGGATATAATGGTGATTTAAAGCCGGGATCATACTCTTCTATCTTACTTTCCCTCATGATAATTACTGCCAAATTCAGCAGTCCAAATATCAGAAGCATAAATGCACTGGCCAGTTTAGCAATATCGGCAACATCCAATACAAGAATAAAAAACATCATCACACCGGAAGTCACCAGTATGGCAGTGGTCGGGGTATTGAATTTCCCGATTTTGGCAAGCGGCTGCCAAATTAATTTATCTCTGGCCATTGCAAGCGGATAACGGGCAGCTGACATAATTCCTGCATTCCCCGTTGAAGCAAACGCAGCTATAGCTGCTATAACTACTAACATGAGCCCTATTCCATATGGAATCCAATCCAGGAATACCTCTCCGGCTGTTGCCACAGGAGTCAGGTCTTCACGAAGTGCATTCGGGTCCAGAACTGCAACCATTACATACACCCCAAGTACATATACGATGGTGGCTGTTAACAAGGATAAAATCATCCCCAGCGGAATGTTTCTGTCCGGATTTTGTACTTCTTCCGATACACTCGCTACTTGCGTAAGCCCGGCATATGATACAAATACCAATCCTACAGTTGATATTAACCCCTCAAATCCAAAGGGCAGAAACGGACTAAATTGATTCTGATATGTCTCAAACAGCCCCAGTGAAAAGAGCTCTGCAAACCCGGCTATCACAAAGAAAATTAATATGGAGACAAGTATCACAACCAGAACTCCCTGCAGATTGGATGTTTTTTTGACTCCAAAAATATTCATCAGTGTAAAAAGAATCGTAAAACCGATCGCAATCGGCTTGATGGGAACATCCACAAATATAGCCAGGTATGCACCCATACCAATTAAAGCAAATGCACTTTTAAATATGAGTGCAAGCCAGGTACCTAACCCCCCAACGGTTCCTACCATCGGACCCAGACTTCTGTCCAGAAAATAGTACGGCCCCCCCGCCCTCGGCATCGCAGTGGATAACTCGGAAGCACTAAACATCGCAGGCAATACCATGATCCCGCCAATTAAATAGGCAAGTACAACTGCAGGGCCTGCATCAGCACTCGCTAAACCCGGCAAGAGAAAAAACCCGGAACTAAACATAGCCCCCGTACTGATTGCATACACATCAAAAAGCTTCAGTTCTTTATCAAGTCTTTTATGTTTTTTTTGTGTGGGCATAAATTTTTTTTTGATATACTCTTCCGTCAGATCCGGAACATCATCGAAACTGACAATGAATATAGTCTTTAAAAAGTTTCTTTCAGTTCATTTTACTTCACTAACAGGAATCAGTTTACAATAAGCAGCGAACCAGTTTCAAACAAAGATCACGCTTTTAATAAAATCTGATACACTTCTTTAGGATCTTTTGCAGAGTTAATCTTCTCAATATCTTCTGATCTGATCCATTTAAGTGCCTTTGTCAATCCTGTCAAATGATCTTCTACAGTCGTTGTTTTAGGACTCAAAAATATAAAGATAATAAATGCTTTGTCAGAAGTTCTTTCAACTTTAATTCCTTCCGGTACAATTCCAACAAAAAGGAGCTGTTCAGACACTTTAGAGGTGTGAGCATCATATACAAGCACTCCCGGCATTGCTTCGGGTGTATAATCTGCAGAGTTATCCAGTAATCGCCGGGTAATTCGGGAAATTGCTATTTTTTCAAATTCATCATCATCCTTGATTATTTTTGCTAAAACCGATTCAATATCGTCACCTTCCAAATTGATCTTGATATGGTCAACCGTTAATAACTTTTGATCTAATTCAGAGTGATTGACCCCCGCACCCATCTCATTTTTATTCGAATAGATCGTAATAAAACTAAGTTCGGGATACCTTTGGGCGATCACCCTCGGTAATCGGTCCAATCCCGGCCGCCAGGAAATAGAACCTTCACGCGCACTCACCAGAATAAACAGATCGTTCTCTTTCTGTTTTTCACTCTGCCATTTCGTTAAATCGTTCCACTGTTTCAACGTCTGACAATGATAGTCAAGATCAGGTTTTACAGAATTGATTTTATTCTTTAAAAATGATTCCCTGTCTTCTGTTGCCAATATGATCAGTTCACCGCCAATCTGCTCCGTCAACAGTTTCACAGATCTCATTAACGATTTAAAACCGGGCTCCAGAGCACTGTACGGTGGAATCGCAACAACAATGCGTTCAAAGGTATTCATCGGTTTCTCAATCTTACAGACCATTACCATCTCATCTGTCTCTTTTAATAGCTGATCCAGAATCGTTCCAAAAACGGCTCTTTTGGTTGAAACCCGGCCATTCCACCCAATAATGATGTTGGTTATTCTCATCTCACTCACCGCACGCGCTATCCCTTTTGAGATGTTCATATCTACTCTCGTTACGGGATTTACAGGCATATCTGCAGCCGCCGCATGAATAACGGCATGACTCAACATTTTTTCACCTCTTGCAACTTGTTCTTCTACATCCGATCCATCTCTGGCAACTGTAAGCGGGTTGATCGGTTGATCAAATTTTGAATCCCGGACCATAAAAGCGATATCCATTAAGGCATCCGACGTCTCAGGATTTGCCAGCGGAACCAATATTCGTTGTGGAGCGTCGGATGGTTCGTAAGGTTTTTTATCCTCCTGAATAGCAACTTCTCTCCCATATTTTTCGACTAACCATGGACCCACCAGGCAAGTAATTAAAATCATAATAACTACAGCATTGACGGCCGTCGTTTCAAAAAATCCCAACTCAAATCCAACCAGGGTTACCGCTAAAGTGGCAGCAGACTGTGGGGTTGTCAGGCCATAGATAACCCACCCTTCAGCATTTGAAAACTTGAATAGATATCGGACCGCTAATGAGGCAACCCCTTTCCCAAAAAATACTAATAAACTAAATATGATGGCCTTGACCCAGACATCTAAACTTCCTAAAACCTGAATATCGACTAGCATGCCAACAGAAATGAGAAAGAATGGGATAAAAAGTGCATTCCCCACGAACTGGATTCTGCTCATCAACGTACTGCTGGATGGCACTAAACGATTCATCAATAGCCCCGCCATAAAGGCTCCAATGATAGATGCTAACCCCGCCAATTCAGCGAAAAAAGCTGTCGTAAATAAAACGGCAACCATAAAAACATAGTCGATATTATTCTCATATCGAATATTTCTGAAAAACCATGCTCCTAATCTTGGTAAAATGATGAGTGCCGCAGCCACAAAAATGACAACCGATGTTCCAAAACCCACCCAATATCCTGTTCCAATATTCTCTCCGACAGACCCTGCCACAATCGCCAAAACTCCCAGGGATAGTGTATCCGTAACTAACGTTCCACCCATCGACATGGTTACACCTGTATTTTTTGTAATCCCCAAACGCTCTGCAATCGGATAGGCTAAGAGTGTATGTGAACCAACGATTGAGCCTAATAGCAGAGAAGTAGAAAGGGTGTAATCCAATAATTGAGTCCCTACATAGTACGCGGCTACCATTGGGACCAGAAAGGATATTGTACCAAAACCAATGCTTTTACCCCGTAATTTCTCAAATCGATTGAGATCGATGGAAAGTCCCGCCATAAACATCAAATAGAGCAACCCAACGGTGCCTAAAAGCTCTATGGTGAAATCTCGTTCTATCAATCCAAGCATTCCGGGCCCTACAATAGTGCCGGCCAGGATAAGCCCGACCAACCCGGGAATCTTCATTTTTTTGAAGAGAATGGGCGCAAGCAAGATGATCAGCATCACCAATGCAAAAATTAGAACAGGATCCTCAAAAGGAATTGGAAAATGAAATCTGTTACCCATCTGTTTTTAAACCCTAAACTTCTGTCTTTTTAAAATAGATTCTTTCAAACTACTATATTCTACTCAATGAATGAATCGTGTTTATTTCAAAATAATTCACTTTTTTTCTCGTCCTGATTGAATGTAATTTATTCCCCTTAAGGTTCAACCGGCAGTTATTGATAGGAAAATAATGAAAAGCAGTCGAAATACCGCCCTCTTTAAAATATATATCGATACCGGAGGTACATTCACGGACTGTCTGGCTATAACCCCGGAACTGCACATTCACAGAATAAAAGTATTGAGCAGCAGTGCGATTCGCAGCCAGGGGCATATCGGGAAGGATGGGAAAAGTATTCACACTGAGATTTCAAAAAAATATCCCGACGGTTTCTTTTCCGGTTATTCTCTTCACCTGCTGGATAGTGACCAAAAAACCTATTCGATCACACATTCAAGCCATAAAGATGGCATGTTAATTATCGGCCAAAAACTGAAAAATTTTTCAGATGAACCGGTGAATTTTGAAATTCAAAGCCCGGAGGAAGCTCCTGTTCTGGCGTCGAGGCTCATCACTTCTACCGCGCTGTCTCAAAATCTTCCTCCAATTCAAATGCGGCTCTCCACAACAAAAGGTACAAACGCACTGCTGGAAAGAACCGGCGGAAAAACTCTTTTTTTGATTACGGCAGGGTTCAAAGATCTGCTCCACATTCGAAATCAACAGAGGCCTGATCTGTTCAGCCTAAATATCAAAAAACCCATTCCTTACTACGACCGGATTATTGAGGTTTCTGAACGTTTGGACAGTTCCGGCTTGGTTTTGAAAAAAATAGATCTGAATGCTCTAAAGGAACGTATTGAACCCATTTTACCCGATTTTGATGCTGTTGCGGTATGTTTTATGCATAGCTATTTAAATCCCGATCACGAATTACAGGTTGGAGCCCTGTTAGAAGAGCTTGGTGTGAAGTATGTCAGTTGTTCATCCCAATTGAATCCAACCATAAAGATTGTCCCCAGATCCATTACCGCCGATCTCAATGCATATCTAACCGCACCTATGCAGAATTATCTGGATGAGATTACCCAAGCAATCGGGCCGGGCTCTTTGAAAATAATGAATAGTGCCGGTGCCCTGACAAAAGCTTCTCATTATAAACCTAAAGATGGACTTTTCAGTGGTCCGGCCGGGGGCGTGATCGGTGCCATGGCCATTGCGAAAAGGGTATCACCCGATCTGGGAAAAATTATCACTTTTGATATGGGGGGAACCAGTACGGATGTATCCAGAATTGATTCAGATATAGAATTTGTTTTTGAACATACCGTTGGCGAAGCAACCCTTCAGGCTCCGGCAATCGACATTGAAACCGTTGCGGCAGGCGGGGGATCAATCTGTGATTTTGACGGACAAAGCCTGACCGTAGGACCCGAAAGCGCCGGTGCCAACCCCGGTCCGGCTTGTTATGGAAATGGCGGACCCTTTACCATTACCGATGTCAACTTGCTAACCGGCCGTCTTCAAACCTCCAATTTACCGATCACTGTGAACCCGGAAGCTGCTGCCGCTGCCTTTAATCAATTGCTGATCAGAATCAATAAAAACCGAGATACAGCACTGTCTAAAGAGGTGATTCTCTATGGCTATTTGGATATTATCAACGAGAGAATGGCGCAAGTAATACGGCAAATTTCTATTCAAAAGGGTTTTGATCCGGCCGATTATACAATTGTAGCCTTTGGCGGTGCCGGTGCACAGCATGCACTTTCCGTTGCACAGAAACTCCATATCAAAAGTGTACTTGTTCCATCCGACGCCGGTTTATTAAGTGCATACGGCTTGCAACAGTCCCTTCAGGAAGAGATCTCACTTAAACAGATCCTCATGCCGATTGACGAGTGTATGGATGACCTGCCAAAATTATTCAAAGAACTGGATCAGAATTCTATAAGCTCACTTGAAAATCAAGGCATAAATCAAGAAGAAATTATGATCAAGCGACGAGTGGCCGCTCTGCGTTTTTTAGGCCAGGATCATACATTAGAGCTGGAATGGGACAGCGATATCAATCTTAAGAAATCATTTGAAGATGCCTACAATCAACAGTATGGGCATTGGATTGATGATCGAATCATTGAAGTTGAATCGATAAGGGTTATTGCATCAGAAAAAGTATCTGCAAACAATCCCTCTGTAGTGAATACAATTTCTAATTCTAATAACTCAAAAACCAAACCGCCTTCTACTGATCAGTTAACTGAGATACTCTATCACAATAAGTATCATCAAGCGCCGGTTTATGAAATTTCTGACTTAACTCCGTCAGTAGAAATTACGGGCCCGGCAATGATTCTTCACCCTCACAGTACTACGGTAATTGAAGAAGGATGGAGCGGCACCCTGTTGGGAGATGGAACGTGGAACTTAGAATACACTGCAGCTAAGTCGGGCTTATTGCATGACAAACCGAAATCTCCGCAATCTGAAGAGATTCAGCTTCAACTCTATATCAATCGGTTTAGCTCAATTGCAGATCAAATGGGTGAAATGCTACAACGAACCGCTCTGTCAGTGAATATCAAGGAGAGGCTCGACTACTCCTGTGCACTGCTCGATCCACAAGGTTACCTCGTGGTGAATGCCCCCCATATTCCAGTACATCTGGGGGCAATGGGAAGTTGTGTTCGGACGGTTTTGGAGGAATACCGAAAAAATCCGAATCGTTTTTATTCTTCGGCATTTAAAAATAAAAGCGATCATCTTTCAGAAGGGGATGTCATCATTACAAATCATCCTGCTTTTGGTGGGTCACATTTGCCGGATCTGAATGTAATCACTCCGGTATTCTATGAAAACACCCTGATTGGATTTGTCGCAAATCGTGCTCATCATGCCGAAATAGGTGGAAAAAGGCCCGGATCAATGCCTCCGGATGCTCAAAATCTTGCTGAAGAAGGGATCGTGATTCCACCTCTTTTTTTAGCTAAAGAAGGGAATTTTAGATGGGATGAAGTTAAAGAGATTTTTGAAAGCGGCCCTTGGCCTTCCAGATCAGTAAAGGAAAATTTAGCCGATCTTCGTGCAGCCGTTGCTGCAAATCATCGTGGAGTACAGGAACTAAAAAAACTGGCTGATATCTACGGGAAAGATGAGATTTCACTCTACATGAACCGGCTCAAAGAGTACGCTTCCCATCAAATGAGGCAAACGATCGGAAAAATTCCGGATGGGAAATATCAGGCTGAAGAAATATTGGATGATGGATTTAAATTAGCCGTTAAATGCACGGTCAAAAATCAATCCATGAAAATCGATTTTTCAGGATCATCAGAACAACATCCCGGAAATCTGAATGCAAATCCATCGATCGTGAACAGTGTCATTATCTACCTGCTTCGCCTCATGATTGATGAACCCTTGCCACTAAACGATGGGCTCCTCGAACCCATTGAGATCTGCTTGCCAAATGGAATGTTAAATCCTCATTTTTCAGAACTTCCGGAAGAGTGTCCGGCCGTGGTTGGCGGTAATGTAGAAACAAGTCAGCGACTCACGGATACATTGATTAAAGCATTTGGTTTAACCGGTTGCAGTTATGGC
The DNA here is from genome assembly GCA_002359315.1 of Bacteroidetes bacterium UBA2664. Lineage (GTDB taxonomy): Bacteria > Bacteroidota > Rhodothermia > Balneolales > Balneolaceae > Rhodohalobacter. The sequence goes on along the minus strand of DEMS01000024.1, from coordinate 6,541 downwards.
ACAATGAATAACGTGCTTTTTGGCAACGGCCGGTTTGGTTATTATGAAACCATAGCCGGCGGAACCGGTGCCGGTGAGGGCTTCAATGGTGCCGATGCTGTTCATCAGCATATGACCAACACTCGTGCGACTGACCCGGAAATATTGGAACATAGATATCCGGTCCGGCTCGATCGTTACGAAATCAATAATAATTCGGGAGGTGCCGGAAAGTGGTCAGGAGGAAACGGCCTCACCAGGATATTAACTTTTCTTCAGCCTGTTTCCCTCTCTGTACTTACACAACATCGGGTGACAAAACCTTTTGGATTAAAGGGTGGCCTGCCCGGAAATTGTGGCGAACAGTGGATCGAACGAACCGACGGTTCCCGGGAAACGCTTCAATGGGTCGATGGCAAGGATCTAAACAGTGGGGATCGGTTTGTGATTGTCACGCCCGGCGGCGGTGGTTTTGGTGATGCTGATGCTGATGCTGATGCTGATGAGTGATTCTATTCAAATATTTCGGGTGTAAAACCGTGGCTTAATAATAAGAGCCAGTTTTCTCTTAAAAAATTTGTCGCTTCATTTATATCCGCAGCATTGCTGATGCCATAATAGATCCTGGGGGAAGATCTGACATAAAGTTCGCCTCTGTACGGCATATCCGGCTTGAATTCTTCCACAGGAGTATCATCAGGAACCAAAAAGTAATCACGTTCACCCATTGCTGAGGTAATTGTCCCGAGCCATTCCAAACCTGAACCATCATTTCGAACTGCAAATAATGGGCCTCCGCTAAATCCACGATTGATGGAAAGGTCCAATGTGATTTTTCGCACCGGGAGCTCACTCCTGCTGGCGATTCCGCGGGTTACCATTTGCACTCCCCTTGGGTACCCGGTCGCATATACAACATCCGTCCAATCCAGGCGATTGGGATTGCCTTTTGGAATGGATATCGGTTTTAAATCAGTCTCTGAAATATCTGACACCGTTTTCATCAATGCCAGATCCCGATTTTCATCTATTGCCAACAACTCAATATACTCCATCCCCAGATCCGTAAATACATATTGGTCTCTTGACTGAGCTATTGATACGGCTGCAACCCTCCGGTTTTCGGAATCAGATTGAATGCCGGAATAGTGATACAAAGTATCCGGCAATGAAACAACATGAGCGGCTGTTAACAACAGAGCCCTACGGTTATTTATAGCGATTACAACTGCAGTTCCTGCCGTTGAATGGGCACCGGCAGTTCGTTCGAATGCGATCTCATCCAAATAAATACCCGGGATCTCTGATTCAGTGGGCATCTGATTGCTGGGAAAAAGATAGGTTCTGTATATAGTACTGCTCTGTATTCTTCGCACAGACTCAAAACTCTCTTCGACCTGACTTCGAACACGAGGTGATAATGCCTGATTTTGATAATACCCCCTATCCAGCTCTGATAGAGTTCGATTTTCAGCCGTTGAGCAGCCTTTCATGATGGTCAGGCCAAACACGAGCAAACTCAATTTTAATATCCTGATCAAACCAATCTTATTCATTTTGATAAACTCCTGTAAAGTTTAATGATGGGTTCCAAACCAACACTAATATGAACATATTACAACTGAACGTTTTACAATTAAAAAAATTCCAATGAATAAATCATTTTAATTTACATTCTACCTGATTATACTAACTCGATGTCGTATAAATATCTTTTTTTCTCACTCTTATTCACTTTTTCGTTTCAGAATACTACTGCCCAGCTTGTGTCATGGAGTGATTTAATCGAGGTTGAAGGATTACAAGCCGATCACAGGATCTATTTTGGAGATGATTCACTGCAGTTTGGTGATTTATGGTTGCCTGATGGTGATATCAGCTCCACAATAATCCTCATCCATGGCGGTTGCTGGCTTAGCGCCTATCCGGGAGTGGAACTTATGAATCCAATGGCCGCCGAACTGCGCAAGCAGGGATTTGCAATCTGGAATATGGAATATCGCCGTATTGGTCATGATGGCGGTGGGTATCCCGGCACTTTTTTAGACATTGCCAATGGAGCGGATTATCTGAATGTGATCGCCGAAGAGTACCGGCTGGATCTCTCAAATATCATCGTTGCCGGACACTCAGCCGGTGGACACCTGGCAACCTGGCTTGCTTCTCGCAAAAATATTGACGAATCGAGCCCACTCTACACCCCCGAGGCCATTTCAGTTTCAGCTGCAATCTCATTGGCCGGCATTAATGATCTGGAAAGATACGCCCGTTATGGCTCTTCCTCTTGCGGTGCCAACACCATAGAAACATTAGTCGATCTCGAAAATAGAAGTGAAGGTGCCTATCTGGACACTTCCCCTCTCAGATTGCTACCCATTCAAGTACCTTTTGTTGAAGTAGTTGCTGCTTTCGATGCCCCTGTCCCACCGTTTTTCGGCTATCATTTTGTTGAAACAATGAAAAACAGCGGAGATGATGCATCATTGGTACTTCTTCCAAACGCCGGACATTTTGAAATGATCTCTCCATGGACGGATGAATGGAAAACCGTACTGGAACTGTTTAATTCTTTTTGACACGTCTTAACTAAACGATTTAGCGATTGATAAACACTATTCCATTAATGGCTGAATGACACTATCTTTAGCACACCGAATTGATGAATCAAAACGGTTTTAGCAGACAATATTCAATAAAATCCCTACTTATATTTAAGTATGTTCACGCCCGAACTCATAAAAAAACTGGATCAGATTCAAACTCCATTCTATTACTACGATCTGGATCTGTTGGATGATACATTGGCCGCAGTGAATCAACACGGCCTTTCGAAAGGATATCATATCCATTTTGCGATCAAAGCGAATTTTAATTACAAAATATTAAATCGAATCCTGGAAGCCGGACTGGGTATCGATTGTGTGAGCGGCCGTGAAATTGAACGTGCGATCGATGCCGGATTCAACCCGAATCAGATCGCTTTTGCAGGGGTGGGAAAAACGGACGAAGAACTTGAAATTGGCCTTCAACATAAAATCTATTCATTCAACTGTGAATCAATAGAAGAGCTGATTGTACTGAATGATCTTGCTTCATCAAACGGGCAGGTCGCTGATGTAGCCATACGGTTAAATCCGAATATTCAGGCAAATACACATAAATATATCACCACCGGACTCAATGAAAATAAATTTGGCATCACCATTGATAAACTGCCTGCCCTATTTGAACTGCTTCCTGAATTGTCTTCCATCAAATTAAAAGGAATTCACTTTCATATCGGTTCTCAAATCGAGGATTTAAATCCGTTTGAACAACTCTGTGATAAAGTGAATGAACTTCAAACCGTTTTTGAGGAGAAGGGACACCCTCTTGAACATATCAATATAGGCGGTGGATTTGGTATTGATTATTCAGACCCGGACACCCACTCCATTCCGGATTTTAAATCTTTTTTTGAATTGTTTGATAAAAAACTAAACGTCAGGAAAGGGCAGAAAGTCCATTTTGAGCTGGGCAGAAGCATTGTTGGGCAGTGTGGCAGCTTGATATCAAAGGTACTCTTCATCAAAGAAGGATACACTACAAATTTTGCGATTATTGATGCCGGCATGACAGAACTCATCCGACCTGCTCTTTATCAGGCCTCACATCGGGTTGATGTTTTGACCAGTAAAAAATCCCCTAAAATTTATGACGTTGTCGGGCCGATCTGTGAATCGTCGGATACGTTTCAGCGTGGCATTTCACTCCCTGCTATCGAAAGGGGCGATCTGGTAGCCATCCGAAGTGCAGGAGCCTATGGCGAAGTAATGAGCAGCGGATTTAATCTCAGAGATCGTGTTAAAGCTTATTATTCGGATGAATTGTAAGATTTTGGCTTCGATTAATTGAGATCCCGCCACTCTTTCAGTACTTACACCGAAAATTCATCTCTGAATCTTTATGTGGTAGGAGCCGTAACACTATTGTATATTCAATTACCATCGGATTCTATACTAACAAACCCCTAAGACCATGACAACTACTATAATACTACTCGTAATATTAGCGATACTCATCATTTGGCCTGTATCCATTTACAACAAACTGGTTGCTCTGCGAAACCGATTCAAAAACGGTTTTTCCCAGATTGATGTGCAATTGAAACGCAGATATGATCTGATCCCAAATCTGGTGGAAACAGCAAAAGGCTACATGAAACATGAGCGCGATACATTGGAAGCGGTGATCAATGCCCGTAATCAAGCGCAACAGGTTGAAAAAAGTGTGGCTGATGATCCGACAAATCCGGAAGCCATTCAAAAGTTGGCGGGATCTGAAAAAGCTCTTTCAGGCGCATTAGGTAAGTTTTTTGCTCTATCCGAACGATATCCTGACCTCAAAGCCAATCAAAATATGATGCAGCTTACCGAAGAGCTCACAAGTACAGAGAATAAGATCTCTTTTGCTCGCCAGGCATTTAATGATGCCGTTATGAATTACAACACGGCCCGCGAAAAGTTTCCAAATAACATTTTTGCTAATATTTTTGGGTTTTCAGCCGCTTCTCAGTTTCAATTAGAAGCACCCGATGTAGAACGACAGGCCCCAAAAGTCTCTTTTTAAAATCTTACTCTAAAATATGGACTTCTTCTCCGCTCAGGATCGGACTCGCAGCACGACCCGAAAACTGATCTTTATCTATATTCTTGCCATTATTGCACTGGATATATCGATCTATTTTGTTACCCTCTTCATTTTTGGTGTAACCGGTGATGCAGCAATTCCTTCACTTTGGATTCCTGAGCTTTTTATTGGTGTCAGTTTTGTGACCTTTTTAGTCATTGCCATTGGCACAATCACACGTGTTTATCAACTGAAAAAGGGCGGATCTGCCGTAGCGGAGATGTTGGGTGGACGCAAAGTATCAATGTCTACTACTGATTTTAATGAGCAACGATTGATTAACGTTGTCGAGGAGATGTCTATCGCGGCCGGAATCTCTGTCCCTGATCTCTACATCCTTGATCAGGAGCCCTCTATAAATGCTTTTGCTGCAGGATACAGTACCCGGGACGCAGCCATTGGCGTAACCCGCGGAACTCTTGAACAGCTCAATCGTGATGAACTTCAGGGGGTTATTGCCCATGAATTCAGCCATATTTTTAATGGGGATATGCGTATCAACATTCGATTGATCGGGATACTGAATGGAATATTACTGATCCATTTGATGGGGCTCATGATCATGAGAAGTGGGGCTTATGCCAGAATGGGATCGTCCGGTAAAAATAAGAATCAGGGAGGAATCATTATTTTCGGACTCGCACTCCTGGCAATCGGTTACATTGGCATGCTCTTTGGAAGAATTATTCAATCTGCCGTATCCCGTCAGAGAGAATATTTGGCTGATGCCGCCGCGGTTCAATACACCCGTAATCCGGATGGACTCGCAGGCGCACTTCATAAAATTGCCCATTCCGCCGAAAAACCGACCCTCAATGATGCTCATGCGATGGAAATGAGTCATTTGTTCTTTTCCAGCAGTTTTAAATCCGGGCTCGATACCCTGTTTGCCACACATCCACCGATTAATAAGAGAATCGAAGCATTGGGTTCTGCATTGAGCCGGGATGATGTTGTTCGCAGATCCACAGCAAGAAATCAACCAACAAGCCAATCAGGTTCAACGGAGTCAGACGGAGATCTTGAGTTCATGGATCCTCAATGGATTTTGGCCGCAATGGGTACCATCGACTCTCAGCAGATTACCAAAGCGGGAACCATACTGAACGGCCTTCCTCAACCGGTAAAACAAGCCATTCATGAACCTCTTGGAGCCGAATCTTTCATCTTTGCGATGCTTCTTTCAGATGAGATTGAAATTGAAACAAATCAGATTGAACAGATAAAAAAATTGTGTGGGCCTGAAACTGAATTTGCAGTATTGAACATTAAACAACATGTACAATCCATCAAACCGGAATGGAAACTGCCAATTGTTGAAATCGCCATCCCTGCCCTGAAAGAGATGAGTGAATCGCAGTTTGAACGGTTTCGTAAAACGATCTCTGCATTAATTACTGCGGATGGGAAAGTGACTCTTTTTGAATATGCTTTAGAAAAAGTAATCACGCATCAACTGGAAGCCGTCCATTCAAATAAGGCTGAATCCGAAATTGTGCATACAAACATGAACAGGCTGGGTAAGGAGATCTCCCTGCTGATTTCTGCCATTGCACACGAAACGACGAGAAATCCGGAAGAAGCCTGGAATGCGGCTATGCGAACTCTGGATGATAAACCAAAAAGTGGATTGAGCTTAGCAAAACAGTCTGAATGTACATTTGATGCTGTTGATCAAGCCCTTGAAGAGATCGGCAAAAGCAGTGGTGCCGTTAAAAAATCCTTTCTTAATGCAGCTTTGCACGCCATCGCTCAGGATGGTATAACCGGACGTAATGAAATGGAGTGGATTCGCGCCATGGCAGTTGCCATCGATTCCCCGCTGCCTTTGATGTGACAAGACGGGGTGTTTTTTTAAAAAACACCCTTAAAACGTCAGTTCGAATACTATGAC
>DEMS01000029.1 GCA_002359315.1 Bacteroidetes bacterium UBA2664 | reverse complement strand
TTTATACATAGAAGGATGACGGTAATGAAAGGTAGTGTGGTTATCAGAAAGTTAATTGCTTTTAAAAACCAAACCGGCCTTGAATTAGTTGGCGATATCAGTGAATGGGATGCGCGTGAAAAGGGAAAAATAGTACCGACCGTTAATTAGTGCTGGGGCTGCCCATGGTGGACCATTTAATTTGTGATGCCTGAACTTCATAATAAGGATAAAAAGCCGGCCTTGAATTAGTTGGCGGTTTAAGAGAATGGGATGCGTGTGATAAGCGCAAATTAATACCGGCCATAATTCAGTGCTTGGACTGCCAGTTGCGGACCATTTAATTTGTGTCACACGCAACCCATGAACGGCCGCCAGCTAATTCACAGCCTTGATTTTTTGGTTACTTTTGCATCAAGGCAAAAGTAACAAGCTCCCTGGCTACTTCCATCCCGATGGCAATCCCCATTCCGCTAAGCCCCACACCGGTCCAGACGCCCGGTTTTACCTCTTTAATGATTGGCTCCTTATCGGGAGTCATCCCCATAATCCCGCTCCACTCCAGATCAATCTTCCATCCTTTCGGCAGATGAAGCTTTTCATTCGCAAATGATATGAGATACTCTTTGATCACCGCATTAACACCAAACTCTGATGTCGTTTCTTCCTCTTTTGCTACATTTCTGCCACCGCCCAGCAACAGCCTGTTATCAATATTCCTGAAATAAACATATCCCTCGTTATAATTAAACGTCCCCTTCCATTTAAGGCCGTCTATAGGCTGAGTCACAAAAACATATCCTCTTGCAGGAAAAACGTTCACATTACTCAGTCCGGAGATAAATCCATTTACTGTAAGAGCGATCTTATTCGCTTTTAATTTATCTCCAGTTTTGAGAAGAACCGAACCCTCCTCCACCGAATCCACTTCACTGTTCCACAAAGTTCTCACACCCAATTCCGATATTTTTTGATGAAGAGATCGCATCAGCTTTCCGCTGTTGATCGATCCATCAAGCCGATTCAAAATAGCCGGAACCCCCTCATAGATGGTCTCTGAATAGACCTCCTTCTCTCCCACTATTTCCTCCATCCGCTTATTCAGTGAATCGATCTCAGATTTGCACTTCCAGAAAAGCTCATCCTCATAAAAAACCTCATACCCTCCGGTATGCTCATAACCGATGGCTTCCTCACCCATTGTATTTTTCAGCAACTGCAAACCATTCCATCGACGCTTAATGCGTTTTAGAACCGTATCGATGTCAGTTAATTCGATGTCAGCCAGATGTTCGGAAATGGATCCAATACATGAAAAGCCTGCATTTCGGGTACTCGCACCCATCGGAGATGAACCTCTCTCGACAATCACAACCTCATGATCCGGATAGATCTCTTTATAGAAAAGTGCCGCTGAAGCACCCACAATCCCGGCACCGACAATAATCAGGTCCGCAGGCTTAAACCACTCCTCTCTTTCCCAGTACGATCGTTGATTCATAATCTTCTCACTTCTCACTTTTCACATCTCCCTGCCATCCGAATCTTTCTTGGTCTACGTAGCCTCGGCGAAGTAGAGACATTCACTACGTTGCTCAGGAAACACTACGCTCGGAGTACTTTTCACTTCTCGCTTTTCACTTTTCACTCCTTAAATTCTCGGTTCCCAGCCCGGGGCATACTCTCTGCTCCACCTTCCCATCGCTTCAGAATCACCGATGATACGGCCCGATGCCGGGTTGATGTTAAGTGAGCGTCCGACGTATTGCGATATATTGCCTAAATGAAGTGCCATTGAGCTCTTTTGTCCCGACTCTATCGGTGAGTTCAATGCATCACCCTGTCGAATCGCATTTGCAAAATTCATGATATGAGTGTCTGTAAGATCGCCGCCGCCAACCGTGTTGAGGTGATCCCCTTCACTTGCGCGCACCCTTCTTTTGATCTCTTCATTATCCAAATTATAGGCAATATATCCATCCCTGTCGATCATCATACTCCCTTTGGTGCCGTGAATCAGCGCTCCTCGGCCTTTCCCCTCAAAAAATCTGTAACCGTTGCAGCTTCGCCCTTCCCAATTAATCATCTTACCATCTGGAAAGTCAAAATTGATATTCTGTACATCATAAAACTCCCAATCATCATCAAAATGAAAGCGTCCGCCATTGGATGAAATTCTGCTTGGTAAATCTACATCAAGCGCCCATCGGCATATATCATACTCGTGAGTTCCATTATTCAGGGCCTCACCGGTTCCCCATCTATGGAACCAGTGCCAGTTGTAGTGGATGATATTATCCCTGTACGGAGTGCGGGGGGCCGGACCCTGCCATAACTCATAATCGAGCCACTCCGGAACCGGAGCGATACTTCCCCGGCCTATCGAACCCCTGTTGGCGGCATAAAAACATTTCGCATAATACACATCCCCTATCAACCCGTCACGGATCTGCTGAATCGCTTCTATGGACTCCGGTGCAGATCGCTGCTGATTCCCCATCTGAACGACTTTATCATACCTCTTTTGAGCACGAACGATCAATTCTGCTTCTGCCGGATTCTGGCTTGATGGTTTCTCCACATATACATGTTTTCCCGCCTGTAGTGCCATTATCGTGGCCGGTGTATGCCAGTGATCGGGTGCTGCAATCACAAGGGCATCAATATCCGGATCATCAAGAGCGGTTCTAAAATCAGTGCCCACTTCAGGCTTGCGTTGCTGAAGCTCTTCAACTTTGGTTGCCAATTCATTAAGAGGCCGGTAATCTACATCAAAAATGGATTTTACCTCAGTGCCATCCACTCCCGCAAAAACCTCAGCCAGGTACCCCGCTCTTCCCCTACCACCCATGATTGCTACGGTTACTTTTTCATTCGGGGCATTAATCCCTCTTGAAAACACATACGGTCCTGTTAATCCAATGCCTGCAGTGGTTAATGCTGATCTCTTAATAAACTGTCGTCTATTCATGGCTTCAATATTTCGTTTAATATTTGCAATCCTATTGTGAAGGGTTTAATATCTGAGAACATATATAATTAGCACAATACATACAATTTAGAATGACTCTGACAGCCATACAGATCCATCCACTTTCACTGATTACTCTCTTGTTGATTCCATTTATACTTCTATCTTGTTCAAATACAGATCAGCAAACCTCTGAATTTACAGGTGCAGAGGGTGAAATTCGTCTGATGACTTTAAACCCGGGCCATTTTCACGCCGCACTGGTTCAGAAAGAGATGATTCAACAGGTTCACCCCACTGTCCACATCTTTTCGCCGGGGGGTACCGATCTGGAACTTCACAATCAACGAATTGATGCTTTCAATACCCGGAGTGACTCACCAACAGATTGGGACCTGAATATCTACACCGGTGAAGATTATTTCGAAAAAATGTTAACTGAGCGTCCCGGCAATGTGATGGTTGTGGCTGGGAACAACCGCTCCAAAACCGATTATATTCTGGAAGCTGTAAAAAATGGGATTAATGTGCTATCAGATAAACCGATGGCGATTAATAGCGAGGGATGGTCGAAATTAAATGAAGCGTTTCGTCAGGCGGAAGAACACGATGTACTGCTCTACGACATCATGACTGAACGCTATGAAGTGAACTCACGAGTCCAACGAATTTTATCTCAAAACAGGAATCTTTTCGGTACCCTGATCGAAGGTGATGCTGATAATCCGGCAGTCATCAAACAGAGTATCCACCACCTCTACAAAATTGTTTCCGGCTCTCCCCTTCGAAGGCCCGTATGGTATTTTGACGTTGAACAACAAGGGGAAGGCATTGTGGATGTAACCACCCATCTGGTGGATCTTTCCCTTTGGGGTACATTTCCAAATCAGCCAATCTATCATGAAGAAGACATTGAACTGCTGAATGCGCGCCGCTGGCCAACTATACTATCTGCTCAACAGTTTGAAAATATCACCGGAGCATCTGAATTTCCGGATTATTTGCAGAACCAATTAGAGAACGGATCCCTTCCATATTACAGCAATGGTGAAATTGATTTCACAATCCGTGGCCATCACGTAAATGTATCTGTTGAATGGGCATATCAGGCTCCTCCTGGTGGGAACGATTCCCACTACTCTTTGATGAGAGGAACACTTGCCGACCTGGTTATTCGTCAAGGCAGGGATCAAAATTTCCAAAGCACCCTATTTATTGAACCTGTTGAAAACATTGACCGCGAACAACTTGAAAATGAACTGAATAGTGCTGTTGAACAACTTCAGGAGGAGTTTCCGGGCACTACCTACCAGGCTACAGAGAACGGATGGCAATTGGATATTCCAGGCGAACTTTATCTGGGCCATGAAGCCCATTTCGGTAAAGTAGCAGAAGCCTATTTTGAATATCTGGTTGAAGGGGAACTGCCCGACTGGGAAGTGCCGAACATGATTACAAAATACTATATCACTACTCAGGCCAGAGAAATGGCGATGGATAATGAATAATTCGGAGAATTCTGATGAATCTTGAACAGACATGGCGATGGTACGGCCCGGATGACCCAATTTCGCTTCGTGAAATCCGGCAAACAGGGGCAACCGGCATCGTTACAGCACTTCATCACATCTCAAATGGTGAGATTTGGCCTCAATCTGAAATTGAAGAGAGAAAAGCTGAGATTGAATCTACCGGCTTGAGATGGTCGGTTGTGGAAAGCATTCCGGTTCATGAAGATATCAAACGAGCCTCCGGAGATTACCTGGAGTACATCCGCAACTACAAACAGTCGATACGGAATCTGGCAAACTGTGATGTTCGGATTGTCTGCTACAACTTTATGCCGGTTTTAGACTGGACTCGCACTGACCTCAAGTACGCTTTCGGGGATGGATCCACCGCATTACGGTTTGATGAAGTCGCTTTTTGCGCTTTTGATCTGTTTATTTTGAAACGAAAAAATGCCGGGAGTGATTATAGTGCGCCTTTACGGAAAAAAGCAGAGTTCTATTTCAATAAAATGTCTGCATCCGAAATAGAATATTTAACCGACACGATTATCGCCGGGCTGCCCGGTTCTGAAGAAGGATATACCCTGCAACAATTTCGGGATCATCTGGCTACTTATGATAAGATCGATGAACAATCCCTTCGCAAAAATCTCTATCACTTTTTAGAAGAGATCATTCCCGTTGCAGAAAAATCGGGAGTTAAAATGGCCATTCATCCCGACGATCCTCCTTTTTCCCTGTTTGGTTTACCACGGGTAGTGAGTACAGAGGCAGATGCCAAACAGCTTGTTGATTCCGTTAAATCGCCATCCAATGGACTCACTTTTTGCACAGGGTCTTACGGGGTGAGGCCGGATAACGATCTGCCGGGTATGGTGGATCGATTGGGCAGTCATATCCATTTCATACATCTGAGAAATGTACAGCGGGAGGAGTTTCGCACGTTTCATGAAGCCAACCATTTGGAAGGCAGTGTCGATATGAAAGCGGTGATGAGTGCCCTCATCCGGGAACAATTCCGGCGAAAAGAAGCCGGCAGGCTTGATCTCAACATCCCGATGCGTCCTGATCATGGCCACCGCATGCTCAGCGATTTTGACCGAAAATCCAATCCCGGTTATTCACTGATCGGCCGAATGCGAGGTTTGGCAGAGTTGCGGGGGTTAGAGTTGGGGGTAAGGAAGTAACATTATCTGGAAAATCCATTCGGTAATGTGGATCGTGACTTTCCTCTCCTCACTGATTTTGTGTATCTCATTAGTTTTATAAGAGTTCTTAACTCACATTCAATTCTCGCGTTGGGTGCGGATTCAGTGTTCTTAATTCACATTCAGCACTCGCGATTAATGCTGAGTCAGCGTTCTAAACTTACACTCAACTCTCTCTTGTAGGATGCGGCACCAAATCTGTCAGATCCCCAATCCGGATCGTTTCACCGCTATCAATACTCTTTCTGGCCGCAACACCCACCAAAATCGACATCACCCCATCCCTTATACCGGCCTGCTGTTTAAGTGGGTCAGGTCTGTCAGGATCTTTAAATAATTGATCATTCATGATGGGATCACCGCCCCAGTGTCCGCCCGACCCGTGCGCTACATGGATCACCTCCTCTTCCCGATCGGAGTAGCGTTTGTTGGGCATAAAGGTGATGTCTTCTCCGTTTTTTCGAGGCCACCCCCCGGCACGAACTTCAATTCGACCTTTACTGCCATTGATTGCAAGGGTATACCCTTCAAATTCAGAATCAGCTGTAAGAGAATAGTTCAAAAAAGCTCCGTTCGCATATTTGACGAGTGCTGTATGTTTTTCCCAAATATCGATCTCCTCCCGAAACACACAATTATCCCGAATATATCCGTCATGATGCTCCTGCTCGGCATACAGTGTATTCAGATAATTGTCCTGAGTGATATCCCAATAGTATGGACACTGATCTGTAAAAGCACAATCCCGACAATTATTCCCCCTATACGGACCCTCTTTGCCAAATCTTTCCAAAGCACCTTTCGCAAAAACCTCCTCCGGATCTGAATTAATCCACCAGTTGATCATGTCGAAATGATGAGTCGATTTATGAACCCAAAGTGAACCGCCATATTTTCTCTGTCCATGCCATCGCTGCATATATCTCATCAGATGACTGTGAGTGATATGATAATTCATGTCTACATTTTTAACGTCACCGATCCAACCATCCATGACTAACTCTTTGATTTTTGCCCTGTAAGGCGGATATCGGTAGTTGAATGTCACAATTACTTTTCTTCCATACTCTTTTTCAGCGTCGATGATCTCCTGAGCTTTTACCTCATCAATCGTGAGCGGTTTTTCAGTGATGATATCACAACCATTCTTCATCCCCATAATAATATGATCATGATGCACATCATCCCGGGATGTGACGATCAACGTCTCCGGTTTCTCCGCCTGAAGCATCTCTTCTAAATCGGTATAAACAGGCAGATCCCCACCTACATACTCTTGCGCAACTCGAAGCCTTCCCGGATTGATATCACACAGACTCACTAAATCAACCGTTTCTGAGTAGTTGTTTCGAAGGTCTCGCCCATACATACTGACACCCCGAACCCCGGTTCCAACCACCGCCATTCTTCGCTTCGCTCTATGCAAATTTGAACCCCTGCTTATGGAGGGTGCTGACATCATAGCCCCACCGGCCAGTACTCCGGTTGTCTTTAAAAACTCCTTTCGGGTGAATCCTTTTTTAGACATATCGCTGATTTTTTAGTTTTTATTTTTATACGAGCCCTACAAACACCCCCCTACGCCCCCCTTATTTAGGGGGAATTTCATTGGCAAATCCCAAGCTAACCCAACGCTTATGTCCCCAAAAAAGGAGGTCAAGGGAAATGTCTTCCACAACTAAAGTAAGTCTTTCACATCCTCCCAAATCAATAACAAAGACCGTATTCCCCCCTAAAAAGGGGAGCGTAGGGGAGTGTCTAGATGAACCTTTCCAAGTCCACAAATCAAATCCGATACTTATCCGGCAATGTAATCTCCTTGCCTGTCTTCGTCGCTTCTTCCGCAAGAAGTGTCCATGTAGAAGCATTATATCCTTCCATCGTAAGTTTCTCCGGTGCACTTCCCGCTCTCACAAAGTTGATAAAACCTTCCAGATAGAGTAGGGTATCATCCAATTCATATCCCGGTGATATATATTCACCCCCCAATCTCAGATGGGTATCCGGTATCCAGGTAGCCCCACCGATGGGAATCGTTTCATTTTCACCTTCTTCAATATTCTGGATCAAACCCTGAATCGATGGCGGTTCTTCCGGAAATTCTTCAAATTGTAAATTGGATTCCAACTCCATCGTGCCATCGTTACCCAACACCTGAAACTGCATACCGTTGTGTTTGTTACTTGTGATACAGTCGTAACTGAAATGAATTTTTTCCGGATATTTGAACACCAGTGAGAAGTTATCCCAAACCTCCCTTCCATCCGTAAAGTGATTGATACTGCCACTGCCCATCACCGAAAGCGGCTGATTCCCCAGTACCCAGTTGGCTACCTGAAAATGGTGAGATCCCAGTTCAGATATCATACCGGCAGAGAATTCTTCATAAAACCGCCAGTTCCGTTGCCTGTCCAAAGCCGTTCCGCGTCCGCCGGTATTTTCATAAAAGACCCAATCCGTGTTTCGGGTCCACCATGCACGTAACATTGTAATCGGCCCGATATCGCCTTTGCGGAGCCGATCCATAGCTTCCAGATAAACCGGGTTAAAGAGTCGCTGATGTCCGATCAACAAGATATTTCCGGTCTCTTGATGGGTATCATACATCGCTTTCACATCGTCAAGCGTGCGGGCCATCGCTTTTTCACAGTAAACATGAATGCCGGCTCTCAGACAATTGATCGTCATATGTGCATGTTCATGAAGCGGAGTCGCAATCACCACAGCATCCAGTTCAACAGAATCGATCATCTCCCTGTAATCCAGAAATGCTTCGGCCTCTCCATGGGTCAGTTCAATCGCTCTTTCATAATGCGGTTCATAATTGTCACATACCGCTACAACCTTCATATTCATTCTATTCTCAAGTTCCAGAAGATTCAGGCAAAGCGCCCTTCCCCGGGATCCAACCCCGATGATGCCCACCCGTATTCGATCGGATGCACCCATTCCAAATGGAGCCGGATTATTAAATACGGAAAACCACGGCATTGTGGTGGTCATTATCGACGTCCCGGCAAGAGCAGCCGTCATCTCAAGAAATTTTCTGCGGTTAATGCTCATCATTTGTTTTTAAAATTGGGTTATTATTGCATTTCCGGGTTCATAATCAACCCGAATGACTTCCAGATTTTCATAGTGATTCATCACTTCGTTTATTTTTTCGTCAGAACTGACAAGAAACGCAGTCGATAACATCTCAGCCAAAACAGGTGATTCCGCCGATACACTGACCGACGTAAACGGTTCATGCGGTTTCCCGGTTTTTGGATTGATCACATGCCGGTGATTTCGGAGCCTCCCTGCATCATCCAGGAAAAAATTGCTTGATGTGGATACAGACCCGTTGTTCACTCTGAATTCATGAACCGTATTGCCGGGATTCACGTAATTATTCATCCCGATTCTCCATTTATCCCCGGCGGGGTGATCACCTATAGCGAGAATTGAACTCTCACCAAAACTGATAAATGCCTGATCTATCGATGCATCCGATAACATCTCTTTCACTTTTTCCAATGCATAACCTTTGCCAAATCCGCCCAAGTCCAGTTCAACTTGATCGTTGTCAAACATAACGGTGCTATCCGACTCGTCCAGCGTTAGATGTTGAAAACCCACATTATCGATGATATTTTTAAAATCGGAATCATTCAGCGAGTCCTCGTGATCCTCTTTCCAATACTCCATCAACGGGCGCAATGTGGAGTCGAATGCCCTGTCCGTCAGACTCCAGCAGTAGTGACAGGCATTCAGAATGTCACTCATTTCAGGATCCATCTGAACCGGTTTTTTTGCCGCCAAACGATTTATCCTGGAAAGATCACTGTCCGGTAAAAATCGGCTTATTTTACTCTCGATACGTTCTACTTCCATTTTGATCTGGTAGAAAATCCTCTCTGCATGAGTCTCTTCAATACCCGGAATGAGAGCGTGAAATCGCGTTCCCATTGCATAAAAACGGTTGTGATAAAGTTTACCCATCCTTTATAATAGATTTTTCCATGAAATATTCAGATAAATATCTTCTTACTCATTCCTGAGTGTAAAGCCGATACGTCCTCTCAATTTCTTCAACCGTTGGAGTTTCACCTGCAACGACCCAAAATCTGTATCTGATTTCCAGTGGAGCCCCTTCTGAGTGATAATGTGGGAAAAATTCACCGAACCGGCCATAAAGACGTTCCGACATCTCGGCACGACCCGGATTGGCCGGGTTGGTCATGTAAACGACTGTATAATTATTATCCTCGATCTGAAAGTTCATGGCATTCCACGGCAGATTAATTCGATCTTCTTCGCCCAGCTCCTCATTTGCCGGTACATGGGAGAGGGATTCAGGCCGGATAAAACGAGTATCTTCCTCGTTATCGGCTACATATTGTGCTGCCCTGAACTGAACACCCGCATGTTGCAGATCCCCATCTAACCGAACCGGTCCCGCAATTGCAAACATTCGGGTGTGAAAGTCGATAAAAAAGCTGTTCTCGCTCTGTTGAAAGACGCGGATATCCCGTTCCTCTTCCAGAATGATTCTGTCATCGGGATCTTTCCACTGAATCAGTGCAACATGCCCTCCAAAAACCGGCCCTTCCATCTCTGAGACAAAACTTTCATGCTCCGTTCTTTCACCATTTTCTGCATGCCACATATCATATTCATCTTCATAGATAATCACCCGATTGTATCCATAAAACAGTCCCCTGTGATGTGAGTAAAGTCCACCCGGACCCTTTGTAATCACTTCCCCGGTAACAGGATCAAATACATGATGAAATGGCTTTTTGGTCTCTTCAAGATTATCTACATCAAATACCGGATGTTCATACTGTATCAACGGAGTTCCATCATACTGGAGTTGAATAGATTCGTCGTTCTGTCTGACCCAGGTATACTCAGTATCATAACAATCCGCATCCATCCGTACCGTGTATTCAACGGTTTCACCGGCTTGTTGACTCGACAGCCACCATACCCTGACACGGCTGGGAGTCATTCGTTCAGCTTGAGCCGGAATCAACTCACCCCCGGCCTCCAGGCAGAGTCCCCCGGTGAAATCACTGATTTCCAGATTTGCTGAAACAGGGGTTTGATCCAGGTCTACAGATCCGGCAGTATATTCAAATGTCTGAGGCTCCGGGCCAGAACAACTGAAAATAAATAAGTATGAAAAAAGTATTAACGAAAGAGATCTCATGGTTGTATTGTATTTAAATTATCAGTTTATGGATTAATTTCTAAAACGGTGACCCCGGCCGGGTATGCATATTCGCTCCAAAGTTGATCCAGTAGATCCGGGTCCGGAGCTCCATCATAAACAATATATCGATAGCGGGCAACATAGGGTGATCCGGATTCAATCTTCATTTCACCCATTTGCTGAGGTGCAAAATTGAAAAAGGGCTCTTCAGGATGTATTCGAACCGGTTGCGGATGCCTGAAATTGGATGGATGACTCATAACGGTAATCCCGGCCAATCTGCCCTCTGATTCGCCGCCAATATGTGTCCAATTTACACGAGTGGCATGTCCGTCCCTGGCCAATCCGTCAGATGTCAAAAAAGTGCCGTTCTCAGGATCATCCCAATCTCCGTGGCCTCGCAAACCCACTCCACCGTAATGGTACTCCGGTAAAAATAACGTATCAGAACCATTCAGGCTCTGTGTCGACGTTAGGTCGAAAATATGATAGGACTCATCAGAACGGTACGCCCTTACTTCCCACTCCTCATGGATTACAACAACAGGTTCAGTGCCTGACAAATCTGTAAAATGATGTTTGGCTCTAAATCCTGTAAAGACCGGGCCTGACCATACCTCCTGCAAGCCCCCCACTTGATCAACCCTGCCATTGTTGTTGTGAATGTTCCAGAAATCAGGCCTTCGATCCTGAAAACGGGTACTGGTCCATGCAGACCAAATCCCTGAATGATGAGGGTGCAGATGGGCATTCAAATGATTGGTAACAATTACGCCATCCGGGGTATAAACCGGATGAATATAACCTCCTCTTTTATATCTATCATCCAACTTGTCCGGTGGATTATTTGTACCGTGAAAGTAACTCAGTACATCACGCTGCCCCGATTGTAGAGTGATGGTATTCTCATCCATTTCGTAATTTCCGGCTGATCTGTTGGCTTGCCAATTTGAATCAAATGTATAGGTGTTATGATCCCCTGCTCTGAGAGCTGAAATCAAAAACCAAGCTCTGTTATTTCCATCCACTTGTAGATGATGTTCATTTTGCTCTTCATCTTTAATCACATAAACCCCATCCTCTACTGAAATTGGCAGATAAAAAGAGACGATGGATTGATTTCTGTCAATAGCGCCGGCATCAATTCTGATTTCCAGCTGTTGTGCATTAACACCTTGCCATGTAAAACAGAATATGAATAATATCAAAAAAGTCCACTCTAATAAGGGGGGTCGGGGGGTGTTAAAGTGCATAGTTTCAGGATTCAAGGTTCAGGGTTCAATGGTCTTATACTGAAATAGGTTGA
>DEMS01000003.1 GCA_002359315.1 Bacteroidetes bacterium UBA2664 | reverse complement strand
TCATCTGTTTGTCTTGTTCAATAATCAATTTTTATTAAGCTAAGTAAAATAAGGAATTTTGATTATTTATTCATATAAATGATAGGTACGAATATACTCAAGTACCGGAACAGGTATTTTGTCTGTTCCATTTTGGTCATTCATCGATTCTCGAATCTCAGTTGAGGATATGCCAAATGGATCATGATCTACAAAAATAGTTTTTTCAAGGATTTCCTTTTCTACGGTGGAACTGTCAAATCCCGGCCTTTCAGCCACCATTATAGTGATCTGTTTGATAATTTCTTTGTATTTGTACCACTTATGAAAGTGGCTTAAACTGTCCTCACCTAAACAGAGATAAAATCGTGTTTCCGGATTTTTTTCTTGAAGATGCTGAATGGTTTGGATCGAGTAGGATGGTATCGGAAGTCTCTCCTCCAGATCACTGACTTCAACATTTTTCCAATCTTGAAAAGCTATTTTGAGCATTTCAAATCTATGTTGAAAACTTGTTTGCAGGTCACTTTTGTGAGGAGGCGACGGAGCAGGGATAACCAATAGTTTTTCAATCAATCCTGATTTCAGGAATGATTTTGCAATTCGTAAATGTGCATTGTGTACAGGATCAAAAGACCCTCCTAAAATGCCAACTCTCTGCATCTAATAACCTCGATATTGTTCATGGATCTCTAACTTTTCACTTTTCACTCCTTATCCCCTTCAACTGCACCGTCCTTACTGTAAAAGTAACATCACATTGCAGTGATTCCAACCTCAACCTTGCTCTTTTCCCTTTAATCTCAACAATAATCCCCTCCATCTCCCGTAGAGAGCCGGAATCAATTTTTACGCGTTGTCCTTCCGAAAATTGTTCAATCTCAAGTTCATCGGGTTCTATCTCCTCCAATAGAATTCGAATATCCCGAATCTCTTCATCGCGGATTAAAGCCGGTTTACCCAGCCACATTACTGTTCTGGAAATGGATGGGTCTTGAAGAATTTCAATCCTCTCCTTTTCATTTACTCTCGCAAAAAGATAACTGGTGAAAAGTGGTTTTTTAACTTTCTTAACCCGATCACTCCACTGAACACGCGTTTCAACAACTGGACAATAAACTTCATACCGATCTTCTAACCTGTTTGCCACTTTTTTTTCGTGCCGAGGTTTGGTGTAGAAGGCTCGCCAAATTTTATCGTCTGTATTGGACATGAAGTAAAAAGTGAAAAGTTAGAAGTGAAAAGTATCCTCCATCGCGTCATCCTTAATTTATTTCAGGATCTCACTTACGCTTGATTCGCTGCGTTCAAAGTAATAACGCATTAAAACTGAAATTCCGACAGTATTTAATTTCCGTTGGCAGTAACGTCTTGACTTAGGACTGCATTGAGTCCACGATTGGCGCGGTCATAAAGATCTTCCGCTCTGCTTCTGTTTTCGCCTCTGGGGAATAACTGCAGGTATCTGTTATAGCTTTCTAACGCACTTCTGAATCGCTCTTCCTGACGCTGTTGAACACTATTCTCTGCATAGATTACATATGCTTCAATTTGCCGCACTAATGCAAGTTCTGCCCAGCTTGTCTCAGGGTAATTATCAATGACCAATCCGAAATAGATTGCAGCCGAATTATATCGGCTTATTCGCATGTAAAACTCTGCCGCATTGTAATCCCTATGTGCAAGTTTCGATCTCAATTCTACAATTTTATCAGCAGCTTCTTCTCTTAACTCTGAATTTGGATAACGTGCAATGAATAGCCTGAATCGCTCTATAGCTGTATTCGTGTAACTCTGATCCAAACGGTACCTTGGACTTAAATGATAATAGGATAGTGCTTCATTATATTCAGCGCGTTGACGTCTTTCTGAATTGGGATGAAATTGTACATATCGGCTATATTCAGATGCTGCCAACAGATATCGATTTTGTTCAAAATAACTTTCGGCAAGATAAAATTGTGCATCCTGACCTATATCCGTTCCCCTGCCTATTGAAACGACCGTTTCAAAAGCACGAGCGGCCTCACTATAGTTTTCACTTTCAAACTGATTCATAGCCTTATCAAACGCCACTTCTAAGCTGTCGCCCGGACGGATCAGCTCTTCATTTCTACATGATGTAAGGGTTAAAAGTGCTAAAGCGAAAATTGTTAATGTTCTTATCAATTTAATAATCACGATTTTTTAAAAATTTAATCAAGTTCATAAGATCTGCTTTATAATTGGAATCATCAAATGTTTCTACTTCATTCTCAGCTTCTTTATAGTAATGCTCCATCTGCTCAATAGCCGTTTCTATTACTCCATATTTATCAAATAATTTTATTACTGCTTTAACACTATTATCGCTAAGGGGACGATTCTTCAATGCTTCCTGAAGCCAATTTTTCTCTTGTAACGTACAGCGTTCCAACGTATGAACCATCAGGAATGTTTTCTTTCCCTCATAAATATCTCCTGCACTCCTTTTTCCAAATTTTTCTGCATCTGCGGTAACATCAAGCAGGTCATCTTGTATTTGAAAAGCAACTCCCAATGAGTGCCCGATAATACCCAATCGGTTAACTTTATCTTTTGATGTCCCTGCTGCAATACCTCCCAGTTTCAGTGACGCAGATGTAAGTGCTGAAGTTTTCCCTGAAATCATTTTAAGATATTCATCAACACTGACTTCTGTTTTTCCCTCAAATTCCATATCGAGTGCCTGACCTTCACAAACCCGATTAATGGAATCTGTGAACACTTCATGCATCCACTTAAAATCGATATCATTATCTAATTTATGAAGTTGTAGAAATGCCTGAACAAACATACTATCCCCCGATAGTATGGCTGTTGATACATCCCACTTAACATGCACGGCCGGTAACCCTCTCCTGCTTTCCGCCTGATCCATGATGTCATCATGCATGAGTGTAAAGTTATGAAGTAGTTCTACAGCCAGGGCTGCTGGTATTACTTTCTCAATGGGTGCTCCACAAACACCACAACCTAATAAACTCAAGATTGGCCGTATTCTTTTTCCACTATTTTGAAGAATATACCTCTGTGGTTCATAAAGAGAGAAAGGTGATTCAGGTAAATCAAGAGATTGCAGCTCACTTTCGATGAGCGAAGCATACGGCTTTAAAAAATTCAAACGATTCAATTATTGGATTTCAATAAGACCGTAAAGTACGGATTTTTTTATTTAGATATGATAACACAAATTCGCAAATAGGCAGGAATTCTCAAATTCTATTGAAATTTAACTATTTACCAACAGACCGAATCTGACCTGGATTTGATCCTTGGCTGGGATCCTCTTTTATTCTATCCGGTAAATATCCCTCCGGATATTTACTAACATAATCCTCACCAAATAGCCTGTTGTGAATCGTGGTATTCTGGAAAACCTCAAAATCAAACTTCCCAACTTTTCGGTAGTATAATGTAATAAAAGAGGACGAAATCACTATAAATGACGAATAGAGGATTGCAAGCCATAACATCTGACTCTGATAGGGTTCGGAAAAACTAAGTAATATAATTGCAAAGGCAATCGGTCCGTTTTGGATGCCGGTTTCCAGTGAAATTGCACGCTGAAAAATCGGTGATAATTTGAATAGCCTCGACATCCAGTATCCAAATAAAAACCCGAGTAATCCAACACTGATCGCTGAGAGATAGATATCATAGGGAGTTTGCAGCATTAAACCTGTATGCCTAACAAATACAGTTCCAATGAGATAAATGATAACAATGATTCCCATAAAACCCGCCGTGTCTTCCGCCGTTTTAGCCCATGCCGGAGATTTATGCCTGAGGAACATACCCATCATCACGGGTACCAGTACTAATACTAAAGACCCTATGATATTGCCTGTTGGGATCACGAATTCAACGCCCGTACCGCTTGTCTGAAGTTCTGCACTTATCTCACTCACAAATCCGGCAGTGTAAAATTCAAGGAGAATTGGCATCATTAACAGCGCCATTACCGTTGATGCAGTCGTCATCGCAATGCTCAATGCCACTGAACCTCTCGCAAAATATGCGAACATATTCGACGTCGTACCCCCCGGCAAACAACCTATCAAAATTAGAGAAATTGCATATGCCGGAGGCAAATTGAAGAATATAGCCAACCCGTATGCAAAAAATGGCATCAGGCCGAATTGAGACAAAAATCCGATCAAAATGCCTCTTGGGTATCTTGCCACCGTTTTAAAATCATCCACCGTTAAACTGGACCCCATCCCAAACATGATTGAAAAAATCATAACTGCCAGTAAAATCTGGTCAACGGGATAGAGTAACTGTGTTGTGAATTCCATCTTTACACTTCCTCATTTGATTCCTGATGATACATTTCATCAATCAGATTCTGATATTTGTCGGTGATTACATGACGTTTCATTTTGAACAGGCTCGTCAGCTCTTCTCCATTTGAAAAATTTTCCTCAAGTAATCTAAAATCATGAATCAATTCAAACCTCTTATATCCATTATCTACAGATATTATCCTTTTTATTTCTGAATGAATGATAGTTCTGACTTCAGGATCATTTGCAAGTTCTTCAAGAGATTGTTTTTGGAACCCTTCATCTCGGAAGCCTTCCATATTGGGTACAATTAACGCACCAATATGTTTTTGATCCTGACCCACAACCATACAGTGCTCAATGTACGGGCTCTGTGTCAATCTCATTTCAATCGGCTCCGGTTCCAGATTTTCACCGCTTAAAAGTACGATCGTTGATTTAGACCGGCCCAAAATTTTAAGACAATTATTAAATGTGATCATTCCCAAATCACCGGTTCGTAGCCAGCCATTTTGTATAGTTGCTTCCGTTTGTTCAGGATCCCGATAATATCCTTTCATTACCTGTGGTCCTTTAACACGAATTTCTCCTCTCAATCCTCTGCCCTCATGCGGTAAAGCAGGATTCGGATAGATCACTTCACCGGTTTCAATATCGGTGATTCGCACTTCAGTATCCTGCATCGTTGGGCCAACGGTTCCAATCACAATATTATCCTCCAACCGTACGGCAATTACGGGTGCGGTCTCTGTCATGCCGTATCCCTCTAAAACAGGGATTCCGATGTAGTTGAAAAATCGATCTATTTCTACCGGAAGGGCCCCTCCGCCGGATATCGTTGCCTTCAAAGACCCCCCGGCACTCATTCTCACAGGCTCTAAGACGGCCACATTGAAAAATCCATAAACAGGCAGTACAATCAGCCATCGAAGAGCGTGAAAGGGTGCCAGTAATACATGTTTAAGTGTCGACGGAGGATCCAGATGTAGTTTTTTCCCTGTGAGAAAGTATGAGGAGTTTCTATATTGACGGCTCAAAAAATATGCGGTATGAAACAGCAGCTGACGCATAGGATGCGCTTGTTTCACATTTTTTCGGATCTTCTGGTATAGACTTTCCCAAAGCCGGGGGGCCGATCCCATAAATGTAGGTTCTACATTTTTTAAATCCATGCCAAGATGCCGAACACTGGAGTAGTATGTGCAAACACCGCACGAAATGGTAAATATCTCAAACACACGTTCAAATATATGCCATATTGGAAGTATTGAGAGAACTCTGTCTGTACATGAAAGCTCAACAGGAATACCCCTTACTTGTGACATCATATTTTCATGAGTTAACATGACTCCTTTTGGTTTCCCGGTTGTTCCGGATGTATAGATCAGTGTGAATAGATCATCCGGCTTAATTCCTTCAATTCGCTCTTCTACTCTCCTGTCCCCCTTGGCGCGCAGTTTCTTGCCTAAATGTTCGATTTCATCTATGGATCGATATTGATCCCCCGCCCTGAAATCAGAGTCCAGCAATACAATCTCCTTTAATTTGGGTAAATCCTTTTTGAGTTTAAGTACCCGGCCTAAAAGGACAGTTGTTTCCAGAAAAGCAATCTTTATCTCTGCGTGATTGATGATATAAACCAATTCCGCATCCGTAACATCACGGCCTCTCGGAACATCCGCTGCTCCGCACAGCTGAACTCCATAATCTGCTAAAATCCATTCAAACCTATTATCACCAAAAAGCCCGACATGATCTCTCGCATTCACACCTAACTCAATCAGTCCGGTAGCCAGATTTACACCTCGTTCATACAACTCCCCAAAGGATACCGGACTCCACTGCAGTTCTTTTTTTCTGGTAGCAAATGCCGGGAGCTCTGAAAAGCGGTTCCCTGCTTCACGATATAAATCAGCTAGATTTTTAGCAATAATGCGATGTTCCATATACAAAAGAGGGAAGTTCTATCAAATATTTTGATGTTTTAACCCGGAAATAAATCCCGCAACAAACCAATACAACTATATTTATGGTTAATCCAATACTATCCTGCGACTGAATATACTTTTTAAGAGTAAACATTAAAACATAGATATTAATCTGCAGATAATCTATAGTATATAGTCTCTTCACTTATAGCTATAGATTAACGAAATATTGGGTAATTCACTTTTGAACTCTTCAAAAATCCCTTAACTTTTTCAATCTTAATTTGTAAATAGACTTTAAGTTGTGAAAAAATTATTCCTGTTTAGCATTTTCAGCTTTTTCTTCATTAATACAATATCTGCTCAAATATTCGTCGAGTTAGATAGTATTTCAGTGACAGCTTCCCGAATCAGTTCCGACATCACAGAAAGCGGCAAAAGTGTAACGGTTATAACGTATGATGAGATTCAGGCAATACCTGTTACATCTATGGATGAGCTTTTTCGATCACTACCCGGTGTAAATATAAACTCCAGACAAGGGTTTGGCGTACAAGCTGATGTTGGGATTAGAGGCAGTACATTCTCTCAAGTACTCTTTATGCTCGATAATGTACCCCTAAATGATCCTCTTACGGCTCACTTTAATACAAATATTCCCATTTCACTTTCTGAAGTGGGCCAGATTGAACTGATACGCGGTCCGGCAGCCGCCTCCTTTGGGGCGGATGCTGTTGGAGGAGTGATACACATCAAATCAAAAGCATATATAAACAGTACAGCTACAAAAGTAGAAAATAACGGACTGCAACGATTAGACGTTGACCTTTCAGGGGGTGAAAATCGTTTATTCATGAGTGATGCATCTATGGAGTATTCAAAAAATAACTGGCGTTTCACCGCGTCCGTTCGTGCCAGCCGGTCGGATGGCGAAGAGTTATCCAATCCCGCTTTTAGTGAAGGAATTTCTTCAGAACCAACATTCAATACAGACTTCAACCTTCTCTCTTTAAGTGCTGCTCTTTCTAATCGAATGAATGACCGATTCTCCTGGTATTTGCGTGGCGGATCTGATTATAGAGATTTCAATGCCAAATATTTTTATACACGTAGTCTGTTTGATGATTCCAGAGAGGAGATAACAAGTCGTTATGCGCTGGGCGCTTTGATCTATTCTTCAGGAGCCCACCGGGCGGAAATGAATATATCTTATAGAAATGTAAATGATATTTTTGACTTTAACTCCGCAATAAGTCCCGTTAACGAACATACGACTCAACAACTTTTTTTCAATCTTTCTCATCAAGTTGAAATCGATTTAAATAGAAACAATATCAATCGTTTCACGCTAATGAGTGGAACTCAAATGTTACGGAAAGAGATTGTAAGTACCGATAGAGGGGATCATTCTGACCTTACGGGAGGTCTGTTTATTCTATCCGCACTTGGCTTGTACAATGGCCTGAATGTGAATACAGGTCTTCGATTACAATTCGATGAAACCGGATCGGCTAATCTACTCCCCCAGATTAGTGTTGCATATAATCTCACGAATCTAACAATCAGAAGTTCAGCGGGACGGGCTATTCGAACCGGAGATTACACAGAGAGGTATATATCCTCCCAAATCCCCAACCTAACACCACTCCGTAATATTGGTAATCCGGATCTGAAGCCGGAAGTCTCTACAACAATCGATTTTGGATTAGATTGGAAACCGTATCGTCAATTTTCTATTTCTCCTACCCTATTTTACAGGAGTTCGACAAATTTAATTGATTATACTCTGACGAATGAATCTGAGATTCAAAATGCCTCAAATTTAATACGTGGAGAAGATTATTTTTATACCTTGAATGTAGCAGAGAGTACTACAAGTGGATTTGAACTATTGACAACAGGGCGCTTTTTCATTCAGGGACAAAGACGATTTACTCTACAGGGTGGGTACACCTATATACATACATCAAACCGGGAAGGCGTCGTTTCCAGATATATTGCAAACCATCCGAGTCATCAAATTAGTTTAGGCCTTCGATTAAACTTTTCAAATGTTGAAGTGCATTCACAGAACGAGTACAATGTTCGGAAATCTGAATCCTTCCCACAACTTAACAGCTCTGTCCCTTCATCTGTTTTTCTATCAAATCTAAAAGTCTCATTCAATCCTGAAAGGTCTAAATTTAGTGCCTATTTCTCTGTAATGAACTTAACAGATGTTCAATATCAGGAAATTTTAGGGGCTCCGATGCCGGGAAGATGGTTTATTGCAGGACTACAAATGAAAATCAGAAAGTAATCCTGATTTTCGATCCTTTTTCTTGTGGAATATTTTCCAGGGTGCCATTCATCTGTTTTGTAAGAGTCGTGATGAGAGTTAAACCAAGTGAAGCACCTTCTAAATACTGAAGATTCCCAAAACCCTGGAAATCATCAGGAAAACCGATGCCATCATCAGTAACTGTAAGAATTTTATGCTCATCCGTCACTACAAACTCAATGCAAATTGTTCCATGCTCCATTCCTTTGAATGCATGCTTAATAGCATTCGTAACTAATTCATTAATCAGTAATCCACAAGTGATTCCCTGATCAAGTGAGAGTGTAAATGAACTGATTTTCTTTTTAATCGTAATATTTTGATCATACAGATTCATCGAGTGGGTAATCACATTAATCAGATCAGATATATAATTTTTCACATCAACATTTGTCAGATGATCCGTTGAGTACAGTTTTTCATGAACCAATGACATACTATATATTCGGAGAATACTATCCTTTAGTGTATTTATAGTTGTCTCATCTGTAGAGCGGGTTGCTTGCAGCTCCAGAAGTCCGATGATCATGGCCAGGTTGTTTTTCACACGGTGATGAATCTCTTTCACCAATATCTCCTTATCCTTCACAGCTTGAAGTAAATGAGCCGTACGTTCGTCAACAAGTGAGGATAATCTTTCCCTTTCTAATTTTTTGGCATAAGACCGAATCACTCCAATCAGAATCAATGCAATGAAGAGGATCATTAAAACCCAAAACCAAAGCCTCATCCAAAAAGGTTTCTCAACTGAAAATTCATAAGATGATATGTCACTCCATGGTCCCTGACCACTCCTTCCCTGCAACTCAAATCTGTAACTGCCCGGACTTAAATTCGTGTATATCGTATTTCTGTTTTTAGTTGGCTGATTCCATCCTGTCTCAAGTCCTTCTAAACGATAGCGAAATTCAACAGCTTGAGGGTTCGAAAAATCTAAACCTGTAAAATGAAATGCATAACTGTTTGAGCTATTTGGATAAGTAATGTTAGGCAGCTGTTTTAATCCAAGATTATAATCTAACTCATGGCCATATTCACTCCAATCAGTTACTGAACCATTCAAATAAAAATCTGTTATGTGGACAATTGGAATATGATTGTCAGATTGGATCTCCGATGGATCCAAAACAATTAACCCGTTCATACTGCCAAACCAAAGCTTGCCATCTTTTTCCACAAGGGCTTTATGAGTTGTCTCTACACCAATACCATAGCGCGATAATCGGTGGTGCTCAATCAACATCTCTCCAGTCTCATTAAAATGCCCCAAATTCAAACTTTGCAACCCACCGTTTGTCCCCTGCCACAAAATTTCATTTTCTTCATCTACCCAGAGAAAATTTGATTCAATTAATTTCATACCCTGTTCACGGCCAAAATTTTGAAAAGTACCGGAATTTTGATCTTCAAATGGCTCAAAAAGGGTCACCCCACCGCTTGTCCCAAACCAAAATCGTCCCTCTCTATCTTTTGTAATATAATTTACATTGTAATGTGAGAGGCCATCTGAGGGAAGAATATTTTTAAATGTAGTCCCATCAAAAATACTGACTCCATTATTTGTGCCCATCCAAAGGGTTCCATCGCTATCTTCAAACAGATGATAAATTAAAGCCCCTCCCAAACCACTATCTAACGTATAATGTGTTGTATTTACACCGTCAAAATGAAATAATCCATTTTCTGAGCCAATCCACAAATGATTTCTCGAGTCTATTAAAAGATCATAAATATAGATCTCTGCTGGGTCCAGCCCTATATCAAAATCACTGAAACGTTCACCATCAAACTTCATCAAATGGCCATTATAGTCCGTAATAATCACTGTCCCGTCTTCAAACTGTTTAATGTCCCAAACATACATCTGATCTTGCGACATATTGAGAATCTCATAAGTATTAAATTGCTCCCCGTCAAAAGAGGAAAGTCCTCTTTCTGTACCAATCCAGATCGTTCCATTACGGTCATGATAAAGACTCAAAATTTCATTTGATGGCAACCCAAATCCGGTGTTGAAAACTCGAAAACTTTCTCCCTCAAACCGATTTAATCCATTTTCATCTGTAGCAATCCATATTTTTCCTCTTGAGTCCTCTATGATGCGATGAATATAATTACTGCTCAATCCCTCTCTTCTTGTAATGTGAAAATATTCACCACTACTATATCGAAACACGCCATCATTCTCAGTACCGATCCAAATATCTCCGTTGGATGCAGCAAGTATATCATATACATATCGAAGTGGCTTTTCATTGATCTCCTCAATCGTTGAAAATTGACCATTTTCAAAGATGGTAATTCCGCTACTGGTAGGAAACCATTTTTTTCCTTCATGATCTACAACCGTTTTGAATACCTTAGAACCGCTTAATCCATCATCAATACCAAAATTTGTAAATGTTTCACCATCAAATATTGACAAACCGTCGTGGGTTGAAATGTAAACCTCTCCTGAAGGGTCCCAGTGGAAATGCCAGACTGCATTATTGGCCAGCCCATCTTCGTCTGAGATATTGACTAAAGACTCTTCATCATATATAAAAATTCCGGACTCAAATGTACCAAACCATATTTCTCCATCCGGAGATTCTTTAATTGTTGTGATATAAAAATCATCTATCGGATGTCCCTCAAACGGATTAACGAATTGATTCCCATCCAGATAGGTTAAACCTCCATAATAAGTACCTACCCAAATCCTTTTTTTAGAATCTTCATAAACTACATTCACAAAATCGTCTTTAAGGCCATGATTTATATCGTATGTAGTAAATTCATGTCCATCAAATTTAGAAACGCCCGCACCGGAAGTTGCAATCCACATAAAGCCATCCGATGTTTCTATTACATCCGAAATTTGTGCATGTGGTAGCCCTTCGTTTACAGAATAGATTGAAAAGTTATATGCTTGTGAATACCCGGTCTCTGCTGAGAACATAAGGGCTGACAAGATCAGTATCCACAAAAATGGTTTGGTCATTACAATGGTATAATATTTAAGAGTAACAAATTAATCTTATTGAGTCTATAATACCATTATGATCTTTTAATATTAAAAGCATAAACAACAGGTTATATATCAAATTTTATTACTATAACTCGTTAAATACCAATACATTAAAATAAATATTATCTAAATAAAGGGCAGATTTACATACAACCTGTTTTTAGACCTTTGTTTTTTTTACATCAAAAAAAAAGGTTGCCATCTTTCAATGGCAACCTTTCAGTACTTTGTTATTTACGTTTAATTAGTCAATAACCATTTCAACTCGTCTGTTCAGTGCTCGTGCTTCTTCACTGGTATTTGGAACTAATGGCTGAAGTTCTCCCCTGCCAATCGTAACAATCCGGTCTGCATCAATTCCTGATTCAACAAGATAAGTTTTCACAGCCGCTGCTCTTCGTTCAGATAACCCCTGATTGTATGCGGTACTACCTAAATCACATGTATGACCTGTTACTTCCAGGTTTTTATCTGGATTATTAATCAGAGCTCTGGCTATTTCAGCCAGTGTCGGTTTGCCGGACTCTCTGATCACTGCAGAATCAAAAGCAAACAGAATATCACTGCCCATTGTTAATTCAACACTGGGTCTTTCATTAATCAATACATGAAGATTTGCAAGTTTTTCATCAAATTCATCCATTCTGTCTTGCAGTGCACGAATATGGTCTTCATTTTGATCAATTCTGCTATCCTGATGATCTACTCTTGATTCAATTTCTGCTATTCTGGCCTCTAATCGGTTAAATGCACTCATGTCAATGCCCGGAGTGTATCGATGCCAGTCTGCATCTGTCTCACTGCTGCCAAATTTGATCTGTACACCTGCTGTAAGTGCACTCCAACTGTCAGGATTACGTCTGTTTTGATCAATCAAAGTTCTGGTGTGAGTCCGATGCCCGTCAATGATATCAGAATTTGATACATTGTAATTGTATTGGGCGAACACGTCAATTTTTTTAGTCACATTAACCCGAACCCCTGTACCAAAAGTGGCAAACATAGCCGTTTCCGAATGGTTTTCGCCGCTAAATGTCTCTTCCGTTTCAGGAGATGCTATTTGAGAATTTATATCTGTTGTTACATCATTAAATATCAATCCTAAACCGGTTAACAGATACCATTTAAATCTGTCAGAATCTCTACCCAACAGATTCAGAAGTCCGAATTGAGATGTCATCGATGCTGTTGAATAACTTGTCTCAAAAGTTCTTTCAAGTAAGTTATTATCAGTGTCATTACTTCTGAATTTTCCAAACATGAAATTGGTCTGAATTGCAAAATTAGGATTAAAGGCATATCTGGCATTTAACCCAAATGTTGGATCATATTCAGTTCCGACATTCATATGGCCCAATGTAGCTCCCCCCAATAATCCGATACTCAAGCGATTGGGTTCCTCACTCTCCTGCGCATTTACATTTGCGAATGCTAAAGCAGTCACAGTTATAAAGACGATTAAAAATTTGTAAGTAGTATTCATTTTATTTAAACCTTTTAATTTTATTGTTAACAGATAGGTGCGTATTTATAGATATTTTTATTGTATTTGTTCCTAAGAACCTCTCATGTACGCTATACACTATAAGTTTTTATTCTCTTTTTTTGTTCTTTTAGAGTGCTTAAATATACAATTTTTTATTATCAATTCTAAAAGTTACGATCTATGCTAAAAATCATTTTAAACTCACCGAAACATGTTTTATCCACAATTATTATATCACGTAAGTATTTAAATTAATTAGGTTTAATATTATTTTTTATGATATTAATCCAACATTGAAATTTTCCAAAAATCCATCTTATTTTCTCGATATTCATCCCTCCGGCCTGAGATTGAGTGAAGAAGGTCTTATATTCCTGAAAAGAAGGCACACTGTTCATATTCTAGATGTTCGACTTCTCTATTAATCCGATATTCAAACCCATAAATTGGGTACATATGAATGGATATTCAAAGGCTGTCCTTATACTCATATTCATCACAGGTGAAAGCAAAAATATTTTTAAACTATGTCAAAATCCAAAAAAAGATCCTGGGCTGAGCCCTATAAAATAAAAATGGTTGAACCGGTAAGGATTACCCAACCGGAAGAACGAGAAAGAGCACTAAAAGAAGCTGGATACAACACCTTTCTTCTCCGTTCTGATGATGTTTATATCGATCTGTTAACCGATAGCGGGACTTCTGCAATGAGTGACCGGCAATGGGCAGGGTTAATGATGGGTGATGAATCCTACGCAGGCAGTTCAAATTTTTATCATCTGGAGGATGCCATCAGGAAATATTATGGCTATAAACACATCGTACCTACGCACCAAGGACGGGCAGCAGAGCATATCATCTCGCAAATTTTAATAAATGAAGGTGATTATGTTCCGGGAAATATGTATTTCACTACAACCAGGCTACACCAGGAACTTGCGGGGGGGACATTTGTCGATGTGATTATCGATGAAGCACACGACCCTGAAAATGAGCACCCTTTTAAAGCGGATATCGACCTCAATAAGCTTGAAGATCTTATAAAAGATAAAGGAGCAGATCGCATTCCTTATGTCTGTGTAGCTACAACAGTGAATATGGCCGGCGGACAACCCATTTCAATGAAAAATCTGAAGGAAGTTAGAGCTCTGACTCAGAAATATGGAATTCCTATTATCCATGATATGACTCGCGTCGCTGAAAATGCTTTTTTCATCAAGGACCGGGAAGATGGATACTCACATTTATCGATTGCAGAGATCGTTAAAGAGATCTGTTCCCTTACCGACGGAGCCACCATGAGTGCCAAAAAAGATGCTCTGGTTAACATTGGTGGGTTTTTGGCCGTAAATGATGAGGAACTTTTTGATAAAGCCAGAAATATGGTAGTCGTTTATGAAGGCCTTCATACATATGGAGGAATGGCCGGTAGAGATATGGAAGCACTTGCTATCGGAATCAAAGAATCGGTAGAATACGACCATATTCGTGCAAGAGTAGGGCAGGTTCAATATTTGGGTGATAAATTGATTGATATGGGTGTACCGGTTGTCAGGCCAATAGGCAGCCATGGTGTTTTTCTCGATGCGAAAAAAATACTTCCGCATCTCACTCAAGATCAGCTCCCCGCACAATCACTTGCAGCCGCTATCTATTTAGATTCAGGTGTTCGGGCAATGGAAAGAGGTATTGTCTCATCAGGCAGAAATCGTGTAACCGGTGAACATAATTATCCGAATCTTGAAATGGTTCGTCTTACCGTTCCCAGACGAGTCTACACTCAAGCTCATATGGATGTCGTTGCTGAGTCTGTAGAAGCCGTTTTTCATGAAGCGGATAAAATATCAGGACTGCGTTTTGTCTATGAACCTGAATATCTGAGATTTTTTCAATCCAGATTTGAAATAATCTGATTTTTCTCTATCTGTCCGGACAAAAGTGTTGAGTTGAACACATTTCAATTCGTTTGAAGTGCTCTGATGTAGACCTGATCTGTAAGATTCCCAGACAGACGATCAATAACCTCAGAGCGGCTTAATACGGCACGTGTATAGACCTGGATGACATCATCATCTCTCATTTCAAACTCTCTTTCAAATCTTGAATCGGTTAGTGGTAACTCTTGAACCGTATTCCTTAGATTAATTATGAATTGAGGCGTATTGTGTTGTTCACTGTCCAATTCCTCTCTCACCTCTTCAGCAAATTTATCGATCTCAAATCGAAGGTTTACGATCGCACTCTCATTTCCTAAGTTAATCGCTTCCAGTGAATCGGCTGCTGTTGCCATTGAGTAACCACTGAAGTGTGTACTATCTGATGATGATACTCTGTTAGCATTATACCACTCTGGCAGGTGATCTTCTGACTCAACAACAACCGGTTCATCAATTAATTCTTCCGGTGTTGAGCAAGCTGCAATTATTAAGAAACATAAAATTGTTATTGTAAAAAATTTCATTTGCTAAAAAAGTTTATAATATCCGGTATCGCCCGCTTCACTTCTTACTTTTAGGCTCAAAGATTCACTGCTTTTTAAAGTATTATTTATTACATCCTGAACTGAATCCAAGTCATTGATTACAGATCCATTCAGTTCAATTAGTTCATATCCGGCACGTAAACCACGATTCCAGGCCTCAGAACCCCGCTGTACTCGCTGAATATATATATTGAAATGTTCCGGATTTTCCGGTTTGGATAAAGCTCGTAAAGTGAATCCAATATCTTCAAAATTTTTCTGTTCAATCCCTAATTCCCTTCCATTCTCAGGAATTTCATTCCAATTATCCAACTCAGGCTCGTCTTCAAAATTTTCAATTCTGTCGGTTATCGATTCTGATACCGGCATCTCTTTGAGGGTTACAACACGGTCAAACCGATTACCATTTCTCCAAATTGTTAGTGTAACTTCATCACCCGGGCGAAACATGGCCACTTTTTCCTGTAAATAATTGGCTTCATTCACCGGAATACTATTCACGGCCATAATGATATCATCAGGTTGTAATTCAGCCTGCAAAGCAGCACTATCATCACCAATACCAGCAATTAACACACCTTCAATTTTGTTTAATCCTAATCTTCTGGCATTTCTCGAGTCAATAGTTTGCAATCTGACTCCCATTAAACCTCTCTTTACTTCCCCAAATTCAATAATGTCCTTTGCCACTTTAAGTGCCAGGTTACTGGGCACAGCAAATCCATACCCCTGATAAGAACCACTCTGAGTCGCAATAGCAGTATTGATACCAATAAGCTCACCACTCGTGTTTACCAAAGCCCCACCACTGTTTCCCCGGTTAATAGCAGCATCTGTCTGGATAAAACTTTCAATTCTGAATTCATCATTGATGATTTGAACATCACGGCTCAGTGCTCCGACAATTCCCGCCGTTACGGTTGATCTGAGTCGGAATGGGTTTCCAATAGCCAGGACCCACTCCCCCACCTGAATTTGATCAGAATCACCAATTATTGATGCTTGAAGTCCGGTTTCATCAATTTTAAGTACTGCCAAATCTGTACTGGGATCCCCACCCACTACTCTTGCGTCAAATGTCCTTTTATCATCCAGTGTTACAGAAATCCCATCTCTGACTGCATCCCTGATCACATGATAATTTGTCAAGATATACCCATCTGACGTTATTACTACTCCTGAACCGACCGTTCTGGCCCTGGGGGGAAGAAATCGATCCCACAAACGATTCCCTTCATCACCATCTGCTGATTCCAGATTTCGACTTGAGATAATTGTCTCAATATAAACGACTGTCGGGGTAACTGAACTGGCAACTGATCTGAATATGAACCGATCATCAATTTTTTCAAGTTCATCATTACTCCAAAATGGAGTCGTGCTTCTATTAAATTCTGTCACTTTCACTTCAGCAAGATCCAGAGTAAGAGTTCCTTCACGAAACATCATCAAAATCATGCCTAACATAACTCCTATTAACAGAAGTAATATTGACGAAAGTATTTTATCTCGGAATTTCATAATTAATTGTTCAATATCTGCTCAAAGATGCTATCCGATTTTCTCGGCTTAACCCCTTCAACGTGAAAACGAATATATCTATCTAAATACTCAATTAACTGACTTAGTTCACCATTTTTGAATTTTTTTTCAAATATGTCAGATTTTTTACGAATCAGTGACTCAATTACAAACTGAAATTGATTTTCAGACAATAAAAGGGATTGTTCTCCCTCCTGAATATTAGATAACGTACCGGTTTCAATATTGATATACCCTTTGGCAGCGGGATTTGTTTCAAGTCCCTGCTCAATTTGCAATCCGATCCCCACTTTATCCAAAGCTCTTAGTTGAATGTATGGAAACATCGTTCTTGAAACATTTTTTTGATCATGTAACCAAACAAAAAAGGTGCTTATTAATTCAAAAAGAGGTTCATTGACTTCGTTTTCATGTAATAATTGTGCAGATAGTTCTACGGTTGTCAATACCAGAGCCATTTTCTCTAAGTCAGATCTAAATAAGTCTAACTTTTCATGATAGCTTGCATCTGAGAGTGTTTGAATATTTCTTGTCGGTTTCCAGTAAAAGACCACTTCCAAAATTTGGCCGGGTACCAAGTATGCAGAAAATTTACTTCTGGGTTTTCTGGCTCCTTTTGCAATAACGGCAACCACACCGTGGGATCGCGTAAAAAGGGTTGCTATAACACTACTTTCGCTATAGTCTATAGTCTTGAAAACAATGGCAAGTGTTTTAACGATCAAAGATTTTGCGTTTCGTTATGTATAAAATGATAGATTTACTGCTCATGCATCACTTTCTTATCCTCCAGAACCTGAACCGTAGAAGGCAGGAATGTAAGCGCCGTAAATAGTGTCATTCCGATCCCCACTACTGCCATTATACCGATCGACTGCAATCCGGGATGAGTCGTAAATAGTAACCCCGCAAATCCAAGCATAGTGGTGAATGAACCGATTGTGATATGCTGACCCGTACTTGAAAGAACCTCCCACATATTCTTCCTCCCCTCCTCTCTAAATCGGTGGGCAAGATGAATACCGTTATCACAACCGATACCTAATATCGCCGGCAAAACAACAAGGTTGTAGAAATTAAAATGTAGCCCAAAAACCATCATCACACCGAATAAACATAACAAACCGATGATGAGAGGAATCAACGCAATCAATGTCCAGCGAAAATTTCCAAATGAAAACAGGACAAATATAAAGACAATAACAAATGTGGCTACTACCATGTAAGGACTTTCGGTTCTCATCAAATCAAGCATTGAAGCTGCAACAATAGAGGTGCTGGCTGCATGATAAATTTTACCATTCTCAAGCTCAACTTCCGATATTTCCTCTTTAAAAGCGATGGATTTCAGTCCATCAGAAAGTCCATCATTTGGATAAATAATCACAAATCTTCCTATTTCTCCTTCTCTTGTTGTAAATCTGTTTTTTAAAAATTCAGGTATTAAATCTTCATCCAGTGCCTCTGTTGTTGAT
This sequence comes from Bacteroidetes bacterium UBA2664, assembly GCA_002359315.1. Classification (GTDB taxonomy): domain Bacteria; phylum Bacteroidota; class Rhodothermia; order Balneolales; family Balneolaceae; genus Rhodohalobacter. The sequence goes on along the minus strand of DEMS01000003.1, from coordinate 141,127 downwards.
GATCCACGTCGCAAAATGTCAAGTGTTTCACTCTGTTGATTTACTAAAAATGAATTTTGGAGCAGTTGCCTGATTGTAGCCAGATACTCAAGTTTTTCATTTATCATTTCTTCATTCGGTGGAAACCGTTCCTGCAAAGCTTCGATATCATCGATCATTGTATCCGGATTACTATTCTTCCGATCTCTGAGGATTTCTAGAATTTCAAAAACCTCTTCATCATTATCTGCAATGATATAGGCCGGATTTCTTCTTGTGTTTTCATCCGCAGCAGATGCAAAATCTCTGAATTGCTCGTACTCTTCAAAAACCGGCTCCAGTTTGTTGAATTGGTATTCAAAACGAAGAGTCCCTGAAAACCCCACAACAATAACTGAAATCAAGAGTCCAAATATCACTACCGTTCTGGCATACGGATATCGGCTTATGAGCGATGATTTATTATTCTCTTGCGAGCGTTTAATTAATAATATCCAGTGCCATCGATCCAGAATCACGAGCAGAGCCGGCATCACAAACAACATACAGATCAACGCAAGCATAATTCCGGTTCCGGCAATAAAGCCAAATTCTGAAAACCCTCTGAATTCAGCAAACATCAAAATATAAAGTGCTGATGCCGTTGTGATCGCACTCACAAATATCGCGGTACCGGTCTTTTGATATGCCTCCAGAATACTTAATTCTATATTTTTACCCGATGCTCTGAATTCAATATATCTGGCGTAATAATGTATGCCGTAGTCAATCCCCAGCCCAAAAAGAATCACAAAAAGAACGGACGTCATCGTATTTAAAACCCCCAAATATAAATATGTGATTCCAAACGTCCATGTTAAACTGATAATGAGAGGAATTCCAATAATCAATATTGGAACCGGCATCCTGATAATATGCTCAAAAAGAGAATGTTTCTGTTTATGACTCTCACCGCGTCTATAATTAATCAATTTTTTAAACCAGAAATAGAGCATCACCAACAAAATCACACTCGATATTCCCAACGAAAAACTGTTGAAAACATCATTCATGATCGAATCAAATTCATTTAAATGACGTTTTAACCTTCCGCCAAATTGAACTTCCATCTCCGGATGGTATGACATTGGATCTAACTCAGCTATTAAATCTCCATAAGCTTCAAACATATCTACCAGGTATCGTATATCACTCTGCGGACCCGTTGGATAGAGCGTTAAGATAACCAATGTACTATCTTCACTCATCGGGTACTCTGAGGGAATCAGGTTTTCATAACTTTCCTGAAAACGGTCGATATTGGTTTCGGATTCTTCTGCCTCTTCCTCGTCTTCAAAATCATCCAAAAAATCGACAAAAAATGGATTTGCCTCTTCCCGTGCAGTTTCAATTTCTTGCTCCAGAAATTCAATAATTTCTTGCAATTCCCCTTCTGTTGCCAAATAAAGTGAATTATCTTTTAGAATCTCTGTTTCTCTCCGAAATTCAACCCGGTTAAAATAATTAAAATCTCTTCGAGGATAGTAGAGCTCTAAACTTCTTTCCGCCAGAAGTTCAGCAAAGGCAATATTTGCTTCGAAATCAGGGGATTTAATCGCTACTTTCATCTCCGTTTCCCCACCGGCTACTTCCTGAAGTTGGTTTAATGCTTGTACATTAGGGTGAGTTGATGGCAATAAATTTGCAATATCAGTATCAACCGTCAATTTTAAAGCATAGAAAGATGCAACGACTGCGAGGATAACAGACACACCAATAACCGAAAATGGGTGCCGAATGTTAAATTGTACAATGGGTTGTAAAAAATGAATGATTTTATTCATAAAACGTAACTTCTTAGAAGATCCAGACACGCTAAAATAAGCATTTTACTCGAGAATAATGGCGTTTTATACTGTAATTCAACGAAATCTTTGATTTCAAAATTTCACTCTTGAAATTATCTCACTTTTAAGTAAAATTTGTTCTGATATTATGTCTGATTCATAACTTATTCTAAACTATTTTAGTGCCATATTTTATCTCTTTTTATACTTTCGAATTTTGAGAGTTAATGGTTAGTACGAGAATAAATGGCCTTGATTATTTTATCTATTAACTCTTTTTCTTTAAGGTTTCTTCTTTATGAAACATGCTGAACTCAAATCCGGAATGAAGATTATTGGCATCATTTTATTAGTATTTGCTGGAACAGTAGCGACACATGAAGGAGAATTTTGGCCATTCAGTATCTATCCCATGTTTTCACAAGCCGGAAATCCGTGGACACGAGCGATGGTATTAGATGTCACTTATCATGACAGTGAAGAAATTTGGGAAATTCACTCATTGAATGAACGATCTGCTGCCGTAATATCACTTAGAAATCTGGGTGTGGATCAGATCGATTTTTCAAATTTTGTCAGTAAAACAGAACACTGGTCTGAATCCAGGAAAAATGCACTATCCACCATGTTTAGCAACGATTTTCCGGATGGAAGTCGATGGATGATTGTAAAAGTCAGAGGTGAGCTCGTTCAGGAAGATTCCGTTATCGTGCAGATTCAACCCCTGCTGCTCCTGTCAGATGGTGAAGTAATGAGCAATCCACTATTGGATAATTCACACTATTTCATAGAGGAGGAGTGATATGAAGTGGGTGTACCCGATCGCCAAGGGGCTTTTTGAACCAAATCGTGAAAATACGCCCGGTGAAAATCTATTTTTTAAGTTATTTGAATTATTTATACTCTTTTATACCGTTAAATTCAGTTTTGAATGGGCTCATTATACTCAGTTTCGAAATGCTGAAGTCGTCCTGCCTTTAGGGATTGCCAATTATATAGATGTATCTATTTTCTTCGATAATTACCTCTCTTTTTTAATTGCTCTGGCCATTCTTGTTATTGCTATTGTGGCATTCTTTAGAAAAGGCCCCAAATGGCTCTACATGGTCGCCATGTTACTTTTTCATCTGCTGTATGTGATTCGTTTCTCTCAAGGTGAAATCCCTCACAGTCAAAACCTGATCGGATTATCACTGCTCTGTTTTGCAATCGGTTTGATCTGGTATCCTGACAAGAGAACAATGCCCCGTTTTATCATCGGTTCCATTCTTTTTTTTATTGGATTGGGTTATACATCTGCTTTTGTTGCGAAACTGATTGGAACCGGTATTCACTGGTTCGATGGTCGTCATTTATGGCTTTGGATCAGTGAAAAAAGCATCGATATTTTATCTCGTGAAGGAGTTTACCATCCAAATTTTCTTCAGAGCCTGGCCCTAAACAGTGTCGGGATTGCTTCGTTAATACTCCTGATTGGATGGTTCACTGAGTTTATCGGATTCACATTATGGTGGCACAAACTGCGCCCGTTTACTACTACCCTGCTAATTGCAATGCATATAGGAATAACACTTACCATGAATATCCGATTTGATGCATTTGTAATCCAACTGATCTTGATTGGATATCCCTGGTATAAAATCCTGGATATCTATTTTAAGGAAACCCCAGCCTGGGTCGCGAGGACTCTTTGAGGTCTTATATTTTACACAACGTCAGTTCGACCGTAGTAGTGCGGGAGCGATAATAGCCAAACGTAGGCAAGAACTTCCGGCCAATGCGATGACATTTCGTATCGCGTGCAAAAAATGAGCGACTTCACTCAGTCGCATCCACTTCGCTTCATTCCACTTCGCTTCATTCCACTTCGCTTCATTCCGCTTCGCTCCATGGGATAAAAGAGGAGTGCTACGTGGGATAATAGAGCAGCGCTCCCTCGTTGCGCACAATTTGACGGTGTTAATTTATTATTTTTATATATACTGAACCGGCCTTGAATTAGTTGGCGATTTTAAGTGAATGGGATGCGCGTGAAAAGCGCAAATTAGTACCGGCCATTACTTAGTACTTGGGACGCCTGTGGCAGACCATTTAATTTGTGCTTTTCACGTGCAGCCCATGAACGGCCGTAAAGTAACTAATTGGCCTTGAGATCCTGAAATAAATTCAGGATGACATTAAAATGCTCTTATCCAGGTTCATTAGATTTTTTATACCAAGATATATCACATAAAAAGCCGCACCCCCCACTATCACCACCTCGTAAATTCGTAAATCGGATTGATTCAAGTATTGATCAGACATACTTATCATCTTAAGAGCGCCAAACAAAAAGATGAGCAGCATAGCTAAGACAATTACCGATTTCTGCTTAAATAATTTACCACTGCCTCCGGTAATTTTTTGATACCACCGTTGCCAATCAGACAGGATTCCATCCCAATTCAAAAAGATCGCATAGGCGAGGAAATTTGGGAGAAATGCTATGTTTAAAGTAATCATTGTTGAAAAATGAAAAAGCACAGCGATGGATAAAAAAAACTTAACCCATTCCCTTTTAAAAAGGGCAAATAAAAATCCTATTTCAAAAAGAACGGTACCCCAATCAAGTAATTCCCAAAAGAATGTACTGTGAAAATTCACTGCAGCTCCGGCCAAAAGATCCTGACGTCCCCGAACATAGTATTGATTCAAGAGATGTCCCTCAGTGGCTTGTGTGGTGAAATCAAGCCAACCTCCCAATATCTTAGGGAACCCGGCTGTAAACATCATAAACCCAATTAATACGGCTATAAAAGTGAGTGGCCAACTCTCACTCTTGACGTGAATCAACTTCTCCTCTCTTCGTGAATCAAATGAATAAGCCGCTCCCCAATTACTAAATGCCATTATAATAGGAACAGATGCGATTAATATTTCATGATTGATTTTTCCAATGCTGAAGATCACCCCCTGTAACAACAGAATGGAAATACCTGCGACGATGGACACTGTTTTTGTTCTATATCCAATCAGCATTAAAAATACGGCTGCAATACATGCTGAATGGAGAATAACAAGTATTGTAAAAGATGGAAATTGATCGATCAGCATCATGGGACCGGGAGGTGCTGCGTAAAAGTCTGAAGGCAGGTTTGACAAAAAGGAGAAGTGATCTATGCCTTCGCCCGGTATCAGAAAAAAAAGCAGAAAGATGGATAAAACGATTCTCATCAATCCCAATCCCTCTTCAGTCACAGGAAATGAATGAAATATCCATCGGTTAAATCTGCTTTCTCTATTCATTTTCCGGTTTTGATATAGCAATGAACTCTTCATGAATAACTGAATCAAATATCATTCCATCAGATCCCTTTTTAAATCTATTCTTTCGGAGTACAATCTCTATTTGATTCACATTTTCCCCACTGTACTTCTCAATTAAATTAAACAGCCAGAGTACAGCTTCATTAGAAAAGTTCTCAATAGAGGAAGGTTCTTGAAAATGTGTTCTCATAAAACCCGGTATTTGTGAAAGAGGCAGTTCCGGGAAAAGTTCTTGTGGTCGCACTTCTTTTAAGGTTGACAGATCATCTGAATAAAATCTGAAGAGATGTTGATCTATTTCAAAACTATCGTCCGTAGAATAGACATTTTTAAAACCGGGGAATAGAAATGAAGGCCACGGTTCACTGTATAATTCACCGACTATACCTACATATCCATATTGAAGGGGTAAAAACAGTAGTAAAACAATAAAAAGTGTTCGAATTTTCTTTTTTTTATCGAAATTCATGGGCCATTATTCCATCTTGAAACTAAATTTGTGATCTTTTTTTGATAAACAGAATGATTCGGATTGATTATAATGATGTGTAAATTTCAAGTAGTATGAAAATAAGATATCTTCTCTTATTGTCAGATCTAATATTTCGACAATTTATAAACATCGTTATATAATGAATTTGAAAATATTTCTCACTGTAATCACAATCATATTATTGCTGCCATTCCATTTTGCTGAGGCACAACATCGAACGTCTATCGAGTCATCCGCCATTCTCAGTTCAAGTAGTGCGACCCCCTTCTGGTTTCAATCGAACCGAAACGGAGTCTATACACCGGATGGGAATCAAATCTTACTTCGAATCCAATCCTATCATTCTTATGATTTATCATCATCAATTAAAACAGAATTAGGTGCAGATTTAGTAGCCAGACCCGATCCGGGGTCAACACTTTATTTTAACCAGGGATTTATAAAATTAAAGGGATACGGTTTTGAACTGGCGGCCGGAAGATTCAATAACAGTTCCCCCACGAATGATGATACCTTAAGCATGGGTTCCCTGGGCGTGAGCCGAAATGCGATTCCAATTCCACAAATACGCTTCGGGCTGTCAGATTGGACAGATCTTCCACTTACGAATGGGTTTATTGAAGTGAAAGGGCATCTTGCTCACGGGTGGCTTGGAGGGCAAAGATATATTGATAACACACTTCTGCACGAGAAAATGGGTCACATTCGTTTTGGCGGGGATGCTTCTTTTAAACCGTATGTCGGTCTTGCTCACTATGCTAAATGGTCTGGAACGGAACCTAACGGACGTGAAGTACCGGCACGATTCAAAGACTTTCTGAGTGTATTTTTTGCAGTTGGAGGAGATGAACGCACACCCGGACCGGATCAAACATACGTCCTGGGAAATCATTTGGGTGCTATTGATGCGGGCTTCTATTTTTCCCGAAACGAGTATGAACTTTTAGTCTACAGGCAGTTTCCCTTTGAATTGAAAACCAATTTATTGTTTAAAAGTTACATGGACGCTCTCACAGGTATCTCCATTGATTTTCCGGATCGGGTTACTTTTTTGGATCAATTTCTATATGAATTTCTTTACACTAAATATCAAGCCGGCCCCCGGGAACTTCGGGATGATCGAGAACCTGACTCGCGCGGTGACTACCGATATAATGAAAATTATTACAATCACTTCTTTTATCGATCCGGATGGACATACAACAAAAGAGTGATTGGTAGTCCACTTTTCACTGTCAATGAAGATAATCTTGGGATTTTTAATAATCGTATTGTTGCCCATCATGTTGCTTTTATTTCCTCAATTGAGTCGTTGAAAATAACAGGAAGAGCGACATTCAGCAGAAATTATGGGAAACGATGTGATAATCGAGTGCCTGATCTGGGTGAAAAGGAATTATTTGGTATTGAATGCGTCAATGTAGTTGAAAATGTTGGCGGACGATCACTGGATCAATGGTCTCTTCAGTTTGGGATTGAATCACCCATTCCAATTAATGGAAAACGAAATCTACATGGTTTCGCTGAATTTGCATTCGATTCAGGCAAACTTGCCGGAAGCCAGGTGGGCACTTTAATCGGATTTCGCTGGGAATTGTAGAAAGTAGATCATTTAAACCTAGGCCTCGTTCATAAGGCATCAGGGTTCAGGCTTCGGACATCAGACATCAGGCTTCAGACTTCAGGCATCTGGCTTCAGACATCAATTCATCAATTCATCAAAAATAGTTGCCAACTTAACGGTTGCAGCCTTCGATGTAAATTCTCTGATAGTACTCATATTTTTTTTATTGGGAACCGGCAGATCTAACCCCGATCGTTTTGCACGAACCGCTTGAATAATAAATTCTGATATCTCAACCACTTTATTGGGAGAAAAATGAACGCCCGCATTCGTTTCATTAATAATCTCTCCTACTTCCGGATTTGGGACTATTGAAAGTATCGGGACCTCTGAAAACAGATAGTCCCACAACTTTGATGGAATGATATTGAAACGTTCCCTGCTTGTACTCAACAAAAGTAAATCTGCACAATTCATAATTGACAATGCTTCTTCAGGATCAAACGGATCATGAAAAATAAATGATAAGTTAAATCCGGCCTCGTCTATTCGTTCCGTTTCAACCTTATCGGGCATGCCAAAACTATGAACTCTGATCTGATGAATTGTGCCCGGATCCGAAAATTGAATATGATTTAATATTTCTACGATCAATGATGTTGAGCTTAATCGCCTGAATCGACCTAAAAAAAGAATGTTTAATTTTGAGTCGTCCCAGTTCGATAAAATTGAACTGTCACTGCTATTTTTCATCAATCCGGGTTCAAAAGAGTTGTATATAGTGGTGGATTTGATCGATGGCATCTGATATGTTTCAGTGTACAATTTATTTGTTTGATTGGAAGTGAATATCAAGCGATCCGCCTTCTTTATTACTCTTCTCTCAACGATTTTATCAATACCGGCAGAAAACTTTGATCTCTCTCTTAATCGAAGAGTACCCAATGTCCATGGATCTCTGAAATCAGCAACAAATGGCACATTGAACTTTTTTGACAACTTTTCACCTAACCAAAGCCCTGACCATGGATCTCCGCTTGCCATAATCAGATCCGGTTTAGTTAGGTTTACCACACGTTTAATCCAACCCCACCTTAAAACAAATAGGAATATCCAGGTATCTATCGGGCAATGTCTGTCAACCCAGGATGAAATTATCTCAACAAGGCTATACTCTGTTTTCTCTTTGTTCTTACCTTTTTTATTGGTTTTTGATGTACGATCTAATGGAGATTTAATACTCAGGATTTCAATTGATCCCAACATTTTGCGCTCTTTTGGAGTCAGATGATCCGGTTGATGACCAATTGTAAGTATAACAGGTGTGTACCCAAGCGATAAAAGATGAATGGCAAATTTAAAGGGCCTGAGGGATCCCACTCTTCTTCTGGGTATAAAATAGGGGGCAATTAAAAGAACTTTTTTAGAATCGGACATGGTGAATGATATGAATCTGGTACTTTAAATACTTAGAATTACTTCAAAATGTAAAGTTAGATCCAATTTCTTAGATAGCAGATTTAGAAACCTGTTCACTCCTATTTTGCCTTATTATTCGATTCCAGCATCTGTCTGAAAATTCATTCAAGGGATCTTTTTGATGATACCATCCAAAATGAAGACAATAGGGTGTCGCATATAGAAAATCACCTCGTCCGGGGATTTTTGTGATGATGTTAATCAATAAAGATTGAAGTTTTTTTGATTTCAACCCTTTTAAATCATAGACAAAATTATTTGTATAGATCAGGCATTCAACATGGTTAAAATCTTCATCATAAATAGTAAAACTATCAATGAAGTCAAGCTGTGGACTTTCATAACCATTCAGCCAAGGAAATACCTGAAGATTCAGTTTAGACATTGCCATCGCCATGCTCCATTCACAACTCTCTTCCATTCTGCCGTGCTCCTCTTTTCGGCTTATGAAGTGAGTAAGATGCCTTTGATTAAAATATTCTTTTGATTGTTCACAAACTTTTTCAGCAAGCTGAGGATCTGATATATAAATCATACCCGTTTGTACTCTGCTTAGGTAACTTAAACCAAATCGCTTCAATGTTCTGCTTCTTCTGGCCAAAAGGAAATCCTTAATGATGCCAAAGCCTTTGTGAGACCCGAAAAATATATCCGCAGCCAGATTTCCAGTGATTGTAAATTGATATGGTGAGAAACTGGACCAAAGATTATCCGGATTTTTACACCAAATAATATCACTATCGATAAAAAGATTTTTATTGAATGGTAAAAACCGATTCAGATTGTGTTTAAACCCAGTTATCGATTGATTTTCAATTGGAAGCTTAAAAACATGTGTAAAATATTGAGTTAAATCATTTTTTTCTAACTGCTCAATATGACGGTCAGAACAAAAAAGTGCCACCTCTCGATGATCATCATATCGCCTTAGTGTAAGCACACTTGAGAGAGCATGTTTCAGATATTTTGTGTCACCATATGTAACATAAATATATCCTTCATCAGCCAGCTTATTATTGGAATATGAATAACTCATCAGTTCTATTATGTTGAAGCCCTGGCAGCTCTTCTACGCAGACTTTGCAAAAGAGCATCAAATCCTCTTTGCCGAATAATACTTTGAAACTGTCTATTATAAGATTCCGCTGTTGATACTGAATCGATAGTCATATCAGTAATCATCCAGTTTCCATCAATTTTTCTCATATTATAGTCGACTGCAGTACGAACATCCTCTAATTCTGCTGTTGTTTCTATAAAAGCCTGATCATCATTCACCTGAATATTTGTGTATGCCACCTCGGCCCTATATATATCCAATCTGTTAAGAGAATTATCTCTAATGATCGTGGAAAAAAGTGATACAAATTCCTCTCTATCCTCCTCTGATATCTCATTATAAGTATTTCCCAATGCAACTTGTGCCATGGCTCTATAATATATCACATCATTGATTATATCTTTTAATTCATCCCGCTGCGCCTGAGTATATTCAATATCGCCCGGACCTAACAGTTCTTTTATTTCTGCATCTCTTTCATTTAACATAGCTCTTATTTCTTCTGAGCTATTTTGTGATTGAACTGTATTCGAAGGCACTGTAAATAATATACTAAATACCAATATTATTAAAGTCTTAAACATAATAGATTAATTAGAAGTCAATGATTGTATAGGAAGCCCGCCTGCTTTAAGAAGTGCTGCACTCTTTCTATTCAATTCAAACACATTTTGTTTCAATTCCAGTCGTAATTCTAATTCTTTTTGTACAGCATCTAACAGATCTTCTACATCACCAAACCCAAGATCATAATTTAATTGTTCATTCCTTTCCCAATTTCTGGCGATAACCAGTGCTTCACGGGTTTGATTTAGTCTTGACTCTGCAATGACTGCTTCCCGATAACGATCATTTAATTCAATAATGATACCATCTGTTACTGCTTTATGCAGATCATTAATTCTTCTGTACTCAATATCTGCACGTTCAATTGATTTTCGGGTAGATGAAAAGTTTAAATTTTGTCTGATTCCCAGGCCTATTGCTCCGGATGCATAATTTGTACTGTTTATTATAAATGGATTTGTCTGCCGTGGCCTGTTTGGAGTATTTGCAAAACTACCGGTGATGCCTAAAAAAACCATCGGGAATAGCCGGGCTCTAACAGACTCTTTTGAGCTGCTTAACGCTTCCATCCCGGATTCGACACCTTTCAATTCCGGTCTCATCACCATGGCTTGATTTTGATAGTAATCAAAACTGTTTAATTCGTAGTTCAAAGGATCTAAAAAATTCTCCTCAGGAATATAGACAACATCCGGTTCTGCCTGTAGTGCATAATCCCAAATACGTTTTACATAATCCAGACTCTCTCTTACGTCCACTATTTGAACCTGAAATTCCGTTTTAAAAAGATCAAATTTAAAAATATCAGACTCTTTAATATCCGGATCGCCATCGTCTCTCATTTGATACAATCTGCGCTCTACTGTTTCGATTTCTCTATTGGCCTCCTCAAGGATTCTTGAAATTTCAATGGCTAACAAATAGCTGTAATAGAGCTCAAACAATTGTAGTTCAGCTTCAGCTTTAACTGCGCTAAATTGATATTCTGCAGCTCTGGCTCCGGCTTGTGCAGCTTTTACAGCATTGCTAATGGCTCCCCAGCTGAATAAAGGCTGGACGGCATTTAATTCAGCCCTTGTAAAAATCGCCCAGTTCTCCCAGTCATTTTCCAAATTTGGATCGAGATAAAATTGTCCCGAAGATAAACCGGGTACATTACTTTTTACACCCGGCACCAATCCATGTTGACTGCTTAATTCAAATCTTGGCAAAATCTGTTGTGAACGGGCTTGTCCGACCCTGTTTTCAGCTAATTCTACGGCTTTCCCTTCATATGCAACCTGCCCCGAACGTTCCAGGCCTTTTTGGATAAAATCCGTTAGATTTATGCGTAACGTATCTTGTGCTATAAGGACCCTATTCGGTGCATTCAAAGATATAAACCCGATGGTGAGCAGGGTAATTATAATTTTCTTCATGATCTGTAATGTGATTTATTGATTGTTAGGCACAAACGAGTTAATCACAGATTTATTTAAAAGAAAAGCCCCAACCTTCGTTGGGGCTTTGTATTGTGCGGAGAGAGAGGGATTCGAACCCCCGGAGACCGTGAAGCCTCAACGGTTTTCAAGACCGCCGCATTCGACCACTCTGCCATCTCTCCATTAAGATAAAACGAACTTTCAATAAAATCCGCGCATCAAATATATCATTTACTTTGACGATAAAGAAAGTAAATCAAAAAATGAATGCGTTTATTATCGATTTTCAATAAAACACAACGAATGAAATCTTGATGATTAAGCACCTTCCAAAGCTGCTGCACCCGATACAATTTCAGATATTTCTGTTGTAATGGCACTCTGCCGGAGCTGATTATATTTAAGGCTTAAATCCTCTTCCAGCTCTTTTGCATTTTCAGTCGCGTTATCCATAGCTGCCATTCTTGCACCCTGCTCAGAAGCATTAGACTCTAAAACAGCACGCCAGAGCTGCATGTTTAAATGCACAGGCAGCAATTTCTCTAAAATTGTATCCGCATCAGGCTCGTAAATATAGTTCGTAAATTCCTGATTGCTTTCATCAGAGCTGTTGTCTTCATTTTCCATCTCAAAGGGTAAAACATTCACAACTAATCTGTTTTGAGAAATCACTGTTCTAAATTCATTGAATGCAATCTGAACTTTATCAAACTCCCCGACTGCAAATTTTTGAATCACATTCTCCATCAATTCTGATGTACTTTCATAATTTAAATCATCAAAAAATCCGGGATGTTTTTCTATCACATTGTAATTTCTCTTTGTAAAATAGGCCCCGGCTTTTTTACCTATAGTGATCAACGATAAGTTATTATTTTCCCGGAATGAACTGAGCTTATCTGAAATATGCGATTCAACGGTTCTAAAGAGATTATTGTTAAATCCTCCACAAAGTCCTTTATCTGATCCCACCACAATCAAGAGTGCTTTATTTAACTCCTCCGGCTGACGTAATAATACATTTTCTGCACTATTTACCGCAGCAAGCCTGGTTACCACACTACTCATTTTATTTGCATATGGGCGAGTTGCTGACATACGCTGTTGTGCTTTTCTCAGTTTAGCTGCAGCCACCATTTTCATGGCTTTTGTAATCTGCTGTGTATTCTTAATAGAATTTATACGATTTCGTAAGTCTCGCAGATTTGCCATCTAATTACGCCTCATCTGTAGCTAAAAGTTGATCAATTGTCGTCTTAGCAGCTGCCACTAACTCTTTTCCGAAATCATCATCCAGTACACCGGTTTTCCTGAGTGTTTCCATCTTGGAACTATACTTAACACCGATCGTTTCCAGGTACATTGCTTCAAATTCTTTCATTTTTGAAACGGGAAGTTTTTCAAATAATCCTTCACTGTTTATTTTTAAAAGAGCAATCTGCTTATCTACTGATAGAGGTGCATATTCCCCTTGTTTCATCAGTTCCACCGTAATTTCACCTCTCTTAAGTTGACGCTGTGTAGCAGCATCCAAGTCAGATCCGAACTTAGAAAATGCTTCCAATTCTCTGTATTGAGCTAAATCAAGTTTTAGAGTACCGGAAAGTTTCTTCATTGCTTTAACCTGAGCTGACCCGCCAACACGTGATACAGAGATACCGACATCAATTGCCGGTCTGATTCCCGAGTTAAACAGATCTGTATCGAGGAAAATCTGACCGTCAGTAATAGAGATTACGTTTGTAGGAATATAGGCAGACACATCACCGGCCTGAGTTTCAATTACCGGGAGAGCGGTCAGCGATCCACCACCTTTGACCATAGGTAAAAGTGTATCCGGAATATTGTTCATTTCACGGGCCACTTTATCATTATCAATGATTTTAGCGGCTCTCTCTAGAAGTCGGCTATGCAGATAAAAAACATCTCCGGGATAAGCTTCACGGCCCGGTGGTCTTCTCAATAAAAGAGATAATTCACGGTAAGCGACCGCTTGTTTTGAGAGATCATCAAAAATAACCAATGCATGACGGCCTGTATCGCGAAAAAACTCACCGATTGCAGCGCCGGCAAAAGGAGCGATATAACGCATGGGTGCTGAAGAACTTGCAGGAGCAGAAACGATTGTCGTATAGCTCAGGGCATCATTCTCCTTCAGAGTATTCACGATAGAAGCTACAGTAGAACCTTTTTGTCCAACAGCCACATAAATACAGTGAACCGGATGCTCGCCATCCTGAGTATCTTTTTGATTAATAATTGTATCCAGAAGTACGGCTGTTTTCCCCGTTTGTCGGTCACCGATCACCAATTCTCTCTGTCCACGACCAATAGGGATCAATGAATCAATCGCCTTGATACCTGTTTGAAGGGGTTCACTCACAGGCTGTCTGTAAATCACACCCGGAGCTTTTCTCTCCAGCGGCAATTCAACCGTGTCACCTGCAATAGCACCCTTTCCATCCAATGGACGTCCCAAAGGATCGATAACCCGGCCTAATAATCCATCTCCAACCTGGAGTGATGCAATACTTTTTGTTCTCTTAACGGTATGCCCTTCTTCCACCAAATCGGATGCTCCAAAGAGTACAATACCTACATTATCCTCTTCAAGGTTCAAAACCATGCCCCGTACCGGATTTCCTTCTCTATCCGGAGAGTCGGGAAGTTCAACCAATTCACCGGCTTGAACTTTTGAAAGGCCGTATACACGGGCAATACCGTCTCCAACCTCAAGAACAGTTCCTACGTCATATACATCGGATTCTCCATCAAAACCGGAGAGTTGTTTTCTTAAGATTGCCGAAACTTCATCGGGTCTAACTTGACTCATTCTATTACCTAATGTTTTTATTCAACAGCAGTTGAAGTTAATCGATTCTTCAACTGACTTAATTTATGTTTAACAGATCCGTCGATCACAGTATCATCTATTCGAACCATCATACCTCCAATCAACTCTGGGTTGACTGTTCGGTTTAGCTCAATTTTATTACCGGTTTTTATCTCCAGTTGATTGATAAGTTCTTTTATTTGTTCTTTATCCAATTCATATGCGGAAGTAATATCTATCTCAATAATTCCGTGATGAACATTATAATAATCAACAAAATGCTTTAAGATCATATCCAACAATGACTCCCGGCTCTTTTCAGTTAGGATCTTCATCAATTGGATCGTTAATGGCTGAACTTTTTTATCAAAAATTTCGAGTAGAGCAGCCTGCTTCTGATCTTTTTTGACCAGAGGACTTTTTAGAAAAAATCTTAAGTCTTTTGATGACTCAAGCACATCACTTATCAATTTGACATCATTTTTAACATCTTCAAGAATATTATTCTCAATGGCTGTTTCATGATAGGCAAATGCGTAACGTCTGGCTGCTTTCGAACTCATATTAATTACTCTTTGTCAGGTCTTCGATGTAGGAGTTGACTAATTCTCTATTTTTGGCACTGTCCAATTCTGACTTCAAAATAATAGAGGCTCCTTCAACAGCCAACTGAGCTACTTCGTTTCTTAACTCGTTTAGTGCTCGCTTTTTTTCCTGCTCAATTACATGGCGAGCATCCGTAAGTAATTTATCAGCTTCCGCTTTAGACTTCTCAATCCTTTCAGTACGCAACAATTCTGCCTCTTCAATGGCTTGCTTTCTGATTTTTTGAGCAGCTATCTCTGCTTCCTTCAACGCTTTTTCATTATCTCGGGAAACTTCTTCAGCACGAGCCAAAGCTTTCTCTGCGGATTCGAGAGACGTCTTAATCGTCGCTTCCCGTTCCTTCAGAGCTTTCATTATAGGAGGCACCAACCATTTGTTCATTGCCCAAAGAAACAGTAGTGTGGATATTAATACCCAAATACCGAATCCGGTCTCAAATGAGAGGAGACCTCCCCCGCCAGCTAAGAAATATTGCATAATTTAGTCCCGGTTTTTACTGACCAATTCCTAATGCAAGAATAATACATACAATCGCACCGATCAGTGCTACACCTTCAATGAATACCGCTGTCAAAAGCATCGCTCCACGAATGTCGCCTGCTGCTTCCGGTTGTCTTGCGATACTTTCAGTTGCACCTTTACCGATCATTCCGATACCGATTCCTGCACCGATTGCGATAATTCCGGCTCCAAGGCCTGCTGCTAAAAAACCCATAGTATTTACCTGTGTTTATTTATTGTTTTTGTTTTTTAAGTTTGAACGTTCTGAGCATGAGCTACAGATGTTTCATCATGTTCATGATGGTGCTCCTCTGCTGCCATTCCAATGAAAACTGCAGAAAGCAATGTGAAAACATAAGCCTGAATTAAGGCAACCAGTACCTTTAAAAAATAGAGCGCTGTAGTTAACAATACCCAAAATACACCGGAACCCACTCCAACGTAAGCTCCAAATAGATCTGTAAATACAAATATCAGACCCAAGATACAGACAATCATAATCTTACCGGAAAGCATATTCGCAAAAAGACGAATTGCCAATGAAAAAGGTTTTGTAAAGAGTCCAAGTACTTCAACCGGGGTCAAGATAATGCGAGTCCATGCCGGTACTCCCGGAAAAACAAATACGTGCCTCCAGTGATCTTTAGAGGCATTAACCTGTGTCAGAACGAATGTAATCATTGCCAGTGTTGCTGTCACGGTTAGATTAGCTGTTGCTGCAGCCGCCCAAGGCAACAGACCAAAAAGGTTCATAAAAGTGATAGCCATAAAAATGGTGAAAAGGTAGGGAACAAATTTTTCGTACTTATTGTGAGGAATAAATTCTTTGGCAATATCATCCCGAATAAATACAAAGAGCACTTCGAACATGTTTTGCAGAATGCCCTTTGGCTCGGTTGTTCTCCCAACACCGCTTTTATATCGGTTTCCTACTAAAAAAGTAATGATAAATGTTAGTAATAACCCCATCCACACATAGATGAGATGTGAGGAAATGGACATATCCAGAGTGATTTCAGCCCCATTTGTTCTCACCAGTCCTGCTTCTGAAACCTCAAATTCCCCGGAATCAACTGCACTTTTTGTGCTCTTGTAAACATGCCATTCACCTTCTGAAAGGAATATTCTGGGCAGATAAACTTTTGTCCACGGCAGCTCAAAATAGTCATGATTAGACACTTTGCCCATCACATCTATTACACTCTCCTGATCATTATTGACATCAGTGGCATCAGTGGCATCAGCGGCAATTACATCAGGGCTGTAAGCTAGTAAGAAAAGAAGTATCGCAGCTGCCCGTCGCATTAATTTACTCATGCTAAATGATCTTTGTACTCTTTTAGTTTGATAGTTTCTTATTTAAAAAAATCACTTCGTTTACAGAATGGAAAAGATAAGAAATTATGAAACTAACAGTAAAGCTAAATTCATCAATTTTTATCATTGTCAGAATAAAAATGTAGAGTATGCAAATAATCAAGAATCTCAGGAAAAGACTCATGTAGTAGTGGCGAAAAAATGACGCACCTACTTTTTTATTTGTGAAAAGGGAGGTAAACAGATGGAAGGCAACAGTAAACAGTCCCAAAAGATACCCTGTAATCCATGCAAATCGAATATCAACCGTCAAAAAGTATGCAGTGATTCCATTTAATAGAAAGAAGATGAGAATGATATATTTAATATAGATGGGCATATTTATTAAAAAACTTTCTCTTCAATCTACTTCTCTTTCAGATTCCTGATCATTTTTATAAAAATTAAGATTATAAAAACTATACCTAACAGAATTCCTGAGAGTAGCATGCCGGGAGACGTGCCCCACCTCAAGTCGAGCCAATAGCCCAATAAAATTGGCGTACTGAGTGCAATTGCCAGCTCCGCACCCAAACTCACATATTGAAGATATTTTCTATAAGAGGGATCTTGAGACAACCGGATCAGATATTTTCTGCTCTACGATTGTTCGCAAAGTCTGAATTACCAGTATTTTCAAGCTTTTCCATATTCCCCATGCGGCATCCCCCATTTAAACTGGCACCCTCCTCAACAGTGAGCGTCTTGGTGTAAAGATCTCCCCGAATTTTAGCCGTTTTTCTTACGATGAGTTTATTGCTAATCTTGACTGTACCCAATACCTGACCTGCAATATCTGCATCAATTGAAGTGATATTTCCATCAATCTTTGCTGATGAAGTGATTATCACTTTTCCCTTACAGACAATCTCACCATCAATCTGGCCTGCAATTCGTAAATCGGCCTGAGAGTTCAGTGTACCTTTTAATTTTGTATCCTCACTTATCATATTAAGTGACGGAGTTCCCGAAGCATTATTATTCACTTTCCCTGGTTTTTTTTGTTTATTAAACATGACTTAATATACTATTTAATTCAAAAAAAGTAGCGGATCTTGAGGGACCCCATTTTTCCAGATTTCCAAATGCAGATGAGATCCTGTACTCAATACTCCTCTGTTTCCAACTGTTCCCAAAAGATCACCTTTTAAAATGTAATCCCCCTCTTTTTTATAGAGTCTTGAAGCATGTTTATAAATAGTAATAAAACCTTCTTTATGCTGCAGAACCATGACATATCCATAATTCATCGTCCAGGTAGCTTCTATTACCATTCCATCAGCTACTGAGACAAAATCACTGTCACTTTGCGCTGCGATATCAATCCCAAAATGTCCCCTGTCAGAAGAATATCTTTGGGTGATTGTTCCTTCAACCGGATAGAATGAGGGGAAATCACTACTGCGTCCTACAGACAGAAGATTCATAGATTCATGACGTGTAAGCATATCAAAAGTATAGACATTTTCATTGGTTAAGAATAAATTGCTTTGCATTCCGCTGATGCTATTTAAGACACCCTCACTAACTGAAAACGTTGTATCCGGAACAGACCGAACAAAATTCTTTAAATCTTCCAGTTGTAGTTCACGAACGGTAAGAGAATCTTGAAGAGCAATCACTCTCTCATTTATTTCAATGACTTCATCCCTGAAATTTTCGTCAATACGCTGCTGGTAAATGGAACTTAATGGCGTTAAGAAAAAAAGGGTGATCGTCAGTATTACCGCTAGAATTACTATAACTGAAATCAGTTTTATCGCATCTGAGGACTTTAATTTAAATGTACTGGCAAGATTCGGATTATTTTCATCCAATACAACGACCGTCACTTTGCCGTCCTCTTCTGAAAATAATCTCTTTAAAAAGTCCCACATGACCTGAAAGTTTAAATTTATTCAACTATTGTAACGTGTGATCGCCGAGATTAATACTTCAAACTGAAACAAGATCATTTACGAATTATGATACTGAATAGTTGGGTGCCTCTTTGGTAATCTGAACGGAGTGAGGATGACTCTCTCTATAACTTGCTGCTGATATTTGAACAAATTCCGCTTTCTTGAGATCGTCGATATTTGCCGCCCCCACATATCCCATTGCTGCGCGAAGACCGCCCGCTATTTGGTGAGCAACCTCTCCCAGAGTTCCTTTATAAGGAACCCTTCCTTCGATTCCTTCAGGTACAAGTTTTAAATCGTCTTCAACATCCTGGAAATATCGGTCTTTTGAGCCCTGCTTCATAGCTCCCATACTGCCCATTCCACGATATGATTTATATTTTCTTGCTTCATAAATAATTGTTTCTCCGGGACTTTCATCGACTCCTGCAAACATTGATCCCATCATAACTGCATCTGCGCCTCCGGCGATTGCTTTGGGAATGTCGCCGGTCTGTTTAATACCACCATCTGCGATTAAACCCACACCATTTTTCCTTGTAAACTCAGCAACTTCCATGATCGCTGAGAGCTGTGGAACTCCCACCCCTGTCACAACACGTGTTGTACAGATAGATCCGGGGCCAACACCTACTTTTACAACATCTGCACCGGCATCTGCCAAAGCTTCTGCAGCAGCCCGTGTTGCAATATTCCCACCTACAATGGCTAAATCACGATAACCGGACCGGATTTTTTTTACCATATTGAGCACACCCTCAGAATGACCATGAGCCGTATCAACAGTCACCATATCCACACCTGATTCAACCAGTGCATCTACCCGCTCCATTGTGTCAGAAGTTACACCAACAGCGGCGCCGACTCTCAATCTACCCATATCATCCTTACAAGCATTCGGGAAGTTCATCTTTTTCTCAATATCTTTAAATGTAATGAGTCCGACCAGAATTTGATTTGAATTCACAATCGGTAATTTTTCAACCTTATACTTCTGCAGAATTTCCTCTGCCTCTTCCAAACTTGTATTTTCTTTAGCTGTAATCAGATTATCACTGGTCATAATCGTTCCCAGCTTCTTATCTACATAATGCTCAAATCGAAGGTCACGGTTCGTTACGATTCCCACTAATCGATTTCCGGATTCAACAATCGGTATTCCACCGATTTTGTGTTTACGCATGAGAGCCCTGGCATCTTTAACGGTAGCATCCGCCGGCAGTGTTACAGGATCGACAATCATACCACTCTCACTCCTTTTCACCAATCTTACGTGCTCAGCTTGATCCTCTATTGACATATTTTTATGTAACATCGCAATACCCCCCTCTCTGGCCAACGCAATAGCAAGTCTATACTCCGATACAGTATCCATTGCAGCACTGATAATGGGAATATTTAAAGTGATCGATGGCGTCAGTTTTACTTTTGTTTCTGTATCCCTTGGCAGCACTTTTGAATATGCCGGGACCAATAGTACATCGTCATATGTTAAACCCTGTCGAGTAATACTTGAGAAAGGTGAGATGTTCTTCATGGGAAAATTCACTTAGTTTACATTTTTGTAAAGATAAAAAATCCCTTAGAACTTCCTTACCCAAAAAGTGAATTAAATTTAGATTCTATTCACTTTTAAAGATTTAATGGCAGTTTCAAGAGAACAGAGTCGATCCATATAGCTTTTAACCCAAAAATCGACACTCTCTCTTCGCCTTTGAACAAACTCACAATTCGTGGAATATTGGCCATGTAACTCATTATAATACCCAATTACATCCTCTTCAATCTCAAATTTGAGTTCAGATGGCAATTCCTCCCATCCCAACGTTTGAAAGATTTCATCTGACTTTCTCTTTTCTAACTCTACTTTTTTAAAAATGGAAATGAGCATCGGGCTCAGTGTAGGGCGAATTGTTTTTTTACTTATTGCATTCATCATATCGGTATCCGTTTGGTTTCTGTTTAATACCAATATATTGCATGGGTGTGACACCTTTATGTCACAGTAAAAAAAATAAATTCTGCTTTAACTTTACAGAAGGGATTTTGCGAGTTAAATATTTTCCATCTATTTGTTAATAGATACTTTATGAGATATCAAAGACTAATAAATATTATCTAACAGATAAAAACTACAGACCTACTCTCTTAAAAATTTCGTCCACCCTTCTGGTATGGTGATCCAGATCAAACGCGTCATCAATCTCTTCAACAGTTAAGGTCCCTGATATTACATCATCTTCCTCAACAAATTCTCTGAACGGCCGTTTCTCTTCCCACGATTTCATCGCAAGAGGCTGAACAGTATCATAGGATTTTTCCCTGGACAACCCTTTCTCAACAAGCATTAATAACAATCGCTGAGAAAAGACCAACCCATGTGTCTTCTCCATATTTTCTTTCATAATCTCAGGATAAACCATCAGATTTTCAATCACATTTGAAAATCGATGAAGCATATAATCAAGTAAAATAGTGGCATCAGGCAAGATAATTCGCTCAACTGAAGAGTGTGAAATATCTCTTTCATGCCACAAAGCAACATTTTCAAATGCGGATACCATGTATCCTCTCAGTACTCTTGAACATCCTGTAATATTTTCAGAGCTGATCGGATTTCTTTTGTGTGGCATTGCTGACGAACCTTTTTGCCCTTTGCTAAAAAACTCCTCTGCTTCCCTTAATTCCGTTCGCTGCAAATGCCGAATTTCAACAGCCATCTTTTCTAATGACGCTCCAACTAATGCTATTACAGACATATAATGAGCGTGACGATCACGCTGCAGTGTCTGTGTTGATATTGGGGCCGGTTCAATTCCCAGAAGTTCGCAAGTGATCCTTTCTACTTCAGGAGGAATGTGTGCAAAAGTCCCCACAGCGCCGGACAATTTACCAAACTCCACACCGGTAGCTGCTGCTTCAAATCTCTCTTCATTCCGCACCATCTCTGAGTACCAAAGTGCACATTTTAATCCAAATGTAGTAGGCTCGGCATGAACACCGTGAGTACGGCCCATCATGACTGTAAACTTATGTTCAACAGCTTTTTCTGCCAGTGCATCTTTCAACTTTTTGATACCTGTTTTCAGCAACTGATTTGCCTGCTTTAATCTGAACCCATTCGCTGTATCAACAACATCCGTTGAGGTCAGGCCGTAATGCACCCATTTTTTTTCATCACCTAAACTTTCGGATACAGCTCTTGTAAATGCAACCACATCATGACGTGTAGCTTTTTCAATCTCCTTGATCCTGCTTATATCAAAGGATGCGTTTTCATATAGTTTATCCACATCATCTGACGGAATCACTCCGGTTTTGCTCCAGGCTCTGCACGCGGCAAGTTCTACTTCCAACCAAGCTTGAAACTGATTCTCCTCAGACCAAATTTCCGACATTTGCGGCCTTGAATATCTTTCAATCATATTTATTCTACCTGTTAAACCTAATCACACTTTATTTTTCTACTCGCCGGGTTCTCCAACGAATTATCCCCAAAAACACTTCCAAATCCCTTTTAAAATCTTTAACACTTCAACACTTTAAAAACTTATTGAACAGGTAACTTTATGATCGTTCCCACTTCAATAATCTCGTCGAGATATACCTGATTCATAATTGCTAACTCTTCAGCAGTTATATCCATTGGCAGGGTTGATGGAAGAAGATCCTGAAACTCTGCTCTCCGATCTGTTTTCACAACTCTTAATGTAACCGGTTTAATGTTCAGAATTCGATTGTCTCTGAGTCGGTTAAAAGAATTTGTTGTCCCGCTAAATTCAGTTGAATATTTTTCGAATTGACGAATATCCGAATAATTTATAAATCGATATATCTGATTATTGTATTCCAACGCATAGAGGTTTACACCCAACTCATTATCCCCATCCGCGATTTCAAAGTTTGCCTGATAAGCCGGAAAATTACCTGCATTGTTTGCAGATCCCTGATCGCTTGTCGTAATTTCATTTTCACTCAGAAATTTCTCCACAGATTCCCGGGCTGTTGACGACTGTTGATCTAAACGCATAATGATTACTGCATCTTCAGCACTGCTAACCATGACCACCTGGGATGGCTGGTTTATCATATGCCATCCGGATGGAATGGACATTAAAAACTCCAATTCAGGATGATAATACACTCCGCCTTCCGCAAAACCATCTCTTGGATTTTCACCATAAATCAGACCATCGATCATACTCAAATACTTCTCATCATTATATACTTGCTGATCATATCCCCTTTCTCTCCAGTCTTCAGCCATTCTGGGTATCTCTTTTTCTCTTTCACCCGGATCAGGGTGGGTAGACAATAGGTTTGGCAAGGATTGGCCGGACTGCTCAGACATACGTCTCAAACTTGTAAAAAATTCGGCTCCCTCTGCTGCAGCAAAACCCGTTTTAGCCGCATACTCCACACCCAGTTTATCAGATTCTCTTTCATGATCACGGCTATGTTTTAAAAATATCAGCTGTGCTGCCTGTCCGCTTAAATTCAATATTGTCTCACCCGGCAAACCCAGCAACTCTTGTCCTAATATCGCTCCGCCAACCACGGCTACCTGACCTATCATCTGCTGTAATCCCCGTTGTGAGGCATGACGTGCAGCCACGTGTCCAATTTCATGTCCAATCACAACCGCGATTTGTGCCTCATTGTTCATGTGTGCCATTAACCCTCTTGTAACATAGACATAGCCTCCCGGAAGTGCGAACGCATTCACAACGGGACTATCCAAAATTCGAAAAATGAATTCCGTATTCTTAAATCTCTCATCGGTATCCTCTCCCCTCATATGACTATTTTGAAGGATTTCTGTACTCATCGCTTTGAAATAGGTATCTAACGCATCATCATTATAAAGGCCATATTGTGCAACAATTTCCTGATCCACTTCTTGCCCAATTTGAACTTCCTGATCCCATGAATAAGCATACGCTCTCTTTGATCCTGAAATTGCACTTTCTTGTACTACACATGAAGAAGTGAATAATAATATTACCAGAGTGGGGACTATTAACGTAAAATATCTCTTTAATCTCATTTTTATATCGATTTAATGTTATTCAAAGTTAAGACATCATAGAATTTTTTCCGATTTGAATTATAATATGATCTCTTCAGATCCATTTTCTCTCATTTTAAACAGTCTAGCTAAATGATATTAAAGGTTCAACATTGAAAAAGAACTCAGTTCTCATAAAATGTATCCTCAACTCTTAACTATTGATTCTCTTCTAATAAATATCCAAATTTGAATCTGATCCAATCATTTATTGATGATGAATTATCAAATAACTGACTATTAAAGATTAGATAATGTAAAATGAGATCTAATGGTTCTTAAATAGGAACTGCAAATGATTGAGGATGTTCCTTTACTCCTAATGTTTACTGAAGAGTTGTTCTGCAAGTTTCTAATGAACAATATTGACTTCCGGAATTAAATCGATGCCAAATTGTTCAGAAACCGACTTCTGGATTTTTTTTGAGAATTCTAGCACCTCTTGTCCGGTTGCACCCCCATGATTTACAATAACCAACGCCTGTGTTTTATATGTACCCACATTCCCGGACCTCAATCCTTTCCATCCGGCCTTTTCTATCAGCCAGGCTGCCGGAACTTTCACCCATCCCGGCCCGTTTGGATATCCGGGGATACCCTCCCAATTATCCTTCAATTCATTATACTGTTTTTGCTTGATAACCGGGTTTTTAAAAAAACTGCCGGCATTTCCTATGTCTGAAGGATTCGGAAGTTTTGACTGTCGTATATTAATTACTGCTTGATAAATTTCCTCAATTCCGGGATTCTGAATTTTATTTTGTGTGAGATAATACCTCAACGCCGAGTACGAGTCATGAATAATATGATCTTTTTTACTAAGTCTCAGTGTGACTGAGGTTACTACCATCTGCCCTTTCAATTCTCTTTTAAAAATACTGTCTCTGTATCCAAATTGACATTCACTCTTGCTGAATGTTCGAAATGAGCTGCTCTTTAGGTCATACGCTTTGAGTGATAAAAACAGACCTTCTAATTCAACACCATATGCACCGATATTTTGAATTGGAGCGGCTCCTACGGTTCCCGGTATCAATGCAAGATTCTCAATTCCCCCAAGGCCATTTTGAACAGCAAAGGAAACAAGTTCATGCCAGTTCTCACCGGCTCCTACTTGTATCTGTACGTTTTTACCATCATCATCAATCATCTCCATACCGGGTATTGACATTTTTAATACCGGAACAGACAAGCGGCTGCTCAGTAGAATATTGCTTCCTCCCCCTAATACAAATGGACGTTTTTCACTAAAAAAACCCTTCTCATTGAGCTCTATTAATTGCGTTTCAGAAGTGATGTTCATAAACAGGGGCGCAACAGAATGGAGTCCCAACGTATTCAGATGTGTGAGCGAAACTTCTTTTTGAATCCCGGTTTTTTGAGATTGATTCACGTTATAAGTTGTTGAAAATCAAATTTTTAATTCTGTCTTTACACTTTTGGAGCAGAAATAGGTTTCACACGAAGTTTTTTGACCCGGTTATTTTTGATAGAGTGAACAGTCATCTCAAGATTTTTATATTTCACTCGTTCGCCTACATTGGGTATTCGTTCTGTGAGGTGATAAATAAGGCCGCCAAGGGTCTCAAATTCATCATCTGATGATGAAATATTGGTTCCTAAAATCTCATCCAGATCGTCTAAATCGATTTTTGCGTCAAATATGAAAATTCCGCTTTTAAATTCAGTATATAACTTCTCCTCTTCATCATCATATTCATCACCGATATCTCCTACAATCTCTTCCAGTATATCATCTAACGTCACAATACCCTCTGTACCACCATATTCATCAGCAACAATAGCAATATGAGTTTTTTCATGCTGAAAATCTCTCAAGAGATCATCTAATTTTTTCGTGGCAGGAATAAAGAGTGCTTTTCTGGCTATTGTTTTCCAGTTTATACCGGTAGCGGTAGAGTCGTTGTTAATGTAAGGCAATACATCTTTTGTGTAGATCACACCTAACATATTATCCAGATCATTTTCATATAGTGGCATTCTGGACAATCCTTTGTCTTGAATCACCTCTATGACATCTGATAAACTCGCCTCTACTGAAACAGC
This sequence comes from Bacteroidetes bacterium UBA2664, assembly GCA_002359315.1. Classification (GTDB taxonomy): domain Bacteria; phylum Bacteroidota; class Rhodothermia; order Balneolales; family Balneolaceae; genus Rhodohalobacter. The sequence continues at coordinate 115,100 of DEMS01000003.1, read as the reverse complement.
TACAATATTGACCCGGGAAGTCATGATCTCTCGGACTGTAGTATTTCCAAATTCAATCACATTTTCAATGATCTCCCTCTCTTCTCCCTTTATTGATCCATCTTTCTCGCTCATCTCTGCCATAACTTTAAGATCCTCGGCTGTGACCTGGTTTCCGGATCTTGGAAGATTATTTTCAAGAGTCATCGTAGTATTTGCAATTAACTTTGCGATTGGACTCATAATGACAAAATTTGCATATATAAATGCATTCAGTTTACGTGATACTTTTAATGGATTATTAATCGCGATAATCTTGGGGGTAATTTCGCTGAGTATTAAAATCATAAACGTAAGGACCACAATCTCGATTGTATAGACAATCGTTGATGGAATGCCATGATAGATTGCGATTTTGCCGGCAATAACTGCAGCAAGTACTGAACTGATTATATTTGAAAAGGTATTGCCTATCAGAATCGTAGCCAGCAACCTTCTCGGTTTATGAAGCATGTCATAAATTCTCTGGTCTACAGATTCATATTCCGGTTCGTTTTTGAGTTTATCAAGTTGATTTACGAGTGAAAAATATGCAACCTCAGATCCGGAATAGAGTGCACTCAATATCAGGCCTAAAATCATTATTGAAATCTCAATCAGCAAATCCCCTGTATAGATGAGCTCAGAGTTATTTGTTATCTGAATAAACAGAGATTCTGATATTTGAGCAATTGAGTTACCCGGAGGTTCGTCTACTGATTCCAAGTTTGATCTTTTAATTAATAATAGTGATCGATGTAAATATGTACAAAAAAAAGGTATCGGTCAAAATATGAACCGATACCTTAGAATGTAAGAAATCTATACTTGATTAAAATGGTAAATCATCGTCCATTTCATCAAATGAATCATCAATTTTAGTAGCACTGGCAGCCGGTTTGTTATTGGACGAAGATGCGTCCGATCCACCGCCACGGCTATCAAGCATTTGCATGTTAAGTGCCTTTATCTCGGTTGTATAGCGCTTCTGACCCTCTTTATCTTCCCATTCATTGGTTTGAATAGGACCCTCAAAATAAACCAAAGACCCTTTCTTTAAATACTCCTGACATATTTCAGCAAGTCTTCCCCAAGCAACCACACGATGCCATTCTGTATTCTCCTGTTGTTCACCGTTACGGTCTTTGTATCTTTCCGTAGTGGCTACATTTAAAGTGGCAACTGCCGTGTTGGATTGAGTATATCTTACTTCCGGATCTTGTCCCAATCGTCCAATGATCATCGCCTTATTTAATGAACTCATAACTTTTTCCTCATTATTTGTTGTTGTCTTGCTACTATATAAGAACTGAAATTTTCTCTTCCCTTACAGATTTTTTTATCTAAGTGCATTTTCAAGTTCCAGAGATGCATCACTTCCTTCATCTCTGTATTTAATGATGATTGGGCAGGCAGCTGATAATCCCTGCTGCTGAGCCCATGAATTCCCGACAGGCCTTGTACCGGGAATCACTACTGCATTTTCAGGAATCGCTGCCCCTTTCCCAAGCACCTTTTCATTTACACAATCGTAAATAGGCACTGATTTTGACAGTGTTACACCCGGTGCAATCACAGCCCTTCTTTTCACCAAAATTCCTTCTACAATTACAGATCCAGCCCCGATGAAACAATCATCCTCAATGACCACCGGAGATAAGCCAACAGGCTCCAATACTCCGCCAATCTGAACACCGGCTGACAAATGTACATTTTTGCCGATTTGAGCACACGACCCTACAAGTGCATGACTGTCAACCATTGTCCCTTCATCTACATAAGCTCCGATATTAATATAAGCCGGTGGCATGATAATCACACTTTTTGCAACATAAGCACCTCGACGAACGGATGATCCCCCAGGCACCATTCTTACCCCGTCCTCTACGGTGAAATATCTGGGTGGAATATTTTCCTTATCAACAAAACCATCATAAATTCCGGCATATAACGTATTCTTACCGGCTTTAAATGCAGCCAATATTGCCTGCTTCACTTCAATATTTGCTTTCCAATGGTCACCATCCGGCACTGCTGCTCTTACTTCACCCTGTTCAAGCTGATCTAATATCTTTTCCCAATCTATATTCGTCATAATCCTACTTATTTTTTAAATACCACTCCTGAACGGCTCGGTCTACATCCAGTAGATGCGATGAATCAGAGAGATCCTTCTCTGATAAAGGAGTTCGTAATGTCCCATTTGTAATTTCTTTTTTAGAGTGTAAAAGTATTTTTGAAGGGATCGGGTTTGGCGCCGAAAAAAGTGCCTTTACCGCTTCACTCCATGTTGGTTTCAAATTATCTACATCTCCTGTTAAACATTTTTCAACATATAACTTAGTCTCAATCGGCCACACATTAGCAGCTACAGATACTAAACCCACACATCCAAATTCAGTAAATTCCGGCAATAGCGCATCATCTCCGCTAAAAAGGGGCAATTCAGGCACCGTATTTCTGAAGTTCTTAAAGTCATTTATCGATCCGCTGGCCTCTTTAACAGCCCATAAATTTGCATGACATTTTAAATCAAGCAGTACTTCAGGAACTAATTTTACTCCTGTTCTGGATGGTATATTATAGATCATGCATCGTTTGTCAGAACGGTCCAAAAGTGCCGAAAACCATTCGGTCTGACCATATCGCCCGGGTTTGGAGTATAGTGGCGTAACAAGTAAGTAAGAATCAATATCTAATTCATTGCAATAATCAATCCATTCAAGCTGAGTTTCTAACCGAATACCCCCTACCCCTGCCATAATCGGTATTTTAAGATTTTGTGAAGCGGTAAACTTAATTATTTCTCTTTTCTCTTCTTCAGAGAATGTGATCCCCTCACCTGTACTTCCAAGAACAAGAACCCCATTTCCTGCATCTTCTTGTCGTTTTAACAATCTTTTTAAATCCTCATAATGAACCGAACCATCCGGATTCATTGGAGTAATTAAAGCTGTCCACAATCGTATTTCATTCATAATAACTCACCAAAAGCCTTATCGAAAATATCTGAAAATGGATAAAATCCCGGTTCAATAAATGGATGCGTTAAAATATAGTTTGCAGTCCAAATCGCTCCTTCAGCAAAAATATCCCTGGTATGAGCTTCGTGTTTCAGGTAAATAGATTCTCCGGCGGTCTTGAGATGGAGATTATGAATTCCTTTTACATCCCCCTGACGATCCGAAGAGATGGTAGCCTCTTTCCCAAGCCACTCCTGCCAGGATAAAGCCGTTCCGCTTGGCTCATCCAGTTTATTTATATGATGGACTTCATGAATATGAAAAGAAGGATCTTTTAGCATCTCTGAACCTTTTCCAATGATTTGCATCGCTTTTCGCACCAAATTCATACCCATGCTGAAATTACTTCCAACCACCCATCTTACACCCCGATCTTTCACACGATCCGGAAGATCTGCTGGCCAGGAGTAGCCGGTTGTCCCCCAAATTGCCGGGATCCGGGCCTCTAATACAATATCCACGATTTGTGAAGCTGCATTTCCCGGTACAAAAATAATGGCAATGTCACTTTCCGATAATTTATCAGCAGTGGGTCTGTTATTTTCATCAAAGGCGATCGTGTTGTCTCCCAACTGATCTAATACTGCGCCACCCGTTTTACCGGTCCCTATAACTGAATAAATAATCTCTTTTTTATTATCACTCATCCGTCTATAAATTTGTTATGTAATATATTTACAACTCCCTCTGCCTCACTCTCTGAAACTAAAAAACAGAGATTGTGTGAACTCGCACCGTGGCAAATAAGTCTTATATTCACATCAATCAGTGATCCAAAAACAGGGCCGCTTAAACCTGCAGTCGCTTCCAGATTATTTCCCACAACAGCAATCAATGCGAGGTTTCTTTCAATATTTACCTCACAAAAAGATCTTAAATCATTCATTACTTCATCTGTAAGCTTTTGTTTACCCGGAGTATGAATGTCCGAATCGAGAGTCAGTGCAACACTCACCTCACTGGTGGTAACCAAATCTACACTTATTTTATGATCTGATAAAACCTGAAATAATTTTGAAAGAAATCCATATCGATGAAGCATGTCCAGACTGTGAACCGTCAGTAGTGTCTGGTTTCTTCGCAAGCTAATTGCACTGATTGCCGGTTTCGATTTAGTCTCTTTAACAATCCAGGTTCCCGGTTTTTCAGGATAGATGCTTGACCCTACATAGACTCGAATGTTCTTCCGAATTGCAGGTACCATCGTTGCCGGATGAAGCACCTTTGCTCCAAAAACAGACAGCTCAGCTGCCTCATCAAAACTAATTTCAGTAATCGGTTTTGCTGTTTTTACAATTCTCGGATCGGTTGTGTAGATCGCTGTTACGTCTGTCCATATTTCAAGTACATCTGCATCGGCCGCCTCCGCAAGAAGGGCAGCTGAATAATCACTTCCACCCCGGCCGAGAGTTGTCGTATTTCCATTGTCATCGGAACCAATAAAGCCCTGTGTAACGACTCGGGAATTTTCAGTTACTGCCAATAAATGAGCCTCATACTCTTTGGCAATTTGATCAACATTCGGTTCTGCACTCCCGTAATTTTGATCTGTTTTAATCACTTTTCTAACGTCAAAACAGATGACATCCTCACCGGTCTCTTCGATTAGAATAGCAGTAAAAATTTCAGACGAAAGACGTTCACCGAATGATAACACCTCATCACGAAGCATGGGAGTCATTATCCGATTGGTTGAGGCGATCTCCTTCAACTCATCCAGTATAGGTGTGATTTTTTGAACAACCTCTGCCTGATTTTTAATCTCCTCACAAATTTGAAGATGTTTTGTACGGATCTGCTGAGCTATCTCAACTTTCTGCTCTTTTCCGTTACTGACTATAAATTCTGTCAGTAAATTTGTTGTGCCGGATGTTGCACTTACAACGATAATTTTTTTATCAGGATCTCCCTTCACAATCGAAGCACACCTTCTCATAGCTGTGGCATCAGCCATGCTTGTACCACCAAATTTGGCAACCTTAAATAAATCAGGCATATGTTAATTAATTTGAATTCATGTCGCTATAAAAATAAGGAAAATCTTACCTCTTTATATGTTTAATTGAAGAATTGGAATTAAAATATGGTTCCACTTCAATACTCATTCTTTAATTTGACACTTTTGTTCCCGTAATATTTATTATGACTGTAACCCGTAACTCCATAAAGAACCTGCCTCATCATGGGCACAGAACTCCTGGTATGGGTTTAGGCGGGACACAACTTTTACCAAATCACCCAATTGAAATAAACTTTTATAGATTTGTTTGAAACATTTTGTATTTTACCCGACTGAAAACATGTGTTAATTACACTACATAAACTGTAAGTTCAATTTTTAAGAAACCCGGGTGATTCTTCATGCCAAGCGGAAAGAAAAGAAAAAGATCTAAAATTGCTAAGCACAAAAGAAAGAAGCGTCTGCGTAAAAATAGACATAAGAAGAAGAAATAATTTCTCTGGCTAATCTTTTTAAGGGCACATTGTTTGTGCCCTTTTTTGTTTTAAGCAGCCGACACCACCACACTTTCGTCAGCAATTTTGATGATACGATTCGCTTTATACAGCAGATGAGTTAACTTTCTGGCTATATATGAGTGTACCTCATTTAAATGATTCAAATCCCCGATTGAGAATTGAAAATAGGAGATCAGGTTAATTGCTGTCAGATATTTACCGTGCTGATCCCCATCAATTTCAAGATGCCAGCGTGTAATGATATCTTCAGATAACAGAAGTTCATTAACTTTTTTACTGGCTCTATCCATCCACTCACTTGCCATTTCTATTCGATGATCTTCTTTCCCAAAACCGGGCTGTGGCTGACATCGATCAACATCAAAATGCCAAACAATCTCTATATCTATGGATGGTGACACTGAAACTTCTGTTAGATGTTTTGCCTTTAACATTGGATGGGCATCTGTGCCGCTCAATCTGTTCGCCAGATTGGCTTCACGAAAACTATCCCAATCAAAATTTATAGCCAAATGGGTCAAATGATGGGTAGAATCTTTTAAATCGATGACAATTTCTAATCCGGCTGCATTTATCCTGGCTTCTTCCCACGTTTTAAACTTTACAACGTTTATATTTCTCTCATTCAGGGAACTGTTAATTTTATTTATTATAGACTGAAAAATCGGATATTGCATTGAACATTTTTTTCACGGTTCAAGTTAATCACAATTGAATGAATAACTATTTTGTCTTATATCATCTGACGATCTTTTTGAAGAAATATTGTCTAGATTCAACATATCAATTCAGCATCTCTCCATTTAAAGATGTCTGGACTGCATACGTAGGGTCCGATGATCAAAAATTCAAACTCTTACTCTCTACACACCCTTCTGAAACTGCACTCTTTTTAGAAGGTCACAAGCCTGCTAAAAAAAGTAATGTAACTTCATTTTTTGATCAGATATCCGGTAAAACAATTCTGGATATGAATATATCTGATCATGATCGATTCATTCACATTTATTTGGAGGATGACTTCAAACTGCTACTCCAACTCTTTGGAAATAAACCAAATATCTACCTGATTCAAAAGAATAAAATTATTGAATCCTTTAAAAATCCTGATCAAAACAGAGGGAAAAATCCTCCCATTCCGCGACAACCAACAACTGTTAATAAAATAATGAAAGAAGGTCTATCAGCCAAAAAAACAATCCTAAAATTTGAACCAAAATTTCCAAGACATCTAATTCCATCTGTAATCGAACATTTCACGTTAGAAGAAAAAAATAGCACTGAAATTAGCGCCATTGTCGGGGAACTTTCTGAGGCCATGATTAAAAATCCTGAGTTTAGAATTTTAGAGGATGGGAATCTCTGTCTGATACCGGAATCCCTTTTGCCTGTCAGAAGTAAAATGAATTTTGAAGATGTTAACAGTGCAGTCAGGCATCTATATTTCAACACTTCGCATGAGCGAAGATTGACTTCTAAAATCCAGCAAATTAAACCTTCACTGGAGAAACGAATTCAAGCACTCGAGTCTTTAATTGATCAGCTAAAGGAGGCTGATAAAGGGTTGGAAAGAGCTGAAAAATATGAACAATATGGACATATTTTGATGGCAAATGCCCATGAAAGTACTGAACCTGATTCAGAATCAATTACACTGCCAAATTACTATGACGACAATAAGCCGGTTCATATCCCGATCAAACCAAAGTTGAATATCGCGGAGAATGCCCAAAACTATTACGAAAAATCCGCTAAAGCGATTCGAAGTGTTGAGGAGTCAAAGCGCCGTTTAAAAGATTCCAAATCAGATTTAAGCAAACTTTACACATTACAGGAGTCATTCAGTAAAATTGAGAAAATTTATGAGTTCAGTGATTGGCATAAGGATCATATAAGTGAACTTCATGATCTGGGAGTGATTAATAAAAGCAGTAAAGAGTACTCTTCTCCTTATCGTAAATTAAGAATTGATAATTATGAAGTTTGGGTTGGAAAAAATGCCAAAAGCAATGATCGCCTGACCTCTGATGCACATAAAGAAGATGTTTGGATGCACGCACGTGGGGTGAGCGGTTCACACCTTGTCATTCGGATGAATAATAACAAGGAAATGCCTCCGAAAAATATTTTGTTAAAAGCAGCATCTGTAGCAGCTTATCACTCTAAAGCAAGAGGCTCAGATTTGGCACCTGTCATTATCACTAAAAGAAAATATATTTCTAAACCAAAAGGATCACCCCCGGGAAGTGTGAGAGTTGAAAGAGAACAAGTAGAAATGGTTCATCCTTTAAATTTGACAAAATAATGAATCAACATAGCAAACCAGCCATATTCTTATGTGGGATGATGGGAACAGGTAAATCTGTTATTGGAAAGCACCTTGCCAGAAAATTAAATCTCCCTTTTACTGACTTGGACACAATAATTGAATCCGATACCGGAAAAAAGATCCCCCAGATTTTTGAAGAAATTGGAGAGGCCGGTTTTAGAGAGATCGAAAGAAATACATTGGCCCGTTATTTAAAGCATCCAAAAGGCGTACTGGCACTCGGCGGCGGATCGCTACAAAATCAAGAACTCGTTGATCTTATAAAGAATAGTGGTATTCTTATATTTATAGATACACCGATTGAGATCTTAATATCCCGATTAAAAAAAAGCCGGCGCAGACCGATGATTAATGGACTCGATTCGCAGGATTTAAAAATGAAGATTGACAAACTACTGAATGAGAGAAAGCCATTTTATCATCAATCAAATATTATTATATCTGGCACTGCTAAAAGTTATGAAATTACAACTGACTTAATTATCCAAGAACTTATTAAAAACGATGATTAGTACTTCTGTAAAAACAACCGGAAATCAATATCACATTCGAACCGGAAAAAATATCCTCGAGAAAGAATTACAGGATGCTTTGCGCGATCATGCTACGGATCAGCTTTTTTTACTCGTGGATGAAAATGTGGCTAAATATCATCAGGATTATATTCATCAATCTATACGTGGTATCACATCCAATTGGCAGCAGTTTATCATCCCCGAAGGGGAGGCCAGTAAGTCGATCTCGTGTTACTCCGATACATTAGATTTTCTGCTTGCCAATGGAATTCGCAGAAATATCCCGATGATTGTTTTTGGCGGAGGGGTAACCGGAGATCTCGGAGGTTTTGTTGCGGCAACAGCGCTTCGGGGTATACCGCTCATTCATGTGCCTACGACCCTCTTGGCGATGGTGGATAGTGCTATTGGCGGCAAAACAGGAGTGAATCATGCAACAGGCAAAAATTTGATCGGCTCGTTTTATCAACCTTCAGCAGTGATCTCAGATATACACTTTCTAAATACCCTGCCTGATAATGAATGGGTGAATGGATTAAGTGAAATTTTAAAATATGGTGCGATTCACAATGAACAAATTTTTAAGTATTCAAATATCTTTCTGAATGGCAAACCGTCAATTCAGGATTCCGACAAGTTAATCTCACTTATTGATAAATGTGTGAAGGTAAAAGCGGAAATAGTTGGAGAAGACGAATTGGAATCAGGGATAAGGGCATTCTTAAATTTTGGGCACACATTTGCCCATGCATTAGAAAAAGCTGCTGACTTTCAACAAATTAGTCATGGCGAAGCTGTTTTTTTAGGAATGTTAGCTGCCGAAAATTTATCAATTGCGACAGGGGGAACATTAAAAACAGATCCCCTGGAACCATTTCGAAGGCTTTATAAATACAGAGTACCTAAAGAAGCCTTATCTTTAGATGATTTAATGGAAAACATGAATGCCGATAAAAAACGAACCGGTGAAAACTTAACTTTTGTTTTATTGAATAAATGGCAGGAACCGATCGTTAAAACGGTAGATGATCGAGAGTTGATTGCAGCTTCCTGGTCAATAGTTTTTGATGAAATTGAAAAAAACCGGATTTAAAACGACCTTTGATTTTACGTATCATATATAAAATTTGGATCTATTTCTGGCGTACATTTTTTACGCTGGCCGGAGTTTTTCTGTTGTCTATGGCTATTCTTGTTGGAGTTCTCCAGCTCCCACAAAGTAAGGAGTACATTAATGAAGAGATTACCGAACTTTTTGCAACTCAGTTTGAGGGATCTCTCGAAATTGAACAGATCAGTGGTTTTCTGCCGTTTAGTGCAACCCTTCACAATGGGAATTTCTATGCGCCCAACAAACCGGATAATCCTGTACTCTCGTTCGACACGATGGAAATTGAAATTACCTGGTGGAACTTGTTTCAGCGAAATTTTACCATCTCATCATTTGAAGTAAATTCCCCCATTTTAAATCTTACTATGGCAGATGATGAGGATCTCTCTGTTGTAGCTCTGTTTCGTCAAAATAATCCTGAATTGTTTGATTTAGAACCTCGATCCGAAAGAGTTCGATTTTTAGAGCAAATCAGCCTTTTTGCACCGATCATTCAAGTAAACAATGGGTTTATTAATGTAGATGAAACCATTGAAATCCCAGAGCAGGCCGGTTTACCCAATACATTCAGTGTCGAAAATCTAAATTTTTCCATCTTTCTTGAACTCTCTGATACACAAATCTTTTTTGATCTTCCTGATTTCACAGCTGAAATTCCAAACAGTGAATATCAATTTTTACAAATAAATGGCCAATTTTATAGTGATGATGAATTTTTTGAGCTGAACAGATTCAGAGTCGTTACAGCCCTTGGCTACGCTGACTTTAGTTTTGAAGCAACACCGGTTAATATTTACGGAACTGATATAAAAAATCAATTTCAACTCGCCGAATATCGTGTCCAAATTACTGAAAGCTCTCTCACTCCCAACCTGGTTCGTAAATTAACCGGCGCATTTCCTCCTTTTGATGACAACCTTGAAATTGAATTAATATCTGAAGGGACTCTGGAAACATATTTTATTGACCGATTCAGAGCAAATATTGATGAATCATCCATCTTAATATCTGCCGAATTAAAAAATATTTTCAGCAATGATATTTCTTACGAAGCCAGCTTAGATAACATGGTCATTCATCCATCAAAACTTGACTGGATTTCACAAAACTATCTGAATGGAAATGTTGATCTGGAAAGATATCAATTAAGTACCGTAAGAGGGTCTCTCAATGGAAATTTACAAGAACTTAATAGCAGTGTAAGAGCGGTAACGGAAGCCGGCTCTTTTTCTCTGGATGGCTCTATGGGCTTTGAAGACCATTTAAATTATGATCTGGTGTTTGGAGTTAACTCTTTGGATATCACCCCTTTTCTGACGGATACGTTAGATTCAAGTGTAATTCAGGGGCGATTTACACTGCAAGGCAGCGGTACCGGACCGGATGCAAATTTTCAAAGTACTGTTGATCTTAGCAGGAGTAGAATCTTTGGTTATGAAATCAATTCACTGGATGCTGACTTCAACTTTGCAAATAACGTATTAAGGTATATCGTACAGGGTGGGGATGATGATGAATTATATGTTTCAGCAAATGGACGCTACAGTCAGGATAATGGCCACATAAGGTTTACTTCGGATGGCGAAGTAAATAAACTGGATCTGCAAAAATTTAACACCGAATACTTTGCCAACCCAACTGACTTTAATTCCACTTTTTCTGCAAATCTTAATTGGACGAATTTGGACGATCTTACAGGCAGAATCAGCCTGGAAATTGATGAATCAACTATTAATGATCAACAGCTTCGACCCCATCAATTCTATGCCGATTTAAACGATTCAGAGAACGGCAATCGCAGGCTAAGATTTACAAGCTCATTTTTCGACGGTGAATTGAATGGCACTCTTAATCTTTCAACTCTTCAAAAAAGTGCAGAATTTTGGACTCAATATCTCAATTACAGAATTGACGATGAAATAATGTTCACTGGATCTACTGATTCACTCAGATTTGAAACCATGCTCACAGATCCCATTTATCAGGATCTTTATGCAGATTTGAGCATAAATATGGTCATTAAAGACGTTTCTCTCTTGCGAAAATATCTGCCTGAACTTCCGGAGTTCGAAAGCAGTGCCCGATTTAACTCTACGATCAATGCCACTCATGATAGATTACTGGTTACCGCAACACTTCAGGATGAAAGAATCCGTTACGGTGATTTAGCAGCAGACAACCTGAATAGCGCCTTTACAGCAAATTTTCACAGCGATCAAAAACTCCGCGAATCGAGCACACTGGATCTTCAAATCAGCAGCAACTACTCTTCTTTTCTTGGAAACGAATTAAAAGAGAGTTATGCAAACCTTTCAGTCCGCGATGATTCAATACACGTCCGTTCAAACCTTCAAAAATTTGAAGATAATATCCAACTTGAGACTAGCCTGACAGGTTATCTAAAAACAAATAGCTTCGACATTCTGATTGATAACTTCAATTTAGGCTCTAACGAATATCAATGGTTTCAGGAAGGCCGCCCATGGATCAGCTATAACCGAAATAATGCACTGGAAATCAATGATCTAATTCTGACAAGTGGTACTGAGTATTTAAAAATAGATGGCACATACAGTGATAATGTTGATGATATTGTAGATTACACAGTCATAGACTTGGATCTTAGTTTATTGTCTGAAATGATTGGGGGGAGAATTCAATTTTCAGGTAATTTAAATGGCAATTTCTCAACCCGAACTCTGTTGGATATTCCGGCGATACAAGGAAACCTGAATGTAAATGACGGACGTATTCAGAATCGACTTATCGGTGATGTTTCTATTAACAGTTTGTACAATTCAGAGTTACAACAGTTTGATACTGAAATTCATGTCTATACAGATCCTGAAAAATATAGTAGTTATTATGAACGGAATGATGGAATAGGACAGGATCTGTTTTTGAATGGCTACTTTAAAATTCCCGATGACGAGGTAGATACTGCGGAGGATCTGTTTTACTTTGATGCAGATTTGAGAGAGATCGACATGTGGATTGTCTCCTTTATCGTTCCAAAAATAATAACTGAGATGCAAGGGCGAGCCTCCGGTTCAGGTTTTATCAGAGGATCTGAAAGTGATTTTGATTTTGAAGCTAATTTTCAGGCTGAAGATGTATATGGAGTCCCTGTTTTTACGAATGTTGGTTATACATTGGATGGAGAGGTAGATTTCAATCTTGAAGATGGGTTACTTTTCAGGGATGTTCGACTTCAGGATCAGTTTGGTGGAACAGGTACTTTAAGCGGACAGGTGGATCTGGATCAATTTTCACCATTAACTATCCTCGACCTCACACTGGATCTGAATAATTTGCAGTTTATGAATAATAGTTATGATCCGGACATACCATTTTATGGTCAAATATATGGTACAGGTCAGGCACAAATTTTGGGCACCAATTTTGAGCCTTTTATCAGGACAACACGCCCATTGAGCATCTCCTCTAATTCCCGAATTACCATCCCGCTCGAACCGGAAACAGAGTTCGACCAAGATCGAAGATTTATTGAGTTTGTTGAATCTTTTGATATCCCATTTTGGGAGAACCATTTTTCACGGATTGCCAATGTAGGAAATGGAAATGGTGATCAGGAAGATCTCACCTTTCTTCAATTATTTACAATGGATCTTCAGTTTCAGGCATTAAATCCAATAGAAGTTCAAATGATCTTTGATCGGGTTACAAATGATATGTTAAGTGCAAATGGAACCGGTCAGATGCGCATTTTACTGGAGGATCAAAATATAAGCATGTTTGGAGGGTTTAATATTAGCGGCGGAGAATATCAATTTGTGAGTGGTGATATTTTCACAAGACGATTTACACTGCAGGAAGGAGGTTCAATCAATTGGTCGGGAGATATGGTTGACGCCGGCTTGAATGTTACGGCTGTATACAGAGCAAGGCCAAATATATCAACGCTGTTATCCGGAGTTGGATCTGCTTCATTAGTGGATCCTAATTTGAGAATACCAATCGATTTGGTTCTTCAAATTGGGGGGACGATTACCTCTATTGAAAATGAATTTTTCTTCAGGGTGCCTACCGGAATTGAAAATTCCTCTGATCCTACAATCGCTTCACAAATTAATACACTAAATCAGAATGAGGACGAAAAACTGATTCAGGCAACCAGTATTCTGCTAACCGGAAATTTCATACCTTCTCAACAGGCACAAGGATTGGGTCTCGCAGAAAATATAACCGGTACGGCAGTGGTAAACCCCCTTATTACGAGTCAGGTAATTAATCCACTTCTTTCCAATCAGATCAATTCACTTTTACGAAGTGACGTAACGTTTGACATCGATTTTAACCTGACTACTGCAAATGAAGTGGATCTGGGCGTTGGACTCAGGCTTTTTGACGATCGCGTAGTACTGCGCAGAGAAGGACAAATCACCGGCGAACAGAGCGATATTGGGGACTTGGGAGCAACGTATCGAATTAATAGAGCTTTTTCAGTTACCGCTTTCCATAGGCAGGATCCTACACTATCTTATACAAGTGGAATTGAAACCACACAATCTCAAGAGATGAATGGAATCGGTTTTGAAGCACAGGTACAATTTAATACATGGCAAAATCTTAAAACACGAATATCAAATGCTTTTCGCTCCCTTCTGGGAATAAAGCAAGATGAGCCAGACGAAGAAGAAGATCGCGAAACAGTCGCAGATCTATAAATTTTTATATTTTAAAAGATTATTTAATGAACAAAAGCAACTTAAGTTCGCTCGAAAAGAGCATCATTGAACTATTAAAGAACTATCCGGATGCATCTATCCCTATTCCACTCTTAACAGATGCCCTGGGATTATCCAGTAAAAAAGGAAGTCGTAAAATCAAGAAATGTATCAATCGGTTAAATCAACTCGATCATATCATCGTGTCGAGAGGGAATTTGGTTCGGTTAAATGAACCGGCTGTGAGTGATGATAGTCTGGTTGAAGGAAAACTTGACGTGACCAGTCATGGAGATGGTTATGTGATTGTGGAAGGAAGAGACCAGGATATAAAAATATCAAGACGTTATATGGGGACTGCACTGAATGGTGATATCGTCCGTGTAAAACTGATTGGTTATCATAAAAAAAGTAAAAAACCCCTGGGCCGAATCGAAGAGGTTGTTAAACGAGCTACCACAATTTTCGTAGGTACACTGGATGAAACTGCAAAAAATACATTTTTAATTAAAGCGGATGTTCAATCATCACGCATCGATTTTTTTGTGGATCCAAATGATCTTAAAGGGGCAAAAAGTGGTGAAAAGGTTACCTTTCAGCTCGTTCAATGGGATGATGTGAGAGGCTATCCCCAAGCCAAAATCATCGATGTATTAGGAAAAGCAGGAACAAATGAGGCGAATATTCTCTCAATCCTGGCAGAGAAACAATTCCAAGGATCGTTTCCGCCGGAAGTTGAAAGATTCGCTGAAAATATACCCTTTGAAATAACTGGACAGGAGATTGCCCGTAGACGGGATATGAGAGATGAGGTTGTTCTCACTATCGATCCCGCCGATGCGAAAGATTTTGATGATGGATTAAGTATCAAAATCCTGGATAATGGCAATTACTATCTGGGCGTGCATATTGCTGATGTGACTCACTACATGCCCAGAGGGTCCGCACTGGATGAAGAGGCTTTTCATAGAGGCACAAGTGTCTATTTGGTTGACCGGGTGATTCCCATGCTTCCCGAACACCTGAGTAACGGAGTGTGCAGCTTACGTCCGCATGAAGATAAATTGACTTATAGCTGTTTCATGGAAATATCCCCGGACGGGAAATTGGCTGACTATTCAGTGGAAGAAACCGTAATCCACTCGAAACAACGTTTTGTATATGATGAAGTACAAGAGATCCTGGACGGCAAGGCTGATCACAAATTTAAAAGTGAGCTAAAAATATTGGAGAAGCTCGCAAATATTCTATTGGAAAAAAGATTTAAACAGGGATCCATCAATTTTGAGACGCCCGAACCTAAATTTGTTTTGAATGACGATGGAAAACCAATTGAAGTAATCGTTAAAGAGAGACTGTTTGCCCACAGACTCATTGAAGAGTGCATGCTGATGGCAAATAAAACCGTCGCGTATCATGTAGATACACTCCGGAAGAAAGGATCCAAAAGTGTAAAAAATGACCACCCGTTTTTCTATAGAGTCCATGATAAACCGGATTTGGAAAAACTTCACAACATACGGGAAACTGCCAAGCCCCTCGGAATTGAATTTAATCTTGATGGACGTATATCATCAAATAAAATCAATGATTTATTAAAACAAGTCGAAGGTACATCCGTTGAAAATATAATCAATGGATTAATGTTGAGATCGATGTCAAAAGCTGAATACTCTCCAAAAAATATTGGACACTTTGGACTCGGATTTTCACATTATGCACACTTTACAAGCCCTATTCGTCGTTACCCTGATGTAATCGTTCACAGATTGCTCAAAAAGTATAATGCCGGGGCATCCGAATATACTTATACTCAATTAGAACATAGTGGTGAACATTGCAGCGAACGAGAACGGTACGCTGTTGAAGCGGAAAGAGACTCCGTTAAGTTGAAACAAGTTGAATTTCTTACGGATCGGCTTGGAGAAACATTCGACGGAACAATCAGTGGTGTCACTGAAAATGGTATTTATATTCTTTTAGACGATATATATTGCGAAGGCATGATTCGAGTCAGTGAACTTAAAGACGATTATTATGTTTATCATCAAAAAATGCATTGTCTGATCGGCCGGTCAAAAGGAAAAAAGTATCGCCTTGGTGATGCCATCAAAGCTAAAGTTGTTCGAACGGATCTTGATAAAAGACAAATTGATCTATCATTACCTGATTTCTAAAATTAATGACTCATATGCGGTTAATAAATAAAATATTACTTACATCTTTACTCGCAGCTTTTATCTCAACGTCAGTTATACAGGAGGCTTTTTCCCAATATTTTTACTTCGGGAAAAACCGGGTTCAGTATGAACAATTTGACTGGAGATTTATTGAAACGGATCATTTTGATATCTACTATTATGATGCAAAAAATTACCATTTTGCACAGTTTACAGCCGAAGCCGTAGAATCCGGGTTAAAGCAGCTTGTTGATGATCTCGGCACGCCACTTACAGACCGGATACCGGTAATTATTTATGATTCTCATAGCGATTTTTCCCAAACAAATGTAGTTCGGCTTCCGGTTGATGCTCAGGGTATCGGAGGAGTGACCGATAAATACAAGAACCGCATGACTCAACCTTTCATGGGTGATTATGCGGACTTCAGACGTACCATTCAGCATGAATTGCTTCACGCCTACATTAATGATGTCTACTATGGCGGCTCCGTACAGTCTATCCTCCAAAACAATATACAGCTTGTATTCCCGCTTTGGTTTGAAGAGGGATTGGCTGAATATTTGGCTCTTGGGTGGGACACTCAGACGGATATGTACATGCGTGATGCAGTATTAAATGATTATCTCCCCCCTATTTCGCAGTTAGGTGGCTTTTTTGCTTACAGAGGTGGCCAGGCATTTTGGTATTACATTGCTGATCAGTACGGCAGGCCTAAAATCACAGAAATAATGCAGCGAATCAAAACCACACAAAATGTGCAACAGGCTTTGGTTCGATCATTGGGGCTTAGTGTTGAGGAACTATCAAATCGCTGGAATGAATACTGGAGACAACGATATTTCCCGGAAGTTGCGGAACGTCAGACTCTTTCGAGTGTAGCATCCCAGATCACCACAAGAGCCAGATCCGGATCTTATAATACAAGTCCTACAATTTCACCCAGAGGTGATCGTATCGCTATGATTACAAATAAACGCGGTGTGTTTGATGTAGTCGTTGTAGACGCCACTAGTGGACAAAGACTTAAAACCATCATCAGTGGTGCGGATAATCCTATGTTTGAGGAACTAAATATACTCAATCCAAACTTATCCTGGTCACCGGATGGATCACAAATAGCCCTATCAAGTAAATCTCAGGGCTCGTACAATCTGGCAATTGTGAACTATGAGTCTTTGGAGACGAGAACTATAAAATTTCCACAACTCGACGCAATCAACTCTGTTGCTTGGTCACCGGATGGTCAAAAAATAGCTTTTGACGGTAATATGGGACCTTATCAAGACATCTTTGTTTACAATTTGGAAACCGATGATTTCTTAAACCTTACAAATGATGTCTTCAATGATAAGGAGCCGGCTTGGGGGCCTAATTCAGAAACCGTCTATTTTGTATCCAACCGAGGCGACCGATTGCAGCCTAATACATATCTGGCCGGGTACTCTGCAATGCAACACGACTTCTTTTTTCAAACAGATCTCTATGGTGTTCGTGTGGGTTCCAGCAATATTGAACGCTTAACAAATACACCCGGATGGTCTGAATATCAACCGGCCATTACCAATGATGGCAGAATGCTCTTTGTTTCAGACCAGAATGGTATTCCAAATATTTATGAATATGACTTAAATAGCCGCTCTATATATCCGATAACAGATCTGCAATCCGGTATCATGCAGATTTCTGTCTCATCAGATGGAACCCGTTTGGCTTTTAACTCATTAAATCAAGGTTATCCTGATATTTTTCTAATGCGCTCACCTTTCAGTGTACGTAGAAATCAGCAGCTTACACCTAATACATGGGCACTGGAGAGAGAAGAAAAAGGTCAGACAGGATTGGTACCGGCCATCCAGTATGCTCAGGATCTGATTGCCTCCAGGCAACAGGGTAATTATATCTCAACAAGGATACCTGTTCAAACAGATAGCACATTAGCAGATTTAGAAGCAGAGGATTCGGAAGAAGATACCACTGAAACTGAACAGGATACAAACACATCAAGAATTGATTTTCGAAATTATGAATTTGGTGAAGCTGTCATACGCGATACTACCATTCAACTCACCGATGATCCTAGAAATTTTGAGCCGGAAGGGAATGTTACTGAAGATGGCTATTTTCAGCCTAAAGAGTACAAAGTTCAATTTTCGCCGGATTTCAGTTATAGCGCCGGCCAATTAAGTACTTATTATGGAACTTCTGCTTTTGCATTTATTTCCCTGACAGACCTTTTTGGTGACCATCAACTCTCCTTTGGTTCTAATTTGGTTTTTGACCTGAGAAATAGTGACTACACCTTTCAATACGGATATTTAAGAAACAGAACCAACTTTTTCACATCCTTTTTTCATCAAGCCAGAAATTATCAGACCTTCTTTGGTGAACTTCTGCGATTTCGAACATTTGGCGGATCAGTTGATTTTCAATATCCGCTGAATCGATTTCAACGTGTGGATTACGGAATTTCAGCAATCGGAATTGCCCGAGATTTCAGTACCGTACAAGGATTTGGCGGTCGAAATGTGAGCAATGAAAGTTCATGGTTCCTCTACCCGCAAGTTACATTTACAGGCGATTACACCGTGCCCGGATTTATAACACCCCGATCCGGAAATCGATATTCTATACGCCTGTCAGCCAGTCCACCGGTCGGTGGCGATACTCCTCAGTTTGCAACACTTTTAGGGGATTACAGGCAATATATTGATATCGGAATGGGATATAGTTTGGCACTGAGGGGCGCCGGAGCTGTTTCGTATGGACGTGATTCTCAGACTTTCTTTATGGGCGGTATGCTTGGATGGATTAACCAGCAATGGTCGGATGCTGAAATTCCATTTGAACGACTTGCAGACACTTTTTTCACACTTCCGGCAACACCACTGCGCGGTCATGAGTTTAATACTACATTCGGTGACAAATTCACTTTGGTAAATGCTGAATTCAGATTTCCGTTGTTTGCTGCAATTTTGCCGGGGCCTATTCCAATTTTACCTCTCTACAATTTGACCGGTGTGGCTTTTGTGGATGCCGGTGCAGCATGGGGCTTTAGAAATGAGTTTATTCTACAAGGTGCAAACGCCCCATACTTTGTAAAAAGTCCGTCTCTAAATTTTAAAGTGGGTACTCGGGAAGTAGTAAATATTGACCAAACCGGACAGATCACCGATCAAGAAACCGAGTTGCAACGAGTGATTGTTGACGGAGATATTTTAATAGGTGCAGGATTCGGTTTACGAACTATCTTATTGGGCCTTCCTTTCCGTTATGATGTTGGATGGCCAATTGGCAGAAACGGATTCCAAAATAGCCCTATACACTACTTCTCTATCGGAATTGACTTCTAAACGAAAAGTTATCTCCAAATCTTTTTAAACCCGATCCATTTCTCACTGAGTGAATGGATCGGAATTTTCATCAGGACTTCCGGTGGGTACTTTATAAGACCATTTTAGCCAGCCTACCCTATTCCTGCTATTAAAATATGGAATGATCATTCAATTGATAAGGCGAATTTTTCAATAAATTCAGAATAGTAACTCGATATCTGTTTTGGTATCATTTGATTGAACCCAATTCAAAATCATTTGCTCCTTTTCAGAGTCATAATACCACTCCCTTATCTCATTCCCTTCACTCAATTCCACTTCATTTGCTGAAACTGATTTTGGTTTTTGAATGTATTTAAAGACCAATTTTAACATTTTTTCTGATGATTGTCCTTCAAATTCCCTGCTTACCCTCCCAATCGTAAACGTTGCGTAGTCATCCCGTTCAAAATATCTGAATGCCGTCGTTGAAAATTCACCCTGCTTATAGCGTGTCGAAAGGCCATCATCTTCATAAAGCCGAAAAGTACCGACAGACCCTCCATAAATTTCAATCAATAATGAATCATGATGGGCTATAACCTTTGTATTCAGCTCATTTTGATATGGTATTATGGATCCTGCTTTCACAAATAGCGGAATCTTGAATAGAGGCGCATCGACCAACCAGGACTGACCACCCTCATATCTGGATCCGTCCTCATAATCATACCAGAGCCCGGATGGCAGATGTACAAATCTCTCATTTTCCATTCTCTCAACTATTGGAGCTACCAGAAATGAATCCCCAAACAGATATTGAGTTGGAAATTCATGATTCCCCCGAATTGGCTTTTTACCGGTTCCTCTTGCTAAATAAAATTCGCTATAGATATAGGGAAATAACCGGTTGCGTAAATGAACCAGTTCGTTGATATGGGCATATGATTCATTGGACAGTAGGCTCATCTCAGAGTGCAAATCATAAATTTCTTTTGAAAAGAGATGCATTACACTGTTAAACGCCGAAAATTGAGCCCATCTGATCAATAACTCTTCATTTAATGGAGGTTGTTCTTTGTAATCGAATCCGCCAACATCGTAGGATGCATACGGAATTTCGTATGTGATAAATCTTGGGTTGGCCATGATCTCAATATTTTTTTTGAGATCACTGATTCCATACTGCCCATAATCCGGTGCTTGTTCCCAATCTCTCACCTCGTCCCTTGAAATTCCACTCCTTTCTAAGATCTCCTTACTTTCACTTCTATCCGTATTATTTGAATAACCCCCATATACAGGCCCAAAAATCCACGACGGCATTAACTCCATTCTCTCTTCTCGTTTTTGTAAAACCGGATCAATGCCAGGATCTGACGTTGTTGGCAAACCCACTCCCTGAGGTGGATTTTCATTATCGAGAGTTAAATGAATTTTATGGATACGAAAACGATCCGGGCCTAAGGCGCTGATATTTATCCTATAGTGCCCCGGACGATCAATCTGAATTGATATAGGCTGATCTTCGTAATTATAATGATTCCACTTCAACGGCTCAGTGGAATCATTTTTAAGAATTGTTTGATAGAGTTGACTATCCTTATCATCCAAAATTGATAAGAAACTACTATGTACATCTGATCCGGAATACTCTCTGTTTCCAAGAATCCAAAGAGAGTAAACTCCGGTATTTTGTATGTAAAATGGAAATGATAAAGGCTCAACATATCCTGAAGAGTCCGGAGTAGAGATCAGAGATACGGATGAGTATTGAGTAACATGGCTCCATCCTGTATGATCAGTCAGTTGATGTGCATCAATAGAAACAATCCCATCGACTTCATAGAACTCTGCTTCTGGCACGACAGTACAAGATTGAAAAAGTATCCAAACCAATATCATTGGATACTTTAAATCAGTATAAGCCAAAATAAAATTCATATCCCCTTTGATGAAACGTTAATGATTCGTCAACGGGAATATATGCATCTGTAGCTTTGAGTTAAATATTAATCTAAAGTGACAACTCCACCGGATCAGCTATTTGATTCATTCACTACTTTTTTGAAGTCTTTTGATACTTTTAACATCGGAACATATTGCTCCGGCACAATGACTTCCTCGTTTGTCTTTGGATTTCTGGCCACTCTTTGTGCTCTTTTCACAACTTTAAAACTTCCAAATCCTCGAAGTTCAATGGTCTCTCCCCTTTTCATAGCGTCAATTACTGTTTCCAAAAATCCTTTTACAACCGCTTCAGTTTCTACTTTCGTAAGTCCTGTTGATGATGAGATGATATCTACAATATCTGCTTTTGTCATAATCTATTACATATTTTGTTAATCTTTGTGTGCTCAATGAGTTATCGAAACACGCATACTCGTAATCTAATTAATTTGTCAGGTTAATCGTTCACAAATTCATAAACTTTCTTAAATTTTTAGCTAAATCTTTTATACATTCGTGATTGAATTCAAATAGGAAGCTAATAGATCATATGGAAGTATTAGAAAGAGTTGTAGAGTTTTTAAATAATCTGGTATGGAATACACCTGAATTATTACCTCTCATGGTAGTCGCCCTTCTTGGTTATGGTATTTTCATCACATTAAGAATGGGTTTTATCCAAATCAGAAGATTTGGGCATGGACTAAAAGTTGTAATGGGTCATTATGATGATCCGGATGACATTGGGGATGTCAATCATTTTCAAGCACTTTCAACAGCTCTTTCAGCTACTGTTGGTATTGGGAATATTGCCGGTGTAGCCATTGCCATTCACTATGGGGGGCCGGGTGCACTGTTTTGGATGTGGGTTACAGCCTTTTTCGGTATGGCAATTAAATATTCTGAGTGTACACTTGCAGTAATGTACAGAATACAAAATCCGGACGGAAGTGTTTCGGGTGGACCTATGTACTATATCGAACGGGGTCTGGGTCCAAATTGGAAATGGCTGGCCGTCACGTTTGCAGCCCTTGCTGTGATCTGTTCTTTTTTTACCGGCAATGCAATTCAAGCCAATTCCGTGGCTGATGTCATGGAAAACTCTTTCTTTTTTACAGTCCCTACCTACATAACCGGTTTAATCACTGCAACTCTTGTCGGTTTTGTGATTATAGGCGGAATTAAACGTATCGGTTATGTTACCGCAAGGTTAACACCATTCATGGCAATTCTATACGTATTGGGTGCATTGGTTATCTTGATGTTGAATTATGACGAAGTAATCCCGGCCTTTGCAACAATATTTACTTACGCATTCAACCCAGTAGCAGGGGCCTGGGGAGTTGGATCCGGACTCTTCATTACTACAATGGTTTGGGGAGTAAAACGCGGGCTATTCTCTAACGAAGCCGGACAAGGTTCTGCTCCTATTGCACACGGTGCAGCTAAAACAGACGAGCCGGTTCGTGAAGGTGCTGTTGCTCTACTTGAGCCGTTTATTGATACTATTCTTGTCTGTACTATGACAGGATTAGTCATTATTTCAACCGGAGTTTGGGATCAAAAACATCCTACTGACATCAATCTTAATTCGCCGGATATGAGTTATGAAATTACTCAGATTATCGATTCACCGGAAATACTACTCGTAGAAGAGGGTATTGTAACCAATGGTATCATGTACAGAAGTGCTTTCTCCGTAGATACTGTTTATAGTAATTCCGCTCAAACAGAGCTCTTTACAGGTAGAATTAATACTGCGACTAGTCAGGCAGAAGTAATGGAATCCGGTGCTGTTACCGGGGTCGTGTATGGAAATGTGATTTATAATGGGGCAACATTAACATCTCAGGGATTTGAAATTGGCCTTGCTCCCCTCTTTCCGGGCGGTAAGTATCTGGTAACAATCTGTGTTCTTCTCTTTGCCATATCAACTTCCATTGCATGGAGTTATTATGGTGACAGATCGATTCAATATCTTTTCGGGGATAAATCAATTATCTATTACAAAGGGGTTTATGTGCTGCTTCACTTTGTGGGAGCCATTACTGCATTGGGTACCATTTGGGCTATTGGGGATATTGCACTCGGACTCATGACATTTCCCAATTTGATCGCTCTTTTTGCCCTATCGGGAGTCGTTTACGCAACAACGAAAGATTATTTCAAACGAATGGAGGATGAGGACGATGAATAGCAATTCATCGACAAATCTGACGGTTCTTGATCATCCGCTTGTAGCCAGGGATTTAACAATTCTTCGTGACGCCAAAACCAATACCGTTGATTTCAGAGCAGCAATGGCCAGAGTAGCAACTATATTGGCTTATTTCGCTTTAAAGGAACTGCCTCTTAAAAAAATTGCCATCAATACTCCGGTAACAGCAACTGAAGGATTTCAATTGGATACTGAAATCATCGTTGTACCTATTTTGAGAGCCGGATTAAGTTTGGTTGACGCAATATTAGATTTTGTTCCTGATGCTAAAGTTGGTCATCTTGGAATGTATAGAGACGAAGAGACTCATAAACCCGTTGATTACTATTCAAAGCTTCCAAAAAGACTGGACAATGCTTTGGTATTATTGGTTGACCCAATGCTCGCAACCGGGGGCAGTGCAGATGATGCGATTGGATTTCTGAAAAAACAAGGTGCCACTAATATTCGATTCATTTCATTGATCTCAGCACCGGAAGGCTTGAATTTAATTCAAAAAAAATATCCAGATGTATCAATTATTACCGCTTCAGTGGATGAAAAACTTAACGATGATGCTTTCATCGTTCCGGGACTTGGTGATGCCGGAGATCGCTATTTCGGGACCTTATAAGCGGTTCTCCATTCTGATTGCCCTACTTCTAGCCACAGGCAGCAGTTGCAGCGATCTTTCTGAATATGACACCGAGCAGATCCAAACCGCAATGAACGACTCCCTGCTGGTCACAACAGAGAGTTGGGATGTTGAAATGGTTTTAATGCAAGATGGTATGACAAAGCTGTTGATAGAAGGAAGTTATGCGATCAACTATCAAACGGAAGGCCGTAAATTTTCACGCATCGAAGGGCCCGTGTATGTTCAGATTTTTGATACTACCGGTGCCGTAGAGACGGAAGCCTGGAGCAAACGAGCCGTCTACTTAGAGGATGAAGCTGAATTTGAACTCATCGACTCTGTCAGGGTTCAGACCAATAATGATGGAAGACTTTATTCTAAATATTTAAAATGGTCTCAATATACTGACCGCATTACCTCCCCCTCTTTTGTGACCATTATTACTAAAACCGACAGTATTTCCGGACGCGGTTTCGACGGCCTGACAGATCTCTCCTACTACATCATTCAGGAGCCAACCGGTGATTTTGTCGTAGATTGATGTACAAAAAATCGATCCATATCTCTTTTTTTGTACTCATTTTGATGTCTGCACTCATTAATGAAGCGAGTTATGGGCAGAGTAGAGTTACTATTATACAAGCAGAAACCGCCGAAAGTGGGGTTTTTGAAGGGGAAAATATCCGGAAAATTACCGGAAATGTTGTCCTTCAAACAGAGGATATGGTAATGAGAACAGACAGTGTATTCCAATTTCTGAATAGGAGTTTGCTAATGGCTTTTAATGCCCAGATTGAGACAGAAAATGATGTTCTTTGGGCTGATACACTCTATTACGATAGCGGACAAGAGTATAGCAGATTAAGAGGCAGGGTTATCATTCAATCAGATAAAAACACAGTATTTAGTGAATCGATGGATGTAGATCATATCAGTGAACAAACTTTTTTCAATGTACCGGTTCGATTTGAAGATGAAGGAGGTACATTAGTCGCACAAAGCGGTCTCTATTATCAAGCTCTTGACAGTGCTATATTTAGAGGCAATGTCCAGCTGGCCGACAGTACCCAATATCTTGAGGCCGACTCTCTCTTTATGAACCGCTCCGAAGAACTCTATGAACTATTTGGCCGGGTCTTTGCCGAAGACTTTGAGGATAATGTCATGTTTGCAGGAAATTATCTCTATGCTGATTCCACCGGTTATCGCCTGCTTGAAGAGAATGCATGGTTGATGGAAATCAGCGAGTCTGAAGCCGATACTACTCACCTTCTGGCAAATAAGATTGAGTTGAGGGAAATGGAGGGGCAGTCATCAATGGATGCCCATGGAATGGTTAGAATTTGGACCCCTAAATTTACAGCAATTGCCGATACTGTAAACTATCGGGAAGATCCGGATCAGTTTACACTTCGATCTTCACCGATTCTTTGGCAAAATAGAATGCAACTCACAGGCCCTTTTATTGAGGCTGTTTTGGAGGATGATAACATCCGTTTTCTGGAGTCCTATCCCCAGCCTATTATCGTGATGGAAGATTCTGTTACGGCCAGACTTCATCAAATGACCGGCGACACATTACAAGCTTATTTCAACGACGGTATTCTGGATAGAATTAAAGTTTTTGACAACACACAAAGTATTTTCCACAATGTGGATGAAAATGATGAACCGGATGGATTGATTGAAATGATCTCAATAGGGCCACTCGAGATGTATTTCACAGATGGGGAAATTGATTCACTCGTTGCCCTTCGCAACATTGATGGATCATATCTTCCGGAATCCCCACAAAATATTGATCGTCAATTAGACAATTTCCAATGGAATCCTGAGAGCAGGCCCCTTAAGCCACCAACTCAGTCACCACGAAACCCTGAAGTGCCGTTTGAAAGGCCTTTTGATTTGCCTCCCAGATACCTTCAATACATTGAATCCGTAGAGTAGACAATAAAATAATCAACACGAAACCCTGAAGTGCCATTTGAGAGACATTTTGATCTACTTTCAAGGTGCCTTTTCTACATTGAATCCGGTGAGTAGCATATGAAATAAAATTGATCGGTTCTTTTTTGCTACACATCTTAAAGTATCATTGAATCACCAAAACCTTTACATTTTGGTGAAGATTTATTGAGTTTGAATGTTAACGATCCAATTTTATGCCTGAATCCTATATTATCGACGCAATTCGAACCCCGATCGGTCGCTTTCGGGGATCTCTTTCTGAAATAAGAGCAGACGATTTAGCTGCTCACGTGATTCATGAGTTGATGCAAAGAAATAAGGAATTAGATCCGGCACTAATCAATGATGTGATCTTTGGCTGCGCAAATCAGGCCGGTGAAGATAATCGAAATGTAGCCCGAATGGCTTTACTGTTAGCCGGATTGCCACACAGTGTTCCCGGCGAGACAGTCAATAGGCTTTGTGCATCAAGTATGTCTGCAGCCATTCATGCCAATCGGGCGATCAAAGCAGGAGATGGTGATCTTTTTATCACCGGCGGAGTTGAACAGATGACACGCGGGCCATGGGTACTATCAAAATCATCCCAGCCATTTGGAAATGACGCTGAACTCTTTGATTCAAGTTTCGGATGGAGATTCATCAATCCTCGAATGGAAGAACTTTATGGAACAGAGGGTATGGGTAACACTGCTGAAAATCTTGCAGACCTTTATAAGATCTCCAGAAATGATCAAGATCAGTTTGCTGCTTTATCCCAGCAAAAAGCCGCCAGGGCACAGCAATCCGGACGTCTGGCAAAAGAGATAGTACCGGTTGAAATCCCACGCCGGAAACAGAAACCCCTTCAGTTCAGTGATGATGAATTTATCAAATCAGATACAACCGTAGAAGTACTCTCATCACTTCGTCCCGCATTTAAAAAAAATGGATCTGTCACGGCCGGTAATGCATCCGGCCTCAATGATGGGGCCGCCGCCATGATGATCGCATCCGAGCAGGCTATCAAAAATTTTAAGTTGAAACCGATGGCCAGAATGGTAGCTTCCGGTGTTGCGGGTGTAGAACCAAGAATTATGGGGATCGGGCCGGTTTTTGCTTCAGAAATTGCACTGAAACGAGCCGGACTTACGTTAAAGGATATGGATATCATCGAGATCAATGAGGCATTTTCTGCTCAGGTACTGGCCTGCACCCGAAAAATGGGGCTGGATGATGATGATCCCCGAATCAACCCAAATGGCGGGGCCATTGCATTGGGTCACCCCCTCGGAATGAGCGGCGCACGTATTCTTCAAACAGCAGCCATAGAACTCACAGAACAAAACAAAAGATATGCGTTGGTAACCATGTGTGTCGGTGTTGGACAAGGATACGCCGTTGTTCTTGAAAACAGCAATTTATGACACTCATCATCAAACAGTAATTTTAAACACTCTTCAACGAACAGTAATTACATACACTCTTTAAATACAGACTTTCACCTATTAACAAACAGAAACTGAATGATCTACGAATTTGAAGGATATAAACCAACGATCCATGAGAGTGCCTTCATTCACCCGCTCGCAGCGGTTACCGGTAATGTCGTAATCGGGAAGAATGTATATATCGGTCCGGGTGCAGCAATTCGGGGCGATTGGGGCAAAATTGTGATTGAGAATGGATGTAATGTCCAGGAAAATTGCACGATTCATATGTTTCCCGGTGTCACTGTAGTCCTGAAAGAGGGGGCTCATATAGGTCACGGTGCAATTATTCATGGATCAAATATTGGGAAAAATTCACTCATTGGCATGAATGCCGTCATCATGGATCATTCAGATATTGGAGATGAATGTATCATCGGCGCTCTGACATTTATACCTGAAGCGATGTCAATCCCCAATCGAAAAGTCGTGGTAGGGAATCCGGCAAAAATTGTTAAGGATGTTTCTGATGAAATGATTCAATGGAAATCAGAGGGTACACAATGGTATCAACAACTGCCCGAACAGATGCGATCAAGCTGGAAAGAGTGCGAACCACTACGAAAAGAACCCGGCCACCAAAAGGATCAAAAAAAGAGCTATCAAACTTGGAAAAGCACAAAAGGATAATAAGGTAAGAGAATCCTTATATTAGGTGCATGTTTATTAAAAATATAGAATTTCAATGCGAGTAAACTCATACGTTAACGGAAAATGGATCGATGCAGGTGATGAATCTGATCTGCTCAGTTCTGTAACCGGCAATAAGATAGCGACACTCGTTGAATCAGATCTGAACTACAAAGACATTTGTGAGTATGCACGCAATGTGGGCGGACCTCTTTTGCGTGAAATGACCATTCATGAACGCGCTTTTAAGATTAAATTTCTGGCACAGTATCTGCTCGATCGAAAAGAAAAATATTATGAAATATCGACTCATACCGGTGCCACAAAACGTGACTCATGGATCGATATTGAAGGAGGTATTATTACTGCATTTGGACTCTCGAGTCAGGCCAGAAGAAATCTATCTGACTTGCCCTGGCACGTTGAAGGCGGAGCAGTAACACTCTCCAGAAAAGGTACATTTACCGGCCAGCATATCTGCGTACCCCGTCATGGTGTAGCTGTTCAAATCAATGCATTCAACTTCCCAATATGGGGTATGCTCGAAAAACTGGCCCCTGCTTTTATTGCGGGTATGCCGACGATCGTAAAACCATCGCCCCTTGGCTGCTATCTCTCTCATGCCGTGTTTAAAGATATAATCGAATCAGAAATATTGCCGGAAGGAAGCATTCAGTTTATCGCAGCAGATATACCGGGCGATCTATTTGATCATCTGATCAGTCAGGATCAGGTCGCTTTTACAGGCTCTGCTGAAACCGGCAAACGCCTGAAAACACATCCCAATATTATTGCAAACAGTGTGCGGTTTAATTTGGAAGCAGACTCTTTAAACTGCTCCATACTGGGACCGGATGTGACTCCTGAAATGGAGGAATTTGAACTTTATATCAAGGAGGTCGCTAATGAGATGACCGTCAAATCGGGACAAAAGTGTACAGCGATTCGACGTGCCATTGTACCGGCAAATCTCCAGGAAAATGTGATCGATGCACTCAAAGAACGTCTGGATCATGTAAATTCCGGCGATCCATCACAAGTAGGAACAAGAATGGGACCCCTTTCAAGTTCTCTGCAAGCAGATCGTTTTGAAGAACAAGCACAGAAATTGATGGAAGTAACCGATACAGTGTATGGAAAAGGCAAACACGATTTAGGAGGGGCTTATGCCAACTCCAAAGTGCTTTTATGTCATAAACCCATTCAAGTGGATGACGTTCATACCATCGAAGCATTCGGCCCACTGACTACCATCATGCCCTATCAAACTATCAAAGAAGCGATTCAAATTGCCAATAAAGCAGATGGTTCTCTGGTTGGTTCACTCTTTACTGCTGATGATTCTATCGCAGCAGAGATCTCTATGGGGTGTGCTCCATATCACGGACGCTTCATGATTATCAACAGGCATAGTGCAGATGAATCGACCGGACACGGATCACCTATTGCCTCATTGATGCATGGAGGCCCCGGAAGGGCCGGGGGTGGCGAAGAACTTGGAGGAGCCCGATCCGTACTGCATCACATGCAGCGTGTTGCCCTGCAAGGTTCCCCTACAACACTTACAGCAATTCTAAATCAATATATCAAAGGATCAGATACGATTGAATCTGAAATCCATCCTTTTAAAAAGTATTTCGAAGAGCTGATCATCGGTGAAGCACTGGTTACTCATCGAAGAACCGTTACAGAAGCAGACATTGTAAATTTTGGATCGATAAGCGGTGACCACTTTTATGCTCACTTCGATGAGATCGCTGCCAAAGACTCAATGTTCGGGAAACGAATAGCACACGGATACTTTGTTCTCTCAGCAGCAGCGGGCATGTTTGTCCATCCCTCCCCCGGACCGGTTCTGCTAAACTATGGACTGGAAGATTTGCGATTTATAGCGCCGGTAGCTCCCGGCGACACCATTCGGGCTAAACTAATCGTAAAGCGTAAAACCAGAAGACAAAAAAGAAAAAGCGATCGGGATCCCTATGGCATGGTATGGTTCGACGTTGAAGTCACCAATCAGGATGAAGTCTTGGTTGCCGAATATACAATTCTCACACTGGTAAAAAGGAAAAAGAGTCTGAATATTGATGAATAGTTTAAAGGAATTGTCACCTGTAAAAAAATGCCTATTTAAGTTTTTTAAACCCCATTTATGAATGAACCCATAATTTATGTAGATCATCAGGATCTGCTATCAGAAACAATTTCCACTCTATCTTCAACAGACAGTTTCACTATTGATCTGGAATTTGACAAAAATTGCTATCGATATGGTTTTAACCTCTGTCTTGTTCAGATATATGATGGAGAGACCTGTTATCTGATAGATCCTCTAAGTACCGATGTTGATATTGAAATTCTATTTCCGGTATTGGAGAATGAGTCCATACAAAAAGTATGTTTTGCTTTTGATGAAGACCTCAGGCTATTACACTCTCTTGGCTGTTTTCCGAAAAATCTCTATGACCTCTCCATTGCTTCCAAGCTTCTAAACTATCCATCGACATCGTTAACAAATATTCTGGCAGATCAACTCGGGATTAATACCGGCAGTTCATCCCAACAGAGCAATTGGTTTAAGCGCCCACTCGATTCTAACCAATTACATTATGCAGCAAATGATGTCATCCATCTCTTTAAACTGCAAACGTATTTTGATGAGAAAGCAGCGGAAAATGGTGTTCAAGATTGGATTTCAGAAGAAAACAGTGCTCTTAATCTATTGGATTATAGTAATGTAGACCATAATGACTTTATAAAAGAGAAAGATCGATCTGACTTTACAGAAGTAGAATGGCATATATTCAAAAAATTACTTGAGTGGCAAAATGAAAAAGGTAAAGAGTTGAATCGACCGGCCTATCAGATCGTTCCAAAATCTTTTTTGATGGAACTTGCCAAAGATTCACGCAAACTGATGGATTGGAACACTGCACGAGGTATTTACAGATCCATACAGACAGATGCGACCAAGAATCACCTTATTGAACTTATTAAAGATACCACTCAGGAAGCCGAACAGTTGAAACTTTCTAATTCTAAATCCGCAACACTCTCATTATCCTCAGATGAACACAAGAAGTTAATGGCTCAAAAAAGTGAGATAAATAGGGTTAAAAACAGCTACTTCAAGCCGATTAAGGAGCATATTGAGGAGAACCATGGATCAGAAATTGCCAGTTTTTTACTGAGTAACCGGATTATCGCGGAGATGGTTACAGGGAAAATGGACCATCTGCCGGATTATCGCAAAGAACTCTTTCTAAAATGTGCCGACGATCTCTCAATCGAAGAGGATCACATTCGAAAATATTTCTGATAATCTAAATCATAGATTACCTTTTGCTAACTCATCGGCCGCATAGTTTGCAGCCCGCGCTGTGATTGCCATAAATGTGAGTGATGGATTCTGTATTGATACAGAACTGAATGCTGCTCCATCTGTCACAAATACATTCTTACAACTGTGAACCTGATTCCACTTGTTCAGAATAGATGTATTGGGGTCTTTACCCATCCTTGCTCCCCCAACCTCATGTATATCCAGTCCCGGAGCCTGACCACTGTCTCTAACCCTTATATTATTAGCGCCACAGAGTTCCAGCATTTCACTCCCCTGTTGGTGAAAGTCCCTTAACATACTCTCTTCATTTTCAGTATAATCGACAGATGTTACCAATTGTGGCATCCCCCATGGATCAGTTTCCGTCTCACTCAGCCTTACATGATTTTCATATCTCGGAACCGTTTCACCCTGCATCATCATATAGATGTTCCAGCTTCCCGGTTTTGTCATCGATTCCTTCAAATCAGAACCGATTTGGTCCGACCAAACACCCCGCTGCCATCCGGATCTGGTTGCCCCAAAAGCGATCAGATATTTCCCCTGAAAATCAATATCCGTGTCCTGCCGGTAGACATTTCTAAAGGATGGCATTATGGCCTGTGTAGGTCTCCTGCCATAATAATATTGATCCTCAAACCCATCCACTTCTGCCGTTATCGAACCTCTGTAATTGTGAAA
Source organism: Bacteroidetes bacterium UBA2664 (assembly GCA_002359315.1). Classification (GTDB taxonomy): domain Bacteria; phylum Bacteroidota; class Rhodothermia; order Balneolales; family Balneolaceae; genus Rhodohalobacter. The sequence continues at coordinate 82,569 of DEMS01000003.1, read as the reverse complement.
TGTGATATATCTGCCTAATAGCCCATTGTCGTTGCCCAGTCCATCCGGAAAGCGATTGGATTTACTATTCAAGAGCAGAAGGTTTGTATTGAGGCAAGCTGCATTCACAAATATCACTTTGGCATAATATTCAGTCACTGCTTTTGTAACTGCATCTATGACTCGCACACCGCTTGCTTTTCCATTCCGTTCATCATAGAGGATAGATTCAACAACAGAGTGAGTTTTTTTTGTCAGATTACCGGTTGCTTCAGCCCAGGGCAGCGTTGAAGAGTTGGAAGAAAAATATGCACCGTATGGACAACCTCTGTAGCATAAATTCCGGGCCAGGCACTGTCCTCTGTTCTGTTGAAGATGCACCTGTCTCAACTCTGTCAAATGTGCACATCGCCCATGAAGAACATGTCTGTTTTGATAATGGGATTCAATCTGCTCCTTCATCTTCTCTTCAACACAAGTGAGATCAAAAGGGGGTAAAAAATCTCCATCCGGAAGATGCTCAAGTCCGTCTTTATTCCCACTCCAACCCACAAAATGCTCCACTTTACTGTACCATGGAGCCAATTCATCATACGAAAATGGCCACTCTATCCCATAACCGTCTCTGGCCGGCCCTTCAAAATCGAACCGGCTCCATCTCTGTCCCTGCCGAGCCCATAGCAGTGATTTACCTCCCTCCTGATATGCCCGGATCCAATCAAATGGTTTCTCTTGCACATACGGTTGCTCTTCGTCCTTAACAAAAAAGTGTTTTGTAGTGTCGTCATATGCATAACATCTGGCAACGATCGGGTTTTTGTCAAGCTCATCCTGAGGTAAACGCGTACGAAATGGAAACTCCCACGGATCTTTGGTAGCAGTTGGGTAATCATCGCGATGCTTGACCGGACGGCCTCTTTCGAGTACTAATGTCTTCAATCCTCTGTCACATAATTCTTTGGCTGCATACCCACCACTGATACCTGAACCAACGACAATTGCATCAAATGTTCTGTCCTGCTTATTCATTCTGTCAGTAATTATTTTAGAGCGTTACTGTTCCCGGAGTGGATTAATAAATGCATTTTTTAAATAGCAACCAAGATTGGATCAACAACTTTACAATTAGAACTGTTAATCAATGTAAAAATCGATCGGATTATCTTGGTTTCATACAAAAAAAGGGGACCTGTTTAGATCCCCTCGTCATTCTCTCTCGCCCTCTTGATTGGCAGATGTAGTCATCATTCTTACTTATACTGCTACTACACAATAAAGCCTCAATTCTCTCTCTCTAAATTCGGATTCATGGTTGATATTTTCATCATCCGATATATCGGGCAAAATGAAAGTGTGCCGGATGAAACCAATATCAAACCTACGATTCCCACCAGTAACCAGTAACCGCCATAAAAGAAACCAACGCCAACAGCTAATGCTCCCAGTACCACCCTAATAATTGAATCGATATAACCTACATTCTTTTTTAAAATCATTTTTATCACCTCATCTTTTTAATTTTTGAAATCTCATAAAAGTGCTCCAACTCGTATTTTTAAACCTTTCCTGTCTCTACTTATTCTGCTACATGATAGTGATAGAGACAGATTCAACAAAGAGATAAACTCCTGAACGACGAGTAAGGAGTATCCCTAATTATGCATCAGGTTTTGCCTTATAACGACTTCTGGCAACTGTATTGAACTTTTTCAGGGCGCATCCATCTTGCAGTTTTCATGGACCCACTATTTTAATCTCAACTTTAGTTCTGCTGCATAAATCCCTGTAAGTTTGCTCCTCAACTCCTTATTTTGTTTTCAAATTGAATATTATGACAACCATTAAGACAAATTACAACTCCATTCGCTGGACCGGTTCAGAGATCGAAATTATCGATCAGACAAAACTTCCTGAAGAAGAGTTGTATATATCATTAATGACTATAGATGAGACCTGGGATGCCATCTCAAAGCTGAAAGTGCGTGGAGCACCGGCTATCGGAATTGCCGGAGCGTATGGATTTTATCTGGGCATAAAAGATAGCCCTGAAACGGAACATGCCGCTTTCTTACATCATGCTGAAAAAGTGGCTCACTATTTAAATTCCTCCAGACCAACCGCCGTAAACTTAAATTGGGCATTGCAACTTCTATTGGCAGAAATCCGAAAACAACCCGATAAGAGTCCGGCCGAATTAAAAAACATAGTTCTGAACAGAGCAATTGAAATCCACAATGAAGACCGGGAGCTCTGTAAAGCTATTGGTGAGCATGGTGTCTCACTGGTTCCGGAGAATGCAAGAATATTGACTCACTGTAATACGGGCGGACTCGCAACCGCTGCTTATGGGACTGCTTTTTCAGTGATACTGCACTCTCATTTTGCAAAAAAGGTTAAAATGGTATGGGTTGATGAAACTCGACCTCTGAATCAAGGGTCCAGGCTGACAGCTTGGGAGCTAAAAAAAGCCGGCGTTCCATTTACATTAAATATCGATTCCGCGGCGGCGTCCCTCATGCAAAATGGGGAAGTCGATCTGATTATAACCGGTGCAGATCGGATTACACGCAATGGAGATACCGCTAATAAAATTGGAACCTATAGTTTGGCTGTTTTAGCTCATGCTCATAATATTCCTTTTTATATTGCAGCTCCTTACTCAACCATTGACCTTGAGATGGAAACGGGCGCTGAGATTGAAATTGAGCAGAGATTGCCAATGGAAGTAACCTATTTTGGGAATAGACAAACAGCACCCGATGATATTCAGGTCTACAATCCTGCCTTTGATATAACCCCAAACCACCTGATAGCTGCAATTATCACTGAGAAAGGTATCGTTAAACCGGATTATCGAAAAAACATCCCACGGCTGTTTAGTTAATCTCTTTCATTGCATTTAGAATATCATCAATGACTATTGATGAGTGAGATGCATGCCATATAACATCCCCATTTTGAAGCAAAATTGCTTGTGGCGACTCGTGTTTGATACCGGTTTTTTCGCTTACAAAGTCAGACAATGGCCTGCTCATTCGTACCTCAATAAAATGAAAAGAGCCAATCTTTTTATTTATGCTCATCAACTCCTCAACTCTCTGCTTGCTAAAAATACAGGTCATGCAGGTATTGCTATGCTTGTAGATCAGATTCAGTCCGGAATTACTGTCAAAAAGTTTTTCCAACTCCGAAGTAGAATCCGGGATGTTCCAATTCTCATTCAGATCCAATTTTGATGTGAATGAGTTCTTTATTCGGCTAAAAAACGACATGTTTTCAAAATTTATATAACCGTTTCCGTTTCTATTTCACGGTTTTGAAGTTGAACAGCTTCTTCAAGCCGGGCCATCCCCAACCCTCTTCTCAAAATTCTGACTTCATCACCTGTTAGATCAACGATTGTTGTCGGGTCAGAGAGTAATTCTTCCTGATCATCAATAATCACATCAACAACTTTATCAAATCGGCTTAAAAACAGCTCCCGATCCCCGTCATCAGGATGTGCATGTTCAACATTCGGTAATTTACCGGTAATCGCCATGATCGGCCTACCCAATTCACGAATCAAGTCCAGACAGATTTCACAATCTGGCACCCGAATTCCTACCGTACGTTTTTTGGGGTGAGTCAGGAGTTTTGGCACCTCTCGGGTAGCCGGCAATATAAATGTGTATGTACCCGGTATTAATTTTTTGATCAGTTTAAAATTATCATCTGTCAAGTTTGCGAAAATAGCAACGTGTTCTAAGCTATGACACATCACTGTCAAATGAGCTTTTTTCCCAAGTTGTCGCATTTGCCGGATTCGTTCTATCCCTTTTTTATTTTTGTAATCACATATCAGAGCGTACTGACTATCCGTTGGAATTAAACCAACCCCCCCCTGAATGATCTCATCCGTAACTTCAAAGATTCCTTTTCTATGTGGGGCTTCTCTACTTAGTTTGATACGATTTGCCATAATTTCTAAATGATCTCAGATGAATAACTTGACTTTTAAGAACGTTAATTGAATTGCTGACCTATGTAAGGTGTTAAATTTTCTTCTCAAATAATAACAATTTATTGAGAATCGTCTGTTAAATTAGATCGGATTATCTTCCAATATTTTCATGAATTTAGTTGAATAGAAAACTTCTGAATCATATAGACATTTTATTAGTTTATATATATAGAAAAAAAATAGAAACTAAACAGAGATCAAGATATGAAAACCAATATAAAAGCCTGGTGGCTGGGACATTCCGCATTTCGAATCGAATCCCCCACCGGCAAAGTCATATATATCGACCCATTTTTATCCGAAAATTCATCTACACCCGATCAGATGAAAAATCCGGATGATATTGATTTTATACTTCTCACTCATGGTCATGAGGATCATGTTGGGGATACTGTTGAACTGGCAAAAAAAACAGGTTGTACAGTTGTAGCTCAAGTTGAACTCTCACGGCTACTGATAAAAAAGGGGGTATCACAAGATCAATCTATTGAATTCAATAAGGGTGGTACCGTTGATTTTGATGACTTTTCTGTAACCCTGGTTTCGGCAAATCACAGTTCATCATTTGGAGGAGAATATGCCGGTGAAGCGGGCGGACTCGTGATCTCATTTGAAGATGACATCTGCTTCTATCACCTGGGGGATACCAACATATTCGGGGATCTTCAAATTTATGGTGAACTTTACGAACCCCATGTCATAGCGGTACCGATTGGTGACCACTATACAATGGGGCCTGAAGAGGCGGCACGATGTTGTGAAATGATTGATGCAAAAATTGCTGTTCCAATTCATTACGGTACTTTCCCTGTATTAAAGGGTTCACCGGATGAGTTCAAGGAGTTTACAGAGGAGTTTTGTGATACAGAAGTGTGGATTCCAAAACCGGGAGAGCAGTTTTTAGGGAAGTGAAACGTCAAACGTGAGAAGTGAGACGACTCACGTCTCACTTCTCACGTCTCACTCTCAAACATAAGCATTCAAAATAAAGAAAATCACCACACCGGTTACTGAAACATAAAGCCAAATTGGAAACGTCCATTTTGAGACCTTTCTATGGGTGCTGAATTTGCCGGAAAACGCAAAGTAGTAACTTGTCAGAACCAATGGGACTACAAAAGCTGACAAGATAATATGGGAGATCAAAATTGTGAAGTAGATCGGCCGAATCACTCCTTCCCCCGGAAATGGCGTATGTCCAACAAAATTGTGATATATCAAGTAACTCACCAAAAAAAGGGAGGATGTGATAAATGCTGTAAGCATTAATTTCATGTGACGGATGTACTTTTTTTGTTTAATAGCCACAAATCCGGACAGAATTAATATTGTACTGATACTATTGAGAAATGCATTCAGGGCCGGTAGCTCTGTCACCCAGTCTCCTGCTGAATCTCCTGTCGATTTGAAGTAAAGCAGATAGATAAGAAAGAGGAAGGCGATGCTGCTTACAATCAATATCCACACAATCGCTTTGGTTACACTGATCTCTTTTATAAAATTTACCGTCAATTGTTCACTCAACTTCTTATCCATATACTCTCATACTTACTTAGTTGTTTGTTCATTCGCGCTCAAAAATAGAAATATTGCTGAAGAAATTTTCCTTAATTCACAGATTTAATCATTCAAAATCTTAGGTTCTTCAGATTTATAAATATCAATCAAAATCAGTGACTTGATAAATCACTATTAGACAATCTTTTTCACAGAAACCAAAAATCTGAGTGCGATCGTTTACCCAACTCGCAAAAATTTATTTTTTTTGACCAAATTCTAAGCAAATATATTGCGAGTGCCCTATCTTCTATTGAGTTAAAAGCCGATTATCTACAGATGTTCAGCCCGGTTATTTAGAATCGTTTTAAATATCTACAAAGGGTACCTATCATCTGCGCAGATTTTAATATATTGGGTAAATTTTGACTTTCGCCACAACATGTTCAGTAAGCACGACAACAGGTAACAAGCAACAGTTTTATGGCTCAGATTTTTCCGAAGTGGACAAATGAAGCTCCACGCAGAATTCTATTAGGTTCCATTATCATCTTAAATGCAGTTGTATTTTCAGTGTGGTACTTTTTCTCACCGGAATTTACAGATGTAGGTTATCAGCCTCAGCAACCCGTCCCTTTCAGTCATCAGGTTCATGCCGGGCAACTTGGAATGGATTGTCAATATTGCCATACACAGGTTACCGAGTCACGATATGCAAATATACCTGCAACTCAAACTTGTATGAACTGTCACAATCAAATTCAAACAGACAGTGAAAATTTGGCATTGGTTAGAGAAAGCTGGGAAACCGGTGAACCGATTGAATGGGTCCGAGTCCATATGTTACCTGATTTTGCATATTTCAATCACGCTGCTCATGTAAATGTCGGCGTGGGGTGTGAATCTTGTCATGGCAGAATTGATCGAATGGAAGTTGTGCATCAGGCAATGCCACTGAGTATGGGTTGGTGTCTTGATTGTCACAGAGAACCTGAAAAACATGTAAGGCCTGTTTCTGAGGTTACTACAATGGGGTATGTTGCTGAAAATCAATTGGAATTAGGCAGAGAGTTAGTAGCAAAACACAATATAAATGCTCCTACATACTGTCAGAGTTGTCACTATTAGTTCCGGATGTACTTAATATTTAGTAACGATTTTATAATTAAAAACAATTTCTAGGGAATGAGTGATCAGTCGAATCAAACAACTTATTGGAAGAGCTTAAATGAGCTTGCGCAAAACAAAGAGTATAAAAACTTTGTCGAACGCGAATTTCCTGAAGATGCTACTGAGTTAAGTGACCAGGTTTCACGCAGAAGTTTTCTCCGTGTTATGGGTGCATCAATTGCGCTTGCAGGGTTTGCATCATGTCGGAAGCCGATTCAAAAGATATTGCCCTATTCCAGACAACCCGAAGATATGGTACTTGGCGAGCCGCTTTTTTATGCGACAAGCATGCCATTTCAGGACTCTGTTACAGGACTGTTAGTCACCAATGTAGAAGGACGCCCAAACAAAATTGAAGGGAATGAAATCCATCCGGGCAGTAATGGCCGAACAAGTATCTATAATCAGGCATCGATTCTCGGGCTTTACGACCAAGATCGATCCAGATCACCCCGACAAAATAACGAACCAACGACAAAAGATGATTTTGTATCTTTTGCAGCTGAACATTTTTCCGATCGCAACAGAAGAATACTATTTATTGATGAGGCAAATTCATCACCTACATATCATAGATTAAAAAGTGAAACCCTATCTGAGTTTCCAAATGCAGAATGGGTTACTTATGAACCATTTTCTGATCGAAACGCCATTGAAGGAACACAAATAGCTTTTGGGCAGCGTTTGAGAACAGTAAATCATTATGATAATGCTGATTTGGTTGTTACTCTTGATGATGATTTCATGAGTCCTCATGCACATAGAAACAGTGTTGAAAACTCGGTGAAATTGACATCCAGGCGAAAAGTAGAATCTACAGAGGATATGATGTCGCGGATCTACTCTGTTGAAAATGCATATACAAATACGGGTTCGTATGCAGATCACAGGCTGAGACTGAAAAGCTCGCAAATTGCACCTTTCACTTATGCTTTAGCCGCAAAACTCTCGGAAAGTGTTAGCGGACTCTCCGCGTTTAGTGGAGTTACAAATGAATTTTCTAATCACAATTGGATTAACACACTGGCGTCAGAACTTCTTTCCAACCGGGGCAACTCTGTAATAAGTGTTGGACTTGATCATGCGCCTGAAACACACGCTGCAGTCGCGGCAATGAATGTGGCACTGGAAAACAGTGGCAATACCGTCACCTATCTCTCTGTGCCGTTTCTTAATGACAGAGATGAATACAATGCATTTCTAAATGCAGTGAATGATCTTAAAGCAGGAGCTTATGATACTCTTGTAATGGTCGGAACCAACATTGCTTTTAATGCACCGGCAGATTTAGGCCTGGCAGAGGCTCTATCGAATGTTGAAACCAAAATACACCTATCCGACTATGTTGATGAAACATCCCGAGTTAGCGATTGGCATGTAAATCGTGCCCATTTTATTGAAACATGGGGTGATGGTCACTCTTTTACCGGTGAACGATCCATTATTCAACCTCAAATTTTACCCCTATTTGACGGACTCAGTGAAGTTGAGTTTTTAAGCATTTTACTGAATGGCGAATTAACATCCGGTTATGAATTGGTTCAAAATACCTGGAGAGATGTTATCGCATCCGATTTTAACAGGCAGTGGGAAAGCGTTCTTCATGACGGAGTTCATTTAGAAAGCGCCTATACTCAGGTGCCCGTTTCAATCTCCGGTATGTTTAGCGACTCAATGAGTTCAGCAATCAATGATGAGTCTATAAATGGAATTGAAATTTCTATCAAACCGGATGCACGAATTTATGACGGCAGGTTTGCCAACAATGCCTGGTTGATGGAACTTCCGGAGCCCATGACTAAAATTACATGGGATAATGTTGCACTTATGAGTGCAGCTACGGCAGAAAAAATCGGTATCGATCCGGAAAGAAGTTTTAAAAATAATGAAGTTCCGTTGGTTCGTATTACAGCACAGGGTGAAACCATTGAAATTGCTGCCTGGGTTTCTCCGGGGCATGCAGACGATTCAATCACTCTCACTGTTGGCTACGGACGTAATAATATAGGCAGAGTTGCAGATGGCGTCGGTGTGAATACTTACCCACTCAGAACTTCTCAAGAGATGTTCTTCCAGACTGCAAATGTTGAACCGGCCGGGGGAACATACGAAATTGCCTGCGTTCAGGATCATCACAGCCTTGAAGGACGGGATATGATCCGAACTGCAACTCTTGATGAGTATAAAGAAAATCCGGACTTCGCCACATATGAAAGTGTTCACGGCTATGAAATTCCGGGAATGAAAGAAGCTCGTGCTGAAGGCGATGAACGTGGACCCATCTCTCTTTTTGAAGAGCAGTATGGTCCGGAGCATCAACCGCAATGGGGCATGACCATCGATCTGAACTCATGTTTCGGTTGTGGAGTCTGTACGATCGCTTGTCAGGCAGAAAATAACATTCCTGTCATTGGGAAACGTGAAGTGGGTCGACGCAGAATTATGCACTGGATTCGCACGGATCGATATTATGTAGGAGATGCCGATAATCCAACGGCATACCATCAACCGGTTCCATGTATGCATTGTGAGCTGGCACCCTGCGAGCAGGTTTGTCCGGTTGCAGCGACTACTCACAGCGAGGATGGAATCAATCAGATGACCTATAACCGCTGTATTGGAACTCGTTACTGTGCGAATAACTGTCCGTTTAAAGTTCGCAGATTCAACTTCTTCAACTATACAAAAGAATATTTAACCTCCGGCGACGATCCTGAAATTATACAGATGGCGATGAATCCGGAAGTGACTGTTCGATTCCGTGGTGTAATTGAAAAATGCACATACTGTGTGCAACGCGTGAATCGGGGCAAAATTAAGGCTAAAATTGCTACAGGATCCAGAAAACCGGAAGATGGTGCCGTTAAAACCGCTTGTCAGCAAGCATGTCCGGCAAATGCTATCTCATTTGGTGATCTTACTGATAATAACAGTGAAGTTTCTATTAAAAAGAGAAACGACAGAAATTATGTCATGCTCGAAGAGATCAATGTTCGTCCTCGAACATCCTACCTCGCGCGACTAACTAACAAAAACCCTGAATTAGCTTAATTCATAAACGATATTTTAATCGCAACTGATTTAACATGAGTAAAACGTACGAATACGTTCCGGAGCCCGCTCTTGTGAAGGGTAACCACGACTTCAAGGATATTACCGCAATGGTTACGGATATTAACCTGCGGCCAACTCCTACAGGTTGGTATATTGCATTTGCCATATCCTCTCTACTGCTGACGGTCTTATTGGGATCAATCGCATATCTGTTCTGGCAAGGAACAGGTATTTGGGGATTAAATTCACCTGCCGGATGGGGATGGGCGATTATCAACTTTGTATGGTGGGTCGGAATTGGTCATGCCGGAACATTGATTTCTGCAATTTTATTCCTTTTCAGACAAGGCTGGCGAACGGCTATTAACCGATTTGCGGAAGCGATGACTATCTTTGCTGTGATGTGTGCAGGTATTTTCCCTGCCATTCACGTGGGTCGTATCTGGGTAATCTATTGGGTATTCCCGGTTCCGAATTCTATGGCTATGTGGCCTAATTTCAATAGCCCGTTACTTTGGGACGTATTTGCCGTCTCTACTTACTTCACGGTCTCCTTTCTCTTCTGGTATGTAGGACTTGTACCGGATTTTGCAACGATTCGTGATCGAATCAAAAGTAAATTTGGCAAACTGATCTATGGAACATTTGCATTGGGATGGAGAGGCAGTAACCGTCACTGGTGGAATTATGAAAAATCATACATGATTTTGGCCGGGCTCGCGACACCGCTAGTTCTTTCTGTACACACAATTGTATCCTTTGACTTTGCGGTTTCAATTATCCCGGGTTGGCATACAACGATCTTTCCGCCCTATTTTGTTGCCGGTGCGGTATTTTCCGGTTTTGCCATGGTACTGACTCTGATGATTATCTGTCGAAAGATCTATGGATTGGAAGATATCATGACTGTAGATCACATTGAGAAGATGAACATCATTATACTGGTAACCGGCTCGATGGTGGGTTTCGCCTATGCAATGGAGTTCTTTATTGCCTGGTATAGCGGAGTAGAGTATGAAAAAGCGATCTTTATTTTACGGGCAACCGGTCCTTATGCCTGGGCGTATTGGATTATGCTCACATGTAATGTATTCTCACCTCAATTCTTTTGGTCTAAAAAACTTAGAAGGAATGTTGCATTCACATTTTTTATCTCCATCGTTGTAAACATTGGTATGTGGTTTGAGCGATTTGTAATTGCAGTAACTTCACTTTCAACAGATTATCTTCCCTCATCATGGGGCTACTACTCTCCTACTTTCTGGGACGTGGCCACATATATCGGAACATTCGGCCTGTTCTTCACATTTTTCCTACTCTTCTTGCGATTCCTACCAATGGTTGCAGTCGCGGAATTAAAAGGGGTGTTGCCTCAAGCCGATCCGCACAACTACAATGACAAGGGTGAGTATGTTGAACCTGTTGTTGAGATCCCTGAACCCTACAATAAACCATCTTAAACCGTTTGATGATGAAAACATCCGATTCAGATAACAAACAATATGGTATTCTTGCAGAGTTCAGGAATCCAAAAGAACTTATTGATGCTGCAAAGCTGATCAATGAAAAAGGATATAAATACTTTGACACATTCAGTCCATTCCCTATTCATGGAATGGATAAAGCAATGAATCTGGCTAAATCAAAATTGGGATGGATCGTTGCAGGTCATGGATTACTCGGTCTCTCCGGTGCATTTGCTATGATCTACTTCATGATGGTTGTAGACTATCCAAACAATATCAGCGGTAAAACATTGATGAATATTCCGGCATGGATCCCGGTCATATTTGAGTTAACCATACTTCTATCCGCATTTGGTGCTGTATTTGGAATGTTCTTCCTGAACGGACTTCCAAAATTGAACCATCCGCTATTTAATTCAGACAATTTCAAAAAGGCTACAGATGATGGATTTTTTGTCTGTATTGAGTCCGAAGATCCACAATATGAAGAAGAGAAAGTAAAAAAATTACTTACGGAAGCCGGTGCAACAAACATTGAAACCATTTTTGATGAATAAATCATCTTAACTTCTTTCACAAGATCGATTAAACATTATGAAAATCGCTTTTATTAAACTTGGTGCTATTCTACTACTTGCAACGACAGTTTTATCGTGTCGTGGCCAGAAAACAGAAAATCCGCCAATGCGCACTCAGTTAAACATGCAATTTCAGGACCGTTTTAACGCTCAGGAAGAGAATTCCTTTTTTGAAAACGGGATGGCGATGAGAGTGCCGGTTGAAGGCACTGTAGCACGAGGAATGTTGCGGCATGATACTGCACTTTATGAAGGAGTGGATGAAGATGGAAATTTTGTTGATGAAATCCCCTTCGAAATGACCCGTGATTTTCTCTACCGGGGTAAAGAACGCTACGACATATATTGCCAAATGTGTCATGGAGCCACCGGGAACGGACAAGGTATTATCATGACCGGTCAATACGGTTATGTTCCCGCTCCAACCTATCATCGGGAGGCCAGTTATAATATGCCTGATGGTGAGATCTATTCTGCTATTGCCAATGGTATCCGAACGATGCCATCATACGCAACTCAGATTAAAGTTGAAGACAGATGGGCCATTGTTGCTTATATTCGTGCCCTTCAAAAAAGTCAAAATGTTCCTGAGGCAGAAATGGAGCGATTTGATGTAGACCTTGCACAACTGGTAGATCAGTATCGCACTGAAGAAGCCCGGCTTGCAGCTTTAGAAGAATCCCGAGCTGTCAGAGGAAACGATGAAGTGTCTGTAGCTCGCGGTGAAAGACTTTATATTCAAAATGCATGTCAGGCGTGTCACTCTTTAGATGGAAGAGACGTTGTAGGCCCTAGTTTTCAGAATCTTTTTGGATCAGAAAGAAACTTCACCGATGGAAGCAGTACTACAGCAGACGAAGATTATATCATGGAATCCATTATCGACCCCGGTGCAAAAGTTGTAGAAGGATATCAAAATGCAATGGTTCCATATGATTTTTTATCAGAAAGTGAACTTCAATCACTGGTTGAGTTTATAAAATCAGTATCAGACGAATAATTTCGAGCGAAAAAAAGTAAATACATGGCTTCACATAGTCCAAAATTAACCGATTCTGTTCAATTTCCATCCAACCTGGATGTTGCAAAAACATTTTATGGGTTCGGTGCTGTTGGCTTAATCGCCAGCTTGGTCGGCTATTTTTTGAATAGCGAACAGTTTTTCTTCTCTTATCTAACCAGTTTTACCTTTTTTACCAGTATTGCACTGGCTTCATTGATTTTGGTCATGATTCACCATATTACGAAATCATCCTGGGGAACAGTTTTGAGAAGAATTCCGGAATCCTTTTTTGCGAATATTTGGATCTGGGCGATCTTCTTCATCCCTGTATTGATTGGAATGAGTACACTATTCTCCTGGACAAATACTGAGTATATCGCTGATGATCCGATTATGGTTGGTAAAATTCCCTATTTGAATGTGCCGTTTTTTGTGATCAGACAATTCATCTATTTCGGAATCTGGGGTTATCTGGGACATAGACTCTACAAAGTGTCGATCGAGATGGATAATACCAATGACTGGGGACTGGTTCAGGTACTGCGAAATCTAAGTGCCCCCGGCATTTTAATTTTTGCCCTCACCATTGCTTTTGCAAGTTTTGACTGGTTGATGTCATTGGATGCACACTGGTTTTCAACTATGTTTGGTGTCTATTTCTTCGCTATGAGTTTCCAGGTTCTCTTTCCTATTCTGATTTTAATGGTCTTTTGGCTTCATAAAAATGATATCCTGAAAAACACCATTGGTAAAGCTCATATTTACGATCTCGGCGCATGGTTCTTTGGATTTTCTGTATTCTATGCTTACATCGCATTCAGTCAGTTTTTACTAATTTATTATGCCAATATCCCGGAAGAAACACTCTGGTTTTACCACCGCCTTGAGGGAAGTTGGGAAATTGTGACTTACGCTCTGTTATTTGGCAGATTCATCATTCCATTTATACTGCTATTAAACAGAGATACTAAACACAATCATAAATTGTTGGTATTTACATCCATACTTGTAATTGTGATGCACTTTGTTGAAATCTATTGGATCGTAATGCCAGTATTGAGTCATGGCGGTGTTTCCATCAGCTGGATCGATTTTGCAACATTCATCGGATTGGGTGGTATTTTTATGGGTCTCTTTTTCCAACAATTCAAAAAGAATAATATCGTCCCGGTAAACGATCCACAACTCAGTGATTCACTGAACAAGCATTATCATCAATAATTTTTGTAACGTAAAACTGTCTCTCAATGAGCAAGAAACCGACAATTTTCACTGAATCTGAAAAATTAAAAATCGCAAACAGCGCAGCTGTAGGTGGTGAAAAAGCTGTAAAAGCATTAGCGGCAGAACATAACGTCTCTGAAGATGAAATAAGGAACTGGGTACGCGAATTGAAAGCGGGAAACGTTACTGATGACGATGAAGTTACACTAGATGTATCAGACGATTTTGCAAAATCAATTGAGTTCGGTGCAACATTTGACAATCTTAACTATAGCCGTCTAACATTCTGGTCACTCTTTGGTACAGCCGTGATCGTGCTGTTTATTGTTGCCGTAATGTTTATGCATGAGTATACCCGAACATCTTCATTACAGGATCGATCCGAACAGAGTGTATATTATGATATTGAGGAATTAAATCGAACAAATCAGGTAACACTAGACTCATTTGGTGTAGTAGATCCTGATGAAGGTATCTACAGGATACCGATCGATAGCGCGATTACAATTATAGCTACTGATTAAATTATATTTCACTATGAGAAACACACTGAGCATCATATTTCTGATATCAGTGTTTTCCATCTTTGATAACGCAACCGCACAGCTCAATCAGGGAAAACCCACTATTTTGGAAGAGATTGGGGTTGATGAAAAACTTGGCGATTCCATACCGATGGATCTCAAGTTTGTAAATTCTGAGGGACAAATTATCCTGCTGAGTGATTTAATCGAAGAAGGAAAACCTATATTACTCAATCCACTCTATTACGAGTGTCCGACACTCTGTGGATTGGTATTGGATGCTGTATATAATGTAGTCAATGAATTGGCTTGGAGTCCGGGAACTGATTATACGATCATCTCATTCAGTATTGATCCTGAAGAGACCCCTGAAATTGCGGCCAACTCAAAAGATAAATATCTCTCCCAGCTGGGAAGAGCCGGTTCTCATGAAGGATGGCACTTTCTTACCGGTGAAGAGGAGGCAATAAAGAAACTTACCGATTCCATTGGATTTCGGTACAAGTACGATGAACAAACAGGTGAATATCTTCACCTTGCAAGTATCATGATGATCAGTCCAAAAGGGATTATCACCAGATATCTATACGGTGCAACATTCAGTGAATTTGATCTGCGTAATGCACTCTATGAAGCAGCAGACGGAACGATCGGTTCAGCAATGGACAAAATCGTCCTGTACTGTTTTACTTACGATCCATCTTCGCAAAGTTATGTACCCGTTGCTATGAATATTATGAAGCTCGGAGGTTTGGCAACCGTTATAATTCTGGGTATATTCTTGGGCGTTTTTTGGAGACGCGAACGACTTTTTTCACAATCAAAAAAACTCGAGTTTGATAGATGAACAGATTTAGTGAATTTATGCTCCCCCCTCAAAAAAGCACGCTTGCTGAGGGCACTGACGCATTATTCCATTTTATAAATATAACCAGTGTTATCCTGTTAATCGGCATTACGATTGCCATCGTCTACTTCTCATGGAAGTATAGAAGACGATCAGATAACGATGTGACTCCTGTGATAACTCACAACAGTAAATTGGAAATCACTTGGTCGGTCATACCGCTTATCCTGGTGATGATCGTTTTTGGATGGGGTTTGAATGGACACGTTAATTTAAACACTGCTCCTGACGATGCTTATGAGATCCGCGTGGTTGCTAAAAGCTGGTTGTGGGAATTTCACTATGAAACCGGTTTTGTAAGTGTTAATGAACTTCATGTTCCGGCAAACAGGCCTGTGAAATTGGTGATGAGTTCTGACGACGTAATTCACTCCTTCTACATCCCCGACTTTAGAATCAAAAATGATGTCCTGCCGAATCGTTACTCATCAGTTTGGTTTGAAGCAATGGAACCCGGCGAATCCATTATATTTTGTACAGAGTATTGTGGTATGGCTCACTCGAATATGATGGCTACAACATTCGTTCATACTCAGGAAGATTTTGAGACCTGGTTAATAACTGCCGGTTCTGCGGATGATAATATGGATCCGGTAGAATTAGGGGAACAGTTGGTGACCCGAAACGCCTGTACAACCTGCCACTCCGCTGACGGTACTGAACTTCAGGGGCCATCATATCTGGGAATTTTTGGATCTGAACGTGTTATGGAATCCGGAGAAACCGTGACTGTCGATGAAAATTATATCCGTGAAAGCATTCTCGAACCGAATGCAAAAATTGTAGAAGGCTATCAGCCGGTGATGCCATCCTATGCGGGTTCACTGAACGATCGCCAAATTGATGCAATTATTGAGTACATCAAAACCTTAGAGTAATTAAATGGCAACAAACGAAGCGACAACAAGTATTAAAAAATTACAGGTTAAGCGTTTTAAACCGGACGAAAACCCGGAGAAACATTACCTAAATGAAGAAACCGGTATTTGGGCGTGGATGACGACCGTCGACCACAAGAAGATCGGATTGATGTATCTGGCTTCCATTACCTTTTTCTTTTTTATCGGTGGTATGTTGGCTCTGCTTATAAGAACAGAACTCCTCACCCCTGCCCAATCGTTTATAGACGCTGATGTGTACAATCAAGTATTTACACTTCACGGCGCTATCATGATCTTTTTCTTCTTGATACCATCGGTTCCGGCAGTGTTGGGTAACTTTGTATTACCATTACAACTGGGGGCTAAAGATGTTGCCTTTCCAAGATTAAACCTTGCCAGTTATTATATCTACGTTATCGGTGCTCTATTTACCATTTTCGCTATTTTTACGGGCGGTGTTGATACCGGCTGGACTTTTTATACTCCATACAGCGCTACAACTACCGGTAATGTGATGGCTATGACTTTCGGGGTCTTTGTGCTTGGATTTTCATCCATTTTAACCGGACTGAACTTTATTGTCACCATTCATAAGATGAGGTCACCGGGGCTTACATGGAATAAATTACCTCTTAATTTATGGGGACTCTATGCAACCAGTCTTATTCAGATTTTAGCAACTCCGGTGTTGGCCATTACATTGTTACTTCTTACAATGGAAAGAGCATTGGGAATTGGGATTTTCGATCCAAACCTGGGAGGAGATCCGGTCTTATACCAACACTTCTTCTGGTTCTATTCCCATCCGGCAGTTTATATCATGATTGTCCCCGGATTTGGTATTATTTCAGAAGTCATCTCAACATTCTCCAGAAAAGTAATTTTTGGTTATTGGGCCATTGCACTTTCATCTCTGGCAATTGCATTTATTGGGTTTTTGGTATGGGGACATCACATGTTCACTGCCGGACAATCATCACTCGCCAATATGGTATTTTCATTTTTAACTTTCCTCGTTGGGATTCCGACCGGAATAAAGATATTCAACTGGCTTGCCACAATGTATAAAGGATCGATTGATTTGAAAACACCGATGCTCTATGCTATGGTTTTTCTCTTCCTGTTTACGATTGGTGGCTTCACCGGGATTATGCTGGGGGCTCTATCTGTCGATGTTCATCTCCACGATACGTACTATGTGGTTGCCCACTTTCACTATGTAATGATGGGTGGAATGGTAATGGCATTTCTTGCCGGACTCCATTACTGGTGGCCAAAAATGTTTGGGAAAATGTACAGCGAATTCTGGGGCCGAATTTCATGCGGAATTATCTTTGTTGGTTTCAACATGACATTCCTCCCACAATTTGTAATGGGAGCACAGGGAATGCCTCGACGATATTTCAATTATATTGATCAATTCCAGCCATTCCATCAGTTCTCAACTGTTGGGGCCTATGTGATGGGCATTGGATTTTTTATCATGGCCGGTTATCTGTTTCATTCCCTCCGAAAAGGGAAAAGATCAGGATCCAACCCCTGGGGCAGCCGCGCACTTGAGTGGCAAACATCCTCACCGGTTCCACTACATAATTTTGAACACACACCGGTGATCATAAACGGCCCATACGACTATCATAAACCTATGTCTGAATTTCAGCTGGGAATTGCGACCTCTCATAATGGTCACGATCACCATGGTGGAGATCATACAGATGTTTCCAAAACTGAAAAAGAACAAGCTTAACCGAAAAATTAAATCATGTCAAAACCTTCTGCTTTAGAGGAAAAACTGGATCATCTCCAGCACCATTTTATAGACAGTGATCAGCAGTTTGAAGCGTCCAAAATGGGTATGTGGGTCTTTCTTGTAACAGAGATCCTCTTTTTTGGCGGGCTTTTTGTAGCCTATATTGCCTATCGTGCCTGGTACCCCGATCTATATCTGCTTGCCTCCACTGAACTGGACACCTTTTGGGGAGCGGTTAACACTGCAGTACTGATTGGCAGCTCACTTACAGTAGCCATGGCCATTCGATCTGCACAGCTAAACCAGATTAAAGGACTGATTATAAACTTATATATCACAATTGGGCTGGCGTGCGTCTTTATGGTGATTAAGTATTTTGAGTACGCACATAAGTTTGAAAAAGGTATTTTACCCGGATCCTATTATAGTTATGAAGGCATTGCACACGAAAAGGCTAATATCTTCTTCAGCATTTACTACATGATGACAGGTCTTCACGGAGTTCACGTATTGGTTGGAATCGGACTCATGATCTGGCTTGTAATCAAAGCAAAGAAGAAAGTTTTTCACAGCGGCTACTATACACCCGTTGAGATTACCGGACTCTATTGGCACCTTGTTGACATAATTTGGATTTTCCTATTCCCGTTACTCTACCTGATCGACTAACTGAAAAACTATCTGACAATGAGCGGACATCATATATCATCAGCAAAATTTTTATGGGGAGTTGCAATCTCCCTCTTTATGCTCACATTTATTACTGTAGCTGTTACCTGGGTTGCTATACCGGAACCCTGGAACGTAGTGGTTGCCATTGCTATCGCCGTTGTGAAAGCAATTATTGTTTCGGCATTTTTTATGAATCTCTATTGGGACACCAAATTCCATTCAATGTTATTTGTTTTGTCCATCGTGTTCTTCCTGCTTTTTATCGGGATCACCCTGCTCGATACCCTATACAGGACAGATCCTATCCCATCTTTTTAAAGATTTCTAATCTCTTTAAAAGCCGATTTCCTGTGGAATCGGCTTTTTTTATTTATATTCAAGCCATGTGGCAACCAAGCTATTTTAACAAACTGAATTATTAAAAAAGCCACTGTTAAAAGCTTACTCGTATGACTCAATTAAATCCACTCCAATTAGGCCCTTTTGAAATTTATAGTATTGAAGCCGGCCGTTTTTTACTGGATGGCGGCGCAATGTTTGGTGTTGTGCCTAAAACACTTTGGAGCCGGCAGATCCCGGCAGATGATAAAAACAGAATCAAAATGGCCATGAGATTGATGTTGATTCATTCCAGGGAGTCGGACAAAATATATTTGATCGATACCGGATCCGGCGACAAGTTTAATGATAAAATGAGCTCAATCTATGGATTGGATTATGAACACAGTGAATTGATTCGATCACTGAATCGATGTGGTTATAAGCCTGAAGATATCACCGACATCATCTTTTCACATCTCCATTTTGATCACTGTGGCGGAACAACTACGGTTGATATGGACGGAAATCTGAAAGAGGTCTTTCCGAATGCCATTTATCATGTCAATGAAAAACACTGGGAAACAGCCAATCATCCCAATGAACGGGAAAAAGCCAGTTTTTTCCCGGAGAATATCAATCCCATTAAAGAGAGTGGGCGGCTCAATTTGGTCCAAGATAACCATGAATTTGAAAATGGATTAAAAACAATCCCGATGGATGGGCATACTGAGGGGCAACAACTTCCGGTAATCACGCATGGATCCACCACAATTGTCTATGTCGCAGATCTTCTTCCAACATTTGCTCATGTCCCACTTCCATGGGTGATGGGTTACGATATGAAACCAATTCAAACACTCAAAGAAAAAGCACTGTTTTTAAGAAAAGCTGCCGAAGAGAATTGGTATCTGTTTATGGAACATGATGCTACTCATGAAGTGATCACCATTCAGCATGCAGATGGTAAATTTCAAATGAATAAATCACTTTCACTGAGTGATATCTCATAAATCGTCTGAACACCCGTTAACCTAAAGCCGTTGTTCTTAGTACTCAACCCTTTTTTACACCTCAATGGATCCATCAAAACAATCTGATCAAAGGATGAAAGAGATTGTCGATCTGCTGATAGAAGCTCATCAAAAGCTTCAGCAGCAGCGCACGATTTCTGTGATTGTTTATGGTTTAGGTTTTTTCCTGATTGGATTGGGACTGTTAATTCTACTTGAAAAAAGTCTCTTCCTGTCGTCCGGTTTCAAAACCGGGCTGCTCGGTTTTATTCTATTGATCGCTGCATGGGTCGGATATTGGATCCATACTAAAACCGGAATTACATCATTTCAGCAGTTTTATGAAGATTTTTTGACCGACAGTAAACAAAAATCCCTTTTAAGCGCTGTGGATCTCTATCTGAATGCAGAACAGAAAAAGTCTCGATTTTATGAGGCAGCCATCAACTCAAACCTGCAGCCGGTTGAAAAATCTCAGTTCAGGAATCAACTGAAACACTATCTGAATCAAAGAAATGAAACGACACTATACCGAACAGGCCGATATATATTTATCGGTACTGTTATCTATATACTCTTTTTATCGATCAGTTATCCGGCTGAAACTGTTAGGGCGGTTACCTTTTGGAATACTTTTATTCAACCGAACCCCTATCACTACACGGTCACCCCAGGGGATACCACCGTAGAAGTAGGCTCAACTCTTGAAGTTGGGATACTCTTTTCAGAAAATGCAGTTCCCGATCAGGCCCTGTTTATGTACAAAACCGATCTGGAAGAAGTTTTTCGAGAACGTCCTATGATCTCAACGAATGTCACTTTATTTAAATCACGGACTATAGAACTAAATCAATCTATTGATTATCGATTTGAGATGGATGGCTTCTTCAGCGATACCTATCGAATCGATGTCCAGCATCAACCCCGCTTTGATGAATTGATAGCGACAGTCACCCCACCCTCTTACACCGGTTTGCAGGAAAATACTCTGGAATATCCTTTTACACAGATCAATCTCTACAGCGGATCGGTATTGACACTATCAGGCAGAACCAACAAACCAATGCAAGAGGTCTCTGTAACCGGTGCCATCAGTGAGAGTGAAGAGACGGAACTGGACAGTGCTGATATCGAATCAAATCAATTTTCAACATCATTTACTCCTGAAACAAGTGATACACTGCGCTTTCATCTGAAAGATACGGAAGGGCTCACGAATCGAAATCCATTTCGGATTTTACTCAATGTTCGAGAGGATCAATATCCAAGTATTGTGATCCAAGAACCTGCAGCGACAGTCATGATGAATAACCCTCAGGACATTGATGTTTTTTATCGTGCTACAGACGATTTCGGCCTCACCCGAGCTCAGCTTCAATGGGAGTATCAGCGCGCTTTTGTAGATGAATCCCAACGTGGTTCCATTCCTTTAGAACGTCCCGTAAACGGAAGAAATGAACGATATCTATTGGAACTAAGTGAATTTGACCTGAAGCCAAGAGATCAGATTATTTTTAACATACGTGTTTGGGATAATGATGAAATTACCGGATATAAAATGAGCGAATCGCAGTCGGTGATTATTCAGATCCCATCCCTTACTGAATATTTTGATGAACTCGACAGTCAGGAAAGAGATGTACAGAGTGAGATGGATCAGGTCTCTGATCGCTTTCAACAGATGGAAGAGGAGTATCAGGAATTTCTCGACCAATTAAAGGAGAATCCGGAAGGTGGCTTTGAAGAAGAGCAGTTATTAGAAAATATCAGGGATCGTCAGGAGCTTATTAATGAATCTGTCCGGGAGATGAATGAAAAGTTCAATGAATTAAGATCTGAGATGGAGCAGAGTAGCCGGATATCAGAAGAGACACAACGCGCATACAGGGAACTCCAACAATTGATGAGTGAACTGGATGATCCCGCACTGCTTGAGGCAATGGAACAACTGCAACAGGCACTGGAGAATATGTCTCAAGAAGAACTTGAAAATGCTTTAGAAAATTTATCCTTCAATGAAAATCTCTATCGGGAACGGCTCGAAAGAACTGCAGAACTATTCAAGCAACTAAAAATGAATAGTGATCTGGATAAATTAGCCTCACAATATGAGGATATGGCTGAGAGGATTCAAAATAATCCGGAAGGATCTATCGATCAACTTGCAAACGAACTGCAGAATCTGGATGATGACCTGGATTCTATTTCGGACCAATTGAATCGCCTGGACAGTAACCCTCCCACCCGGGCTGAAGAGCGACTTCGACAGATCAAAGAAGAGGGCCAAAAAGAATTGGAATCGATTCGTGGTCAATTGGAACAATTATCAGAGAAGGTAGGCCAGGAACAAGAAGGTGGCGAATCATCACCATCCGAAGATGTGCAGGATCAACAAGAGCAGATTGGAGAGCAGATGATGACCGAGTCCAAGCGGTTTCGAACTTCCATTGAACAGATGAGTGGCCAACAGATTCAAGTCAATATAATAGCTTTGCAAAGAGCTCTCTACACGCTATTGGAGATCTCAGATATGCAAGAGTATCTAACTCAGACAGCTGCGGAGACCCGCACCCGAAGTCTTGGTTTTGTCGATTTGGCAAGACAACAGAAAAACGTAAATGATCAGTTTACCATAGTTGCAGATACTCTTTTTCAGGTCTCCGCTGAGTTGCCCGGTATCCCCAATCAGGTAAATCGTAAAAAAGCTGAAGTAGAAAGATTGCTGAATAGATCGATGGATCAGATGATTGATCGTAATCAGCGCGGATCCGGTATAGCTACCCGTGAGTCACTGGCCGGGATCAATGATCTATCTTCTATGATTGCAACACTCATTGATCAGATTATGAATCAACAGAATGGAGGGGCCGGTGGCGGCATGACCATGCAGCAGATGATTGAGCAGATGCAAAATATGTCCCAGGATCAACAGATGTTGAATCAGCAGTTGCAGAATTTAATTAATGATGCACAGGGTGAACGCCTCACCCGTGAGCAATCGGACCGTTTGGATCAGATCGCACAACAACAGAACGAAATTCGTAAGCAGATGCAGGAGTTACAACAACGGGGTGCCCTGAATGAAGGAGATCGTGCACTGAGTGAACTTCAACGTATGTTAGAAGAGATGGAAGACTCGATCAACGACATGCGTGGGGGTATTACGGACCCTATCATGATACAGAGACAGCAAAATATCCTCTCCAGAATGCTATCTGCTGAGCAGTCGTTGCAACAACGCGGAGAAGAAGATGAGCGGGAAGGGACTGCAGCTACTGAATATAATCGTGTATTACCACCAAATATGACCCTTGAAGAACTGGAACAGGAGATCAGGGCCAGAATGCAAGATCCTAATTACACCCGCTTCAATGAAGAGTATCAGCGTCTGATTGAGCGATATTTTGAAAGACTAAGGCAGATAGACAATCTGCAACGATAGGATACACAAACATACTTTTACACTGAATTGGAAATCAACCGAATCAGAATGATAGCTTGTTATATTTCAAATTAATAAGTTGTTGATTCTTTTATAAATTCAATGGCTTTCTATCCTAACTGATAATAAATAAAATCCACATATGAAACGATTTTCACTGCTTATTTCACTGATCCTGACTCTTTTTATCAGCTCATCTACACTTTTCGCTCAGGACATAGTACCGGAGAATTTTGAATCATGGATAGAAGAGGGAATGGAGAAATGGGGGATTCCCGGTATGGCCATTGCAATCGTAAAAGATGGGGAAATAGCGTATTCAAAGGGCTTTGGTGTAAAGAAATTGGGCGAAGATGGATTGATTAATGAGCATACACAATTCGGCATTGCTTCTGTGAGTAAACATATCACGGCAATGTCGGTCGGCCTAATGGTGGAACAGGGATTAATTAATTGGAATGATCCTGTCCGTGACATATTGCCCTGGTTTGAACTGAGTGATCCATTCGCAACGGCAAATGTAACCATTCATGATCTGTTAACTCATCAAGTGGGAGTTGGACGGATTTTAGGAAACCGATTACAGTTTATGACTGATCGAAGTCGATATGAACTCATTCATCGTATGAGACATCATACATTTGAAGAGCCATTCCGATCTCAATATGTCTACAGCAATGTTATGTATACTCTGGCCGGGGAAATCGCAGCTGCAGTTTCCGGGCGCGATTGGGATGATCTGGTAGCCAACCGCTTTTTTGAGAGAATGGAAATGACCCGCACCAACACCTCCATAAATGATCTGGATGAGACTAATGCTGCCTGGCCTCATCAATACATTAATGGTGAAGTTGTTCCAATTCAGAGACGTAACTGGGACATAGCAGCACCGGCAGGCGGCGTCAATTCTACAGTATCAGACATGGCTAAATGGATGTTAATGCAGCTCAATGAAGGATTATATGAGGGGAATCGCATTCTTTCCGAAGAAGTAATGAGAGATATACAGACTCCCAAAGTGTCCCTGAACTCTACAAATGCCAATGCTCCTCAAAACTCTTACGGATACGGTTATCGTATTACCGATTTTCGAGGATTTCGGATATTGTCGCACGGCGGTGCCACGGACGGTATGAACACAAACTATATGCTGATGCCTCAACACAACTTTGGAATCATCATCATGACTAATACTTTTAATAATTTTTTGGATGCTGTCGGATACCAGGTGATCGACCATATGCTTGGAGCCACAGATCGGGATTGGGCAGAACTGTATTATGAATCATACTCTAATCAATTTGAAACGACAACAGAGCTCCGTGAACAATTTGAATCTACCCGTATTTCCGGCACTGTCCCCACTCATCACTTGCAAGATTATGTGGGTCGTTATATCAATGACCTCTATGACACGGCAAGGATCGGACTGGAAGATGATAAACTTATTCTGACTATTTTTGATGATGAAGACCTTACAGCAGAGCTGGAACATTGGCATCACAACACTTTTCGAATGATTTGGAATAATCCAGCTCAACGAGAAGAGTTTTTGCAGTTTCATATGGATTACGAAGGTAAAATCAATCGACTCGAGATTCGGTTCACCCTTCGACCCATGATGCTTCAGGTAGGCGCTTATCCCTCCAATTCCTATCGGGATGTAGTATATGAGAAGTTGAAATATTAGCGGTTTTTATTCCATTACTCCTACCACGGTTTACGGTTCACGGTTCACGGTTCACGGTTCACGGTTCACGATTCACGATTCACGATTCACGATTCACGGTAAAGTACTGCATTTTCCAGAGGTTAACCGATTAGAAGTTAGTAATTCTACGAGTCGTGTTTACAATTTCTTGATTTTGGAAACTGATATTGAAAGAGTATTATAGAAATAATGGATATAGTAAACGCTTCTTTTGAACAATTACCAAATTTATGGATTTCAAATACTACTATTTAAAGGCACTGATACTAATACTTTTTGTACCCTCTAACCAATCCGTTGAAGGGGATTATTTTCTGAATCCGTATGAAGATATTGATTGGCAAACCGTTCAATATTTTGATGCCAATTTGCATACTCACACCACACTTTCCGATGGCTCCTTTGATCCTCATCAGGCCATTGATAAATACCATGAACTGGATTATCACATTCTCGCATTAACGGATCATGACACCCATCATCATGACGCTCATCCTCAAACGCTCTATCCCTGGACGGAGTTGAACGATATCTATTTTATGATTAAAGATAAAATCAATCCACGTTACAATGAGACCTACGAGTCACGAGCTAATGAAGAGTGGCAAAATCGAGATCCCGATGAACTCGGTATGCTCGCTGTGGAAGGTAGTGAATTATCGGCCGGACATCACATTGGCAGTTATATGAGTGATTACGCCGGTGCCGAATCTGATGAACATACTTCGTTTAATGAAGTAGGAAATCGCGACGGTTTAGCGATGTTTTTCCATCCCGGCAGATATGATCGAGACACAGACTGGTATGTGGATTTTTATCAAACCTATCCACATGTCATTGGACAGGAAATCTACAATCAAACAGACCGTTATCCGATGGATCGCCCAAAATGGGATGCCATTCTGCATAAACTGATGCCGGACCGTACAGTATGGGGGTTTGCAAATGATGACACTCACGGAACGAATCATTTCGGGCGGAATCGAAATATTTTTCTAATTTCTGACCTTACTATCGAAAATGTAAGATCAGCAATGGAACAGGGTCATCTCTATCTCTACGTTCCTGTTGAAATAGGGGATCGCCCGGATATTACAATTAGAAACATTGAAGCCGAGGAGGGTCGCATTGAGCTCACATTTTTTGGTGACTACAATGAAATTGAATGGATGACCCACGACCCCGAATCCGTTGACAGCAAGGTGATTCACACCGGCCATACAATCCATGTAAGCGATGTCCCCTCTTCGGCTACTTTTGTTCGTGCAGTAATCCTAAGCGACCGTGGGAGAACATATACTCAGCCATTTGGTATTGTGCGTTCATAAAAACCAAACATCCAATTGATATCTATTGCATCTTTTCTAAGGACACGGCAGGGTTCCTTATGATGCCAATCTTTCAGTTTTTTTTGAACCGTGTCACTCCATTTTTGACACTTAATTCTGAATTTCTCCTCATTCACTCTGCATCCGGCTTTAAAAACTATTACATTCATTCTGTTCCAAACCATGTGATTGATACTGCACAAAATGAGTAGCCCGAATAAAGAAGACCTATTATCAGAAATTGCTCAATTCCTTGCAGATGAACAGGAAATGTATGGACCTTTTACGTTCACTGCGGAAGAGGAGGATAAAATCATGTCTCAAGAGAAGCATGATATTGAGAATGAACTTTTGCATAATTCTATATCTGATTCCGTAAATAAATCTACCTCAATTGAGAACCCGGAAAGTCAAAAACCAGTCACTTTAAAGGAGAAGCTTGAGTCGTGTCAAAATTTAGATCAATTGCATCAATTATGTGAAGAGTCTGAAGATCTCCGTACAGACCTTCAAGGCACCCGCCTTGTTTTTGGAGTCGGGAATCCAAATGCAAACTTAATGCTGATTGGTGAAGCACCGGGTGAACAAGAAGACTTAGAGGGGGAACCTTTTGTAGGAGCGGCCGGGCAATTACTCAATAAAATATTGGCTGCCATCGATTTTAAGCGAGAAGAAGTCTATATCGCCAACATTCTGAAACATCGTCCACCCGGCAATCGGAATCCGAGTGATGAAGAAAGGAAACGAAGCCTCCCTTACCTGTTACGCCAGATTGATCTGATCCAACCGAAGATCATTCTCTGTCTGGGTAAAGTGTCTGGAACAACACTTTTGGACAGAGATGATTCACTCAAAAACTTGCGCGAAGAATTTTATCCATTTCGGAATACTCTCCTTACAGTGACATATCATCCGGCGGCGTTACTGAGAAATCCACAATGGAAACGGCCTGTTTGGGAGGATGTCCAAAGAGTAAAGAAAAGAGTTGCAGAGCTGAGCGAAGAGCATTAGTACTATAAAGTACTTATACAAATCACCGGGGCCTTCCATTATTTCCCCCAACCTTTACTGGCCTTGCGTTATCAAGCACGACCTTCACTGGACCACATCTTCACTGAATCATACCTTCACTGGATCACACTTTCACTGGACCACACCTTCACTGGATCTGCCTTTATTATTAGAAATTTCTAATAAACGATCCGGATCCAATCCGAACTAAAGCCTCATTCGTATTAATTAATAAGGAAGTTATGAAAGCACGATTACCTTTAACATTTGATCCATTTAGTCATGATAGATTCTGCTTCGATTCAAAAAGAGAATATAAAAGAGATCAGCAACATCGAAAAAGAGCGTCTGGATGAGCTTTATGAATATAAAATCCTGAATTCGAGTAAAGATGCTGATTTTGATTCCCTTGCAAAACTTGCTGCAAAAATACTAAAAGCACCGGTCGCTCAGATTAATTTTATTGATAGGGAACAGCAATGGAGTAAGTCAAACGTCGGTATCGAAATGGAGTATCTGCCCAGATCAATCTCATTTTGCAGCCATACCATTCAACATGAAACCCATTTGGTTGTACCCGATACACAAAATGATGAACGGTTTAAAGATTTCCCATTCGTAAAACAAGATCCCGGTGCCAGATTCTATGCAGGTGTGCCAATTAAGGGAAGTAGGGGAAATAATATTGGTTCTGTTTGTGTTGTAGACACCACTCCTCGGGATCTTGATCCTGAAGAGTTGGAAGCGCTGAAAATATTGGCTCGTGAAGTAGAAGCGAGATTAAATCTGTTAAAGAGAAACAGGGAACTGAATGAAAGTAACAAGGAACTTCAAAAAACAACTCGATTCCTGGACAATTCAGCCGACCTCATGTTTTTAATTGATCCGAAACGGTACAATATTCTAAGTATCAATCCGGAAGTAAAAAAGATATTGGGTTTTGATCAAGATCAAATCGAAGGGAAACCATTATCCGTACTCTCTCCGGGAAATGAATTCCTGGAAAAATTAAATGACTGGGCTGAAAACAGAAAAGAAAATATTTTTCAGGTGGAGGTTCAGCTACTAAACAAAAAAGAAGAACCGATATGGTTTTTACTTCAGATATCCCTAAAAGATGATCTATGGTATGCTACAGCCAGAAATGTCAGCGATCGTAAAAAAATTGAAAAAAAACACGATGAGACCCTCAAAATCTTAAAAAATGCACAACGAATAGCTAATGTTGGTCATTGGGAGTGGTATCCGGATCTGGATATGCTTACCTGGTCACAAGAGCTTCACGCAATTTTAGGAACAACACCGGATACATTCACTCCAAGTATGGATCAATTTTATAAGATCATTCATCCTGAAGACCTCCATATTGTACAAGACGCTTTTGACCGTATAATTGGGGGCGGTTCACTTGTACCTTTTGAGCATCGCTGCACACTTCCAGATGGCGAAGTAAAATATGTGATGGAACGAGGTGAAATTACGCGCGACGAACAAGGGAAAACGATTCGGGTATCCGGAATTTTGCAGGATATCACTCAAATTAAAAAGAGTGAAATTAAACTTTCGAATTCTTTAAAAGAGAAAGAATTAATGCTCTCAGAAATTCATCACCGTGTTAAAAATAACATCGCGCTGATTTCCGGTATTCTGCAATTGGAACTTAGTGACGGTGATTCAGGAGGTCTGTCTTCAATCCATTCTCAAATTAAATCGATTGCCCTGATTCATGATAATCTCTATCAAAGTGACTCCTTTACCTGTGCACCTCTTGGTGAGTTATTGAAAGATCTTGTTTCTATTGTATTAAAAAGTCAGGCCAATGAAAATACGCCTCATGTAAAGGTACACTCGGGCGGGGTGGAATTGAATATCAACC
The DNA here is from genome assembly GCA_002359315.1 of Bacteroidetes bacterium UBA2664. GTDB lineage: Bacteria > Bacteroidota > Rhodothermia > Balneolales > Balneolaceae > Rhodohalobacter. The sequence continues at coordinate 53,162 of DEMS01000003.1, read as the reverse complement.
AGGCGATTCCTCTCTCTTTAGCAATCAACCATTTATTGTTTAACTGTTTCGAAGATCTTTCAACCCCTTTAGAAATTCGGTTAACTGAGGAAACTGAAACAGTTCATTTAGTCATTAAACGTGAAGGAACGAACAGTTTTGAAGGATTTAAAGCGGGTGGGAATAATGATTCGAAATTGAACATCATACTGTTTGATAATCTTTTGCAACAGCTTAAAGGATCCCGAAAAGTAGAACCAGATGCGACCGGCAACAGCCTCATCATCACCTTTCAAAAAAATAACAACAGCGGCTCAAGTGCCGGGCCGTTCTTGAATAAAATACTGAATTAAATTTTCGATCACTTTGCGAACAGCTCTCAGCTCTCAGCTCTCAGCTCTCAGTCTTCAGCATTCAGGTTACTGAATTCATATTCTGTATTCAGTTTTCTGTATTCAGCACTATATTCTCTGCACTAAATAATCAATACTGAAAACTTTGAGCCCTGTGCCCTGAACCATACACTCCCGAGGTGTCGGGACTTCCGCTACGCCCCAGCCTGAGCCCTGAGCCTTAAGCATTGAAGAAAAACAGTATTCCTGATCGAACTATTCAGGCTTCTGATAGACTCTCACATAGTCTACGACATATTGATGAGGAAATAGCGAATCATCAATTCCTTCTGTACCACCCCAGTTTCCACCGATGGCCAGATTGAGCAATAGATAATGTGGTTTATCAAAAGGCCAAACATCGTCATTATCCGACTCCTTTTCAAATGTGAAGTAATTCACATCATCCACAAAAAAATCAATTCGGTCTTCATACCACTCAACAGCAAAAATATGAAAATCCTCCCAGGCCCTATCTACCTCAATTGAGTTTCCTTTGTTGGTTCCAATCGTATGGTTGTAAGCTTCGGTGTGCACATACCCATGAAAACGATTCGGATCATAACCTACATACTCCATGATATCAATTTCGCCACTGGCCGGCCAGCCCACTTCACTGATGTTATCCCCCAGCATCCAAAATGCAGGCCACGTACCGCGTCCAGTTGGAACTTTAGCCCGCATCTCAAAACGTCCATACGTCCAGGTTTCCCTGTCACGTGTCACGAGTCGGGCCGAAGTATAATCGAAATCTTCCCACTCTTCAAGTCTTGCTTCAATAATCAAGTGTCCATCCTCAACCCTTGCATTCTCAAGACGTTCTTCCGTGTAATACTGTTTTTCATTATTGGCAATATAACCAATATCATACGCCCACTTCTCCGAATCCGGCAATCCATCATAGTCAAATTCATCACTCCATACCAGTTGCCAGTTATTCTCATTATTCGTATCTGTTTCTGACTCTGATTCACTGCAAGACATCATAAAAGCTGCTATAAGAAATAAATAAATAAATAAAGATTCGCATATCAATTGTATTAAAAGTTGATCATGTTCACTGAATGTAATTCATCCAAAACACCTAAACACCTAAACACCTAAACACCTAAACACCTAAACACTAACTATTCAGCACTTATTTATCAAGACATAAATCCCAAATAACCCCAGCTAACTCCCTAACACTCTCCATCTCAACCCACTCTACATCCTCATGGATACCACCGCCTTTTGGTCCCAAAATAACGGTTTCAATCCCCGAATCCCCAAAAATTGCCGAGTCTTCCCACCAGGTGTGGCCAATGAATTCCGGTATTTCATCTGTCACTTTTTCGAGTGAATCTGCCACTCTCTTCACAATAGAACAATTTTCTTCGATTTCATAAGGACTCCGCCAAATCACCAACTCCATCGATGCCTCAAATCCCGGGTAATCCCTTGCTATCTCATTCAACAGTTTTTTTATATCCTGCTCAATCTCCTCTCTGCTTTCACCGGGTATTGTTCTTCGTTCGACATGAATTTCACATTCGTGTGAGTAGACAAAAAGACTCCTCCCTCCGTTTACCAGTGGCAGATGCATAGAGGCTGCACCACAGAGCGGATGTATTTTTTCTTTTTGCAACCGATCCGACCACCGGTAGAGCTCAGCCATCAACAATCCCATATTTGCATTGGCATCGACTCCCAGATGATGATTCCCGCCATGTGCCGTTTTTCCTTTTGTATGGATCTTCCAGATACCAAACCCGCGGTGAGCCGTACAGAGCTTCAGATCTGTCGGCTCCGTCACAATACAATCATCTGTCCGGATTTTCTTCACCAACGACTCTGCCCCAATACTTTCATACTCCTCATCCGCCACAAATGAGAGTATCAGATCCCCTTTAAGCGACTTCCCACTCTCGCAAATTGCTTTCGCCACTCCCAATATCGCCGCGATACTCCCTTTCATATCATATGAACCACGTCCATACAATTTTCCATCCTGAATCCTGCCCGAGAATGGCTCCGTCATTCCCTTCACCCCGACCGTATCCATATGAGCATTCAGCATCAGAGAACGCCCAGTCCCATCCCCTTTGATCACACCGGTCACATTTAATCTTCCGGGCGCCAGTTCATCCACCATCGGCTCAATTCCCATCTCCTGAAGCCGTTCTGCAATATAAGTGCCTATTTCCACCTCTCCAGGACCATTTTCATCCAAGCCCGGATTCACTGAGTTGATCTGTACCAGCTTTTGAAGGGTTTCAGTAATATAATTGATGTTGATCATACTCATTTCTACTAAATCAGCCCCAACCCTTGTTCCAGGTCTGCAATCAGATCCTCAGCATTTTCAATTCCGGCGGAGTAGCGTATTAAACTTTCAGAAATTCCGAGTTGCCGGCGTTGCTCTTCGGATAGTTCAACATGACTGGTAGTCCTGGGCGGACCCGCAAGCGTGCTCACGGATCCCAAACTTGCCGCAAGGTGTACATATTTCAGATTGTGAAGCAATGTTTTTACACTTTCATACCCCCCTTTCAGCTCAAAACTAAGTATGCCTCCAAAACCGTGCATCTGCCTCTTGGCAATGTCATGACCCGGATGTTTTTCTAATCCCGGGTAGTAGACCTGTTCCACTTTTGGATGATCACTCAGAAAACGGGCAATAGCCATTGCGTTATTATTCTGACGATTCACCCGTAATTCGAGTGTTTTCATCCCTCGGATCACGTTATACGCGGTCTCCGGATGAAGACTTGCGCCATTGATTTCCCGATATAGAAAAATTTTATGAATCAGTGACTTGCTTCCACATACCAGCCCACAAAGTGTGTCGGAGTGTCCGCCCAAATATTTTGTGGCACTGTGAATGACCAGATCTGCACCCAATTCGATTGGGTTTTGGTTTATCGGTGAGGCAAATGTATTATCTACAACAGTCACAGCCCCTGCTTTTTTTGCCGCTTTCGCAATTCTTTCCAGATCGATCACTTTGAGAGTTGGATTCGTGGGTGACTCCAAATAGACCAGATCACAACCCTCTGCTATCTCCCGTTCCATCTGCTCATGATCATCCGTTTCACAGAGGATTACCTTGATATTGTAGGCGGGCAAGAATTCCAGGAAAAGTCGGCTTGTACCCCCATAAGAATCTTTAATCGATACGACACGGCTACCCGGTTTAAGCAAGGCAAAAAGGGTGTTACTGATTCCTGCCATCCCCGATGAAAAAGAAGTAGCTGCTTCAGCACCTTCCAAAATGCGGATTTTTTCCTCCAGAACCTGTACGGTTGGATTGGTATTTCGGCTGTAAATATGTCCTTCCCGTTCCCCTTTGGCAACTTCATACCACTCATCCAGGTCATTATATGCAAAAGTTACACTGTTTACGATTGGAACGGTATGACTCCCATCATGAAATGCTTTCAGTTCCCCCGCCCATACCGATTCTGTTCCTTTTCCCGATTTTGACTGATTCGACATAACGACTCTGAATTTTTGGATTGTGTATATCTGTAGAATATAACTTTTTTTCATCGTAAGACATCTCATCTCACACGTTAAATCCAAATCCCAACTCGATAATCTGAATAATTATAAAACTGAACTTATTTCGGAAACTCACAGACACACTGATTAGCGCCCAATCAATCAGACAACAACACAATTCCTGCTCTGTACTCTACTGACTTCAAGAATACTCGTGATTTTTACAACGCTACGCTTGGAGCGCTTCATGGAATCAAAATGGAGCATTTCGTGAAAATCGATGCAATTCGTGTTACAAACTCTTCTGCCTTCTGCTTTCTACCTTCTTCCTCACTGCCGGTGCCACTTCCTTGGCAAATAGTTCAATCGATCGAAGCATTTTATCATGCGGCACACTCCCAACACTCATTTGAAGAAGAAAACGGTCATGACTAAAAATTTGATGCTGATACAAAATCTTATCAATCACCTGTTGTGGATCCCCCACTACATTGGCCCCTTTTAGAGAGCAGGACGCTTCAAACTGCTCACGGCTCATAGGCGGCCAGCCTCGTTCCCGCCCGATTCGATCCATCTGAACTTTGAAAGCTGGAAAAGCGATATCCATTGCCTCATCTGCGCTATCGGCAATAAACCCGTGAGAGTTGATACTGAGTGGTAAATCACCATGGCCATGCTCCGCTGCTCCGCGCTTATGAAGATCCGCCATCGTCTTGAACTGTTCCGGATATCCTCCTATGATTGCAATGGCCATCGGCAATCCCAGTGCCCCGGCGTGATACGCTGACTTTGGTGTGCCACCGACAGCTCTCCAGATCGGTATCTTCTCCTGATGAGGACGTGGATAGACACCTCTGCTATTTACAGTCTGGCTATGAGTTCCCTTCCAATTTAAAGTATCCTCTTTTTGTATTTCCAGTAACATCTCAAGTTTTTCATCAAAAAGATCCTCATAGTTTTGCAGATCATAACCAAAAAGCGGAAACGACTCTATAAACGACCCGCGTCCGACCATAATTTCCGCTCTCCCTTTGGAAATCAGATCCAATGTAGAATATTGTTGAAATACCCGAACCGGATCCTCAGAGCCCAATACTGTAACGGCACTTGATAGGCGAATCTTTTCAGTGCGTGCAGCAATCGCTGATAATATTATTGATGGGGCCGACGAAACATACTCTTCCCGATGATGCTCTCCGATTGCAAAAACATCCAATCCCATTTTATCTGCAATTTCCGCCTCTTCTAACAAATTTTCCAGCCGCCGGCCCGGACTCAACCGACCCACTCCGGGCACTTCTGTATTCTCGACAAATGTATAAATTCCTAATTCCATAGTATTCTGATTATTTTTGATTCAAATAAAATAATAATAATATAGTTCAATGTTAAACTTTATTTGTATTTATCAACTGATTCTATAAAAGGTTCTCCATCTGATAAAACAGTTCCGGTACTGTGAGCTTAGAAACCAAACGGCCACATTTTTTACTCTCACAAGCGACCTTTTCACACTTTCGGCATTTACTCAACTACTACTGAACGTGAAGTTGTTTTTTGCAATTATTAACCAATCACAAATCAGAAAAAATTCACAAAAATCTCTTTAATTCCACTCCTCATTTTTCTACTTTAATGGTTCACTCAGTTGTTCGGTATAGATCGTATTCCCGACTCATATTGCATGAATTCAATCTGTTGTAACTGCCAGAAACGTGCTCACTTAATTGCTCAACTGACGTGAAAACTATATTTAGCAACCATTTTCATACTATTATCACCAAACCCAATGGCCAACAGTAACGGCTCTGATTACAAAAAAAATCTTCCCCAGCACACTCCATCTGAAGGAGGCCGTGTACCTCCACAGGCAGTTGAAGTCGAAGAAGCCGTTCTCGGTGCGATGTTGATCGAAAAAGAAGCGGCAACGATTGCCTTGCAACTGTTACGCCCGGATGATTTCTACAAGCCGGCAAACCGTCACGTTTTTGAAACACTTTTCGATCTTTACGAGCGCGACAATCCACTCGACATCTTAACTGTGGAAAGTGAACTTCGCGATAAAAATCTATTGGATGCTGTGGGTGGCAGCGGTTATCTGGCCGATCTTACACGGTCAGTAAGTTCTGCAGCAAATATCGACTATCACTCTCAAATCATATCAGAAAAAGCGATCAAGCGGAATCTGATTCTGAATTGTAACGAGATTATCAAAGCCGCATACGATACCACAACCGATGCAAATGATGTACTCGATAGTGCTGAACAGCGAATTTTTGATATTGCAAATTCATCCTCAAAAACCAATGCAACGGCAATTGGTGATATCCTGAAGGATACCCTTGGATATCTGGAAGAACTGCGTGGTAAACCCGAAGGTGTTACCGGAGTTCCCGCCGGACTGGATGTGGATCGTTTCACTTCCGGATGGCAAAATGGCGATCTAATCATCATTGCCGCTCGTCCATCGATGGGTAAAACAGCTTTTACACTTACAGCTGCAAGAAATGCAGCCCTTCATCCCGATGAATCATTACAAACCAGTGTAGCAATTTTTAGCCTCGAGATGTCATCCCAACAGTTGGTGCAGCGTTTTCTCACGATGGAAGCAAGAATTGATGCGCAAGCTGCGCGGACCGGCCGGGTAAAGGATGAAGATTTTAAACGTTTGATCGATGCGGCCAGCCGTCTTTTTACAGCTAAAATATTCATTGATGACACCCCGAGCCTTAGCCTCATGGAGCTTCGAACTAAATGCAGGAGACTTAAAAGCGAACATGATATAGGCTTGGTTGTAGTTGATTATCTGCAGCTTATGACTGCCAGTTCAAGAGATATCGGGAATCGTGAGCAAGAAATTGCAACGATCTCCAGGGGACTCAAATCACTGGCCAAAGAGCTGAATGTACCGGTAATTGCACTATCACAGTTGAGTCGTCAGGTTGAACAGCGAGGGGGCGACAAGCGTCCGCAGCTTAGCGACTTGCGTGAGTCCGGATCGATTGAACAGGATGCGGATGTAGTCTGTTTTCTCTATCGGCCGGAGTACTACGGTATTACAACAACTGCAGAAGGTGAATCAACGAATGGCTTGGCAGAACTGATTATCGGAAAACAGCGAAATGGTCCGGTTGGATCTACACGAATGTTCTTTGTGAAAGAGTATGCACGTTTTGAACGTCTCACCCGAGCCGATGCAGATCCACACTCACCCGGTGGTAACGACTATCTCAATGAACCGGCGCCGGGCACTGCACTTCCGCCCCCTACCCATTCTCCGGGCGGAGATGATAAGGCACCGTTTTAACGATGTTAGAATGATGCGCGGCTCTTCGTCTGCTTGAGTCGGTCAAATAGAGCATCATACCGGTCGATCATCTCTTTCCAGTCCAGATGTTTATTGATATTCTGAAGGGATGATTTGGGCAGAGGTTTGGTTTTGCCGGTCAGTAGATCTTTCAAACATCGAAACAGATCATCTTCGGTATCATAAAGAACCGGAGCATGAAGAAGTGGATTGTGAAGAGTGTCCGGAATCAATTCAGGATAATGCAATCGGTTTGGAACCAGTGGATGACAACCGCAATAAATCGCCTCCATAATGGCTACACAGAAAAACTCATGCGTTGCTGTTGAGACCACAATATCACCTGAATGGAGTAGTTTACTGTAATTCTCAACATTTTCAACATATCCAAAATGGGTGATCTGATCACCAAACCGTTTCCACGCTTTTTCAAATTCCTCCGGTTTTTTGTGCTGGGTATCACCGGCCAAAATCAAATCAAACTCCAGATCAATATCATTTAACCGATTCAGCACTTTAAAAAATAGAGTAGGATTTCGATCAAACTGCCAACGCTGGTTCCATACGATCACCGGTCGTTTATTCTTATCCCTGGTATCGGGCTGTGAATCAAAAACGGAGAGGTTGAGTCCGGGATACATCACCAAACTTTTATCACGGATCTGATTGATTGTATTGTAGTGTTTGTCATCGGGAAAATGATCCAAAAATTCCGGCAGTGCACCCATTAATTCATTCAGATGGTGATCTGTTGTAAATAGCAATTTATCAGCCGAAAGCATACTTAGATAGTTGATATAACAATATGTCAAATCCCGCTCTTCTCCCTCCGGCATCGGTTGTGTGAGCTGATTTTCATGCATAATCATCACTTTTGGCGTAAAAGCAAACCGTGGATTGGTGAGAGCCAGAAAAGCGGGCAGGTTTGTCATGCTGCTAACCAATAACAGATCGATCTCTTCACTGATGCGGCTCGACATCTCAGCCAGTTTCACAGAATCACCATGCATCCTCCACTTCCACCTGCGATAATCGAGCTTTATCGGTGTTATATTATGGGCAGAATTTTCCATCAACCCCTTCAAAAAAGCCCGATGTGATCCACTATAATATGGTTCAATAGCCAGAATATTCATAAATCCAAATCGCTAAAACCCCTATGATCTCATTTACAACTCTTTCAGAGAAGACTCCTTTTATTTAGAATATACAACGTTTTAAGGCACATATCCTTTATTATTCCATTAACACATTTACAACGGCATCATCCTTAACCATACTTAAATCCCTAACCTATACTTACTTCCCAACCACGCCTGTCATCCTTGTAGATGTTCTGTAATTCGTTGAAAGTATTGGTTAGAGTCTGCAGAGGTTTGTCCACCAACACCTCCACTGCGTCATCCTGAATTTATTTCAGGATCTCTGTCTTCTTTTCCCATCTTCGAAAAGAAGTCATTACCAATTCAGATCCCAAGCCTTGAGATCCTGATCTTCAACAGGATGACTCTATAGAGAGTATCGTAATCTTACCGAAACTTCCCTCTTAATTCTTCCATCGACATATATATCAGCGTGGGTTTATTCAATGGATCACTATAAGGCTCTTCACAAGCAAAAAGTTGATCAATCAACATTTCCATTTCCATTTCACTCAGGCGTTTGCCACGTGGGATAGCCGTACGCGAGGCAAATGCAATAGCGACACGATTTCTTGCATCTAAAGCCGGACGTTTACTGAGCTCCCGATACTGATGCAACATATCCCGCAGCACCTGTTTCTCATCCCCTATCTCTATATCAGCCGGCACACCACTGATGATTGCACTGTTTCCGCTCAATAGCTGAATACTAAACCCCATTCTCAAAATAATAGGGAGTAGTTCCTTTAACAGTGAAAACTCGGATGCGGACAGCTCTACTGTCTGTGCAAAAAGGAGTTGTTGTGTCCCAGGCAGCGTCTCTTCCGTTGCACTGAGTGCTTTTTCATAAATTATTCGCTTGTGAGCAGCATGTTGGTCAATCATACAGAGACCGGTTCGGGTTTGCGTCATCACATAACTATTGTGCAGCTGCCAAAATCCCCGATCACGATTTCGACGTCCCTGCTCAGATTTTGAGTTCTCTTCCCTTTGTCGCTGCGCTTCCTCTCCATCACCACTCAACGGTTGAGTTCCGTAAAGAAGCTCTGCACTATCTTCTCCGTCAATATCTCTGTTTTGAAAGTTTATTCGCGATGGAAATTGAATCGGCCCGATCTCCCGTCCACGGTTCCCATGGGAGGACCTTTCGCCATGTAGCTGATCAAAAGAGAGATTAAAATCGTCATTAAATGAATCTGAGCCGCTTACATCAGGAACAACAAAGTATTCATTGATCGCCTTTTTAACGACTGATCGCACCAGCTGAATGATGCTACGCTCATCATCAAACTTCACTTCCATTTTTGCAGGATGCACATTTACATCCACCTGTGCAGGATCCATCTCCATAAAAATAGCATAAAACGGATACTCATTCTGTTTCGTCCATGCATCAAAAAGGCTCAATATTACATAGCTTAAATACCGGTGTTGAAAAGGCCGGCCGTTTACAAAAAAAAACTGTTCTCCACGACTCTTTTTGGCCAATTTCGGATCCGCCAGCAAACCGTGAATCTTCACATAGCTGGTCTCCTCTTCAAAGGGTATCAAACTGGCCTTATACTGCTTTCCAAACAGTTCCGTTACACGTTGCTCCAGTGTCTGTTTTGGCAGATGGTAGAGAATATCGCCATCACCATGCAATTCAAATTCGATCGATGTATTGGCAAGTGCACTGTTTTGAAATGTTCCAATGATATGCTTGAGTTCTGTAGCATCCGTTTTCAGAAATTGTCGACGGGCCGGTACATTGTAGAATAGATTTCTCACTGCAATGGATGTACCATCGGCAACCGCAGCCGGCTCAAATCGCCTCTCTTCACCACCCCAAATCTCAAGCAGAGTTCCCGATTCATCCTCCACCCTTTTAGTTTTCATCTCAACCTGAGAGATCGATGCAATGGATGCCATCGCCTCACCTCGAAAACCCATGGTCCGAACTTTAAATAGATCTTCTATCGACTGAATTTTAGATGTAGCGTGACGTTCAAAACAGAGCCGTGCATCCGATTCGGACATTCCGGTTCCGTTGTCAACCACTTGAATCAGAGTCCTCCCAGACTGCTGTATGATCAATTTGATATGATCGGCACCGGCATCAATCGCATTGTCCAGTAGCTCCTTCGATACAGAAGCCGGACGCTGGATTACTTCCCCTGCGGCAATTTTATTGGATAACTCCGGGGGCATTGTCCGAATGATCGACTGCCCAATATCTTCTGTTTGCTTCAATGAACTATCTTGTGAATGTTGGGATTTGGAAATATGACTTTACAATACTGTGATGACCCAAATCACCAGTGCCAGTCCCAGGGCCATAACAATGATCCGGATGTTTTGAGTACGGTTTCGATTCCGGTTACTCTTGAATTTTATTCGCTGCCGCCTCTTCTCATCTTTTTTAGGATCATGATACCGTAGCGGAAGATCAAATTTTTTTGGTTTGGCCCGGTGGCCGAACATAGGTCTTATCATAACAAAACGTAGTTTTCTTCGATTAACGAACTATCAGCCAAAATGTTCTTAAAGATACAATTTGATGTGGGAAAATTGCACTTTTTTTTCCAATGACAACGACTATACTTTTTCATTATTCAGGGAGATTTGGTAATGCTAACCTAAATAACTCTCCTCGCACCCAAATATTTCCCTGCCCAGTATCTCTCCCCTACATTTGAAATCATCACTCCGGAAGAGTATGAAGCGTGTAAAAAATCGCCATTTTCCATTGCCAAACCCACATGGAGAACCCCCCGGTCTGTCCGGAAAAAGATCAGATCGCCCGGCCGAATTGAATTTCGCCGAACCGAAGAACCGGCTTGAAGCTGATCACGGGTGTGTCGTGGAATGTCAATATCAAAGTATTCATCAAGCACAGATTTTGTAAATGCAGAACAATCCACTCCACTTTTACTGCTTCCTCCGAGCAGATACGGTGCCCCACCCCAATCATCATAAGCAGATCTTAGCTGACTCAAAACCTCTCTCTCAATTCCAGAGACCGGTGAATTTGCTGAAACACCAACCGTATCACTGTCTGTTTTCGAACGAGTTGTTTCTCTTGAAATGCCGCAAGACGTCATGAAGATGAAAATAATGCAATAAATCAGAAATTGAAGTAGATGATTGTAGGTTGCCATGCTAAACTTTTGATGATGAATATTGTATCTTCGATTAAATAAACGAGACATTATGCAATTACTTGTAAATATCGATCATGTAGCAACACTTCGCAATGCCCGAGGTGAAGGTTATCCGGATCCTACGGAAGCAGCTATCGTATGTGAACAGGCAGGAGCAGCCGGAATCGTATTTCACCTTCGAAGTGATCGGCGCCATATTCGCGACGATGATGTATATAATCTCAAACGTGCAGTTCGTGGTATATTGGATTTTGAAATGGCGGCCACTGATGAAATGATTCATATCTGTAAAGAGGTGAATCCGCATCTGTGCACTTTGGTTCCGGAAGGGCGTGAAGAGCTTACCACGGAAGGTGGACTTGACATGAAAAAGGTATTCGATGATTTTGAAAACCGGGTTATGCCTGCTTTTGATGAAACTGATATAGAGGTGAGTCTTTTTCTCGATCCAAATCCGGAAGATATTCACCTGGCACATAAACTTGGAGTTAATGCCATCGAGCTTCACACCGGAACGTTTGCCAATGCAACAGATCCGGCTATAATAAAACGAGAGTTAGAGAGGTTGAAAAATGGAGCTCTCCTGATTCATGAGTTGGGAATGAAGGTGAATGCCGGACATGGTTTAAATCGAAAAAATCTTCCTGCATTGATTGAAAATGTCCCCCATTTGGAGGATATCAGTATTGGCCACGCCCTTATATCGAAATCGATCTATTGGGGTTTAGACAGAACTGTGAAAGAATATCTGAAACTCATGAAATCAGATTCAAATATGAGACTTGTTTGAGAGAATAAGTCAAATTCATTTCATCGAGGAATATTTTTCTGACTCATATACTTCCTGCGGAGTGAAGTGAAAATTTAATCGGTGGTTACTATCAGTGATGATCACATGTATACACAATGAATAAACAAGCCTAAATGACTGAAACCCAACATAAATCCGGATATTTAGCCATCATTGGGAAACCCAATGCGGGAAAATCTACATTGATGAACCGCATTCTTGGAAGTAAAATATCAATAACCACGCACAAAGCGCAGACAACACGTCATCAAATCGTGGGAATCTATTCCGACGATGACACACAAATCGTATTTCTGGATACACCGGGTGTAATCACTCCCAAATATGAACTTCAAAAAGCAATGATGAGCACGGTGGGCCGTGCCCGTACAGATTCTGATCTGATTCTTTTTATCATGGACCCTGCCGACTCTCACCCAACGGATGAAGTAATCGAGCTGTTGAAATCAATACAAAAACCCATTCTGTTAGTAGTGAATAAGATTGACAATCTTGATAGAACGGTTGCCGGAATCAAGGCGAAATCAGTAGAAGATCGCTTACGTATCCACTCTACTCATTTTGTGTCAGCACTCAATGGAGAGGGGGTAAATGAGTTAATGCAATCCATTCGCGCTTTATTGCTACCCGGGCCACCCTACTACCCCAAGGAAGATTTGAGTGAACATCCGGTTCGATTTTTCGTATCCGAATTGATTAGAGAACAACTTTTTCTTCGATTTCATGAAGAAATACCCTACTCCTGTTCAGTAGAGGTAATTTCTTATGAGGAAAATCCGGACATCGATCGCATCAGTGCCAATATTATCGTTAACCGAAAGTCTCAAAAAGGTATGCTGATTGGCAAAGGGGGAAAAGCGATTAAGGATCTGGGAATCCGTTCAAGAGAATCTATTGAAGCATTTATTGGAAAACAGGTCTTTCTGGATCTGCATGTCAAAGTCCGTGAAAAATGGCGTGAGAAAGAGAATTGGGTTAAGAATTTAGGGTATTAGCAGCAGAGGCTCACCTTTAAATCCTCATTGTTTTTTAGATTTATACCGTTGTACTCTACCCGGCCGATGAATGGTTACTCATTCTAATACTCATAGTAAAATAAATTGAATATTTTTTGAATCTTGTTCTCAATAGCCAGCCAAAAAAGGTGAGGATCGGTTTCGAATCAAAAAAGATTTTTAAAAAAATGTGTCCGGTAAACCCTTCATATTGCGGTATAACGCATCTTTTTTAAAAATTTGACCAAAATCAAAAAAATAATTGCATTATAATTCAAAAAGGGGTTATACTTTAATCAATGAAAAAATCAGCCCTAAATATTACTTGTAAAAACTGTATGTGTTGTTGCACTTGATACAGAGGGATTGCTTTTTTTTAGTTAAGAAATTGTAGAGCCCTCTGAACATCAGCAGGGCTTTTTTATTGACCGCATTTAGCGGATTCGTTCTTTTAAAATTTTGAATTCTTATCCAGAAAGGTGGAGGGACAGGCCCTGTGATACCTTAGCAACCGGTCCTGACAGAAATGTCGGGTTGTCAGGTGCTAAATCCTGCCCGTTACGAAATTGACTTAGAGTTAATCACGTGACAGGGAAAGATGAGATGTCAGGTACATTTGTGTATAGATCTATATAACAAAAGCCTCTTCTTAAAATCTTTCCCACAGGATTTTTGGAAGAGGCTTTTTTTGTTTCAGGAGTTTTGGAACAGCCTTCAACAATGAATAAAACCAAATTGATAATCTTAATAATACAAACCTTTGAGAAATACATTTAACAGCTGGTACGATACCAAAATGCGATCCACATCAGAACTCACTGCAGAAACTGATTCTGTTGAGAAAGTTTTGGATGAAATCAAAACTATCGCCATTGTTGGTATTTCCAGAAACAGACATAAGGATAGTAATTTTGTTGGCCGGTATCTTCAAAATGCCGGTTACAAAATCATACCTGTAAATCCGGGAGCAGATGAGATTCTTGGCGAAAAAGCGTATGCAGATCTTTCATCAATCCCGGAAAAAGTGGATGTAGTAGACATTTTCATCAAACCCGAAGATGTGCCTCAAATAGTAGATCAGGCACTGAAAATAAATCCGGTTGCAATATGGCTTCAACTTGGCACCGGGGAACACCCTGAAGAGATGAAAAAAGCGGAGCAAGCGGGGGTCATGATGCTGCAAAACCGGTGTATCAAGGTCGATCACCAATTTTTAATTCGAAACCGAAAGAAAAATTAATGATCGGCCAGGCCTCCAACACCTATCGGTGACCAATAAACTTTAATTAGAATTAATCCAATAAAAACAGAACAATGAGCACAAACGGACAAGAAAAACATTACAAATTTGAAACGCTGCAATTACATGCAGGCCAGGAGCCTGATCCTACAACCGGATCCAGGGCTGTACCGATTTACCAGACAACATCCTATCAATTTTCAGATACGGAGCATGCCGCCACTCTCTTTGCCCTCAAAGATTTTGGCAACATATATACCCGAATCATGAATCCAACTACCGATGTTTTTGAAAAGAGAATAGCAGCCCTCGAAGGGGGAGCTGCTGCTGTCGCTACTGCTTCCGGTCAGGCCGCACAGTTTTTGGCTGTGATTACCCTGGCTCAATCCGGCGACAATATTGTCTCCACTCCAAATCTTTATGGAGGGACATACAATCAGTTCAAGGTTACTCTGCCCAGACTTGGTATCAATGTCAAATTCGTGGACGAGCATGATTCTCCGGAATCATTTGAGGCTGCAATTGATGAGAACACCAAAGCGATCTATCTTGAATCGATTGGAAATCCCAGAGGAAATGTCCCCGATTTTGAAGGGATCTCAGCAGTCGCTAAAAAACACGGAATAGCATTAATCGTTGATAATACCTTTGGTGCGGCCGGTGCTATCGCCCGACCGATTGAGCATGGCGCAAATGTTGTTGTACAATCTGCTACAAAGTGGATTGGCGGACATGGAACCAGTATTGGCGGTGTGATTGTGGATGCCGGTAATTTCAACTGGGGAAATGGCAATTACCCTCTTTTTACTGACCCATCACCTGCGTATCACGGCCTGAATTTCTGGGAGGTATTCGGAGACCAGGGGCCTTTTGGAAATATCGCCTTTGCCATCCGGGCTCGTGTGGAAGGTCTGCGTGATGTAGGTCCTGCTCTTTCACCTTTCAACAGTTTCCTGCTTCTTCAGGGACTCGAAACTCTCTCTTTGAGAGCGGAACGCCATACTGAAAATGCACAAAAACTGGCTGAATGGCTCAGTAAAAATGATGCCGTATCATGGGTAAACTATACCGGTTTACCGGATCATACACATCATGAAAACGGGAAAAAATATCTTCAAAACGGTCGTTTTGGAGCAGTCCTGACTTTCGGTGTAAATGGCGGTTTTGATGCAGCCCGTACGTTTATAGAAAGTGTGGAATTGGCGAGTCATCTTGCCAATGTGGGAGATGCCAAAACATTGGTAATCCATCCTGCGTCAACTACACATCAACAACTGAGTGAGGCTGAACAAGCTGCCAGTGGTGTTAAAGAAGACTTGATTCGGGTTTCTGTAGGAATCGAGCATATCGATGACATCATCGGCGATTTTGAGCAAGCATTTAAGAAAATCAAAGTGCCGGCTTAATATCCATAAAAAAATAGCAGAACTCCCTCGCCGGAGTTCTGCTAAAATTAAAACGCGTGAATGAGATCAAAATGGTCTCATCACACATTCCTTCATAACGTCAAAAATACAAAACAAATGAGTATAGCAGAAACAACAATTTCAACGGAAAACGAAACACTTAAAAATAGTCTCTTAAACCTGATTAAAGGAATACAAGAGAACCCTGAAAGTGCAAATGCAACATTTCGGGCTAAATCTAAGCTGGAGAATGGTTTTCTTGCTGACATACAGACTCGTGATTTCAAATTTGTATCAGATGAACCTGCTGATTTAGGGGGCACAGATCAGGGACCCAATCCTGTTGAGTATGTGTTGGGTGCTTTCGCAGCCTGCCAGGAGATTGTAATCAAGGCATATGCAACGGTTCTTGATATCGACCTGCAATCAGTATCAGTAGAAGTCAATGGTCAACTTGATCTTCATGGTTTTTTAAATCTAACAGATCAGCGTGCCGGTTTCACTTCGTTGAACTATAAAACAACCGTAGAAACAAACGAAAAAGACGCTAAAAAACTTCAATTACTAGAAGAATTATCTGTTACCAGATGTCCTGTACTGGATATCATACAAAATCCGGTTGAGGTCACCGGAAGTGTAACCTATATATAGCGCTAAAATAATCCCTGCAAGGCACTCATTTCTGTCTTGCAGGGATATCAATTGATATAAATAATGAACCAGGGAATTACTAAAACAGTATTAAATCAATCATTTACTACAGAATCAGGTTTTGAGTTTCAAAAAGCGGATGTAGCTTATAAAACATGGGGTACATTGAACGATACCCGTGACAATGTGATACTTATTTGTCACGCATTAACGGGTCATGCAGCGGCTGATGAGTGGTTTCCCGGTATTTTTGGCAAGGGCAGAATATGTGACCCTGAAAAATATTTTATCATCTGTATTAATGTACCCGGAAGTTCATATGGTTCCATAGGCCCGTGGACGATTAACTCAAGCAGTAACAAACCCTACCTCAATGATTTTCCTCCGATAACAATCCGGGATATGGTTCGGTTTCAGCAACTTTTGCTGGATCAACTTGACATACAAGGAATTGAACTGGTTATTGGCGGATCTCTTGGAGGGATGCAAGCATTGGAATTTGCCATATTAGACAATCGAATAAACTCTGCTGTATTGATTGCGATGAGTAAAGCTCACAGCCCCTGGGCTATTGGCATCAGCCATGCACAGAGAATGGCTATTAAGGTGGATCCTAAATGGAATGATGGAAACTATGAAAAAGGCGATGGCCCTGTAAAAGGCTTGGCAACTGCAAGAATGATGGCGATGATTACTTACCGTACACCGGTTGATTATGAATCAAAGTTTGGCCGAGATCTGCAAACCGGGTTAGATCTATATCAGGTTGAATCCTATTTAAACTATCAGGGGGAAAAACTGGCCGGCAGATTTGATGCGCACTCCTACCTGATTTTGACTAAGGCGATGGACTCCCATGATGTGTCCAGGGATCGGGGGACATTTTTGGAGGTTTTACAGAATATTAAAGTACCCGTCAATGTAGTGGGCATTGATAGTGACCACCTCTACCCTACTCATGAACAGAAGGATTTAACGGCTCTGCTTGGCAATGCTACCTACAGTGAAATCCGATCAACCTATGGCCATGACGCCTTTTTGATCGAATTTGAGCAGTTGAACTCGATTATTCAATCATTTTTTAGAAATAAAGATAAATAAATCATCATGACAGAATTGAAAGTGTATAAAAAACCTCTCGATAAGAAATCACCGAAAGTAAAGAAATTGTTTATTGCCGGTGTCGGGGCAGTCGGTAATACCTTATTGAAACAAGTTTCCAGATATGGAACTGAAAAATCGTTACGAGTATTAGGTGTATGCAACAGTAATCATCTATTATGGTACGATAGAGTACAGGGAAATTACTCCCTTCGAGATCTTCTGCGTGCACCTGAACTGGATTGGGAAAATGTGATTCAGAAACTGATATCGTATGATAAAGGAAGTGTTGTATTTGTGGATACGACAGGCAGCCTGGAAATTGCAGAACTCTATCCGAGGCTACTTAAAAATCATATTCATGTAGTAACACCCAGTAAACTTGCCAATACTCAAAAACAAGCTCAATTTGATACCTTGCACCAGATAGCTTCAAATAATGGAGTAGAGTTTTTGTATGAAACCAATGTAGGGGCAGGTCTGCCCATTATTAACTCTATAAAAAACCTGATCCTCACGGGGGATGAAATACTTGAACTCAGTGGTGTACTGTCAGGAACAATGACCTACCTATTCTCTGAGTTGGATAAAGGAGCTACTTTTAGTGAAACGATCATCAAAGCACGCCGCCTTGGATATGCAGAACCCGATCCCCGGGATGATCTTTCAGGAGAGGACGTTGCAAGAAAGTTTATGATTTTAGCCCGTATTTGTGGCCATAAAATTGAACGGGAACAGTTAGAAGTTGAATCACTGATACCAAAAGAGCTTAAAGATGTAGATTCAACAACATTCCTGGAAAGAGTAAATGAATTTGATGGGGAATGGAAACATAAATGTGAAGAAGCAAAACTAAATGGCCAAACCCTGCGATATGTAGGACGTTATTATAAAGGGTTAGTCAAAATTGGAATTCAGTCCGTTCCCATTTCTTCTGCACTGGGCCAGCTTAGGGGTACCACTAACCTGATCTCAATCCGGTCACGAAGATACAACGATCAGCCTTTGGTCATTCAGGGCCCGGGAGCCGGAAAAGAGGTGACGGCTGCCGGTGTATTGGCAGATCTTCTAAGTATTGGTTAGAAAATAATATCAAAACAAAAGCCCCATTATTAATGGGGCTTTTAAGATTTATTTATTTTTAGTCCATCTAATTTTATTAAACATTCCCATCTAAATATGGCATTATGATTGTTTGAATTCCCCAGGACGCTATCATTTTTATTCTTACTAATTGAATGAAAATCGTCAATAAAATAATTTCCGGATTTCTATTTCAATCGTGAATTTCACGCACAAAAATTAGTAATAACCCAAAATTTTTGGAATTTACCGGCAAACTCTCCCACTCTTCTCCACCTTGGATTCTCAATAGAAATTAATTTCTCCCCTATAATTCTAAAAATGGCTTTTTGAGATCATAATTATCGTTTTTGCATTTAAAAATTCTCTGGAGTCTAAGACAAAAATAACACGGTTGTCCACTCTTAGAAGATTCTGCTCCCTCACAAAACTTTTTACTTGACATCGTAGCACAT
The DNA here is from genome assembly GCA_002359315.1 of Bacteroidetes bacterium UBA2664. Taxonomy (GTDB): domain Bacteria; phylum Bacteroidota; class Rhodothermia; order Balneolales; family Balneolaceae; genus Rhodohalobacter. The sequence goes on along the minus strand of DEMS01000003.1, from coordinate 33,974 downwards.
TTTGAACTACATTGTGGGCAGATGTGGGGAATAGTGGGGAATTATGGTGAACTCTCTATTTTCTGCATGCGGTAGTAATAGCAATCGCCGCATAGCAATCACTTAAAGAGAAATCCCGTGCCAAGTTTCAAAGGGCAATATGAACACAGTGTAGATAATAAAGGCCGTGTTGCTTTTCCGGCAAAACTACGCAAACTCGTCAACCCCGAGGCACAAGATAAATTTACCATCCTCCGCGGACTCGAACCTTGCCTCTACTTATATCCCCAGGACAGATGGGAACAGGTTGAAAACAGACTCTCTAAGATTAACAGTTTTACATTAAAAGGACGTACAGTTATCAGAAACTTCCTCAGATATGCTGAAGACCTCTCTTTAGATAAACAGAATCGTCTATCGCTCCCCGCTCACCTCATGGAGTACTCCATCATCGATTCAGCAGCCATATTTATAGGAAGCGGAGACCGTATCGAGATATGGTCGCCGGATAAACTAAATGAAGCAGACTCCGATTTAAGTCAGGAGTACTACCAGGAACTATTTGAACAAGTAATGGGAGATGAATATGAGCCAGGAGATTGATACTATGACTACATTTTTCCCACATACTCCGGTACTGCTGGATACTTCGGTCGAATTTTTGATTAAAGACCCAAATGGAATTTACATTGACGCCACTTTGGGAGGCGCGGGGCATACCATAGCTTTTTTGAAAGCCCTCAACGATAGTGCAACGCTACTTGGTGTAGACCAGGATGAAGAAGCACATATGGCTGCAGCAGAAAAAATAGGCGATGACCCAAGATTCATCCCGATCACCGGAAATTTTGGTTATCTCTCAACCATCATCCCTACAGAATATCATGGAAATATCTCCGGAATCTTTTTTGACCTGGGGGTCTCCACTCATCAAATCAAAGAACCGGAACGAGGATTCAGTTTTCAAAATGATGGTCCGTTAGATATGCGAATGAGTGAAATGAGCGGTATTACTGCGTATGATATTGTGAATAACTACGATTATGAAAAACTCAGGGATATCATTTTCCACTATGGGGAAGAGCGGCTGAGCAGACAAATTGCCAAAGAAATTATCGATAATCGTCCGATTGAATCTACAATGGAGCTGCGAAAAACGATTGAGAATGTCCTTTACGGACCCCATATCATCAAGTCGGTTGCCAGAGTATTTCAGGCTATTCGTATTGAGGTAAACCGGGAAATGGAGATGCTTAAAAAAGGGCTGAAAGACTCCTTAGAATTATTGGCCCCCGGTGGACGAATCGTAGCAATCTCTTACCACTCGTTGGAAGACAGACTTGTTAAGAATTTTCTAAAAAGCGGAAATTTTGATGGAGAGATTGAAAAAGATTTTTATGGCAATCCGCTTAAGCCGCTAAATGTTATTACGAAACAGATCATTACTCCTTCAGATCAGGAAATTCAGTCAAACCCCGCCTCACGCAGTGCGAAGTTGCGTGTCGGTGAAAAAGTTGAGGAGGATTAAGAGATGTTTGTAAAAACTCCGGAACAGAAAACATTTAACGGTATATCAAAAGGGGCTTCTTCCAACAAAAGAAGACGGGTACCCCTTGGCAATGGATTTAAATCAGACGGCGCTGCCTCAAATTATGGCAGACGGCTCAACAGTACCCCTAATAAACGAAAACTTCCGGTATTTACCCCCTGGAAAGTTGTTCTCGCAAGTTTTTTGATCGGAATTTGCGGGGTTCTCTACATTGGTCATGTTTTTAACACCCAACAAGCACTGGCTGAAGTAAATAGACTCGAAAATCAGTTTAACAGAGTCCATAGGGTATATAACCAACAGAGATTGACATTCGACAGGCTTACCGGTCCCAAAGAAATCTACCAAAAGGCAAGACTTATCGGTTTTGTAAATGCCGGCCCTGCAGATCAAGTCATCATTATTCAAAAAGAGGAAGAATGAGTGAAAGAAGCTCTTTAATGGGACGAATGTTTCTGTTATTGGGACTATTGCTATTACTCCCTGCCGGAATTATGCTTCAAATATTACGGGTAAACTATCTCGAAGGGGATGGATACCGTGAATTGTGGAATTCTCAAGCCATTGACTTCCTGCCTATCCCGGCTCAACGCGGTAATATTTATGATTCAAATGGCTCTCTTTTGGCTACAAATCTCACTATTTATAAAGTAGCCCTGGATCCGCAACTCCTTCACAACAAGAATGAGCAGATACAGCTCATTTCACAAACAATTTCACGACATACCGGCAGAACTGTTCAGCACTACAGAAATAAAATCCAAAATGCGCCCAATCGATCCCGATATGTAGTCCTCGAAAGAAGTGTACCCGTTCAAGTCTTTGAAGATCTGAATGAATTAAATATTCGAGGATTAATTCTGGAAGAACAGTTTCGACGAAATTATAATTTTGGCACCCTGGCATCCCATCTTCTTGGCTTCATGAATCATGATATGAACGGAATGGCCGGCCTGGAGCAGAAGTATAATGACATTCTAAAAGGAGAAGATGGCCTTCAACAAGTACGTAAAGATAGATTTAACAATATTTTTGCCTATGTAGGAGCTCCAAGAAAATTACCCATGCAGGGGTATTCCCTATTCACAACGATCGATAGTCAAATACAGGCTATTGCAGAAGAAGAACTGGAGAGTGGATTAAAAAGACATCTGGCAAAAAAAGGGACTCTAATTGTATTGGATCCTAAAACCGGTGCAGTAAAAGCGATGGCCAACTACCCTACGTTTAATCCAAACTCACCGGCTACAACCGAAAATGAAAATCGGAGAAATTTTGCGGTTTCAGATATCGTAGAGCCGGGTTCTACGTTTAAATTGACTACTGCAATTGCGGCCGTGGATCAAAATTTAGTTTCGTTTGATGAACTGTTTGTAACTCCTGACAATGGCCAAATTCAGATTCATGGTCAGACTATGAGAGATCATGATCCGTTGGGCACTCTTAATTTCAAGCAAGTTATTGCCCAGTCATCCAATATCGCTACTTCTGAAATCGCACAACGTATTAAACCCGAAACCTTTTACCAGTACGCCCGGAATCTCGGTTTCGGTTCACCCACACAGATTGACCTTCCCGGAGAACTGGAAGGGCGATTGCAACGGCCTTATGAATGGAGCAAAGTAACCCTTCCATGGATGTCGATAGGGTATGAAGTACAGGCAACACCTCTTCAAATCGCTCAGGCATACGCTGCAATCGCTAATAATGGGTATTTGATGAAACCGTTTGTTGTTGAGTCGATCAGAGATGAATATGGAAATATCATAGAAAGTACTCAACCCAAAAGAGTTCGAAGGGTGGCTGATAAGGAAACTATAGAAAAAATAATACCCATTTTTGAAAGTGTTGTATCGGATTCAGGAACAGCCGGCTGGGCAAGTATCGATGGCCTTCGAATTGCCGGGAAAACTGGCACCGCTCAAAAATTTATTGATGGCCGATACAGAGCCCAATACAGGGCCAGTTTTGTTGGTTTTTTCCCGGTTGAAGATCCAAAATATGTCATATATGTATTGCTCGACGAACCCAGAACAAGTATTTACGGTGGATTTACTGCAGGATCTATTTTTAAAGAGGTTGCAAATCGGGTATCCGGTCTCGGAAACTCGATTCCCCGATCTAATCTGGATGGACAAATTGCAGATCAAAATAAAGTAATTGCCCCGAAATTGACCGGGTTAGATGCCGCGACCGCAGAGATGATTTTAAAAAATCAACAGATCCCCTACCGATCTACAGGAGATGGGAATATTGTTGCTGAACAAATTCCGGCATCCGGAACTGAGATTGAGAGAAACTCAATTCTGGAATTCAGGTTATCAAACAGTGTCACGGATTCAATTCCAGATGGGTATGCCCGTATTCCTGATCTAAGAGATACCAGTATGCGACAAGCTACTTATCTGCTTTTGAGCAGAGGATTTCAAATTGAAACAGTGGGTTCGGGTACAATTTACACTCAATTCCCAAAAGCCGGTGATCTGATGCAAAAAGGCAGAACAGTCACGGTTAGGGGAAGAGCCAGAAGTATGAATTCATCAACTTCAATAGCAGCAAATTCATGACAATCGATCAGCTCATAGAATTCTGTAAACCGGTCTCCCTGGAAGGCTCAAATCCGGAGACCCTTGGAAAACTATGCCAAGACTCGAGAGTCGTTGAAAACAATGACATCTTTATTGCCATTTCAGGAATAAAATCAGATGGTCACAATCATATCCGGGAAGCGGTAGCGAACGGAGCATCTGTGATTATATCTGAGAAAGATGTCGAACTGGAAAGTGATATTCTACATATCACTGTAAAAAATACCCGGAAACTGTTAGGGCCTCTTGCACAACGGATGGTGGGGAACCCCGCTAAAAAATTGGTCCTAACGGGTATTACCGGTACGAATGGCAAAACCACCGTTGCTACACTGGTATGGCAAGTCCTTACCAAAATGGGATATAAGGCCTCACTGCTTGGTACCGTAGAAAAACGAATTAATCAGAAGCGGTTTCAAAGCAAACTTACTACATCAGATCCCATTGAATTGGCAAATGATATGCGTCAGATCGTAGATGCAGGAAGTACACATTTGATCATGGAAGTATCCTCTCATGCATTAAGCCAAAAGAGAGTCTCTAATCTCTCATTTGCTGTTGCAGCATTTACAAATTTGAGTCATGATCACCTGGACTATCATAAGTCAATGGAAGAGTATGCCTCCGCTAAAAAAATGCTTTTTAACTCCTTGGACAACAAAAGTTGGGCCATTACAAATGTAGATGATCCAAAGGGTGAGTGGATGACCAATTCAACACCTGCGAAGATACTCTCCTTCAGTCTCAAAGGAAAAGGACTCATAAATGCATCTATTATAAGTTCAACTCCCGATGGTATGGTCATCAAGGTTGATGATACCCCTTTTCACACTCCTTTGGCCGGAGATTTTAATGCCTATAATGTTGTACAGGCATTATTAATCTCTACAGCTCTTGGGTTGGATGGATCTAAAGTAAGTGAAGTGCTCGGAGAGTGTTATGGCGCTCCCGGCCGACTCGAAAAAGTGGCCCACCCGGATTCTATTCCCGGAGTACCCACCATTTTTGTTGATTATGCTCACACCCCCGATGCACTTGAGAATGTAGCTTCAACGCTAAAAAATCTCAAATCAAAACGTGACAAACTGATCATTATGTTTGGGTGCGGTGGGGACCGAGACAAGAAAAAACGTCCGGAAATGGCACTCATTGCTGAAAAATATGGCAACCGGGTTGTCGTAACCTCTGATAATCCGAGAAGTGAAGACCCTCTCGAAATAATCGACGATATAATGTCAGGTTTCAAAAAACCTGAGCAAGTAACGGTGATCCCGGATAGAGCTGAAGCGATCAAAAAAACCATTTCTGATGCGAATCAAAGAACAATGATTCTCATAGCAGGAAAGGGACATGAAACCTATCAGGAAATTCAAGGTGAACGAATTCACTTCGATGATCGAGAACATGCACTAACCACTCTGAAGCAAAAAAACGGTCATCCAGAAACTGAGGAGGTGCACTGATGTTATTTGAACTGATCTCATGGCTGGATGGCTTATATAATATCCCGGGGTTTGGTGCATTTGAGTTTATTACCACCCGTACGGCATTCGCGGCCGCAACTGCATTATTGATAAGTTTATTTATTGGGAAAAAAATTATTCAGTGGCTGATAAAAATGCAGCTGAAGGAAGTGATTCGTGAAGACATTGGCTTGAACACTCATATAGCTAAAGCGGATACACCAACGATGGGTGGAGTGATCATTATATTTGCAACGATAATCCCGGCTCTTCTTTGGATGAAAATCACCAGTATATATACATGGATGATTATTTTTGTTGTTCTGGTATTGGGATTGGTTGGTTTTATTGATGACTATATCAAAGTAGTCAAAAAGAACAAGTCGGGGCTTCATGGATGGTTCAAAATAATTGGCCAGGTATTAGTAGGCTTGGTTTTAGGTAGTGTACTCTATTTTTGGCCTGAATTTCAAGATTTTAATACCGTCACAACTGTACCATTTTTAAAAGATGTTCACATAGATTATGCATTCTGGGGTCAGGAATTTGGATGGTTGATTTATATACCTGTTGTGACATTTATTATTACTGCTGTCAGTAATTCAGCCAATCTCACAGATGGGCTTGATGGTCTCCTTTCCGGTACTTCTGCAATTGCGGGAGTAGTGTTGGGTATTTTTGCTTATGTATCGGGACGGGTAGATTTTTCATCATTTCTAAACATAATGTACCTCCCTGAAGCAGGAGAGCTTACAATCTTTGCTGCATCTATGATTGGAGCCTGCCTTGGATTCTTATGGTACAATTCCAATCCGGCATCTGTATTCATGGGCGATACCGGTTCACTTGCATTGGGTGGAGCCATTGGCGCCCTTGCCGTCATGATTCACAAAGAGCTTTTACTCCCGATAATTTGCGGGGTTTTTGTTGTTGAAGCAGTGTCAGTAATTATTCAAACATCCTGGTTTAAATACACCAAAAAGAAAACTGGCGTGGGAAGACGTGTATTTCTGATGACCCCCATTCATCACCATTTTGAAAAACAGGGTTGGGCTGAGTCCAAGATAGTTGTACGATTCTGGATCATTGCTATTCTCCTCGGAATTTTAAGCTTATTAACCCTGAAACTACGATGAAAGATCTGAAAGGCAGACATATCGTTGTTGCAGGAGCAGCCAGAAGTGGCGTTGCCGCTGCTATTCTTTTAAAGAAGAAAGGTGCATTTCCATTTGTTACTGATTCAGGAAAAATCAATCCGTCATCTCATGAACGGTTAACCGAATCGGGTATTGAATTCGAGGAGAACCAACATTCAGCAAAAGCTTTTGAGGGTGATTTTTTAGTTGTAAGTCCGGGCGTGCCAACATCAACATCTATTGTACAGCACTATTTAACAACGAATCGAGCTGTTTTTAGTGAAATTGAATTGGCTAGCTGGTTTAATGAATCACCTACTGTGGCAGTTACCGGCAGCAATGGTAAAACAACCGTAGCCAATTGGCTAGCTCATACGTGGAAACTCTCCGGAAGGGAATATATCCTTGGCGGAAATATCGGCACAGCTTTTACCGAACAGGTAGAAGAAACGATGGCCCACAAAACTGCTCTTTTAGAGATAAGCAGTTTTCAACTGGATCATATAGATAGTTTCAGGCCCAATATTAGCATCCTTTTAAATATAACCGGGGATCATCTCGACCGCTATAATCACAATTTTACTCAGTATGCAAGCTCGAAACTGAAGATTACAAGTAATCAAACCTCTTCAGACTGGTTTATATACAATTTTGACGACCCCATTATCTCAGAACACGTATTAGAACTATCGAATACAAGTGACAGTCCTAAAATACTGGCCTTTTCAAGTTCTAAAGAGGTACCCAAAGGTGCCTTTATTCGAAATGGCAACCTGATCCTAAAACTCAATAACGAGGAAGAATATCTTATGCAAATTGGAGAAATCGGACTATCCGGAACACATAATCTGCAAAACGGTATGGCTACAGCTTTGGCAGCCAGAGCGTCAGAAATTAAAAATGAATTTATTCGCGAAAGCCTGAAGAGTTTTGAGGGTGTTGCTCACAGACTTGAATTTGTGCGTGAGTATAAAGGAATCAAATACATTAACGATAGTAAGGCCACCAATGTGAATGCCGTTTGGTATGCTCTGGATAGTTTTAATACCCCAATGGTCTTAATTCTGGGTGGCAGGGATAAAGGCAATGACTACAGCCTGTTGAATCAGCAGATTCGCGAGAAGGTACATACAATTGTCGCTATTGGTGAGGCCAGGGAACTGATCAAAAAACAGCTTAAAGATGTCGTTCCAAATTTTATAGAAGCAAAGAGTTTAAAAGATGCTGTCAAACAATCGCGTAATGTAGCCAAACGGGGGGAGATTGTTTTAATGAGTCCTGCCTGTTCATCATTCGATATGTTTGATAATTACGAGCACCGCGGAAATGAATTCAAACAAGCCGTTTTAGACCTCTAACTCAAAACTTTAAAACTCAATACAACTGTACTACACAACACCAAATAGCAAAATAGGATCGATATTCGGCACCACTGAAGAGGAGCTCGAAGTACCTAAGTATGGAAGCGACCAAGTTCTGTTTGTCTCTATTATCATTCTCATGATAATTGGTACTCTTGCTGTGTTTTCATCAATCGCATTTTTTGCCCAAACTCACGGTACAACAGCCGGCACGCTGGTAACTGCTCATATTGTAAAATTGGCGATTGCATTCCTGTTCATGGTTTTCATCTCAAAATTAAATTATACCATTTTGGCACGTTTTAGCCGGGTTTTGGTAGTCCTGAGTTGTATTCTACTCATCGCAGTAATTTTCTATGGCGACTTTGTATTTGGTGCCCGACGATCTCTTTCAATAGCCGGACTCTCATTCCAGCCCGCGTCTCTTGCTGCTATATCCCTGATTATACATGTATCAGTACTTCTTCATGAAAAACAAGAGTATATAAAAAGTTTCAAACGCGCATTCTTGCCGATCATGTTTTGGATCGTAATAACCTGCGGTTTAATAGCTGTGGAGGATTTTAGCAGCGCCGCCCTACTGATGGGTATTACTGTTTTTATGATGTTTGTAGGAAGAATCAGTGCTCCTCAGATATTTGGAATCGTTTTAATCGGGATCATCGGCGGGGCCGGATTTATTTCCTCATCACCAGAGCGTCAAAGCCGTGTGACTCAATATGTGACTCAGGTTACAGATTTAAATAGTTCTAATTTTGAATCGGGCCCCGGTTATCAGGCTCAACAAGCTCATATAGCGATTGCACAGGGACAACTTCTGGGTGTCGGAATCGGTAAAAGTACCCAAAGAGATTTCCTGCCCGCCCCTTACAACGACTTTATTTTTGCCATCATCGCTGAGGAGTATGGGATCGTGGGTTCATTTATTGTAATCATCATCTTCACTCTGATTCTCTTCAGGGGCATCGCAATCGTTGCACGTCATGCGCCGGATGTACTTGGCACATTAATGGCTTTGGGGGCAACTTTGATGATCACAATGTATGGATTTGTTAATGCAGCTGTTGCTACAGGAATTATGCCTGTAACCGGTTTGCCCATGCCTTTTATCAGCTATGGCGGAACAAGTATGCTGTTTGCCGGATTGATGATGGGGATACTGCTGAATATTTCAAAATATAATACCAATGAACGCGCAAGATTTTATAACGGATAATGACAGCCGCTAAAATGAACATATCATCTACAGACACCCTCACCTCTGCCGGAGAACCTAAACGGTTCCTCCTGGCAGCGGGTGGCACGGGTGGTCATGTATACCCTGCGATCGCAATCGCAGAGGCGTTGAAAAATGTCTCTCCCGATAGCGAGTTTCTTTTTGTAGGGACAAAAGATCGTATGGAATGGGAAACAGTTCCCCGATATGGATTTCAAATCAAAAGCATCTGGATCAGTGGTTTTCATCGGTCCATTACAATTAAAAATTTACTGTTCCCGATTAAACTCTTCGTGAGTCTTATTCAAAGCTTGTTAATTATCAGGTCCTACAAACCGGATGTCGTAATCTCTTGTGGTGGATTTGCGTCCGGACCCATTGGCTGGGTCGCTGCAAAATCCGGGATACCATTGATACTTCAAGAACAAAATAGCTATCCCGGCGTCACAACTAAATTGTTGGCCAAGTATGCGAGTATCATATTTACCGCTTTTGAACATGCAGCTGAATACCTTCCGGCAGATAAAATTATCCTTTCCGGAAACCCGGTCCGAGGTGATTTCGAGAATCCGGATCTTCAAGAAGCACTTGATCTATTTAAGTTCACTTCTGAACGCTCTACCCTTCTGGTTTTGGGTGGCAGTGGAGGGGCCAAAGCCATTAATCAGGCCATGACAGCCCACATAGACAGACTGCACGATGAGATGGGATTACAAATTATCTGGCAGTGCGGAAAAAATTATGTTGATGAGCTTCTAAACAAAGTGAATACCTCACATTACCCGAATTTGAGACTACAGGCGTACATCCACGATATGTCATCAGCCTATCGTGTAGCTGATCTTGTGGTTACAAGATCCGGTGCAGGGACATGCAGTGAACTGATGAATCTGGGTCAGCCGGCCATTATGGTTCCCTCACCGAATGTTGCCGGAGACCATCAGAGAAAAAATGCAGAATCAATTGCTTCGTTCCATGCAGCACTCCTCATCGACGAGTCACAGTTAGAGGCAGAGCTTGCCGATATCGTATCTGAAACCATACTGAATGAGGAGAAATTACTGAACATGCAGAAAGCAATGCTAAAACTGGCAAAACCAAATGCTGCCAAAACGATCTCAAAAGAAATTTTATCATTTGTAAATAGAATCAAATCATGACCCCGACAATTCAAAATCAGCCTCTTTTTGGACGAACCAATCATATTCATATGGTCGGTATTGGAGGGATTGGTATGAGCGGTATGGCAGAGATACTTCTGCACCGCGGTTATAAAGTGTCAGGATCCGATCAAAGTGAGTCAGAAACTACGGATCGACTCAAAGAACTGGGTGCTACAATATTTGTGGGACACGATGCATCAAATATCAAAAATGCTGATGTCGTGGTTTACACCAGTGCTGTGAAAGCTACTGAAAATGAAGAAACCCGTGAAGCGATTGCTCAGCAAATTCCGGTTATAAAGCGCTCTGAAATGCTTGCCGAATTAATGAGAATGAAATATGGTATCGGCATTGCAGGCACACACGGAAAAACGACCACTACTTCCATGACCGGTCACGTAATACAAGATGGGCTATTTGATCCAACGATTATTGTAGGCGGCAGGGTTCACAGTTTCGATAAAACGAATGCAGTCGTTGGTAAAGGTGATATTATCATTGTTGAAGCAGATGAGTATGACAGAACATTTTTGAAACTCACACCCAATATTGCAGTCATTACAAATATTGAGGCCGAACATCTGGACATTTACAGTGATCTGAGTGATGTGAAACATGCATTTACAGAATTTGCCAACAAAGTTCCATTTTATGGAGCTGTAATTGTCTGTCTGGATGATCCTGAAGTCCGTAGTATTTTACCGGATATCGAAAGAAGGGTCATTACCTACGGTTACAATCCGCAAGCAATGATTCGAGCCGTAAAAGTATCCCACGAGACATTTACCAGCAAGTTTACAGTCGTTTCAGATGAAAAAACATACGGAACCATAAACCTGATGGCTCCCGGTGATCACAATGTGAAAAATGCTCTTGCTGCTATATCAGTTGGCATTGAACTGGGAATCCCATTTGAGAGAATTAAGTCGGGGCTTGAAAGATTTGAAGGAGTTTTCAGAAGATTTCAAATTAAACTCAATAGTGAGAATCTTATCGTAATTGATGATTATGCCCATCACCCTACTGAAGTGCAGGCCACTATTCAGGCTGCCAGAAACGGATGGCCGGATCGTCGGATTATCGCTGTATTTCAGCCTCACCTCTACTCCAGAACGCAGCAGATGTATAAGGAGTTTGGACTCTCTTTTTTCAATGCAGAAGTGTTGATTATTACTGAAATCTACCCATCGCGAGAAAAACCGATTGAGGGTGTTACCGGAAAGTTAATCTCAGATACTGCAAAAAATTATGGGCATAAGGATGTTCACTTTCTATCCGATAAATCTTTATTAACCAATAAACTGCAAGAAATTATTAAAAATGGGGATATCGTAATCACCATGGGCGCGGGTGACATCTACAAATACAATCAAAATTTCGTGGATCAGGCGAATCATTCTAAGAAATAATGAAAAAAGATAATAAACATACTAAATCAGATAAAAGAGTAGGATTCTCCTCTCTATTTGGGATAGCTGTGGCTTTCATTCTTCTTGGTTTAGCCGTCTTTGCCGGTTTTTATATGGAGAAAAATACATATATCAATTCAGTAGAGTTTAATGGCACTTATTATGCAGATGATAACGAACTGCTTTCAGCGATCGATGCCCCTATTGGCTTAAGAGCCGACAGTGTTCGGTTTGATTCACTTTTTGAGCAGTTGAAAAGTGTCCCATATGTGAAAGATGTTTCGGTAAAAATGAGTATTCGCGGAAAACTCACTTTTCTTATAACAGAACATCAACCGGTTGCCATGCTTGTACAAGGTGCAAAACGCAGTTATATGTCTGAAGGAGGTGTAATTCTGCCTATAGTCCCGGAGCATATTCTAAACGTTCCATTGGTCTATGGAATTGACAAAAACCAGATTACTGATAGTACCCGAACCAGTCCCTATTGGAAAACAGAAGAATTTCTGCTCGCGGCTCAAAACAACGATATCGGTTGGGCAACAATCAGTGAAGTGGCATGGACCGATCATGAGGGTATTGTTGCCTTAACACACGAGAATGGAGTAAAATTAATATTCGGACAAGAAAATTTTGAAGAAAAAATGAACCATTGGAAAACATTTTACTCCGAGATTATCTCCAGGCAAGGTATCCAGTCATTTGAAGTCATAGATCTTCGATTCAGAGATCAAATCGTAACCAGAAATTTTTAAATACAATTTAGCAATCCCAAATCATCACATATGTCTATAGAAAATGAAAATGAACGCATCGTCGTCGGCCTCGATATAGGTACTACAAAAGTTTGTGCTGTAGTTGCATCCATTAACAGCCAGGACAGAATCCATATTTTGGGTGTGGGTAAAGCACCAAGCGAAGGTTTAAACCGTGGTGTTGTTGTTAATATCGACAAAACGGTAAATGCCATTAAAACTGCTATCAAACAAGCCGAATTAGCATCCGGAATCGAAGTGAATTCAGTTAACGTTGGAATTGCAGGAGATCACATTCGAAGCATTCGCAGTAAAGGGGTTATCACTATAAACAACAAGGATAAAGAGATCACCGTGGAAGATGTTGAGAGAATCCTGAAGGATTGTCAACAGATCATGCTTCCACCTGACCAACAGATCCTTCATGTGATTCCTCAGGAGTTTGTGGTAGATGGACAAGATGGTATTACTGATCCTGTTGGTATGAGTGGTATGCGTATGGAGGCTGAAGTACACATTATAACCGGCCTGGTCTCAGCAGCTAAAAATCTTTATCGATGTGTAGAACGCGCCGGATACCTGGTTGCGGATATCATACTGGAACCACTCGCTTCATCCTATGCAGTTTTGGATGACGAGGAAAAAGAGGCCGGCGTTGTATTGGTGGATATTGGGGGCGGCACAACTGATCTCGCAGTATTTCAGGAGAATACGATTCGTCATACTGCAGTTATCGCCATCGCAGGTAAAAAAGTAACAGATGATATTAAGATTGGATTGAGTGTTCTGGAAGATCAGGCACAGACTCTGAAACATCAGCATGGTGAATGTTTTGTGGATATGATTACTGAAGATGAATCTATTACGATCCCGGGTATTGCAGGAAGGCCACCAAAAGAAATTACCAAAAGCATACTGGCCAAAATCATTCAGGCCCGAATGGAAGAAATTCTGGAAATCATAGCTATTGAAGTAAAGAGAAGCGGTTATGCCGAATCTCTAAGCGCCGGAATCGTCATCACCGGTGGAGGTTCACTGATCAAAAATATTTGTCCACTGGCAAATGAAGTATTAGGTATGGACGCTAAAATCGGACGGCCCCTGGGCCTTGCAGGTGGCTTAATTGAAGAGGTTAACAGCCCGATTTATGCAACCAGTGTAGGCCTGGTGCTTCACGCACTGAAAGCTGAGGGGACTGAAAATCAACAATCTGTACCCTCTTCTTCGAAAGGTGCCGGAGTTGAAAAGGTGATGAATACGATCACCGAACGCATGAAGAGTTGGTTTAAGGAACTTTAACGAGCAATCATTTAGCAATAACAAACAATAACGCAATCTACAGATAAGGTTAACAGCAATCACAAAAGGAGAACATTATGGATTACAAAACATCACGCTTTAGCTTTGACGAAAAAGGTCAGGATAATGCGAAGATCAAAGTGATCGGTGTTGGCGGTGGCGGAGGAAATGCCATCAACAACATGATCAGAAAAGGACTGGATAGTGTGGAGTACATCGCACTGAATACCGATGCGCAAGCATTGAAAAATAACTCGGCTGATATCACAATACAGGTCGGGGCAAACCTCACTTCAGGACTCGGAGCAGGGGCAAGACCTGAAATTGGCCGTGAAGCGGTCGAGGAAAATCGTCATGAACTGGATGAATCTATTGATTCAGCAGATATGGTTTTTATCACAGCCGGAATGGGCGGTGGAACCGGCACCGGCGGAGCCCCAGTTGTTGCAGGTATCGCCAAACGGAAAGGAATTCTTACTGTTGGTATTGTAACGACTCCGTTTCATTGTGAAGGAAAAGTACGAATGAAATATGCATTGGATGGCATCGCAGAATTGAAAAAGAACTGTGATACAGTCATTGTGATTCCAAATGAGCGTCTTTTGGATATTTCAGATGAAAATACATCCCTTATGGATGCCTTCGAAAATGCAAACGAAGTTCTGTACAATGCAACAAAAGGTATTTCAGACCTTATTCTGATGCCCGGAGTCATTAACCTTGACTTTGCCGATGTCAGAACAACCATGATGGATGGAGGGGCAGCCATAATGGGTTCTGCTACAGCCAGCGGACCCGACCGCGCAGAAATTGCCGCCAGAGAAGCGATCAACTCTCCCCTGTTGGATGGAGTAAGCATCCGGGGCGCCAGAAATGTCCTGGTAAATATCTCGTCAGGAAGTAATCTCGGAATGAGAGAAACGACTACTGCAACCAGCATTATTCAGCAGGAGGCCGGCGAGGATGCTGAAATCATATTAGGTACAGTACTCGACGAGTCATTCGGTGATGAACTTCGGGTGACGGTTATAGCCACCGGATTTGAATTAAATGAGTCAAAAAACCAGACTCAAGTTTCTATTAAATCAAATAGTCAGCCTGAACCGGTGAAAAGTGAAAGCAGGTCGATAGCTCTGCCAAGAGCCGCTGATATCACCCGAAAGAGAGTCCCAAGTACCGACGGACCCTACTATAAAGGTGAGAAAAACCTTAAATCACTGGATCAACCAGCCATACATCGAAGGGATTTGAAATATATCCGGACGATTGATGAGGCCGAGGCTGAACATGACATGAAGGAAGTTGCGCCGGAAGTAAAAAAGGCAAGCAATGATGAACACTCCATGGTGAATAGCGATGAGAGAATTGACAAGCGCAATTCAGACCAACCCGCTTTTCTTCGGAAAATAATGGATTAAATGTTCATTCATCTCCTAAGATTGTAAAAAAAAGCAGGTGCTCTTTACCTGCATTAGATTGCTAAATCAAAAGGAGTCTCCTTGATTGGAGGCTCCTTTTCTATTTAATCCCTTTCTGCTGAAGTTACTTTTTTCTATACTGTAGTTCGACTTTTCATTGATAAACCAACCCTTTTCATCAGGTAATACTCAATGAATATGATTTCAAATTAATTTGTTTTATGAAGCCATTTTCACTGGTTATTCTATTAACACTACTTATTCCATCAGCATATTCTCAGGATACCGGTAGTGGACTCGATTTTCTGAATATCGGCCCTTCAGCAAGATCATTATCAATCTCTCAAGCAACCACAGCTACACAAACAGGCCCATCCTCCATCTACTCTAATCCCGCTCTGTTAGCATTTGAACCGAGTAGCAGTGCAGAAGTAAATTATACGCTTTGGATCTCAAATGTAAATAACCAGTTTGCTGCTTTTAACTTCAGAAAAAATCATACAGCATATGCATTTGCGGTATATAACTCTGGGAGTGATGGTTTTGAAGCGAGAGATACCCCCGGTTCCTCCGCAGGTAATTTTTCTGTTGGTTATTTATCAATCGCAGGAGCCATTGCCCGTCAGGCAGGCCCCCTCTCATTTGGAGTAACGGCTCAGTATTTAAGGGAAGAGGTTTTCCAATTTAGGGCAAATGGTTTTGCATTTACCGGGGGTGTTACTGCTCATTTATTTGAGGAACGCGTAACGGCCGGACTCTCGATCAATAATTTAGGTGATATGGAGAGTCTGGATGAACAGTCTACAACACTGCCCTCATCCATAAATGCCGGAGTGAATATTGACTTGATAGAATTTACATCAACCGGTTTTAACGACCTGCCTATTCTAATCACCTTCATAGCAGACTGGAAAAAACCATTAGAAGCAGAAGCCGTCTCAATTACATTTGATGGTGATTCCATGAAAGATTATATATCCGTGGCTATAGATATAAATGCCGGAGACCTTCTCTATTTGCAAACCGGGTATCGAATGGGGCCAACCGAAAGGCCGTTAAGTTTTGGATTAGGGCTTTCAATGGATCCTGTCAGGGTTAATTATGCCCTTGTTCCATTTTCAACCGGATTTGGTACCGTCCATTCTTTTGGTGTGCAATACAATTTTTAAACGGTTATTAAATCAATTTTTATGAACCGACTCTCAGATGAAAAAAGCCCCTATCTTCAACAACATTCTACGAATCCGGTAGATTGGTATCCATGGGGTGACAATGCATTCAGTAAAGCTATTAAAGAGGATAAGCCGATCTTTCTTTCTATTGGATATGCAACCTGCCATTGGTGTCATGTTATGGAACACGAAAGTTTTGAGGATGAGGATGTAGCTGAGTTAATGAATCGTGTTTTTGTCAATATCAAAGTGGATAGAGAAGAACGGCCTGATATTGATCATACCTATATGACCATCTGTCAAATGTTGACCGGCCAGGGTGGGTGGCCTCTTACAATCGTCATGACACCCGATAGAAAACCGTTTTTTGCAGCAACCTATCTTCCCAAAGTATCCAGGCCTCAACGCATTGGAATGCTTGATTTGATACCGGCCATTCAAAAAGCATGGTTATCTGATAGAGAAAATGTTCTTGAATCTGTCGAGCGTATCAAACAGGGTTTTACTAAAACACTTGATTTAGGCAAAGGCAGCTCACCCCTCCCTGAAAATATTACGGCACAAGCTCAGGATGAGCTATCAGTCAGGTTTGATGAGGTTGAAGGCGGATTTGGCACATCGCCAAAGTTTCCATCCGCTCATAATCTGACTTTTTTGATAAATCAGTTTCATGGAACTGGAGATAAAAAAAGTCTTCATATGGCTGAATTTACACTGAATAAAATGCGTTTGGGAGGCATTTGGGATCATATCGGCTACGGGTTTCATCGATACTCGACTGATCGTGAATGGTTATTGCCCCATTTTGAAAAAATGCTTTATGATCAGGCCATGCTGCTTTTTGCTTATGCAGAATGTTGGCGCATTACGGATCATCCTCTTTTTAGGCAGACTATTTTTGAATTGACAGAGTATATAGATGAATGTTTAACTTCGCCGGAAGGAGCCTTTTATTCTGCAGAAGATGCCGATAGTGAAGGTGAAGAAGGGAAATTTTATGTCTGGAATTTTGAAGAGATACAGAATTTATTATCTCCGGAAGAGAGTGAGTTATTTATAAATATTTTTGAGATTGCTGATAATGGAAATTTTCGGGATGAATCTACCGGCCAAAAAACAGGTGCCAATATCCCTCATCTTAAATTTGACCTCTTTGATATCGCAAAAAAAACAGACAGGGATCCCAATCATTTAAAGGATAAAATCGATCAAATCCGTTTAAGGCTTAAAAAGGAACGGGAGAAGCGAATTCGTCCCCTGCTGGATGATAAAATCCTTACTGACTGGAATGGTTTAATGATAGCATCCCTGGCCCGGGCAGGATCTCTGCTAAACGAAGAAAAATTTATTAAAAAAGCTGAAAATGCATGGGAAACGATCAATCACTACTGTGTAAGAAAAGATCACTCTTTGTTGCATCGGCTTAAAGATGGGGATGCAGCCATTGCAGGCATGGCGGATGACTATGCATTTCTGGTATATGGATTAATAGAGCTTTATCAGGCAACCTTTAAGCCAATTTACCTTGAAACCGCTATTAACATTCAGGAACGGTTTGATGACCTATTCTACGATAAAGAATTCGGTGGATACTTCTTTACATCTAAAACGGCTGTACCACTTTTGGGCCGACAAAAAGAAATATATGATGGAGCAATACCTTCCTCCAATTCAGTTGCAGCGTTAAACTTGTCCAGACTATTTTCAATGACCGGTAAATCTGATTATAACGATCAATTTCAAAAACTTTTTCAAGCCTTTTCGGATCCAATATCAGATGCCCCGGCAGGGTATACCGCAGCATTACAGGCCTGGGAGCAAAGTCAAAATGGTGTATCACAGATCATTATTACACTTCCGGAATTTACAGAGGATACAGTATCCAATATCAACAAGCTTAGAAAAATTGCTCCTCCGGGTTCAACATTTCTATTAAAAACAAATCCAAATGCAGATCACATAAATAAAATCGCTGAAATGATGAAAAATTATGAGGTTAAAGATCAGCTCACAATTTATGTATGTAGTCAGTTCGTCTGTAAAAATCCGGTTCATAGTTATGACGAAGCGATAGATATGCTGACTCAGTAGTGGTCATTCACATACAAAAATGATTATATTCAGCATCATCATTCATTAAAGAATCTACCATAATCTAATATCTGTTATGACATCAAAGAAAAATGGAACCGTTACCTACAGCTGTAAAAACAAAATAGGTACAGTCGAATTTTATCACCCTAAAGGAAATTCACTCCCTGGTTACTTACTAAAAGATATTTGTGATGCGATTAAAAAAGGCGGATTAGATCCGGAATGCCGGGTTATAATCTTTAAAAGTTCCGGGGATGGTGCTTTTTGTGCTGGAGCTTCATTTGATGAATTTAAAAAGATTTCAAATGCAGACGAAGGGAAAACATTTTTTATGGGGTTTGCGAATGTCATTAATGCGATAAGAACCTGTCCAAAAATGATCATTACCAGAGTTCATGGGAAAGCAATTGGCGGTGGTGTTGGCCTTGCTGCAGCCTCTGATTTCTGTATAGCAGTAAAGGGAGCCTCTGTCAGATTAAGTGAGTTGGCAATTGGAATAGGTCCTTTTGTTGTCGGCCCAGCTGTCGGAAGAAAAATAGGCGTTGCAGCATTTTCAACTCTGTCCATAGATGCAACAACCTGGCATGATGCAGAGTGGGCGTACTCAAAAGGGCTCTATAACAAACTGGCAGCTAATAGTGATGAATTGGACACAATGGTTTCAAATCTTGCAAACGAGCTTTCCAACAGTAATCCTGAAGCAATTAATAGTCTAAAAGAAATTATATGGCAGGGAACCGGTCACTGGGATGCAACTCTGGAACAGCGTGCAGAAATTAGTGGGAAGTTGGTACTCTCTGACTACACCAAAAAGTATATCCGGAAAAAATAAACTTATAGATCAATTTTTCTGCTTTTATTGATCTTTCTGTTGAAAAAAGGTGATTTTAACTCATAATTATTTGCTATTAATTCATGAATAATCTCAATAGAGTAACTGATAAATTAAATAAACGCGATACATACTACGAAAAAATTCACACGGTCATCTTCCAAGACAGTGCTGAAGCTTCCGTTGAAGTAGCTAATGAAATCGCACATTTAATAAAAGAACGAAAGAAAGAGAATAAAAATGTTGTATTGGGACTGGCAACCGGCTCTACACCGGTGGCAGTATATGATGAGTTGATACGTCTACATAAGAAGGATGGGCTCTCTTTTCAAAATGTAATCACATTTAATCTGGACGAGTACTACCCCATTAACCCGGACTCTCTGCAAAGTTATGTTCGGTTTATGAATGAACATCTCTTTGATCATATAGATATTCCCAAAAAACAGATACACATTCCTGATGGTACTATTCCGGAAGAAAAAGTCTCTATCTATTGTGAAAATTATGAGAAATTAATTCATGATGCCGGTGGTATCGACATTCAGTTACTTGGAATCGGAAGAACCGGACATATTGGTTTTAATGAACCCGGTTCACGCCCTGACTCCCCTACCCGTCTGATCACCCTCGATCAAGTCACTCGAAAAGATGCTGCCAGTGATTTTTTTGGTGAAGAGTATGTACCAAGAAGAGCTATCACAATGGGTGTAGGAACGATTTTAGAGGCCAAAAAGATCTACTTAATGGCTTGGGGAGAAGGCAAATCCGAGATGATCCGTCAAACTGTTGAGGGAGATGTTAAAGAGAGTATTCCCGCCACCTATCTGCAAAACCACCCCAATACAACGGTGGTTCTGGATGAAGCCGCGTCTGCTAAACTGATGAGAGTGAATACTCCCTGGCTATTAGGTCCTTGCAATTGGGATGATACTTTGACCAGAAAAGCTGTCGTATGGCTCTGTCTTAAAGAGGATAAACCTATTTTAAAACTTACTGACGAGAATTATAATGAAAATGGGATGGCAGACTTAATCACCACGAATGGTCCGGCCTACAATATTAACATCCGTGTCTTTAATGAACTTCAACATACGATCACCGGATGGCCCGGTGGTAAACCCAATGAAGATGATAAGTACCGCCCTGAAAGGAAAACACCTTTTCCGAAACGTGCTCTCATTTTCAGTCCACATCCGGATGACGATGTGATTTCTATGGGGGGAACATTGATTCGCCTTGTAGACCAGGGACATGAGGTTCATATAGCCTATCAGACTTCAGGCAATATTGCTGTCTTCGATGATGATGTCGTACGGTTTGCAGATTTTGTAATTGACTACTCTGATGCCTTTGGAATGAAAGAGCAGAAAGCTGAGAAATTGTTTCGAAAGGTGAATGAGTTTTTAAAAAACAAAAAACCGGGGCAGATCGACTCACCGGAAGTTAAAATGATTAAGGGGTTGATTCGGAGAGGAGAAGCCAAGGCGGGTGGACGCTATTGTGGGGTTCCGGACGAAAACATGCATTTTATGGATATGCCATTCTATGAAACCGGTAAAGTAAAAAAGAAACCGATCAGTGACGAAGATATCCAAATTACCGTTGATTTAATGCGTGAAATCAAACCGCATCAAATCTATGCAGCGGGCGATCTATCCGATCCACACGGCACACATCGAGTCTGTTTGAAGGCAATTTTCGCAGCACTTGAAATTGTAAAAGATGAAAAATGGGCTAAAGATTGCTGGGTTTGGCTTTATCGGGGTGCGTGGCAAGAGTGGGATGTCAATGAAATTGAAATGGCGGTTCCCCTTAGTCCAAATGAATTAAAACGTAAAAGACGTGCTATTTTTAAACATCAATCTCAGAAAGACCGCCCCCTGTTCCCGGGATCTGATGCCCGTGAGTTTTGGCAGCGATCCGAGGATCGAAACCGGGGAACTGCAGAAGCGTACGACAATTTGGGATTAGCCGAGTACGAGGCTATTGAAGGATTTGTCAGGTATCATTTCTAGATTTAGAATGGATAAAGAAATTCTTATCATCGACTTCAATTGCAATTTTTAACTTGGTTTGATAGATTGTCTGCTGTTTAAAGTAAGATATCTACCATTGGACCAACCTGTCCCAAAGTATTATAAAATTTATGAAAAGCTACTCAATGATATCCGGAAAGGGGTTTATCAAGAGGGAGACCTATTCCCCAGTGATACAGAACTTGTTAAAAAGTTTGAAGTAAGCAGGGGCACTGTACGTGAAGCGGTGAAGCTGCTTTTCCAGCAAGGATATCTGGTACGGCAGCAAGGTAAAGGTACTTTTCTCACCTATAAGAAAATTGAACAGGATCCCGACAAACTGATCGGGTTTACTGAATTAATGAGGAAACACAATTTAAAACCTTCAGCTAAAGTCATTAAAAAGGAGATCGTCGTTCCCGGTGCGAATGTTAGTCACCTTATGAAAATCAAACCCGGTGACCAGGTGGTACGATTAATCCGTCTTCGTTTTGGTGATTCACAGCCTTTAATAATTGAAAGATCCTTTTTTAATCTCAAATTGTTCAGGCCTATTTTTGATATGGATCTGGAGTCTAATTCCATTTTTGAATTACTTCACACGAATAGTGATACTCGGCTTGGAAATGCACTTCAGCGCATAGAGGCAATAAGTGCCGGCAAAGAAGAAAACCGATGGCTGGGCGTGGATCTGCAAACACCGTTACTATTGATCAAACGCCTAATTAAAACAAAGAGTAATATTATATTTCAGTATTCTGAAGATGTTTACCGAAGTGATCGAATCAACTTCACGACTCAAACAGTACCTTACGACCCTGATCGTGGATTAAGCTCCCTGCCTCTCAACCTCACAGAAAAGGATTGGGAATAGACACAAATTATAATTGATATCAATTATTATCACTTCCGATTGTTGTATTCCATTTCTAAAACTCTTTTTTTGAATAAGGATAAAACACCCAAATAAGTTGACAATATAACCGAGTTTCTGCATTTTAGAGAGTGGTTGTATAGACAACCAAACAAGAATTCAATCTACCAAACATGTCAGAAAAATATATCTTAGCCCTTGATCAGGGTACGACCAGCTCCAGAGCTATTGTGTTTAACCATAGCGGAGAGATTGTCGGGACCGCCCAAAAAGAATTTAAACAGATCTATCCTAAAGCCGGTTGGGTAGAACATGATGGTAAAGAGATCTGGTCAACGCAAGCCGGTGTTGCAGCAGAAGCGGTTAATTCGGCTGGATTAAACGGTGAAAGTATTGCTGCTATTGGCATTACAAATCAACGGGAAACCACACTGATTTGGGACAGAAAAACCGGAAAACCTGTTTATAATGCCATAGTATGGCAGGATCGTCGTACCTCTGATTACTGTGATGAATTAAAAAAGGATCCCAAAATAAGCGAGATGATCCAAACCAAAACCGGACTTCTTCTCGACTCCTATTTCTCCGGCACTAAGATTAAATGGATCCTTGATAATGTGGATGGCGTCAGGGAACGGGCAGAAAAGGGAGAGCTCGCCTTTGGAACAATGGACAGTTGGATTATCTGGAATTTTACGCAGGGGGATGTACATGTTACCGACGTCACCAATGCTTCCAGGACGATGATCTACAATATACACGATCTGAAATGGGACAAAGAGTTGCTCGATCTGTTTGATATCCCGAAGAGCCTGTTGCCGGAAGTTAAATCTTCCAGCGAAATTTATGGCACTACCAAAACAACTGTATTTGGCTCTGAAGCGCCAATAGCCGGTATTGCAGGTGATCAGCAGGCCGCACTTTTTGGTCAGCGTTGCATTCAATCAGGAATGGTGAAAAATACATACGGTACCGGATGTTTTATGGTGATGAATACCGGTGAAAAACCAATTAAATCGAATAACAATCTTCTCACGACCATTGCATGGCAAATCGATGGCAAAGTAGTGTATGCGCTCGAGGGAAGTATTTTTATTGCCGGAGCCGTTGTACAATGGCTTCGCGATGAATTGGGTCTTATAAGAAAATCCAGTGATGTCGAAAAATTGGCAAGGTCGGTCGATGATAACGATGGGGTTTACCTTGTACCGGCTTTTGCCGGTTTGGGTGCGCCACATTGGGATCAGCATGCCAGAGGAACAATCGTTGGACTCACAAGAGGCTCAAATGCCGGGCATATAGCCAGGGCAGCCCTGGAAGGCATCGCATATCAAGCCATGGATGTACTTAAATCTATGGAAGCCGACTCAGGAATAGATATCCTGGAACTCCGCGTTGATGGCGGTGCTACAGCCAATAATTTATTGATGCAATTTCAGGCTGATATCCTTCAAGCCCCAGTAATTCGCCCGAAAATACTTGAAACCACCGCATTAGGTGCTGCCTATCTGGCCGGACTTGCCGTCGGGTACTGGAAGAATCATGAAGAAATTAATCAACAGTGGCAGGAAGACAAACGATTTGAAATGACTATGGATAAAAAGAGAGCTGAAGAATTAAAAGATGGATGGAAAAAAGCTCTTAAAGCTACAAAAGCATGGTCCGAAAAGTGAATTACTTTAATATGAAAAGCATAAACATATGAGCTTAAATAGAGATAAAATTAAACAATCTGTTATCTCCAAAAGTGATTACTATGATGTGGTAATAGTAGGTGGCGGTGCATCAGGACTGGGGGCTGCTGTTGATGCAGCATCCCGGGGCTACAGCACACTCCTTCTTGAACAGCACGATTTTTCTAAAGGAACATCCAGCCGATCCACAAAATTGGTTCATGGCGGAGTACGGTATTTACAGCAGGGGAATGTATCACTTGTATTGGAAGCACTCAGAGAACGTGGACTAATGATTCAGAACGCTCCACATTTGGTCCGGAATCAATCATTCATTGTACCAAACTATGATTGGTGGGAAGGGCCTTTTTATGGAGTGGGCATGAAAGTGTATGATATGCTTGCCGGGAAATTGGGGCTGGGTCCATCAAAAAATTTATCACTGGAAAAAACTATTGAACGACTACCCACACTTGAAACGGAGGGATTGCGTGGAGGTGTGATCTATTATGATGGCCAATTTGATGACTCTCGATTTGCTATAAATTTGGTGCAAACAGCTGCAGAGCAGGGTGCTCATCTTCTAAACTATTCCAAAGTAACAGGCTTGATAAAAACCAATGGCATGGTGGATGGAGTAAATGTGAAAGATATGTTCACCGGTGAAGAACAGAAAATCAGCAGCAGAGTGGTCATCAATGCAACCGGAGCATTTACAGATCAGGTATTAAGAATGGACAATCCGGAGGCGAAATCGATCATATCACCGAGTCAGGGTGTTCATCTAGTTATCGATAAAAAGTTTTCACCTGGTGATTCTGCCATCATGGTACCCCACACCGACGACGGCAGAGTTCTTTTTGCAGTCCCCTGGAATGGTAAAATTGTTTTAGGCACAACAGACACTCCGGTCGAAACCACCTCACTGGAACCGGTAGCTATGGAGGAGGAGATTGATTTTATTTTGAAACATGCCACTCAGTATCTCACCGGAAATCCAACTCGTAAGGATGTAAGAAGTGTTTTTGCCGGAATTCGGCCACTTGTGAAAGCCGGTGATGGCAAGGATACAGCTTCACTTTCCAGAGATCATACATTAATGGTATCTGATTCTGGATTAGTATCTATTACCGGTGGTAAATGGACTACTTACAGAAAAATGGCTCAGGATACCATCGATCAGGCCGCAATGATAGCCGGACTTAGAGTAAATGAGTGTGTAACGGAAAATCTCAGAATTCATGGCTGGCTTAAGAATGTTGATCTGACGGACCCGCTACATCACTACGGATCTGATCGTGTAGGACTTGAGAAATTAATTAAAGAAGATTCTAAACTGGGTGAGAAACTTCATCAGCGACTGCCATACCTAAAAGCAGAGGTTATATGGTCTGTACGAGAAGAGATGGCCATGACTGTTGAGGATATTCTTGCCAGAAGAACCCGTGCACTATTACTGGATGCTAAAGCAAGCGTGGAAATGGCACCGACTGTCGCAAAAATGATGGCCAATGAGATGGGACAGAATAAGAATTGGATTGATGAACAGATCGATCAATATAAAAATGTCGCAAAATCATACATCATCAATTAAAAGAATCCTGTTTCAACAACCTAAATTGGATGTTGTATTGCACATTTACAGCAGTATATTTAGGTTCATTTTATACTCTTTTTCAAAAATCCATCAATTCATCTACTTTCGATTGAATTTTTTGGACATCCGGCAAGAGGTGGTTCATCAATCCCACATTATAGGGCATCGGGATATCCGGCATAGTTAATCTGGAAACAGGTGCATCCAGGTAATTGAACAACCGGTCTGATATCTGAGAAGCAATTTCTGAACCAAATCCGGCCGTCGCAGTATCTTCGTGAACAATTATACAGCGATTGGTCTTTTTCACGGATTGAAAAACTGTTTCACGGTCCCAGGGCATAATTGTTCGCAGATCGATCACTTCTAAAGAGAATGTACTCTCTTTCGCTGCCATCTCACATCTTTCACACATTGCTCCCCATGTTATAATAGTGATGTCATCCCCTTCCTGTAATACCTTTGCTTTCCCAAATGGAATCACATAATCATCACCGGGATATGGTTTTCTTGCATATTTGGAGTCTAACAGATTCCGATGCTCAAAGAAGATCGTTGGGTCATTACTTCTCATTGCGGCCCTTAACAGGCCCACAGCATCTTCTGCATTGGATGGGTAGGCGACTTGCCAGCCAATCATTCGTGCAAAAAATACTTCATTCGATTCACTATGCCATGGGTCCCCACATTTTGCAAATCCACCCGGCATTCTAACAACCATCGGTGCAGCATATTTATTGGCAGTGCGCCACCGTATTGTCCCTGTATTTTTTAACTGTTCTGTTGCCGGATCAGCATATTTTCTGAATTGAATTTCCGCTACCGGCATCAAGCCGCCATAAGCCAATCCCACCGACCTGCCTATAATTCCTTCCTCTGATAAACTGGTATCAAATACCCGCTCCTTCCCATAGGTAGACTGTAAGTCCATTGTAGCTGCATGGACTCCCCCCTTTGCTCCCACATCTTCTCCAAAAACCAATAACTTATCATTGATTTCCAGTTCACTAGCCAATGTTCGTCTTATCGCCTCTACAATATTAATGCGTTGTTTTTCAGGAGAAGGGTCAGAATTTGATTTGGGAAATTTATACCCTTCGGAATAGAGCCCGCCAATCGACTGTACATCCTGATATTGATGAGAATAGACGCTAAAAAGAGTATCGGTCGTTGGCTCAGGGCGATTCATTGCTTTTTGAGTCATTTCGTCAACGATTTTCAAATTTTCTTTTTCCATTTGCGCCCATTCATTTTCAGAAATCAGACTGGGAACAATCTTTTTCTTTAATTTTATTAGCGGGTCAGACTTTTCCTCCTGGTTCTTTTTCTCTTCACTTTTGTAGGATTGATTGTCCTGATAACTGTGCCCGGTCAGTCTTGGTACCGTGAGCCGTATCAATGCCGGGCCTTTTCGGCTTCTTACATAACCGGTTGACTGCTTAATTAACTCCAGTGCCTCATCCGGGTCTGTACCATCCCCACTGAAAATTCTTAGATTTTTAAAAGAGTAAAGATTATTGGCAATATTCCCACCCGGAGTTTGGAGATCGCTCGAGACTGATATTCCATATCCATTGTCTTCGATAAAAAAGAGTACCGGCAGATGAAGTGTAGTCGCCATTGTAAGTGCTGACCAGAACCCATTGGTTGCCACAGATCCATCTCCACCCAAAATCACCGAAATGGCTTCTGAATAGCTCTCATCCTTCAGGTATGTCCTGCGATGCTCTATGGCCTGTGCATAACCCACCGCCGGTGTATATTGCGAGCCCACATCCCCTGCCATAGGTAACACTTTCGGACTATTTTCTCCGGGAAGGTTACAGACAACACCTATATCTCTTCCATCACTATACCCCCCGGATTTTGCCATATCCGATGCAATGGCATCATCAACTGTAAGACCAAGCGTAAGCATCAGGGGCCTGGATCTGTAATAGGCACTGGCAGCATCTAAAGGGTTCGTTAGATGCATTCCTAAAATAATCTGAGCCAACTCATGTCCTTTGGATGAGAATTGATAGAGTATTTTTTTATCCGGCACCAAAACATTTTCTTCTTTATCATCTATCGCCCGTGAAAGTAACATTGTATTTGCTACTTTCACCCAATCTATTTCCTTCTTTTTACTCATTAGAATCGTATTTAATCCGTTTGCTGCTTTACATTAATTGTTGATGAACTTTTTTACATTTAAAAAACTTTTCTTGAAATGATCCATCTCAGATTCAGTGCCAATGGTAATGCGAACACAATTTGGTAAACCGAATGCTTGTACCCTTCTGAGGATTACACCCAGTCGTAACATAGAATCTGTAAAAAAAATGGCCTCCTCTTCACTTTCAAAAATCATTAAAACGGAGTTTGAAGCAGATTTCACATACATTGCAGAGTGACTATCAAAAAATGAATAGATCTCTTCTTTCTGTTTATTTACGGATTGAACCGTAAGTCTGATGAATTCCTGATCCTCAAGTGCAACATATGCTGCAGCCTGAGCCAGTGCCGTTGGCTCGAATGTTAATTTCGTTTTTATCATCTGATGAATCAGTTCTTCATGTGCGATTCCATACCCTATTCGAAACCCTGCTAAGCCATACGCCTTTGAAAAAGTACGTAGTATAATCACATTATCCATTCGGTAATCGATCGCTTTAGGAAAATCCGGGATCGATTCTGCAAACTCATAGTATGCTTCATCCAGAACGAACAGAACATTCTCAGGGATCTCATTCAGCAATTTTTGAACTTCATCTTTTGTAAGGTAAGTGCCGGTTGGATTATTGGGATTCGCAATATAGATCATTTTGGTCTTCTCATTGATATTTGCGAGAATAGCATCCACATCAAATCTATAATGATCTGTGATGGGTACCTTTACTACAGATATTCCCCTAACCCCTGCCTGTACGAAAAATCCGACAAAAGTGGCATCTGCTGTGATTGCATGCTCATCATTTTTGAAAAATGTTCTACATAGAATAGATATCAAACTCTCTGATCCTGATGTGAGTATCACCTCAGATTCTGTCACTCCATTAAACTCAGCAACTCTTTTTCGCAGTTTGGATGAGAGCGGATCCGGATAATCCTGTATATCACCCAGACTCAGAAGTACTGCTTGCTTAACTTTTTTACTGCACCCCAAACGGTTTTCATTGGAAGCAAGTTTTGAAATTTGATCGGGTTGATATTCTTCTCTTACTTCAGATATAGTTTTACCGGCTACATAACCTTTTAAAGAGGCAATGTTTTCTGGTAGAATTTTTTTTAAATCCATAAAACTCAAAGTTTATAAAACGGGTAACTTTTTTTTACTTGATGAAAATGTGTAAAGTTATCAATGATTCGCACTTAAAATCGGAGTAAATGAAAGCGCTTTCAAGCATTAATTTAAATTTGATTCTATACTCTCGTATTTTGACTTTTAAAATAACAAATATCACACAGAAAGAGTGTCCTGATGACAAAACATATTATTATTACCGGTGCAAGCAGAGGGATTGGATATGAAACAGCCCTTTATCTGGCAAAAAAAGGGAATAAAATCACTGCAATTGCCCGCTCCGAGAAGAAATTGAATCAATTAAAAGTTGCCGGGGGCGAAAATATTCATATACTGTCCCTGGATATCACAACACAATCAGCCGGAGTTGAAATCCTTAAGCACTTAGAACAGAATAATCTATCCGTTGATGGCTTAATTCACAACGCCGGAGTATTGATAAATAAGCCTTTTGAGGAAACATCGGATCAGGATTGGGAGCTACAGTTGAATGTAAATTTAATGGCACCTATTCGAATTACAAAAGCGTTACTTTCATCATTTTCTGAGGGTGCTCACATACTGAATATAAGTAGCATGGGTGGCTTTCAGGGAAGTTCTAAATTCCCCGGATTGTCAGCTTACAGTGTTTCAAAAGGCGCACTTTCCATTTTAACAGAGTGTTTAGGTGAAGAACTGATTCATAAAAAAATATACACAAACTGTCTCTGTTTAGGTGCAGTACAGACTGAAATGCTTGAACAGGCATTTCCCGGCTTCGATGCCCCATTACAAGCGGAAGAGATGGGCAAATATTTAGGGGAATTTATACTCACCGGGCATCGTTATTATAATGGCAAGATTTTACCGGTATCATCAAATAATCCATCCTAATAAAAAATCATGAGAAAGTTACTTTTATCAACTCTAATATTACTTGCA
This sequence comes from Bacteroidetes bacterium UBA2664, assembly GCA_002359315.1. Taxonomy (GTDB): domain Bacteria; phylum Bacteroidota; class Rhodothermia; order Balneolales; family Balneolaceae; genus Rhodohalobacter. The sequence continues at coordinate 4,171 of DEMS01000003.1, read as the reverse complement.
ATACATCTTTTTTCATTCAATAAAACGAATGCACAATCGTTAGAACTTGTCGGAGGAAATATAATAAATGGTGCAATCACAGGATCAGCATTGGGTGTAGCAACAATGGGACTTACCAATAGCAGTGATTTTGCACCCCTCCGTATTGGATTGGGTGTGGGCATTCTTGGGGGGACCGGTGTTGCACTCTATGACATTTCAACGCTGCCACAAGGTCAAACTTTTTTCGTTTCCGGTGTATTTAATGATGGCCAAAACTCCTCCATCATTATATTACTTGACACACTATATGGATCTGTTGCCGGGGTCGCCGTAGGATCTGCAGTTGCGCTCATCAATAATAATTCTATTATGGATGGACTTCAATATGGAGCAAGTGCAGGAGCTTGGTTTGGTTTTGGATTTGGTGTGGTAGATGCTTTTTTCATTGCCGAAAGAAATAATGATTTCATTTCAGCGATTTTAACGAATCGGGACTCTGTTATAGATATCCAGAGTGAAAATTCATCCTTTAAAATGTTACAACCAGACTTGGTAGGTGTAACTGATTTATCCGGCACATCACTTCAATATAGAGTAGAACCGACTGTAAATCTTTTTACATACAGACGACAGTTTTAATACAAACTTTTTTTAATCAGGGTCTTGAATTTTTGCAGTTGCCAAAGATCTTAAAAGCTCTTTCACGGTATTTACATGTCCCGAAAGAGATGGGTTTAATCCATCCGATAGATAGTACCAGGCTTCAGGAGGGTTCCCCATCCTTCTGCCGACAGGATCAACGATATAGCCTTTTTTACCGGTTATTATTTCCCTGATATTTGCCAGGTCTCTGTTTTGAATCGAAAATTCAAACAGATCCATTTTATCTAATAATTCTGGAATTACAGGATTGGGTGTTAACCAGATAGGTGGATTTTCAGTTACCGTACCAATGGCATCTTCTATGATGGTCAGATTTTCCCATGACTCTGATAATGGTATAAGCGTTCGATTGGGTGTGTACTTAAGCCTCTGAGCATCGAATGTTCCCAGACTTACGATCACCCAGTCCGGCTCATGACTGAGCACATCACGGTTAAGTCGCCGCAGGGCATCTGTGGTTGTATTATTTGAGATTCCTGAGTTAATAAAATTAAAATCTGCTTCGGGAACAGTAATGTCCAAAATAAACTTGAAAATTTCGAACCACCCCTGTAAATCATCTGTTGATGAGTCTCCAAGAGCTACAATAGTACTGTTTGCTTCCAATGGCAGCTGATCTAACCAATCAATTACATCATCATCTTTTAAAAGTTCAAGAGCAGCTTTTTTTGCATTCTCTCGGAAATTTTCTCTTAAAGATAATAGCTCTGAAACGTCCAGCCCAATTAATCCGGCTATTGATTCGCTATTACCTATGCCGGGAAGAAGAGGGAATTGTTTCTCTAAATTTAGGAATTGCAACAGATATTTTTCTAACGCTTCTTTCTCGTTTTCGTTCGCCTTTTTAACCATTTATTTCACTTAATTAATTGGTTTACCAGTTCAGGTAAACCTGCTTTAGCTTTATTTTGTATGTGTGTCCATTCATCACTCAGGCTGATTTCAGGAAGTTTTGGATCTACAATATATTTCGGAATAGATTTTTTTGTGTAGTGAATTAAACTCGCTGCAGGATATACTGCCAGTGAAGTTCCTACAACCATTAAAATATCAGCTTCTGCAACTATGTAACTGGCTTTTTCAATATTTGGTACCGGTTCACCAAACCAGACTATATTTGGCCTTAGTTGCGATCCATCTTCAGAAAAGTCTCCTATATTGATTGCATTTGCACCGATGTCTGTAATCAATGTTTCATCGACTTCACTTCTGGCCTCACGCAGCAACCCATGAAGATGAAGTACAGTACTGTTGCCTGCTCTCTCATGCAAATCATCCACATTTTGAGTGATAACCGAGACTCGATACTTTTTTTCTAATTTGGTTATCGAATGATGAGCCTCATTGGGTTTAGCTTTGGATGCTTGCTCTCTTCTACGGTTATAAAAGTTCAGAACTTTCTGCTTGTCTTGATTCCATCCATCGATTGAAGCCACTTCATCGATACGATGGCCTTCCCAAAGTCCACCGGCATCCCTAAACGTCTTCAAACCGCTATCAGCACTGATCCCGGCACCTGTTAAGAGTACGATATGTTGCACAAACAGTAGTTATGCGTTAACAAATTTTAGCCAGCTGCTATCTTCATCCAAATCCATAACCACTTGTGGATTCTCATTGCTTGAATATGCTGCAATGAGTGCATTTACTTCTGATTTTACAGTCTTAATACTATTTGAAATCATATCACTGTTATATCCGGTTTCTCCCAATTTTAAAGTCATCTCCATCGAGACAATACGTCCCAAAGCTTTTCCAAGCTGGACTAACTTTCTCTGAGCCATTTTTGTATCAATCTCGAAATTCAGGATATCTTTGAAATGGTCAGCGGAATTTTCTGTAAGAGAAAAATCTTTAAGAAATTTATAAAGGTTTGTCTCTTTAGATTTTCTCATCATTTTGAAAATTGACTCCGTGATCTGCTGATAAAGTATATCGTTTGATCCTTCAAAAATTTGAAACGGCCTGCTATCAACAATAGACCTGCCTGCGATATGGTCAACCTTGTACCCTTTAGCTCCGACTAGTTGCATCAAGGATTGTGATGCTTCATGCATATAGTCAGTTACAACACTTTTGATAGAGTTAGCAGCTACATCCATTCGTGAAGTATCCCGTTCCAAAGGCACATTCGTGCTTGTAAAGTAGCTCATCGCGGAGCTAACTGTAAAATTTGATTGTAATTTAGCTAATCTCTCCTTTACCTGATCGTATTGGAACAGGCTCATTCCGCCCACCAATCTCTCTTTACAATGAGTGAGCGCTTCGTCAAACATTCTCTTGAGGTGGCCTGTACTCATTCCGGGGAACTGTAACCGGCTTCTATGCAGAATATCCAGCATCATGGTTACACCGGTTGAATTTGGTTCTAATCGGTAGTTTGAAGGAACCTCAATATTCAAACGATTTCTTCCATATGGAAGCATGTAGAGGCCCAGATTTTTGAAATATTCTTCTACTTCTATTCCGCCATTTGCACTATCGTGTACAAAAAATCCGATATCTCTTCCTAAATCTCCATTTTTGTCATAGCCTCTTGCTGTAATCAGCCAAAAATCCGCCCAGCCGGTTAAACCGGCCCAATGCTTTAAGCCATCAATTTGATATGAGTCACTACTATTTGAATACTTAAAACCTGTTTGCATACGGAGTGCATCAGAACCAAAATCAGGTTCTGTGATCATCAGTCCACCCATATTTTTTTTCTCAATAAATTTTTGAAAAACATTGTTTTTAGCTTCATCATGACCATAGTTTGCCAGTGGTTGCAGAAATAAAGCACCGTTTATACCCATCATTAAAGAGAGAGGTAAAGATTGGTATGAGGTTGTTTCTAGCATGGAGAGTGCTTCACTTGTAATGGCACCTCTTCCATTATGATCTTTGGGTATAAATGTAGAAAGGGGATTACATTCCAGCACTTCTCTCAGAATATATGGAGGAAGTCCCCGATTTGTTAGTAGAGTATCTTCGTCATTTCTATCATTAAAAAGCTCTGTAAGCTTGTTTTTATAATTTTCTATAAAAGAAATGATATCCTTTTTAATTGTATGGGATTGAGTTACTTCTGATTCCAAAATTTTAGAATTAAATGGTGATTGGTATGCTATATAGTAAGGTAACGAATATGTGCCATTTAATCATTCCATAGAGAAGAAAAAAGGGGTATAAAAAGCAGTTTGATGAAGCCGTAAAACAAAAAAGCCCTGAACGCGAAGCGAACAGGGCTTAATGGAAAAAAAAGATGAGGCAACGACCTACTCTACCACGAGTGCAGTACCATCGGCGCTGCGGAGCTTAACGGCCGTGTTCGGAATGGGAACGGGTGGGTCCTCCGCGCTAAAATCACCTCATCAATATTCGTGTAATGGCAGTGCATGTATGGAATTTCTTCAGATCGGGTTTAATCAAGCCCTGCAAGGGTTGCCCGTAGCAGCGCCACGTGCAAACCATGCAAGCAAAGTCGCAAGAGCTATTAGTACGGCTCGGCTAAACACGTTACCGTGCGTACACCTGCCGCCTATCC
>DEMS01000016.1 GCA_002359315.1 Bacteroidetes bacterium UBA2664 | reverse complement strand
CGTATGTTGTGCAACAGACACCTTCATCAGGATGACGCAGTATTTTAGTTCGTTGCCACTTCGCATGAATTCATCAAGCCGACAGTTGATCAAAGTTGTTGTTCAAAAAAAATTTACCCACTTGCCATTTAATCCATTATAAATCATTTTAGATCAAAATCATTAGATAACGCAAAAAATTAAGAGGTTACAATTGGAAGCACATAAACTCGCCGGGAAAAAGGCACCTTATTCCATACTTGAAAATATTCCGAGGCTGATAACCTCTTATTTCAGTAACAAGCCCGATCCGAATAATCCGCTTCATGCCATTCGTTTTGGGACATCGGGCCATAGAGGCACAGCCACAGATTCTACATTTAATGAGGATCATATACTGGCTATTAGTCAGGCAGTAGCAGATTACAGGAAAAAAAATGGCATTAATGGGCCTCTTTATGTCGGAATTGATACTCATGCCCTGTCTGAACCGGCATTGATCACAACCATGGAAGTGTTGTCTGCAAACGGAATTGAAATCCGATATCAGGAAGATTTTGGATATACACCAACACCGGCCATCTCCCATGCTATTTTAACGTGGAACCGGGATGGGTCGAAACCGAAAGCCGATGGTATTGTAATCACCCCGTCGCATAATCCGCCATCAGACGGTGGGTTTAAATACAATGCTACACATGGAGGTCCGGCCGGAACAGAGATCACTAAAGAGATTGAAAACAGTGCCAATAAATACCTGCAGAATGGATTGAACGGAGTCAAAAGAATTTCTCTGGAAAGAGCACTTCTCAACGATTCCACCCAATCCCACGATTACATAAAGCCCTACACAGAGGATCTGGAGAATGTGATCGATATGGAGGTGATCAAAAATTCAGGGCTAAAAATAGGTGCAGATCCAATGGGAGGTTCCGGCATCGCTTATTGGGAACCGATAGCAGAAAAATTCAATCTGAATATTAAAATCGTAAATCCACGGGTGGATCAAACCTTCAGCTTTATGACTGTTGACAGAGATGGAAAAATACGAATGGATTGCTCATCACCCTACGCAATGGCAAGTCTGATCAATTTAAAGGATCAGTATGATATCGCATTTGGAAATGACACTGATTTCGACCGTCACGGAATCGTTACTCCTGACGGACTCATGAATCCCAATCACTATCTGGCGGTTGCTATCCAATACCTGTTTCAAAACAGGCCGGGGTGGAGTGCTGATGCCGCCGTTGGAAAAACATTGGTATCCAGCGGGATGATAGACAGGGTAGCGAAATCGATTGGCAAAACCCTTTCAGAAGTGCCGGTAGGATTTAAGTGGTTTGTAGACGGACTGTTACATGGAACATACGGTTTTGGCGGGGAAGAGAGCGCCGGTGCGTCTTTCCTGAGGAAAAATGGAACGGCATGGTCAACCGATAAGGATGGTATTATCATGAATTTGTTAGCCGCTGAAATCACGGCAAAAACAGGAAAAAATCCATCTGAACACTACAAAGAGCTTGAATCGAGATTTGGCAGCCCGGTCTATGAAAGGCTGGATGCACCCGCATCACTGGATGAAAAAAAGATCCTGTCGAATCTTTCCCCGGAACAGGTAAAAGCGGACCGGCTGGCCGGCGAACCGATCCTGAAAAAACTGACACGGGCACCGGGGAATGACGCTGAAATCGGCGGACTTAAAGTAGAGACTGAAAACGGTTGGTTTGCAGCACGACCATCCGGAACTGAAGATATCTATAAAATCTACACGGAAAGCTTCAAAGGAACAGAGCACCTGAAACAGATACAAGAAGAAGCGATTGCGATTGTAGATTCTGTTTTGGATAAGTAAGCTCAGATAGTTTTACCATCCTTTTAAAAATGATCACTCGTTTATTTCACTGCGGATAAGTAGTAATCAGACACTGAATTTTTTATCGAACAGCATCAATCACTTTCATATTTCCGATGGAATCTTCCAGAGTAATCGGTGCCGGCTTATTTTTGAATATAGCATCTGCTAAAGCATCTGCCTGAAGCGTGAAGTGGTTACAGGGTTCAAACTCTTCTATGATATCAATATCATCAATATTGGCCTTCAGCTCAGTCGGCTTTGAAAAATCGGGATTAAATGGCCAATCGAGTTCAATTTTTCCATTTGTCCCATAAATCTTCACATATTGATCTTTATGACATTGAGTTGAACAGGTAAAAACGGAAGTGCCGGTTTCAAAGTCGAGAAGGCCTGATGTAAGCCGGTCCACTTTAAATTCCGGATCAAACTCTGATATACCACTTGCAGATTTCGGTTCCCTGCCATAGATCAGCCGGGCAACCGATATAGAGTAACAACCGACATCCATGAGTCCACCTCCTCCCATCTCAACACTGTTGCGATAATTATCGGATTCATCATTGTAGTAGGTAAAAAGAGTGTGAATCGCTTTGATCTCCCCTAACTTTCCCGACCGAACCAGCTCAACAACCCGTTTCCACCGGGGGTGATGCCGATACATAAATGCTTCCATTACTTTCAGATTGGGATATTTTTTTGATTCCGCCAATAACTTTCTTGCATCCTGCTCATCCATTCCGATCGGTTTCTCACAGAGAACATGTTTGCCGGCTTGTAGAGATTTGATGGACCACTCAACATGCAAATGGTTGGGCAGCGGAATATAGACGGCATCAACATCCGGATCAGCAAGCAGCTCTTCATATGAGCCATACGTATTTGGGATATTAAATTCGGCGGCGTAGGACTCTGCATTTTTCAAATTTCTGGAGGCCACAGCAACTACTTCACACTGATTGGCAAGCTGAATGGCGGGAGTCACATATTTTCGTCCGATATTTGCAGTACTGAGAATGCCAAAACGTATTTTATTCATATCCATGATTGAGTCTAATTACTGTCAGTGTTCTTTTTGGGCTTCATTTATTCATTCAAACAATCGTTTTGAGTTTTTTCATTCGTAAAATAAAGCCCGATGTTTCATAGGGTTTGAGAACGATTGAAAAATCACCTGAAATCCAAAATTTTGTGTCGGAGGCATTCTATTTCTTCTCTTTTTCGCTCATTAAATTCTTCTGTCTTTTTAGGTTGCTACAACTCATTGACGAGACTATATTCAAGAAAACAAAATCAGGCATACTTCCAAAACAATGAACAGAACTATCATGAAGAATTTACAGTCCAACTTTCAAAAACATTTGATCATCTCAATATCACTGTTTCTGCTGATATCTCTCAACAGTATTGATCTTTCTGCCCAGAATAGAGCCCTGGACATTGACAGTAAGATTGTGTCAAACGACTTTGTAACTATTGATGGACAGCGGGTCCCGTATGAAGTAACGGCAGGTACGCAGCCGGTTTGGGGGGAGGATGGAGAGCCGATCGCGTCACTTTTTTATGTTTATTATCGAAGAAGTGATGTAAACGACACCTCTACCCGGCCATTAGTTTTTTCTTTTAATGGGGGGCCGGGCTCTGCATCGGTTTGGATGCATATTGGTTATACCGGGCCGCGGTTTTTGGCAATTGACGATGAAGGTTATCCGGTTCAACCGTATGGCGTGATTGAAAACAACCATTCGATTTTGGACGTGGCTGATATTGTATACGTTGATCCGGTAAACACAGGATTTTCACGAATTGTGGATGAAGATGCGGATAGAGATACATTTTTTGGTGTGAATGCAGATATCAACTATCTGGCTGAATGGATTAATAATTTTGTGGGCAGAAACAATCGATGGACTTCACCCAAATATTTAAAAGGTGAAAGCTATGGAACGACCCGCGTTGCCGGCTTGGCACGTGAGTTACAAAATGCACATTGGATGTTTGTAAATGGAGTCATTCTTGTCTCCCCAACCGGTATGGGCCTGGAACCTCCTTCGATGACACCCCGCTCCGAGATTTTAAAATTACCCTATTACGCGGCGACAGCCTGGTATCATGAAGCGCTAAACGATGAACTTCAGTCACTCGATCTCTATGATATCCTGCCGATGGTTGAGGAGTTCACGATCGAAGAGTATCTACCCGCTGTTGCACTGGGCGGATCTATTTCCCCTGAGAGACGTGATGCCATTGCAGAACAGGTTTCGATCTATTCCGGAATTGATAAACAACACATTTTAGATCACAACCTCACTATTCCAACAAGTTTCTACTGGAAGGATCTTTTAAGGGATCAGGGTCTAACTATTGGTCGGCTGGACTCAAGATACAGAGGTATTGACAGACAGAACGCCGGCAACTCTTATGACCATGATCCGGCCCTCACCGCATGGAATCACTCATTCACGCCGGCAATCAACCACTATTTGCGCGAGCACCTTGGATATGAAACCGACCTGAAGTACAATATTTTCGGCCCGGTAAGGCCGTGGGATAATAGCAACGATTCTACGGCTGATGATCTGCGCAGGGCTATGGGCGAAAATCCATTCTTAAATGTGATGGTACAATCAGGTTACTACGATGGAGCCACCGACTATTTCTCTGCAAAGTTTGTAATGTGGAATATGGACAGAAGCGGTAGAGTACAAGACCGACTACGGTTTGAGGGTTACAGAAGCGGCCATATGATGTACCTGCGTCAGGAAGATCTCGCAACATCGAATGAACATATCCGTGATTTCATACGTCAGTCTCAGACAAACGGAGCTCCGGCAAGGTATTGATTTGAATGACTGAATATCCTCATCCCTTACCTCAAGCTCCACATTACCGTCATACTTACGGGAAGTCACGGTAACATCATTGGTGGCCTGTGAGCCTGGGAAGCCTTCGATACTGGTCTCAGCCTCGCTGGATAGATCAAAGCTCGGCGGGTCGATAAGCTTAACAGTAACAGAGTCTGAACTGTTGCCACCAGAACCATGGGCAGTTATTGAGTAGGTAATCGTCTTTGAGCTTCCCGGAATACTGCCTTCATTGATGGCCTGACTGCCGCTGAGCGACTTGTTTCCTGGCCACTGAGTTGAGCCACTGGAGGCGCCGGTAACGGTGTTGGCATTACTGGTGTTCCAGATAAGCGTGAACGGCTGATCATCCACATGCAGCTCCGGCGGGCTAACTGAGAAGTTGATCTGCGGATCGGAGAGCGAGAAGCTGTTAACACTGGCGGCTGGGTAAACACATGAGCCGTCATCCGAATCAGCATTCGGGTCGTAGTTGGTAGCGGTCGGGTCGGTGCAGCCGTACACAATCACAGGCGGAGAGTCGTAGAAGGCGGTGACGGTCTGAGTCTGACCAAGTTCTACGTAAACATAGCAACCCCGATAATGTAAAGGTATTGATAATGGATCGCAGCCTTGCCACTCCCTAAAGGTGTGAACGGTGTTGTCAGCCACCCCAGGGGCCCAGTCACCCACCGTTTCATCGGCCCAGATGACGCCGGTCATATAAGAATCACCACCACGCACAATGGTCTCAGGCGTAAAGTAGTAGCCAGTAAAATTATTTGAGTTGTTAACACCAACATTTATTGTTGACGGGTTAACAGAGCGAATGTTGAGTGTTGCGTACTGTGGCTGAGATGGTGGGTACGTACATGATCCATCGTCAGTGGTAGCACTCGAATTATAGTTGGTCGCAGTCGGGTCGGTACAGCCAGAGACTGTTGCTACGCCCGGAGTCACATAGACAGCGCGGACAGTCTGACTGCTGTTGACGGCCGTGCTGACATAACACTGCTGGCCGGATACTGAGTCACAGCCCTGCCACTCGTAGAAGTTGTTGCCGCCCGCTGTGGCCGGGGCGTTGAGGTAACCGGAGAGATTAACGTTTCTCTGAATATTATATGAAGTACTACCGCTGTAGAGATTACCGGTTCCGGAGATGTAGACAGTCGACGGATTAGAGGAGTGCACGTAGACAGTTGCTAAGCCTGCAGGTGCTGGCTCGTTGTAGACTGCGGTGATAGTCCTGGTCTGTCCAGACTGAACATTGGCGACACACTTGCGACCAGAGCTGCCAGGCAAGCAGTTACCCTCCCAGTGAGAGAACTCATGGCCATTTGAGGCAGTCGGCTCGGCCCAGATATCGCCGCTGAGAGCAGAGTCACTTGAAATATTTCTTGCGGTCGCGAAACGCTGGCCGCCGGCCGCCTCATCGATGTTGCCGTTGACGGCATCGACATACACATCGGAGGATGGGTTCTGCGAACGAACCTGCAATTTAGTCATAACATCCTCTTGAGTAACTTCTACATTCATACAGCTGGCCTTGGTGTCGCTGCAGACACTGCCGGCGTTTTTAGCCTGCGCTGTGACACAGATCTGATAAGTTCCCGGGCTGTAGTTGTCCCAGTTGATGCCCCAGTTGATGCTATCGGCACTAGTTGAGTACCAGCCGCTGGACCAGTGGCCGACAACATTTAGGTAGTAGTCAACGGCATCGCCGGTATGATTAAAGCCGATCGGGTAGTACTGATAGCCGGAGGGGAGCTGGACGGAGCTCGGGCCGGAGATGGTGGGGTTTTCGAGGGTGCAATTATTATCAGCTTCGCAGACCTGAACAATTGCGGTTGAGTCAACTGCTATAGAAGCCTCAGCGGATGTGTACGGGTGGAACTGTCCGACACTTGCGCTAGCAGCAGTTTCAATAGTAATTAAGCTATCCGGATTGTTATTTACATAATCACGACGAATTAACTCGCCATCTCCAGTAGTTATTTCAGCCGACTCTGAAATAAAGCTATCACCTTCAATCACCGCATCGACGGTAGCACGCGGACTACTAACACCTTCCGTTTTAAGTAAGTAATCCAATCTAATCCTTATGCTGTCTATGTACTCTCCGGCGCTGAGAGATACATTATCAAGATAGAAGCGGTATGTGTTTGGTGAATTATGATAGTAATAATAATCAGACTCTAATCCTCCATACTCTGCAGTGGCCCATGATGCTATATCTCCCACTCCTGTCAGGGTCGTAGTCCGACAGCTTGGGGCTTGCGCATTTGCGTCATCTAGCGCCAAAGTAAGAAACCCTCCCACGGCGAATAATACGAGTAATGTATAAAGGAACGTCTTTTTTAGTATATGCATATACCTGTAGTGTAGCACCATCTGAGAGACGTGCAGTATGTAGATGTGGATAATTTAACAAAGTAAATTTGGCCACAGCCCCACTTTCATCCCTCAGACTTTGACAAGATTACAGGGAAAGAAAGCCATTTCTGTATGTAGAAAGTATAGAACTAGCAATGAAAGTCAGGCTGGGTTATCTCATTCATTTTTTCTAAGGAATGAGATAAAAAACTAAAAGATTGATCTATTTGCCTGCCACACCCAGTACCAGAGCAAAGCACGGTGCGGGGTGGATAACCGCAGCACCACTTTTATCATTTGCATAGACAGGTGTAACTAATAGAAAACCCAGCCCCTGCGCGCAGGAGCTGGGTAAAAATAAACCCCAACTCCCTCATGTGAGAGAATTGGGGTATAAGGTTAAAAATTAGAAATTTCACCCAGCCGCTACGTGCACCCCAAGAGTACTTCCTCGCTTCGCTCAGGGCGTAGGGGCTGTGGCTAGTTATCCGGCAGGGACGGGATGTCGAACATCCGCCGCCACGCATAGACTCCGAAGCTAACCCGCTCTTCATACTGCAGGTCAAAGGTGTCCAGGTAGAGCTGAATGTGAGCAACATCGACAACAGAGTACTTTTCGAGATCAAAACCACCCGGGAATGAGCCAATACTCATGATACCGGCCCACTCGGATGTGTGGCCAAAGCCGAGCGAGTGACCCTGCTCATGCCGCTGAACCCAGTTGCCAAAGTGGCTGATCTCAAGGCCGATAAAGCCACCCTGAATGACTTCATCATTACCAAAACCAGAGCCTGCAAATGAGCTGTTGTCAGCCCAGACATGGATGCCATGCGAGGTGTTCGGTACATCCGCCATTGTGGCCGGAGTGAAGAGGTCGCCTCGACAGAGCCGCGGCTCAAGTACATCATCTGTCGCCTGCCAGAAGGTCGTCGAGTCGCTCGCAGTGATCGGGACTGTGCTCTTGTCACGATTAAACGCCACCGGTAGCGGCCGCTGGTCAGACCTTGTGCTTAGGTACTTGTAATCCCCAGATATATTCCGCAACTTGTAGAAGCTGGAGCCCCGATCATTAGGGTCAAAGCGTGTAAACGCTTCCGGAAGCTTAATGGCGGTCGGCTGACCAGCTAAAGGACCGCACTGAATCAGCCAGATCTTGGGAGCGAGAACGAAGCCAAGACTGTCGGCCTCTACTATCTTCAGCAGTTCTGGGCCAGTAACCTCCGCCTGGGCTTCGTAGAAGTCATCGCCGGCAGAGGCCGTGAGAATCACACGCTCGCTTTCGTAGACATCCGTCGGCAGTAGGCGTGAGAAGTCATGAACACCACCCGGCTCCTGGTTGCTGACCGGCGGATCTGCTGTGGTTGCTTCCGGAAGTGCGCCCGCAGACTTGCCACTGGTAATGCTTATACGCACTCCCGTCGGAGCAAATGCTTCCACACCACTGGCAGTAAGCGGATAGACCCGCACCACAACCCGCGGCAGTACATTCAGCGTAACTACGCTTTTCTCCTCGCGGCCATCGATGCTTACCGATGCGGTAATGCCGGTCTGGCCGGCTTCCGGCAACGTAACGCTGCCTTCTGTGCAGTCCTCGCCTACCCCGTCAACGGTCACACTAAGGTGTTCGCTGTACTTCTCTGGCGTAACCGTGGCTTCGCAGCTAATCTCGCTTTCAGCAAACAGCTTTGTGCCGTCCTCCGGAGCGATCAGCTCAACCGTAAAGCCATCCTTGATCGTAATGGTCACCGAGGCCGCAACGCTTTCACCGCCATTTGTGATGCGAGCGGTTATCTCATGCTCACCGTCAGCAAGCTCTGTATCGAGCTTGCCGTCGGTGCATTCAGCCGCCTCGCCGTTCACCAGCCACGTGGTCTTGTCGGTATAGCTAGGCTTATCGTGCAGACACGGAACGGAGCGATCTGTCCAGTATGTCTCGGCCGCACTTGGCTCCACCACGGATACCGATGTTGGTACTTTTGGTGGTGGCGGGTCGATGTCGTTTGGATCTGACGGTGCTTTATCACATGTGGTGAGAACACAAGCAAGAAGAATCCCTAAGATGAATAAAAGTCTTTTTTTCACAACCATAAATGGTTATTTATTGTATCACCAACAAATGTAAGTACTTCGTGACAGTGGAAGAGTCAAATCGATTCATTTTATTGAATTTAATGAATTTTGACAGGCTTCCCAATATAGGGTTTGTTTGAGGGCACCCTGCCAATGATTCATGACAGCAGGTGTAGGGTTTTTCCACTCTTATTGACCACTTTCTCAAATTCTTAACCTAAAAAGAGAAGTCACATCTATCTACTCCAGGGGAATTCCGGGTATCTCCGCAAATACCCCATTGAATCAAATTAATTTTTCCAGGAGATTTACTGTGGAAGGGAGTCTATCCTTGATGACATTTAATACTTCAGTCTTAGTCATAGGTGGGTTTTTCAAATTTGTCACCTGATTCAAAAATGCTTTCAACACCTTTTCTTCATCGGATTGTATCAAATTTACGATGAACGAATCCGGATGGACAGCTTTTATATGATATGGGGATAATTTTCCAGCGGGAAAATCTTTCAAATTAAAGGTGATGATTTTTGTTGCCAAGCTTTTTACCGCGACAGCCAACACATGGTTGTCATCTGGATCCGGAAGTGATAATGTCTGTTCCAAGACAGAATAATTCTTTACAACAGCTTCTGGAAATGCGTTATCCATAAGCTTTTGAGTTCTGTGAAGGTTTGACTTTTTAAGATCCGGTCGATTGGCAAGCAAATTCTGCACCCATTCCCCATGAATACGGTTACTCCATTTAGGCGAATACAAATCCTCCGCTGCCAAATGTAATAATAAGTCCCGAATCGGTGCCGGATACAGGATACAAGCATCCAGAACTACAATATCGACCGGCATAAGTTAGTACCCCATGTCCAGATCCTGAGCCTGTTTCGTCAGCTCTTTCATTTTTTGCTTACGTTTCTTCTGGCGCTCTTCCTTGAATGCATACAAGTCTTTAATTCTTACTCTCCGATGTTTTCCTACTTTAGTAAATGGAATTTCACCTGACTCGAGAAGTTTTACCAGATAGGGACGTGAAATGTTCAAAATATCAGCGGCCTCTTGTGTTGTTAACACCTCCTCATAGTCAATCAGTGAAACAATCTTTCCTTCTGCCATAGTTTGCAGGATCTCCTGTAGGTGTTCTAAGGCTCTGCCAGGAATTTTAATTCGTGACTCGTCGCCGGCAAAAGAGATTTCAATCGTCTTTGTATTTTCATACTGTTTTTTTAAAACTTGCTCAATTGACGACAGCGATCTTTCGGCCAAAAGTTGATCCGCTTTTGTTGGAGCTTTTTTTACATCTTCCATAGATATTCAAATTGGTGGGTATTTTCATTCAATATACCTCATATTCGAAATAAACGAAATAGATTTTGTTTCATTGTCATCGTTTATTTTATAACAAGTTCTTAAATGCGGGCCGTGTTGTCCTGAAAAAGCGGTTAGTGTACTGTGATCTGTGGTCGGCATAGTTAGGCTGGTTGTGCCGGCGCAGAACAGGCCGGTCTGTCCAGTAGGTCTCGAACGCACTCGGCTCTAACATAGATACCGACATTAGTATTTGTGGGTCGATGTCATTTGGATCTTCCTTACAGAGGGTAAGGAAGATGATCATTATTGCGGTCCCCGAAAAGTTCAGGGATCGCTGTGTCAGTCAATGACAGATCAGTACTAAAGTTATTCAGTTGGATAATTATTGTCCCAAACCGGACTTTCGTCCAATTTCCGGACCCAAATATTTCTGAAACTAACCAGATTTCCATGATCCTGTAGAGAAATTACCCCATCCCCATGGGCTTCGTAAGAGGGCAGGCCGATATATTCTGTCGGCCCCTGAACTTCAACCCTGTTCTGGACTAAAACGCCATTCCAGATTACCGTTATGTAGGCGGGCTCTAACAACTCCCCATCCTCATCAAACTCCGGCGCTTCAAATATGATGTTATAGGTTTGCCACTCACCCGGGGGCACAGCCGGATTTGCCAATGGAACATACTGTTTGTATACAGAGCCGGCCATCCCGTTTACATAGGTTTCATTATTGTAGGAGTCCAGTACCTGTACTTCATATCTTCCCTGGAGAAAAACGCCACTGTTGCCACGCCCTTGCCCATCTCCCAAAACCACTTCAGGGGATCGCCACTCAAGATAGAGCTGAATCGAACCAAAAGAGTCTTTTGTAACAATAGAGCCTGTTCGCGGGGTTACAGTCATGGCGCCATCTTCCAAACTCCAGCGAACATCTCCGCCACGCGAAGATTCCCAGGCTGAAAAATCGGTACCGTCAAAAAGTACAATTGCGTCGGAGGGAGGCTCCATGAAGCCTCCACGGGCCTCTACAACAGGCGGTACAGGCTCATAGAACTCTGTATCCGCGGGGACCCAATCCCGCTCCTGAGCTACAGATGTAAGGGTAGATATAATGAGTATAAGTGCGATGGAGAGCGAAAATTTAGTCATAATAACCGGATTAAAGTTGTTAAATAGTTACCATCTTAGAATATCATTAATGTATTAAAAGAACTATTTGTATACCAATATCGGTTTTTAAAATACCAATCAAACGTTACATTCTCTATATTCAGAATTAAAAAACCATCATAAATGACACAGTATTATGTTTAAATCCACTTTTCTCAACAACACACTGATTGTAGGGATTTTCCTTTTTACAGCAATTCAGGTTAGCGCGCAACAAGGGATCACACCGGAAGATTATTATAAAACTGTATTTGTGAGTCAGACCGAAATCTCACCCTCCGGAAACTATGTGGCTTTTACAAAGACAACGATTAACGTTGAAGAAAACGCCAGGCACTCTGAAGTGTGGATGCAGAAATTAACCGATGGTCAGCCCGATGGGGAGCCGTTTCGATTTACAGACCCAACCGTGCAGTCATCAAACCCACGCTGGTCTCCGGACGGAACTCTTTTGGGAATTCAGTCGAGACGGGGAGATGATGAGAATTCAATCCGGTTTTTACGGGTTACGGCCCCGGGCGGGGAGGCATTTACAATAGAAGGTGTAGATCGAACACCGGTATGGTCGCCCGATGGAACTAAAATCGCTTTTGTCAGGGAACCGGTCACTGACGAAGAGAGTGAGGAAAGAGAAGGATGGATTGCACCGGATGCCATTTCAAACACACTCGATTCAACACGGTTCGACGGAAGGGTCATCACCGCCATGCGATACAAAAGGGACGGCACAACGGCCTGGCTTCCTCACCCATCTATTCAAAAGAAAAGGCAGCTGCACATTATTTCTGCGGATGGAGGTGAGCCAGAAAAAATCACGGATCTTCCATTTCATGTCGGAAGCATTGAATGGTCGGCAGATGGTACCGATATCTATTTTACCGGTGATCCTGAAGAGGATAATGAATACAATAGTGAACTGACAACCAACATCTACAAAGTGGCTATTGCGACAGGTAACTGGAGTCAGATTTTAATGATGGATGGAAGCCAAACTTCCCCAACACTCTCTCCTGCCGGAGACTTTCTGGCGTTTACCCATACATCGGAGCGAGGCGCGGAAACGGATGTGATGGTGGTTGCGCTAAATGAAAATGGTGACGCCGTTGGCGAACCGGTAAACAGAACGGGATCCTGGGATCTTCAGCCGGGCGGACTCTTCTGGACACCGGATGGGGAAGAGATTCGTTTTTCTGCCCAAACACGGGGCAATAGCCATCTGTTTGAAGTAGATCGAGCAGATGGGGATGTGAGGCAGGTTACAGCTGGCCAACGTCGATTATCGTCTATCTCAACCACAGATGATGGACAAACAATGGTTTACACATCAACCGATGCAACCAAACCGGATGAAGTCTATCTATCGGATTCGGGGGGGTCGAATGAAGTTCAAATAACCGACTTTAATGGGGAATGGCTGGCAGAACGGGTTGTGAATCCGGCAGAACCGATTGTCTGGACGGTTGAAGATGGTACTGAAATACAGGGATGGGTGATTAAACCGGTTGGGTATGAAGAAGGAACGTCCTATCCGCTGATCTTGAAAATACACGGAGGGCCTCATTCCTATTATGGAAACACATGGTTTCAGGCATTTCATACCCTGTCAGCCTCCGGCATGTTCGTTTTTTATCCCAACCCGAGAGGATCTTCATCCTACGGCAATGAGTTTACCTATGCAACAAGAGGAAAGTGGGGAGTCCTTGATGAAGAAGATTTTATGACCGGACTGGAAGCGGTCATGGAAAAATATCCGGATGTTGACAGATCCCGCATCGGCGTTGCCGGGGGCAGTTATGGGGGCTTTATGACCAACTGGCTGACCGCCCGATACCCGGACACATTTAAAGCTGCCGTTACAAGCCGGTCGATCTCAAACTGGGAAAGCTGGTACGGATCCTCCGATGCACAAGGCCTTACCGAATATGAGTTCTACGGTGCCCCCTGGGAGCAGAGAGAATTGTACAGAAGATTATCGCCTATTTCCTATGTGGAAAATGTGACCGCCCCAACGCTTATAATCCATAGCGAGGAGGATTGGCGAACACCAATGACTGATGCAGAACAGTGGTATATAGCACTCAAAAAAATGAAGGTGCCGGTGGAGTTTGTTCGATACCCCAGATCATCACACGGACTCTCGCGAACCGGTGAACCATGGCTGCTGGTGGATAGGCTCGAACGAAAAAGAAGCTGGTTCGATCATTGGCTGAATGAAGCTAACAACTAAAAAATTGCCTTTTCGATGACCTTAAATCACACCCTGTAAAATCAAAGTGAATATTAATCTGATAAAATCCATCATATTTATTCTTATTACATTATTGCTTCTGCAAGCATGTAAAAAAGAAGTAACTGAACCCGAAATTATCACTCTTACTGAAGAGGAAGTATCATCTGACGCCGAGAGGATCAGGACACTGGTGGAAGTGGAAATTCATGATGACTTTGAACTTTCTCTTTGGGCTTCAGAAAAGTTACTGGCCGATCCAATTGCCATTGACATCGATAACCATGGGCGTGCACTTATCACTGTTACAAACCGCAGCAATAATTCCGAATTCGATATCCGCGGTGTTGATAACAGCTGGAGAATTGAATCCATACGCTGGCAATCAGTAGAAGATCGGCGCAATTTTCTTCATCGGGAGTTGGCACCGGAAAACAGTGATCAGAATACGTGGATACCCGACCGCAATGAAGATGGGCTTTATGACTGGCGCGACCTTGCAGTGGTAAAAGAAGAAGTATGGAGGATAGAAGATACCGGCGGAGACGGACTTGCAGACCGTGCGCAACTCTTTATCAGGGACTTTAATAGTGAAGTAACAGATGTGGCCGGCGGGGTTCTCAACTACAATGATGAGGTATTTGTGGTGGTCGGTCCCGATACATGGAGGCTTCGTGACACGAATGATGATGGTATGGCCGATTGGAAAGAATCCATCAGTCACGGTTACAACGTTCATATTGGCTTCAGCGGGCATGGCATGTCCGGCATGCGGGTTGGGCCCGATGGCAGGGTGTATTGGGCAATTGGTGACATGGGATTCAATGTGATCGACAAGGAGGGTAATCATTGGTACTATCCCAACGAAGGGGCCATTCTGCGGTCTGAAACCGACGGATCCAATTTTGAGGTATTTGCGTCCGGATTGAGAAATACTCACGAATTTGATTTTGATAAATACGGTAACCTTATCACGGTAGATAACGACGGTGACCATCCCGGTGAACATGAACGGCTGGTATATCTTGTAAATGGATCAGACAGCGGCTGGAGAATCAACTGGCAGTTTGGAAAATACGATGATCCCAAAAACAACAGCTACAAAGTGCTGATGGATGAACGTTTTTACTCACCCCGGTTCGATGATCAGGCTGCTTATATTTTACCGCCGATAGAACGCTATCATGCCGGCCCCACAGGATTTAGATACAACCCCGGAACAGCACTCAGTGAAGAGTGGAAAGAACATTTCTTTATTGTTTCCTTCAGGGGATCGGAAGCAAATTCACCGATATATGCATTTACACTTGAGGAAGAGGGAGCAGGATTCAGATTGTCATCAGACAGGGAAATACTGCGTGGTGTATTGCCGGTGGGCCTTGCGTTTGGCCCTGACGGGGCGCTTTATTTCAACGATTGGATACAAGGATGGCAGCGTAATCAACAGGGAAGAGTATGGAAACTTGATACCCCCGAATCTGCAAATTCAACGAAAAGAACAGAAACAAAACGTCTGCTTGCAGAAGATTTCAGTTCTCATTCCGGGCCGGAACTTGTGCAGTTACTCGGACATGAAGATATGCGGGTACGCCAAAAAGGCCAGTTCGAATTGGCAGAACGTAATGCAGTTGACTATTTACTGGATGCTGTCGAAGAAAGCAGTAACCGGCTTGCAAGGATACACGGAATCTGGGGATTGGCACAGATTGGCCGGAGGAATCCGGACAGTGTTGATCCCTTACGCAGGTACCTGGATGATGCTGATTCCGAAATCCGTGCACAGGCGGCAAAAATGCTTGGGGATGTACGATATGCCCCGTCAGCCGCGGATCTGATCCCCCTTTTAAGGGATGATAATGCGCGGGTACGATTTTTTGCAACCGAAGCGCTTGGAAGAATGGCATACAGACCGGCTTTTGATGATATTGTATCCATGTTGGAGGAGAATAATGACGAAGATGTTTACCTGAGGCATACCGGTGCGATAGCCCTTGAGCGAATCGGAGATGGTGATGCCGTGGCTGATCTTGCTTCACATCCTTTACGAGCTGTGAGAATTGGGGCCATTGTGGCACTCAAGCGCCTGACTCATCCCGGTGCAGCAAAATTTCTTGAAGATGAGGATGAGTTTATTGTAACCGAAGCATCGAGGGCAATCAGTGATGATGAATTTATTCATGAGGCACTTCCCGCGCTTGCCAACATGCTCGATCAAAACAGGGTAATCAATGAACCATTGATGCGCCGGGCAATTAACGCTGCACTTTATGTTGGCGGACAGAAACAGGCTGACCGTTTAGCAAGTTTTGCTCTTCGAATTGATATACCTGCAAACCTAAGAATTGAAGCGATTAATACTTTGGAGCATTGGGAGGATCCTTCCATTTTTGACCGGGTAACAGGCTGGTACCGGGGCGAAATGAACTATCCCGCTGAGGAAGCCAGAAATGCAATGCTCGCTGTGATGGAGAGATATTTTGAATCCATTGATAATACATTAAAGGTGGCAACACTGAATGCTCTGGGTACCCTTGGTGCAACAGATGCAATCCCTGCAATATTGTCTCTTGTGCATGATGACAGTTCAGAACAGGTGCGTATTGAATCTCTGAATACTCTTTCCAAACTGAACTATGAAAATTTCGAAGATGTCCTGACTATATCGCTGGATGACCCAAACAATGAAGTGAGAATGAATGCGCTTGGACTGCTGGCGGTTGCTGATTTCAATGAACAAACCAAAGTTGCCATGATGACATCCATACTTGCCGACGGGAGCGTGGATGAGAAAAAGCAGGCATACGAGATACTCTCAGTAATGAATACTCCGGAGGCTCAGGAACTATTGCTTTCCGAATTTAATGATATGCTTTCCGGTGACCTGATTGCGGATGTTCATCTTGACTTGGTGATTGCCATGGAAAATAGTGAATCAGAAAATATACAGCAGGTGATTGAGGAATATCATGCTCAGAAACCGAAAGGTGATCAGTTTGCCCGATTTGGTGAATCTTTATATGGAGGAAATGAAAATAGAGGCCGGCGAGTATTTTATACTGATGTGGCAGCCCAATGTATCCGCTGCCATGTGGTTGATGATCGGGGAGCAGACGTTGGGCCAGAGCTCACAAACATCGCATCCCGGCTTTCCCGTGAACAATTGCTACTGTCTCTTATTGATCCTTCGGCACAACCGGCTACAGGCTATACACTTATTACGATAACAAACCAAAGTGGAGAAACCATTCGGGGAATTTACCGGGAAGAAACGAACACACACCTTTCGTTGACGTCAGATGGGGAGTTGATTCGCATTCCTATACAAGAAATTGTTTCCCGTGAGCAATCTCCGTCGGCCATGCCTGCAATGGGGGATCTGCTGACCAGAAGCCAGATCCGCGATCTGGTGGAATATATTTCAACTTTAAAATAAGTAGATCCAAAATGGCTAAAGATAATCCAAAAACTTGCGAAACGGAGTTTGAGGTCCGTGATTACGAACTCGACTCCCAGGGAGTTGTAAACAATGCAACCTATCAGAACTATCTGGAACACGCTCGACATGAATTTCTGAAATCAATAGGCCTTAATTTTAATGAACTGCATAAAAAGGGCACGGATGCTGTTGTCCATAAAGTAGAGTTAGAGTACAAAAGGGCACTTTTGGGTGATGATCGATTTATAGTTCAAACCTGGGCAGAGCAGCAGGGCAATGTTCGATTTGTATTCCATCAGAACATCTATAAAATGCCCGACCGGGAACCGGTTCTGATAGGTAAAATTACAGGTGTGTTCATGAGTAACGGCAGGGCAATACGTCCGCCGAAAGAGGTCGTCGAAGCAATAAAAAAATAGTGGTGTTCAACGTAGTCAAGGAGACGTTTTTTTTGAACCATTGATTATTAGAAGCAAGGATCGTTTAATTGAAATAAAACGTTTACGATAGACAGCTACCTTTTTTCAACAACGAAAAATTATCCCATTATGAAACAATTAAAAACCCTTCTTATCATTCCTTTCCTTCTTTCTGCACTTTTGATCGGGTGTACAGTAGAAGAAGAAGAGGGTCCGTTAACGGACTATCCAAACAGCCATTTACTTTTATCTGCTGATGAACTGCAGCAAATACTGACCGAAGAAGAGATCTTCCTTATAGACGCGCGCGGTTCAGAGAGCGACTCCCTAATCTCCGGTGCAACTCATTTCCCGGCAGTATCAGAGTTAATCGATCCGGACTACCCGGTAGATTCTTATTTAATCGGCCCGGATCTTTTTCAGGAGAAGATGAGAGAATTAGGGGTAAACAATGATAGCAAGGTAATAATTTATGATGATGGGAATCATTTGGCAGCCGCAAGACTTTTTTATGCAATGGATTACTACGGATTTTCCAATGCAAGGCTGTTAAATGGCGGCATGTCGGCCTGGCTTGAAGCCGGACTTCCTATATCAGATCAATACGCATCTCATGATCCTGGGAACTTCCAATTTGATGTTCAGGAAGCACTGATGTGTGATTTCGAATACATCATGGAGGCATCCAACGACCCCAACAAGATCATTTTTGATGCCCGCAGTGCCGGTGAATACTCCGGAGAGGTCGTGCGGTCTGAACGAGGGGGGCACGTTCCGAATGCAGTCAATTTAGAGTGGAGCTCTGTATTAGAGCCTGAAGGGGTACCAACATTTCTGCCGGCAGAAGAGATAAGGGTGATGTTCGAAGAGCTTGGCATTACTCCGGATAAAGAAGTGATTCCTCACTGTCAATCCAATGTGCGCGGATCTCATGCATACTTTACACTCCGTTTGATGGGTTACGATACGGTTCGCCCCTATGAAGGCTCATGGGCAGAATATGGAAATCGTTCAGATGCGGTGATTCAATCAGAGTAGGAACGATGAATCACTACAGGCAATTTTTACTGGATTCATGCAATTTTGATTCAGCACATGATATTACTCATACGGAAAGGGTTGTCCGCAACGCCCAGTTGTTGGCAAAAGAGGAAACATGTGATGAAGAGGTTGTGCTTGCAGCTGCATGGCTCCACGACTGTGTGATTGTACCCAAAGACGATCCAAATCGTAAAAAAGCTTCTAA
Organism: Bacteroidetes bacterium UBA2664; assembly: GCA_002359315.1. Taxonomy (GTDB): domain Bacteria; phylum Bacteroidota; class Rhodothermia; order Balneolales; family Balneolaceae; genus Rhodohalobacter. Next base: position 17,758 of record DEMS01000016.1, on the reverse strand, counting down.
AATGGCTGCTGAAAAAGCAACGATTTATCTTAAATCGATTCAATTTGATAACGAAAAGATTCCGAAAGTAGCCCATGCAATAGAGTCGCACAGCTTTTCCGCCGGTATTAAACCAAAAACCCTGGAAGCAAAAATTGTACAGGATGCAGACCGGCTCGATGCATTGGGGGCCATCGGTATAGCGCGTTGTTTTATGGTGGGCGGACAAATGAATCGATCCCTTTATCAAGCGGAAGATCCTTTTTGCATTCACAGGGTTCCGGATGATAGCGAATGGACCATAGACCATTTTTATACCAAGTTATTCAAGCTGCCGGAACTGATGAATGTTGAGAGTGCAAAAAAGGAAGCGATGAGAAGAGTCGATTTTATGAAACTCTTTTTAGATCGAATGGATCAAGAGATCAGTCCGCCACCTATGAGTTGACGTCGTTTTGAGTTGGAGGCACTTTAAAATCAATAAAGAAAGTAGTTCCCTTTCCTATTTCACTTTCAAAATAGATAGATGCCCCCTGAATTTGTGCAAAATCTTTACAGATAGATAAACCCAACCCCGTACCAATTTCCCCATCTGTACCTTCATTTGATGTATGAAACGGATCAAATATCCGCTCATAATTCTCCGGCGGAACCCCCTCTCCATTATCCTCAATTGAAAAAACGGCACGATCACTGCTGTAGGTGAAACCCAATAAAACCTTCCCCGATTTTGGAGTGTATTTTAAAGCATTAGAGAGAAGATTTCTTAAGATCACATAGACCATATGTTTGTCAGCATAAATCAGAGCTTTATCGGGTAAATGATTCTCAATCGAGATATTTTTGTTAATTGCGACTTTTTCAAAATCACTTATTACATCAACTATAACCTTTGAAAGATTGACTACAGACAGCGATGGTTTGAAGCCATCTTTCTGATTTTTAGCCCATTGCAAATAATTTGTAAGGGTATTCATCTCTTTTTGAAGTTTCACTTCGATCTGATTAAGAGCTGAATTTAATTCGGCCTCCCCAATTAGGTTTGACCGAATCAATTGAATAACTCCTTGAATACTGGTTATCGGTGTTCTTAAATCGTGAGATAAAACCGATAACAATTGATCCTTGACTTCATTTGCTTCAATGAGTTCCTTTTTTTGTGCCTCAAGCTGTTTGTTGTCTTTGATTTTTGTAAAAATTAAAAGCAGTAAGCCTGCAAGAATAAAGAGCAACAGGACCAACAAAAATGTGATAATCATTCTTCCTTGTTGCTCCTGTTCAAGGGCTTGTTCCGTAAGTTCCCTGGTTTCGCGCTCGGTCCTAAGACCCAGTAATACTTCCTGACGAGCCACAGCCTGTTCTTGTTCCAGTGCTTTTAGTGAATCTTGCATAACACTATATCTTTTCAGGAATGGATATGCATTTAGTGTATCACCGCTCCGCTCATATGATTCAAATAGATCTCTGTTAGAACTTACAATTAAGTTATCTGAGGCAAGTTCTTCAGCAATTTGCAGAGCTTCCGTATAGAGAGATATAGCTCTTGTATAATCATCTTGTTCAAAATAAACATTTGCTTTACCACGCTGATTATAATAGCGGGCAATGGCAATATTATACTCATCTCCTAAGAGCAATGACTCCTCGAACTTACGAAGTGCCAACTCATAGTTACCCATATTTTTGTAGAGATCCCCTAAATTATACAAGCCCTGAACCTGTCCTTGTATATTGCCTAATTGTTCACTGATTTCAATGACCCGATTAAAATTGTTTTCCGAAGCCTCATATTTTTCAAGCATATTTTGAACAATTCCCAGGTTCAAATGACTTGTAAGCTGATTTCGAAGATTACCAATGGATTTAGCGATCTCCAATGCCTGACTGATATAAGTTTCAGCAATTTCAAGATTTTCCAAATCGGTATTCATTCTACCCAGATTATCAAGAATAACAGCAAGAAGAGTACTATCCTCCAATTCCTCTGCCATTTCCAAACTTATCAGATAGTGTTCAATGGCCGTGTTGAGGTCCCCAAGAGTTCGATAGTTATTACCCATATTTTGAGTAAGTCCGGCAGAGAAATAGGTGTTTTCCTCTTCTCTGGCCCTCTGTAAGAGTTCTTCCTGAAGAATCAATGAAGCAGTTGGATTATTGGATCTGGCATATGCATTTGCAATAATATTACCCAATCGGAGCCCGTTTGATGTATCTTTTAATCGCTCATAAGGATCTGTCAGATAATGGAATACAGAATCGGGCAGATTTCGATTCAAAAAATATGAACCAAGGTTTATGTACGCCTGGGTTTCCTCTTCTCTATCATTGAATATCTCAGCAAGTGTTAGTGCTTCATCAACCATATATCGAATGGAATCCATTTCCCCCGATATGATTTGTTCATCCGCTCTTTCGTTTAAGTTTTGCAGATATTCCAGATCTTTTTCGAGAACCTCCTGACCGGAATTGTCAACTTGCTTAAAACCAAATAATTGAGAGCTTTGAAATACCGGTGTAAACAAAAGAATAAATCCGGCCGCCGAGATAATTAATTTTAGAAAAATTTTCATGCTAGAAATGAAAATCAGTAAATATTTATTATAAATAAAGGATTTGATCCAATTGCAGGATGAATATGGATAGATTCATGTTTAAATACAACTTATTACCTTTTAATTGTGTCAACCAAACCCGTTGATAATGAACTGACCCAGAAATTAAAAATAGATCGTTCTTTGTCGCGATCAAACTCTATTTCACCGGATCGAGGATCATCGGCTGAATTGTCGGACCGGATAACGAATGTATTCGCAATAAATGATCGAACACGATTCCATCCTCGCTCAGTTTTTTGCTCAGCATCTATAAATCGTAAATTCAAATCACTGTATATAAACAGCAGCTCTCCAAATGCCCGGTCATCATTTGCATCAAATCGAAAATTGAGTTGCTGTATCACTCCGGAATCTAAATGGATCAGGACCAGATTTTCAAAGGTCGTATTCATTGTTGTTAAATCGAGTTGATAAAGGTTGCCGGACACGGTGTGACTGCCATTATCATCTAATGAGAACATAACGTTCAGGTCAAAATCAGATTGATTCATAAATAGTGCGGTTGCTTCTCCATAAATCGGTTCTGATGAACGGTTTTCCAATGAATAGAGGGATATATCAATCTCGGTGAACGTTATACCCCCGGCCCTGTTTTCAACAGCAAACTCCTCTTGATATCGTAGAATGCCATTTTCAGTCAAAATAGTGTCAATATTTACAGAATAAGGCAAATTTTTGAACAGTAGATGGGGGAGATCCCGGTCTTCCCGTTCTCTTCTGGGCAGCGATTTATCCCTGCTTATTAAAATATCAGGTTCGCTGAGGGTAATCTTACCGGCAGTTAATTCACCATCTTCAATCCAGCTATTTAAATCCATCTGATCAATTTTAAAGGTTGGTATTTTAAAATCATAGTTATCGATCGGATACCCAAGGTCTAATGCCATCTCATATGCATTCAATAGAGGCCTCAGATGGAATTGGCTAAATGAAACTTGATCAGTTATCGTATTTAGCCTGAAGGAATCAAGGGATGCTTCATAGTACCCATTCTCTGTGAAGTGATTAAAATGATCCGCTGAAATATCAATTACCTCAAATGTAGAGTCGTTAAACTTAGTAATATCAGAGAGATTTAAACTCATGATAGTACCGTTTAAATTTTGGACCTCTGTAGTGGTTGAATCTGATAGCGGAGATTCGAAAAGCTTCAGATTCAGTTCAGAAAATTGAATATCTGATATGGTTATTGGCAAGGGGTCTCTCATCATTGCAGAGTCAGAAATGAAGATCGAGTCCGGTTGAAAAGCTTCTAAATGCACACCATGAAGATTAAATCTCTTCAATTTTATATGTTCTCTGCGGAGCAATGAGAGGATGTTAATTCCGGATACCGAGACCTCTTCAATGGATAAGCTACGAATGGCATCGGTCGGTTTTACCCGGGAGAGCGGATCGGCAGTGGAATGATTTAACAGAGTAATATTTTTAATGGTGAGCCCTAAAGGCAGAAGTGAAATTGAAAAATCGTCAATCACCATTTCAGAATTTGGAGAGAGCTCACGGTTTACCAATTCCAGCAGCTTATTTTCAGCACTATTTTCAGCAATATAAAAGAGGGCAATCAGCGAAATAATGAAAAGTACAAGGGTTATGCCCGCGAAGAGCCATCTTTTTTTCGGTTGGCCAACGGGTTTACCGTGAGCTGAAATAGGTTTGTTTCGTTTCATAATAAATAAGAGTGATTAGTCACTGAAATGTACAGAATGTGACTTAAACATTTGACGCCCAGGAGAGTTTGTGTCAATAATTTCAATGATACACCTGAATATCCTGATTAAGATCCATTATCACTCCTTAAGCAGGTGTAATGATATCAAATGACTTCAAAAGAGGGGATTTAGCCCGGCAGTTTGCTGTAGAAAAATTGAATACTGAACTTACACTAATAAAAAAGGCCGATTCAGGATCGGCCTTTTCGTTGATAATCGAATAATTAGTTAATTCCTATCCGGAATCGGGGCATCCCAATGCGGCATTTCAGCAGAGGAGTCGCCGGTCATCAGATAAGTGTCAAACCACTCCAGCATTCTAAGGTTATAATCATATTTGGCAGAGGCTCGGCTATTGCCATGTCCTTCGCCCGGATACCAGACTAAACGGGCAGGAACCTCCGGTTTACGTACTTTTAAGTGCCTGTAGAGCTCCAATGATTGAGCCGGATGCACTCTTGTATCCGCGGCACCGTGCATGATCAAAATGGGAGTTTGGGCTCTGCTGATCCAATACACGGGACTTCTTTTTAAATAATTCATCCACATTTCATCTGATTGCCACATTCTCTCGCGAGAGTGAACCAGATAGAGTTCATTCGGAATGTCGCTGGTTCCCCAAAATGAAAGATTATTACTGATGCCGACAAACATTACAGCCGCTGCAAAACGATCTGAATAGTAAGTGCTCATCCAGGCCGATGCATATCCTCCATAAGATCCTCCCGTAACACCTATTCGGTCTGTGTCAGCAATGCCCCGGTCAATCAGGTAGTCGATACCATCAACGATATCATCATACTCTTTACCGGCGAGGTCGGCCTGACTGCTAAATACAAAATCGATTCCACGGCCGGTACTTCCACGATAATTTGGATAGAATACGGCATATCCTTTCGATGCGGCCATTTGGCCGGGTGTTGAATAGGAGGTCAGCCATCCATTACTGTAATGCGCCTCAGGCCCGCCATGAACCACTGTAATCATCGGAACGGGAGTTGCGCCATCATAACCGACCGGGTAAATGAGTACCCCGTCAATGGAATATTGACCATCCCTGGTTTGATAGGTTATGACTTCCTGCCGGCCCAATTCGACGCCGTTGATCCAGGAGTTATTATAAGTTAATCTCTCCGGGGCGGATCCGGGCGACAGATAATAGACTTCATTTGGATGAGAGGGTGTACTGGCAACAAATGCGAGGGCTCCGGTTGAGTCTCTGGAGAAAGAACTGATGGCATGTTCATCACCATAAAAAAGTGTCTGTTTGTCACCGCCATTGATGTTAATAGAACCAAATAGGGATGAAGTGCTTTCGCTGGCTAAAAAGTGAATTCTATTCTCTTCTTCCCAAACGATCTGCTCATATTTACCTTCAAAATTTTCATCGATGATCTGCGGAACTCCGCCACGTGCCGAAACAATCAGGATTCGGCCATCGATGGGATCATTAATATTTGCCCCGGCACGCAAAGCCAATCGCTGGCCGTCGGGGCTCCATACAATCTGACCTATTTTACCTCGGTTATTAACCTCTGCAACAATTTCCCGGGTACTATAGTCAAGCACAAATACTTGCTGGGCCATATAAGAATCATCCACAGTCGGTGTCGGGGCGGCTGAGATTGCGAGTTGACTGCCATCCGGGCTCCATTCAATCATATATACTGAACCCTCCACAGGTAAGCGATGCGGGGTGTGTCCGGCCCGGGCTACATTTGTTATAAAACCCCGTCTATAAGTTTGATTTTCTTCATAAACGTCTGCCTGATATGGAAGTGAAGAATCAGAAGTCTCCGGCGCATCTGTGGCCATGAAAGCAATATGATTTCCATCATTATGCCAGGTATAGGAAATAATATTACGTTCAAAACTAAATAGCTTTACAGCTTCACCACCATCGACCGGTAATTCATATAGAGATCTTGCGGAGTCGCCGGCTCTCTGTGTTAAAAATGAAATCGTATGGGTTCCGGGCCGAAAATCCAGCGACCCAACCGAGCTTGAGGTGTAATAAGGGCGGGTAGTTCCTTCTGCCACATCCAGTAAATAGAGTTCAGTACGGTTAGAAGTATTTGCTTCATACGGATCAGCCGGTACACTTACTGTATAGGCAATGTAATTACCATCTTCAGAAATAACTGAACTTGTTACAGAAGTCATCTCTGCAATCTGCTCCGGTGTTACACCACTCTGAGCGATTAGCTGATTCGGCAGAATTAATATCGAAATAAAAAGCAGTACAGAAATAGGGAGCAGAACCTTTTTCTGTAAAGGGTAAAAAAGAAAATGTGATATATTCATGATAGAATTTCAATTTTAGGTTTTTGAATCATTCCCGCAAGAATGACCCATAAACGGATTATCGGTAGGAAATAAATTTATGATTTCTGAACAGTCATAATGTTTTTAATTAAGTATAATATAAGAAAGCGAATTGAAAACAGTTTAATCTTTGGATCTATCTTAATTAGATCATTGATACCGGCTAATATCGAATTCTTTTACCTTTCAATTAATGATTCCTTAATATCTTTTCACTATTCTGTGGATATGATTTTTGATCTATTCATATTAAAACCCAAATCAAAGATTTTATGAGTTCAAAAAACTTCAGCAGACGTGATTTTCTAAAAACGGGCGCTCTTTCAACGGCAGCAATTGGCAGCGGTATTTTAGGCGGTGCGATGAAAAAAGCTCAAAAAAAATCAGACATTGGGGATGCCAAAAATGTCATTTTTCTGGTGAGCGATGGTATGAGTTCCGGGACTTTGGCACTTGCAGATCTGGTTAAGCAGTCTGAAATGGGTGAAAAAACTCACTGGATACAGCTCTATGAATCTGATAAGGATTATCACAGAGGGTTGATGGATATGGCGGCCCTCAATTCAATCGTCACCGATTCTGCCGCAGCGGCTTCCTCCTGGGGATGTGGTAAGAGAATTAATAACGGCGGAATAAATTGGGGCCCGAATGATGAGCCGTATAAGCCTATCCATAAAATATTTAAAGACGCCGGAAAAGCAACCGGCCTTGTGTCTACCGCGCGCATAACTCACGCGACACCGGCCGGATTTTCTGCAAATGTCCCGCAAAGGGGGATGGAGGAGGAGATCGCCGTACAATATTATGACAGAGAATATGATCTATTGCTGGGTGGCGGCGAAAGTCAATTTTCACCGGATAGCCGCAGTGATGGAAGGGATCTGTTTAGTGATTTTGAGCAAAAAGGGTATACCGTTGTAAAGAATAAAACGGAGCTCTTGCAGGCATCACTGGAAGGGAAAATATTAGGTACATTTTATAATTCGCATCTGCCTTATAGCGTGGATCAAAGATCACTCCCTGAACTTCAAGAGAGAGTCCCAACCCTGGCGGAGTTAACCGACGCTGCCTTACAAAGGCTTGATCAGCATCAAAATGGGTTTATACTACAGATCGAAGGAGGGCGAGTAGATCACGCCGCTCATGGAAACTGTCCGTCCGGACTGATATATGACCAGATTGCATTTGATGATGCGGTTAAAACGGTAATGGATTTTACCGAGGGCAGAGAAGATACGCTGGTCATCCTTACGACAGATCATGGAAATGCAAATCCGGGTTTGGGCGCATATGGTTCGGGGTATTCAAACTCACCACGCATGCTGGATACTATTAAAGAGTATAAACACAGCTTTGAATGGATTCATGATCAGCTCGGGATCTCATGGGATGATACCGGAGTGCCGGCTCACGTTACAGTCAATCGCGTTCGGGAATTGATAGAGTATGCTTCCAGCACGCGAATAACTGAAGAAGAGGCGATTATGGCATATAAATCATTGACCGGAGAGTTTAGGGCTCCCTTTCGAAACCGATCCGGCAAAGAAGGAGTGTTCTCGGGAATTCTGGCAAATTATAACGGAATCTACTTCATATCTACCACTCATACTTCTGATTATGTGGAACTCGCGGCATGGGGTCCCGGAAGTGATCGGATCCCGGCATTTGTACGAAATACAGACCTGTTTGATTTAATGGTGGATATGGCGGACGTTCGGGAATATGCTTAAGGACGGGGAGTGTTTAGTTTTGAGTTTTGAGTTTTGAGTGTTTAGTTTTGAGTGATGAGTGATGAGTGATGAGTTTTGTAGTGCAAATCTAGTCAGGATTGAAGTTTTTCGACAGTTGATACGATGAGGAATGTTGATATAGCACATATCAAGGAGAGCAGAAAGGCCCATGGCAGTTCAAAAACAAAAGTGGCGGTGAGCCAGACTGTCATCGAAACGAAAAGAGTAGATGCGGCGGCAATTTTATCGCCTATTTTACTAAAAAGACCAAATACAACAATAGTGAAAATACCGGCAGTTCCAAAAGCAGCCGCATCAACAACCAAGTTGTAAACCCCCTCGGCATGAGTGGCTATCCACCATGCCAGAATGCCAAAAACAGCAACAAAAATTCTTGCCCACCTGATTTTCTTAAATTCAGGCATATTCGTACTATTTTTAACGATGATATTGTGAGAAATGAGTGAAGATGCTACAAGTAAGGCTGAATCAACAGTAGAAAGAATGGCAGATACCAGCGCTCCTGTAAAAATCACATAGAGTACGGTAGGCATGTAAGTTTGTGCCACGATTGGGACGATCTGCTCACCATCTTCCAAGCCCGGTACCAATTGAAGTCCGATAAGGCCAATAAAAGCCGGTATTAATCCAAAACCTAAATACATTGAACCGGCAGCGATGGATGAGCGTCTTGCTACCTTGGGAGATCGGGTGGCAATGACTCGGGCAACGAGTTCATGAGCTACCACAGATCCACAAAGGGGAATCGCCCAAATATCAATTTGTTCCAGTAGAGAAGTGCCTGGAGGTTGTTTTAGAGTAAGCCTGCCGGGATCAATGGAGTTCCAAACAGCAGCCAAATCAGGAGTATTAAATAGGACTAGTATCAAGAGTGAAACCAAACCAAAGATAAGAACGAGACCTTGTATGATATCCGTGTAAGCTACGGCAAGGAGCCCTCCCATAATGGTGTATAAAATTACGATCGTTGCCGCAATGGCAATCGCGATCTCTATTTCAATTGAGGAAGATGCTGTTAAGATTTGCCCAAAAGCCCGGATTTGAGCTGCAGCCCAAAGTACCGTGGATGGAATCATCATAAAAACGGCAATCTGTTCTACTCCTGCGGAGTAGCGCTGACGAAACAGATCAGCAAGTGTTGTAAGTTTTTTTTTCCATAATGGCGCAGCAAACAGCAAACCCATTAATACGAGTGTGAGACCGAATCCGAAGGGATCGGCAGAACCTCCGGCAAGTCCGCCGCCATAAATTGCACCTGATGAACCAATTACACTTTCCGCTCCAAACCAGGTCGCAAAAATAGTAAAAGTACCGAGTGCGTATCCAAGTTTTCGTCCGGCTAAAAGGTAGTCCGATTCTGTTTCAATTCGCCGAGAAACCCACCAGCCGATTCCAATTTGAATCAACACATAGAAAAAAATACCGGCGAGCAACCAGGTCAACTCTCTCTGCTTTTTTCAACAGCACTGTTCAGAAAACGGGTAAAACCGACGATATCCTGATACCCTCTCCGGCTATCGATAACATTGCCTTCAGCGTCCATAATCACAGTAAATGGAAAAGCCGTCACTCCCATTTGTGCAGCGAAATCTCTATGAGCTAACTCCACGCCTAAAAAATTCATGATCTCTTCCGAGTTCCCATTAATCTTTACAGGATGATAGTCACGATCTAACACACTTCGCACACTTGGGGATGGATAGGTTTCGCGATCCATTTTTCGGCAAAATTGGCAACCGACCTCATAGATATCAATCATTACCAGACGATCATCCACGGAAGCCATGGTCATGGCTTGCTCCATCGTTAACCACTCCGGGGCATTTTCAATTTCTTGCGGTAATATCTGACTAAATGAGAAATAAGCGAAGATGAAAATAAAGAGAGTAATTACAGTGCCGATAATCGCTTTGCGATTCATAAAAAACAAACGGTTAATTGAACAGATTTTATACCAATAGGAATAGTAGAACGAATGAGTAACGGTTTACTTGTATTGAGCTAAAATTTACTCAGATTTTCATTCCACTGTGAATTTGATTTAAAATATAAAAAAAGAATTCGAAATCTTCGTATGATAAAGCATTATACCCGGCCGATGGTGACACCTCCTCTACCAAGTCCCATTTGGCGGCCTGAAAAACGCCTCTCCAAACCTATCCGAACTGGGTTTTGCAAATTTTTATAATATCACCCCCCCATTTTTAAACTATTTAACATATGGGTGGGAATGAATTTTGCCTATAAATGTTATTCTACCGTACCAAAGAATCATATAAAATCATGAAAAAACGAATAATTTTACTAATACTCGTCTCCACAGTAGCTTTTTTCCAGGCATGCGGAAGTGAAGAGGGTGGGAATACAGACATTAATACGACGGTAGTACCGGCTGTTGAAGCTGTTCAGGCTCAGTTTGGGGGTTTACCCCTGGAAGAGAGGTTGAATGGGATTGTAAGCGCAAGTAATCAGGTTGATATATACCCCAGAATCAGCGCTCCCATAGAAGAGATCTATGTGCAGGACGGTGATATTGTATCATTGGGCGAGCCTCTATTAAAACTGCGCGATTCTGAATACCGGGAACGATTGCGCCAGGCCGAAGCGAGTTTACGGATCACCGTTGCCCAGCGCAGACAAGCTGAAGCAGCACTGGGAGAGGTTGAATCACAACTCCGCCGTGAGAGAGTGTTAGCTGAAAGAGAATTAAGCAGTGATCTCGAAATAGAACAGCTCGAAGCACAATTGGAATCAGCACTTGCAAGCCTGGATCTTGCTGAAGCACAGGTAGACCAGGCAGAGTCAAGCGTAGAGGAACAGAGAGACGCTCTTAACCAAACGATTATACGCTCACCGGTATCCGGTACTGTGGGTCAGCGTTCGGCTGAAGTGGGCATGTTGGTAAACACAAGCAGTCGCCTTTTTACCGTTGGGAACCTAAGTGAAACCAAAATTACGATCAACCTGACAGAGCGAATGTTAGGATATATATCGGTTGGACAAACCGCACGAATTTTTTCCGAAAATATTAGAGATACCGTTCTGGTTTCAGAAATATCCAGAATATCACCGTTCCTTGGTGCCGGTAACTTCAGCACTACAGCTGAAATCGATATTAATAATGCAGCCGGACATCTGCTGCCCGGCATGTTTGTCACGGTAGATGTGCTTTATGGCGAGAGTGAACAGACAACCATTATTCCTCTGAGTGCCATATATCGCAATCCTCAAAGTGGCGTAACCGGGGTATATGTAGCTTCAAGTTTTGGAGTTGAAGCTGAACAACAGGAAGAACTGGACAGAGGTGAGTCCACATCAAACCTGAGCAACCCGACAGATATTGAGTTTATTCCCATAGAAGTTGTAGCACGTGGCCGCGATGCTGCCGGTGTGATTGGAATCAGAAGCGGTGATTGGGTTGTGACGGTTGGCCATAACTTGCTATCGCGAGATAATAGTGAAATAGCCAGGGTAAGGCCCGTTGCATGGCAAAGTATAATGGATATGCAAAGGCTCAGGCCTCAAGATCTCCTGAGAGAGATCATGAATGAAAATGTTGCCGATCAGTCAAGAATAGACGCTAACAATATTAATTAAAAAGACCATGGGATTAACACAAACATCTATACAAAGACCGATTGCAACAACAATGGTCTATCTCATTGTAATTGTACTGGGTATTGCAGGATTTCGATATCTGCCTGTCGATCTGCTCCCCCCGGTAGAGTTTCCGCGATTATCAATATCCGTTGATTATGCGAACGTTGGGCCTGAAGAGATTGAAACTATCATTACCGATCAGATTGAGAATGCAGTCTCCGGTGTCGCAAATATTGAAGAAATTACTTCGACTTCTGAAGAGGGTTCAAGCCGGGTAAATCTGACGTTTTCTCAAAATACAAACCTGGATGAGGCTGCCAACGATATAAGGGCAGCCCTGGACAGAGTAAGGGGCAGTTTACCGGAAGAAGCTGAGGCTCCAAGGGTTCGAAAATTCGATCCCAATGATTTCCCAATTGTCATTCTGGGAGCCCAATCAAACCGGCCTTTAGATGAGTTAACACAGTTGCTGGAAAGAGATATCACAAAACGCCTGGAACAGATTCCGGGAGTTGGGGCCATTGATGTATGGGGAGGCGTGAGTCGGGAAATTTTAGTGAACTTGAAAAGAGATCGGCTGATCGCAAGCGGTTTGACAGCAGCAGAAGTACAAAGTGCTATCATAGCTGAAAACAACACCGCACCCGGCGGGAATGTAAAAGATGGCCTGACAGAGCTCTATGTCCGTACATTAGGTGAATTTACATCGATCGATCAAATTGCAGAGACCATCATCACACAGGTTGATGGGATACCGGTCAGGGTAAAAGATGTGGCAACAGTTGAAGATGCATATGCCGATATCGGCAGAGTTACCAGCGTAAATGACATTCCCATGATTCGATTGGGGATACGGAAGCAGACCGGATCCAATACCGTAGAAGTATCACGATTAATCCACAGAGAAGTAGAACGGATTAATGCCGAACGGGAAGAGCTGAACCTTCTCATTGTCACAGATCAGAGTGAATTTATTCAAAATTCCATCGATAATGTTCAAGAAGCAGCATTGTGGGGAGCTGTTCTCGCTATATTCATTCTATATATCTTTTTGAGGAATGGCTCTACAACATTTATAATCTCACTGGCGATTCCGGTCTCTATTATTGCGACGTTCGGACTTCTCTACTTTACAGGATTAACCCTCAATCAGATGAGTTTTGGAGGACTCGCTCTTGGAGTCGGGCTGATTGTTGATAACGCTATTGTAGTACTGGAAAATATTGTTCGATTACGCGGGAAGGGCAGGTCATTGGCAGAGAGTGCATTGGTGGGTACACAAGAGGTTGGAGGCGCGATCGTCGCTTCGACAATTACCACGTCGGTTATTTTTCTGCCTGTTGTATTCATGCAGACGATTACCGGAACCATGTTTCAGGAACTTGCGATGGTCGTGGTTTTCTCACTCTTCTGTTCGTTGCTTGTAGCACTTACATTGGTTCCTATGCTTGCAAGCAAATTTCTTACAATTAAGCCGGATTCAGAACTTCAAGCGAAAGATAAAGGCCGGTTTCAACTGTTTTTTGAACGATTTGAGAATAAATACAGCGACTTTTTAAAGATTGCGATCGAGAGAAAATATATGGTTTTCACGATTACAATTCTGTTGATAGGCGTTTCTGTTTATGCCGCAGGTTTTATTGATACGGAATTGGCACCGGAGACGGAAGCAGATGAAATCAGTATAGATTTCTTTCTGGCTGATGGAATGAATATTGCAGTATCGAACCGATATCTTGAAGAACTGCGTGATAAGGTAATGGCGGTTGTGCCCAACGATCAGGTTAAATATGTAAGCACCGAGGTTCGAAATGGCAGGGCGCAGGTTGAACTCAGTTTGGTAGATGTAAGTGAACGAACCATAAATTCTTACGATCTGGCGGATCAGATCCGCAATGAGGTTGAAGGCAGCATCCCCGGGGGCTTTTTCAGGGTCAGTGCTCAAAGCGGCCTATGGATTTTGAGAAGAATTTTTGGATCCGGGGGGGATGAAGCTGTACAGGTTCAACTTCGGGGGTACGATATTGAAATGGCCAATGAACTTGCCGACGAAATCAGAAGAAGAATGGAAAGCATCCCGGAAGTGAGAGGTGTTCGATCTGATCGGGAAGAGGGCCGGCCGGAACAAAACATTATTTTTGATCGCGAAAAAATAGCGGAACTGGGGCTTACCGGACGCGAAGTCGCTCAAGCTGTTCAGGCAAATATCGGAGGTGCCCGTGCCGGTGTTTACAGAGATGGCGGGGATGAGTATAATATCACTGTACGATTACAAGAACAGGATAGAATGAGCACACTTGACCTGGAAAATATTGCCGTACGTACGGCAAGTGGTGCTACAGTGCCGATTTCAACTGTTATAGACCAAGAAGCCTCCAGAGGGCCGGTTTCCATCAATCGGGTCAATGGTCAGCGGGTAACATTTATTACAGCAAACTTAGAGAGTGGTGTTCCATTGGGTCAGGCCGTTGAAAAAATACAGGCTGCTTTGTCAGACCTTCAGATGCCAACCGGATTTTCAGTTATTTATAGCGGTGAATATGAGGAACAGCAAAAAGCTCAGACCGATTTTATCGTCTCTATATTGATGGCGTTGGGTTTAATCTATATGGTGATGGCAGCTCAGTTTGAGAGATTCCTCGATCCATTGATTGTAATGTTTGCAGTTCCTGTTGCGATCATTGGTGTTATTCCCACGATGATCCTGACCAATACAACGTTTAATATGCAGAGCATCATGGGAGTGATCATGTTAGTGGGTATTGTTGTAAACAATGCCATTGTATTGGTGGATTACATTAATTTGATGAGGAGAGATAAGAATATAAAAATTATGGATGCTGTCATTGAATCGGGACGGCTGCGATTGAGGCCGATACTCATGACGACACTGACCACCGTACTGGGACTTCTGCCTCTTTCGTTTGGATGGGGTGCCGGTGGAGAGATTCAGGCATCATTGGCAAGAGTTGTGATTGGGGGGTTAACTGCATCCACACTGATAACTTTGATATTAATACCGGTCGTTTATATCACAGCCAATAATATTAAAGAGTATCTGATTGTGAAGAAAGAAGCGTTTCTGGAAAAAACGTCCAAAGTTCCTCTGCCCCAAACTACACAGGGCTAAACCCGAAAATCAAAAGCCTGATTGCGAATGGATTCCTTTTTAAGGTTTCACTGAATCAGGCTTTATTTTTTGATGGCTTGAAACGGCCATCATCAATCCATTTCAATTTCAAAGTATCCAAATCTTTAACCGGGAATAGCAGATATAACAATGCCGGGAATTGTGTATTTGGGTTTCGACTTGAATGAGAAGTGCGGTGATTTTCAAGTAACTCCTGATAATATATCACCATTCACCCATCAATCCCAAATGAAATTCTTATTATATAAGTAATGTATGATAATATTAGATATTATATTATCTTTATATAACTATTGTTAGATAATAACCCATTATAAAAACCGATCATGGCTAAAAAAATTGGATCTTTGACGCTCTATTCTGTTGATGATCTGCATGAACAGCTCGGAATCAGTAAAATGACCATTCGTGCCTACTTAAGGGAGGGTAAATTAAAAGGGCGGAAACTGGGTGTGCAGTGGTATGTAACGGAAGATGCCATTCGTGATTATTTCAATGAAGGCCCATCTGGCAATGATGAAAAAACGGATAAAGAACATCAGGCTAAAAAAATGAAATATATCGTTCAGGGTGTGAACGATCTGGTAAGTGAAACCGAAGAGTGCGAATCAATTTCTGAGACGATCGAATGCCTGCACAGCCAGGCAATTATTAGCCTGTTTCAGGTCCGGATCGTTGATGCAGAAAATCAGGAGATTATGGAAGTTATCAAAGCCCGGGATTTTATCGAACGATATTCAAAATGAGAGTCAGCCAATCATTGTTATTTTAAATATGAAACTAGATCAAACAATACTCCAGGAGATTAATTTTGGCGAAGAGAGGTCAGATATTTATTACTGTCTGGTCGATCAAAACGTGAGTCCAGATGGACTCAATGTGGATAAAATGAGATTAACGGATCCACGGAATATTGATCTGCAGTTTCGGGAAGCCGGATGCCTGATCATGATGACCGGTGATGAAGTCGATGAATTGATTAATCGCGGGGACCTTTTGGTGGAAAATCTGCATCAGTCGCTATTTGAATTAGCAGTGCGAGAAGGGATCATCAAAAAAAGAGATTAAAATCGGGATCGGCCTTTTATTAGAAAGCTATAGGAAAGGGTCCATTTTTCTCCCACCACATTTTGGTTTGAATCAGTGCAGACAGGGTTTTGGCATCGGTAATTTCACCGTCAGCAATCATCTGCACTGCCTTCTGATAGGGGATGCGGAATGGCTGTAAAAATTCATCGTCATCTACATTTTGATCTTTGATCGTGAGATCCCAGGCCACATAAGTGTGGATAATCTCGTCCGCGTAACCAATGGCAGGATAGAATGATCCGGTTTTAATGATATTCCGGCACTCAACCCCACTCTCTTCCAGGAGTTCTCTTTCAGCCGTTCGAAGAGGATCTTCACCGGGATCAATTTTTCCGGCCGGGACTTCAATAAATATCTTTCTCGGGGGATATCGAAATTGTTTAAGAAGCATGATGGTTCCATCTTCAAAAACAGGAACCACAGCACAGGCACCCGGATGTTTTATCCACTCTCTTGATGAAAATGTTTGATCCGGCAGTGTGACTTCATCATAAAAAACCTTTAATAATTTGCCATCATAGACCTGTTCTGATGACTTCTCTTTTTCAATTAATGATGATGATCTATGATCTGAAGATGAGGATTCCTTATTTTTCATTTGTATAAATCATGTTTAAAAAGTGTATTATTAGTCAGATAATAGAACAATCCCTGTTTAGTTGCGTACTAAAAAGTGATATCAAACTGATTTCCGATCGAAAAAAAGTATGAGAGAAGCGATAAACATTGATGGGAAGAAATTAGTGGTAAAAAATCATATTATCACATGGTCTAATTTTATCTCATTAACCCGGGTTCTGGTCGTCGTTCCGGTGATCTATATCCATATGAATAATGATTACGAGATAAATTATGCGATCGTATTGTTGATCATATATGGGGTGATATCGGACTATCTGGATGGTTTAGTGGCCCGCTGGAGAAATGAAATATCTGAACTGGGCAAAGTACTTGACCCGATTGCAGACAAACTGATGGCATTTTTCCTGTTTCTCTATACAGTGATGCTGGGGTGGATTCCGGTATGGTATTTTGCCTTGGGCGTTTCCAGGGATTTATTGATAATGACCGGGTCAGGATATATAAAAAAGAAAAGAGGCAAGGTGGCCATGTCCATCATGTCCGGTAAAATTTCCGTAAATATCATGGCGTTTTACTGGATTTCAATATTCTTCTTCAGGGAAGCCACAGACGTTCATTTTTGGCTTATGATTGCCTCTGTAGCCTTTATGATCTACTCATTTATAAATTATGTAATTCGATATAAAAAAATTATTGATGGTGCAGAGTTTAATTAAAATAATCCGACAGCATAAACCCCGGCCGTCAACAAACACCGACTCTCATCAATCAGAGTGTCATCAATCAGAAAGTCATCAAACTCGACTGTCATCAAACCCCGGCCGTCAACAAACATCGACTCTCATCAATCAGAGTGTCATCAATCAGAAAGTTATCAATCAGAATGTTATCAATCAGAAAGTCATCAAACTCGACTGTCATCAAACCCCGGCCGTCATCCTTCTATGTATAAAG
>DEMS01000002.1:32728-181088 GCA_002359315.1 Bacteroidetes bacterium UBA2664 | reverse complement strand
CTTTTGCATTCCGAAGCGGTGCTTCGGAATTTTTGGAGTATTATTCGTCAAGTTGGTATTCAAAGAGGAAACTCCCATTGGCAGATATCGGCAGCTCAATCTCACCAGTCCCATCTATTTCAATGGAAGAATCATCCTCAGAATTAACCAGTGTTAATGTGCCCGGAAATTTGGTAGTCTGTAAATTCCATTCGAGCATAACAGTACCATTATCTCCAGTTTGGAAGTTGAAATCCCACACTTCCGCTTCACTATCCTTACTTCTAAAATCTTTCCAATAATTTTTGGAGTTTTTTGTGAAATGGGCATGTAGATTCCCTTCCGGTGGAGGTGGCGGCATTTGTTCATCCTGAGATGTAGGATTAGCATGTTGTCCAAATCGGAGTTCGATCTGTTTATTATCATCTGATAATGTCAACGTCACAGAATACTCAGCACTTGTATCAACAACGGGATCCGGTTGTGGTTGCGGAGTTGGCGGATCAATATCCGGCTCAGCTTCTGTACCACAAGCCGAAAAAATAAATAAGAATAAGAATGGAATCATTAAGTATTTCAAAATAGTGGACCCCAATTTATTTAATTAATGTTATTTGTCGGCTTTCATTGAATCTGCCTGCTTGAAACCGTAGTAAATAAAGCCCCGAAGCGATACCGGTTCCATCAAATTGTACAGTATAGGTTCCGGTTTGCTGAATGGTATCCACAAGAAGTGCAATTCGACGTCCAACCACATCAAATACCTCTATGCGTACCGGGCTCTGTTGAGGTAACTCGTATCGGATATTGGTCGTCGGATTGAATGGATTTGGATAATTTGAATGAAGTTTGAATTCTGATATTAAATCATTTGATGATACTCTTTCCAATCGCAATAAATCCATTTGAAATGGAATTTCCAGCTGTTGGCCTGTGAGATTGAAATGAATTTCATCCTGGTCTTTAATACCTACTAATCGATAGGTGTAATCGTCGGATAGCTGCCCTTCTTGATAGAAATTAATGACTACCGGATAATGATCTGATGTGAGATGGATGTTCTGGATCGCTTGGTCAGTGATCGAGAAATTTTCATCAGAGCGTACATCCAGAAATCCGCTGGGCGCTATAGGAGGTAATAAAAATTTCATTCGCTCATCAGAGTGGAGTTCTTGATCACTTATCCAAAAATTTTGAACAATTCCATCACTTATAAACTCAAGCCGGTGAAATCCTGATATCGGCTCAGATGTTTTACGAGTGTTTTGAATTTTGGATGTTGCTGTACCGGCAATTTGAAATCGAATTGTACCCGACTCATCAGCGTGCATCCAGTACCCTCTTCCGGGAGTTAATGAACCGGTGATTTCATTGTAAACGCCACCACTATATTGATAAACCTGAGCACTGCTTAGTATATTTTGAGGGTCAGAGATATCACTCAATAAAAATGTATCCGCAAGCCCTCCAACTAAATTCCATCCACTATTTAATTCGATATCTCCGCTAATAAATCCTTCTCCGGCCAAATTAAGAATGCCTTGAGTGTCTCTGCGAACCCAATAACCTTTCCCGGGAATAAGTGTATTTTCTCTTGTATAAACCTGATTAAATCCAACGATTTGTAATTGTACGCCAATACTATTTTTCAATGGATTGGATATCAATTGCCAATCATCGCCCACGCTCTCTTCAGAAGTATAAAAACTAATAATATTGGAGAGTGAACTTTCATCATTGGATCCATAAACAGCACTCACCGCATAAAACATTGTTTCGTCAGGATTGTCCTGGAATGATGTGTTACTGACATCAATGAATTGATGGAACTGAATATCATTCGAATTGTTAGATCTGTAAACATTATAACCGGTTAACTGCCCGGAATTCACTGCATCCCAGTTCAATGTAATTGTTCCTTCGCTGTATTGAAGGGTGAGATTTTCCGGAATTGCAGATGTGTCAACAGGTTCATCATCATTGTCATCATCACCACCACCGTTATCATCATTATTGTCGTCATCCTGAACGGAAACTCTGTAATTACTGACTGTACTCATCATTTCTCTCATACTTCTCGAAGCATCCGCAGGCGCATATTTTCCTGAATAAGATCCTGTAGGAACACCTTGGAAGGATATGTCAGGGTTAGAAAAGTAGTCGACTTGTATACCATAAATGGGGTTTCCATCTTCATCTTTTCCATTTTCGTCATCATCGGCGGGCTCGTCATAGGACATCACAGAAATAAATGTTTCCCCATTATTTCCAATCCATCGCCAGCCTGTGGAATATTCAAAAATCCCACCGTCAATGGATGGGGATTCTTTTTGATTTCGGGTATGATCATTACCCATATTGTGGCCCATTTCATGTGCATGTGTGGATGTATTTGCCGCCTGTTGAACTCGCGTGATAGAAAATGCATATTCTGCATCATCAATATCACCAGTCGCCATCCACGCAATTCCACCCGTATCTTCGACATCCGTGAACATCGCAACCAAGTCTGCTTTATATTGTTCTCTCAGCTCATGAACATTTGGTATTTCACCATTTGTCAGATTCTCAAGATCAACACCAGAATCATTAACCATTTCACCCGACTCATCTTCCGTCACTGTTTCTGTGTAATTAACCTTCGCAGCATGAACGAGCCTGAATTCAAGATCAATGTTTGAATTATCCACAGCATTTTGCGCCAATGTCATCGATTGATTGATCACATTTTGAATACCCACCCCGCCGGCTTCTTCGGATAAAGCCCATGCTTCAGCAGCAGGAGTATATACTATCATTACATCGATGATTGCAGTACCAGTAGATTGAGGAAGGGTTAGATTTGAGACTCTTTTTGAAGATCTTTGTCGCATCAACACATCAGAATGATCAAAGCCACAAGAGATTTTATCTGTTTTGTGCGGGTCTATTTCGTGCAGATAGTGAGAATCATATTCGGCCCGATAGGATATCTCCATAAATGTATGAGATGTAATATTACGGATCGAGCTGAGCATTAACCCATTAGAGTAGGAGAGTGTGAATGAATTAATTGGATTGCCATTTATGAAGCCTGTAACTGACCAATCATCATTCAGATGTTCAATAATTCGTTTAATTTCAACAGTCATCAGCTCTCCATTTATATCGGTCATCTGAAAAGAGTTAATTTTACTACTGCGAACCTGATCAAGGACATCATTATTTACAGTTAACGGTAAACTTTGCAGTACATCCCGGCGATATTGTGTAGTTAATGCTTGCGAGAGTGTACTATCATCACCCGGAGAGAATTGTTCATTGATTTCAAAAAGAGTATAAGACCCGCTTATCTGTGCAGATACATTCGTTGGAATAAAGCACAAAAGCGATATAATTATGATAAAGTATTTTAAATATCCAGACATTTGGCGTTTTATCGAATTCATTAATTAATTGTTTCCACGTCTCATAGGGGCTGATCCGGGCAGTACATCCAGATCACTTCGATTAGATTCAGTCAAGATATAATCATTTAATTTATCATCGAATCTAATTTGGATGATTTTATCACGATCTGTCAGGCGCAGTTGTCCAAGCAGGAGGGTATCATTCACTGTAAATACAAAGTTACCTTTATCACCTAGGATTTGTCCACTTATGGATTTCACACCATTTAAGTCTGTAGAAACTCTGGTTACTTCTCCAATCAAACTCTCTGCATCATAGATATTGAATTCAAAACTTTGCCCCACTGCAGTGGAATCAATTTTTATGAAAGATGGATTGATATCGACTGTTCTTTGTCTGGAATTACTCTCCTCCAAATCCACCCAGCTGCTTTTTATTGAATCAGAATCTGTGATAAATTGGTTGTCAGGTTCAGCGCTAGTCATACTTTCTCCATGCTCATAAACTGTTTTATCGGATAATGTCGCTTCATTATCATTACTACATGCAGTAAAGAACATAGAAACCAGAAAGATGAAACTAACCACGATTTGAAATTTGAATTTGACCATAAAAAAGTTTGAATCCCTATTAATTTATATGAATGAATGACTCCGAATAGTGTAAGATACTCCGATAAAATACTCGATTATAGTACATAAAATTTTTTAAAAAAATGCATCATAATCTAAAAGTTATAACCAGAATACAATCAATTTGATCCGTCGAATATTCATTAAAATAATATTGACAGTTAATATGAGAATGGATAACCGTTAAAAGGATTCGAAAATGAACTATTTGTCACTTTAAATGTTTTAATCCGGCAGCAGAAAGAAGAAGATATTTCAGATTTGGAGAATCTATTATTTTTGCAACATCAAATTGATAAGATTGCGATGAAGGATCGGTCCGGTTTCAGGGCCTAATGAGTTGATTTCACCGTACGGGCGTTTCTCAGCACCATATGTAAAAGGATGTTTTGTGTCCCACTGACTTTTAGGTACTACATAACCGATCATATCATTCGATAAACCGGGCATAAAACGATAATCACCATGCATGAATTCTATGAGTGGCGGAACTTCTTGAGGAGGTATTGTAAAATCTTGTCCAACCGGGGATTCTACACCACCATAGGCTATTTCCGGATAGAGCTCTGATGGGTGATGTAAGAAACTTGCCGGGCCCAATTTCCAGTATGCAATTTCTGATCTTAAATTCATCCAGCTACTCATTCCTCTCTCAAACAAACCCAGGGCTGCGCCTAATCGGAAGTAATGATTATCAAGCGGCAACTCTATGGTTTTTGCCCGTAGATCAATGCTGCCAACACGCATTTCAGACACAGATTCATTTTTTAAGGAATTCAATACAAGGATTCCTAAAT
Organism: Bacteroidetes bacterium UBA2664; assembly: GCA_002359315.1. Taxonomy (GTDB): domain Bacteria; phylum Bacteroidota; class Rhodothermia; order Balneolales; family Balneolaceae; genus Rhodohalobacter. The sequence goes on along the minus strand of DEMS01000002.1, from coordinate 176,290 downwards.
TTTCTCCCTGAGCTTTCACTTTTTCAAAAGAGGGTTCTACAAATATTTCTTCGGATATGAAGGACTTGATTGGCACAGATGGGTGGGTGGTCATCAGTCCGCCAATATTTCCTATTGCAAAGATAGAGGTACCGCCTAATCCATCTATTAATTGTTCACCGTCTTGAAAGATTCCATTTTCAATTGTTTCTCTTAAATAGTGTGGGAAGTCAGAAGTAATCAGTAAGTTTTTGTTCCAGATCGTTTCGGGATGATTATCCCAGGTAACCAGAGTCCCAAGTGTGGAGTCAGTTTCTACGTCCAAAGCCTGCATCACATTAATAATTGGATTGATGACGATTGGTTCTCGCGTATCACCGAGCATATCTATTGCGCCTTCTTTGTCATAACTAAACCGGAAATAGGCCAGTTTTAATCGATTTGTTGCTAATTCGATGGCATCCAATACCCCTTTTTTTACTTTTTCAACATATTCGGGGTTCACTCCGGACGTAAACGTTGATGGCCCCCACAATCCAATTAAATCCGGGGCAGAATGTGTATGAGTTGAAGATATGATGGCATAATCTATTCCTAATTTGGCTGGAATTTGTTTTCTGACAGAGATGATATCATCCCCGTTAAATCCGATAGCATCCAAAACAACCCATGCTAAACGAGTAACTCCATCATCCAAAACCAATGCCCGTGCCCAAAGATCATCATTTACTCCCTGTGCAGGTTTACGGCTCTGAAATCCCGCCATCCAAACAGCATCAAAACGACCTGATTCAGTGATATCCTCATAGGTATCTCCTTCATTGGGGTTGTATTGATAATTTCCAAGGGTATCATTCCATCTGTCAAGGATTTCAGGAGTGATCGAAATTGCAGAGAAACCGGCACGTAGAACGACTTCTCCGTTTGATTTTTGATTGATATTAAGATTGTAACCCCTGTGCCGATCTCGAAGATTGAAAAGTGAATAGATCAAAAATAAGAAAACGATTGTCAAGAGAATGGATACGAGAAACTTTACGATGAGCTTCATGAAAGGAGAGTTAAAATGTTTAAAGCATATAATTGATTAAAAGAGAAAATTTGATGTTTCAAATTTAAAGTTATGAAAGGTACATTCTATAGCTCATCACTTATACATCTTACCGGTCTTGCGAATGCTTTATTGCTTCCAAAAGTTGAACTTCCTTCATCTGAGTAACCTAATACTTCGCCATTACTTGGAGAAAACTGATCACGGGCCCATATCCGGCCTTCTTCTCCCCGATATCGTAATTGTCCACTGACCGTGGCAAGTTCACCGGCAGCGTGAAGTTTCAATGTAGAATTAAATGCATCCGTCCGATTCCCGCCACCCATCGCTCCGGTTTCCCTGGAAGCTTCTCTAAAAGTCCGTACCTCCTCAATAGTCGGTAATCTCCAATCATCCCCTAACAATTGCAGGCATGGATCATTGGACTGTTGCCATACACTGTTTTCATTGATACTGGAAAATCGCCATTGTGGAACTAATTGAGAACCACTATGATAGAATCCCTGTTTTCTATTGAACTGAAAATACCAGCCTGCGCGATCAGGATCATCATCAACGGATGATTCCGGTTCTCCGGTTGCACCCAGATTGATGGCTAACCACAACTTATCACCACCGGGTCCCGGCCAGTCAGCTCTTACAGTAGGATAAGATCTCTGATTGAACTGAGTCGAATTACTGGGAGTTACACCCTCAATATAATTGTGAGAAACGATGGTTGGCGCGTCAATGGAGCCTAAAATCAGAGAGCACGAAGTCATGATCAGCAAACCGATAGCAGTAATTAGAGCTAACTTTAGTTTCATAGGTTTAATCCGTGGGGTAATCCAAAATAATAACAGTGAAGATAATCAGATCTCACTTTAATTAACAGCGAGGAGGCATCCTTGCTATATTATGATCCGCATCTATCGATATGAACCATTGACTTACATACAGAAGCTGTTCTTAGCTTATTCAGTTATTTCGTATTTTCAATAACATCTTTGCGTTCAATATAAAGAGAGTTTCAACGAAATTTCGGATAGTATGCCTCATACAGTGAACACAGCAATTATTGGTTACGGTAAATCTGCAAAACATTTTCACGTACCTCTACTCAAATCGCTCCCGGATTTTAAGGTCACGACGGTTCTTCAAAGGAGTAAGGACGACGCACTTAATGACATTGAAGATGTTAACATTGTTCGAAATCTGAAAGATCTGCTCAAAGATGATTCAATTGATTTGGTACTCATAACTACCCCGAATCATTTACACTTTGAACAGGCATTTGATAGTTTAAATGCTGATAAACATGTAGTAGTAGAGAAGCCGTTTACATTAACTACGGAGGAATCGGAAAAGCTCATTCGAATTGCCCGGGAAAAGGAAAAGGTTTTGACTGTTTTTCAGAATAGAAGATGGGATGGAGATTATTTAACTCTGAAAAAGATCATAGAGGAGGGTCAGCTGGGAACTATTTTGGAATTCCAATCCAGTTATAACCGCTTCAGAAGATTAAAGAAAGGGGAGGTTTGGAAAGAGTCGGCTATGGATGGCAGTGGTATACTGTATGATCTTGCCCCGCATTTAATAGATCAGTCACTTCAGTTGTTTGGGCTACCGGAATATATATTCGCAGATATTCGACATCAGCGAAATGGAAAAGCGGATGATTGGTTTACGATTGACATGTTCTATTCGAGTCTGAAAGTGACATTAAAAGCCGGAATGCTGGTCTCAGATCCAACTCCTCGATTTATATTGAGAGGTGATGATGGAGCTTATGTAAAGTATGGAATGGATGTACAAGAGGAGCAATTAGCTTCAGGGATGAACCCCCATCAGAAAGGGTGGGGTGAAGAGCCTGCATCTGATCATGGAATCCTATATAAAAATGTGGATGGTGCTATTCAGGAGTATCCTATAAAAACATTAAAAGGGAATTATGCCAAATTTTATATGGGCTTACAAGAGGCTATTGTAAATAAACAGGACCCGCCGGTAGATCCCGAATCCGCAAAAAATGTTATTAAGATTATAGAAATAGCCATCGAAAGTAACAGCAGCCAGAAATTACTTCGGGTTTAATGTGAGGTTGAATGTTTTATAAATGGGATATCTTTACTTTTAGAAGTTTGAAATATATGTGGTCATGAGTAGGTGTATATTCGAAATAATGTGCGAAATGATTGGAACTCTTGGCGTTTATGCCTTATTTAATTCGTTCTAATACAAATAAATTAAATATTGAAATTTAGTCATACCGGTGCAAAAGGAGCATTGTTTCCCAATTAATTAATTCATATGAAATCACACAAATATATCATTTCATTCCTCATATTAATCGCAATGTCAGTTTCAATAGATAAAACTGTGGCTCAACCCAATGAATCAGACAAACACAGACTCATTGTACTCACAGATATAGAAGCTGATCCCGATGATGCACAGTCTCTGGTTCGCTTACTTCTCTATTCAAATGTAATTGAGATTGAAGGAATCATTGCAACCACATCGACACATCAAAGAGAAAGAGTTGTTCCCGAATCACTCCATAAAATCATTGATTCTTACGAAAAGGTTCAGCCAAATTTGATGAAGCATGAAAAGGGATTTCCATCATCAGATGAACTTCATAAAGTGGTAAAACAAGGTTTGCCCCTTTATGGTATGGAAGGAGTTGGTGAAGGACACGATTCCGAAGGATCGGAATGGATCATCCAGGCACTTGAAAAAAATGATCCGAGACCGTTATGGATTTCCGTTTGGGGCGGACCTAACACACTTGCACAGGCATTGTGGAAGTTGAAAGAAACTCGTTCCGACAGTGAATTAGAAAGGCTTATTAGAAAGTTAAGAGTTTATACAATTTCAGATCAGGACACATCAGCTCCGTGGATGCGCCGGGTTTTTCCAAATCTTTTCTACATCGTGAGTCCAGGTAATTATTTTTCCGGTACGTGGATTGCTATCAATCGTCCATTCGAAGGTGCTAATAATGAAGTAATCAGTAATGATTGGATTGCTGAAAATATTCAACAAAATCACGGTCCATTGGGTTTAGAATATCCTGACGTTGCTTATGGAGTGGAAGGGGATACACCAGCTTTTTTATCCTTAATTCCAAATGGTCTGAATAACGCTGAACATCCAAATGTTGGCGGATGGGGAGGTCGGTATGAACTTTATACACCCGATATAGATCCCGCCGGAGCTCCTGGTATTCCTGAGGATACCCCAAAGGAAAGCAGAGATATTTGGACCGATGCTGAAGACACATTTCAGCCATATCATTATTCAGAATATGGCCGACCGATTCAACAGAGTACCACAGTTTACTCCGGAAACCAGGTTTCACTTTGGAGATGGAGAGAAGATTTTCAAAATGACTTTGCCGCCCGAATGGATTGGACTGTAATGAATTATGATGATGCGAATCATCCACCGGTTGCAAAATTAGCACATGACGATTCTTTGACAGTGAAATCCGGTGAAATATTTGGCTTGAATGCGGAAGGCAGTTTCGATCCTGACGGGGATTCAATTAGCTTTCTCTGGTTTCAATATCCGGAAGCAGGTACTTATGATGAAGTGATCTCTTTTGCACCCTATTCACCGAACTTGTATCACATGCATACCATTCAAGCGCCGGAGGTTGAAAGTACTCAAACCATTCATTTTATTCTAAAAGTAACTGACAAGGGGACACCGGCGCTATCGAGATATAAGAGAGTAGTGGTTACGATCGAGCCATGAATGAATGTGTCAAATATTCAACAAGACTTCACGTTTTTATCAGTCCCATTTTATGTTTAAGACTGATTTTTTAGCATTAAAGCTGTGTGAATAACCGTTCATCTGAATGTGCATCCTCAACTAATCGGATTAATACTTTCTGTAATTTCTTTTCAAGAATAAGTTTGATCTCAGATTGTGTCTTATCTTCTTGAATTTCTAAATGTTTCCCAATTTTTATAAAAAGTTCCGGTTTATCAAATTTTGCTGTGTGGATATAGATTCCAATCGGCACAATATCCACATCGGGGCATTTCTCTGCTATCCAGGCAAGCCCTTTTTTGAAATTGGGTTTATCTGTATTAAATGGCACAATTTCACCCTCAGGATAGATAAAAAGTGATGCCTGAGGCCTTTCCATTGAATGTACAGCATATCGCAAAGAGGTGATGAGAGACTTCGAATTCTGCAGATTAACTGAAAATGCACCTATTCTCTGAAAAAAATTGTGCTCTCTCATCTGTTTATCTTCCATCATCGCTCGGGCTTTCTGCTTCAGTAATTTCTGATTTAAAAGAAAGGGGATGAGGCCATCCCACCATGAGGTATGGTTGAGATAATAAATTGTTCTGCTGGTTGAATCAGGCATATATGACTGTTCTAACCAAACGTTTTGAAATCGACGCCAAAACAAATTTCTTACGTAAAGATCAAAGATGCTGATAAACCACTCAGATTCTTTTGCAGGGATGAATATCGGATTGGATCGGTTCAATGTGTTGTGGATCTTTAAAGAAGAAAGTCTTCGTTTAGTATAGAGTTAATGATAAAGCCCGGATCTGATTAATCCTTTTTACTGCCAGAATAGAGCTCAAACTCAAGAAGTCTGCACTCCAAAGTTGTATTGAAAAATTGAGTCCGGCTGGCAGCTCTGAGTCCTATTTTCTTAGCCAATGCCATATTGGCTGTAAATACATATCCGGTTTTGCCGGCACAGCTCAATTTCATGAAATCTCCAATATCTTTATATAGAGGCCTTAGATCAGTATCCTCTCCTAATCTCATTCCATAGGGTGGATTTACAACCACCACACCATCTCCATCCGGAATATGGGTTTTGCTGATGTCACAACATTCAAATTCGATCAAGTGATCCACACCTGCCGTTTTTGCATTTTTTTGGGCAGCCAAAACTGCCTGTGGATCATTATCTGTCGCTATAATTTTCCCCGGAGTCTCTTTCAAGGCGGCTTTTTTCGCCTCATCACGCACTTTTTGATAAATTTCATCATCGTAACCGACCAAGTGCATAAAACCAAAGTTATTTCTAACGGATGCCGGTGCCTTGTTTAGTGCAATAAATGCAGCTTCAATTGCGAGTGTACCACTCCCGGTCATTGGGTTGATGAAGTGCATCCCCTGTTTCCAGTTTGTTGATTGAATAATGGCTGCTGCCAATGATTCCTGCATAGGTGCTGCCGCTGTTGCTGTTCTGTAATTTCTTCTGGAGAGAGATTCACCGGATGTGTCAATAAATATTCGGGCAACATCTTGATTCCAATATAGAAACAAGACACTTTTTTGAAGGTCAGAACCGCTATCAGGCCTTACATTCTTTTTATATCTGATACGATCAACAACTGCATCTTTTACGACCAAATTTGCAAATTGATCATTTTCAATTGTGTGATGGTCAACACGTGATGTGACGGAAAAATATCCATCATGTGGAATCCACTCTTCCCATTGCAAACGCTTCAGCCAGTTTCGAAGATCATCCGGTTTGTGAATCGGTTTTTCATCGATTAAATAGTGAACTCGATGTGCAGTCCGCAGCCAAAAATTTAATGTTATGCAGTCGTTGAGGGAGGCCTCTATCTCAATACCGGTATCTCTTGACTCTATAGGAGTAAAACCAAGTGATATGATTTCTTCTTTCAAAGTAGGAGCGAGTCCGAGTGGACATGAAATATTAACGGTACTCTTTTGGTTGAAATCAGCCATAAACGTAGTAGATATTATTTATTATAAAAATATATGTGGAACCTGTCCCGAAATTAAAAAAGGCTACCCAAAAAAAATTTCAGGTAGCCGCAATCAGTTTGTTGACTTTACAAAGTAAAGTTATGCAACATTTACCAATTCGATATCAAAAGTTAAATCTTCGCCCGCTAGAGGATGATTCGCATCTAATTTAAGTTCTGTTTCAGTAATATCAGCAATTCTGACGGGTACCGGCTGGCCATTCTCCTGATTTACTTGTAGTTGCATTCCAATTTGTGGCTCAATCTCTTTTGGAAGTTGATCTTTAGGTACAGCAATAATCAAATCTTCTCTTGTATCACCATATGCTTCAGCACTTGGAATGTTGATTGTGGTAGAGTCGCCAACATTCATTCCGATAACTGCTTTTTCAAATCCCGGAATGAGTTGTCCTTCTCCCAGTTTGAATTCAAGTGGTTCTTTTTCTTTTGATGAATCAAAAACTTCACCGTTTTTTAAGGTTCCCGTATAATGTACTTTTACGGTATTCCCTTCTTTTGCAATTGACAAAATAGTCCTTCTATTTTAATTATAAATTTAGTGTATCCTTAAATATAACCATTTTTTGATAGAATTGAGAATCAAATAGGGCTGATTGATGTGGAATACGCCTTTTAAATTCTGAAAGCATTATTTTTTCCCAGATTACAAACATCCAATAGAAGGATATCAACATTGGAAAATGTATATAAACCGGATGAATTGAATTACTTTCAAGTCAATTATATAGGGATATTGACAGTTTTTGATATCCTCAATAAAAACCTGCCGGCCCTTTTGATAAATGGGAATATTTATTTCCCTTAATGAGGGAAAGGTTTATCAATAAAATGATTTCTCAAATTCAGATAGGAATGCATGGTTAAAGTGTTGTCTATTTGTTTGAATCATTTAAAAGAATTTTATCTCTCTCATCCGAATATTCCTCTATTTTGGATTCTAACAGATATTCAATCTCTTTTTTCTCATCTAGAGGGATAGAAGTAGTGAATTCTCGAATTCTCTGATTTTGAAGATTATCTTCAACGATATACTCAATGGATAACGCTGAATCACTGTTCCAGTTCCATGAAATAACATTGTCCCACTTAATCAGCCGGTCTAATAACAGGATACCTCTGGAACGGAATTCCGGTACTACCTTAAAAAACCAGGTAAACACACCGAAACTCATTAATGAGATACCGGATGTCAATCGGATTCCGGTTACTACTTGATCAGTAATCAATGAAGTTCTGTAAAACCCAAATAGTATCAGGATTATAGCTAATATATTGGGTGCATGATCAATCCAGAATGACCGATGCTGGTAAATAATTCGGTTTCCTTTTTTCTTTAATTTCCATAACCGAGAAGTATAACCCAGAAAGAATCCGGTTATCAGTGTATAAATTCCCATCATGAAAGCTGCAGCAATGTTCTGAGGAAATAATCCCATTGTGTAGAGAATCATCAGACAAGTGAAAACCAATAGAACAATGAGAATTGAATTTAGCAGGATGTATTTATTTAGACGGTCTAATGTGAACCAGGGATGGTTTCCGCCTGTAAATCCGGTTATCAGGAAAAAGAGTAAAAAAAGGTTTAATAACCACATGTTTTGAACGTATTTTTAAAAAAGGAATGTTACTAATGGTGACTGTGAACAGCAAACTAAATTGATATGAATCAAAAATATACTCCGGTCTCGATAGATGTTGAAAATTCGGAGCAAAAATTAACAATTCAGTGGGGGGATGGCTATAAAACGGTTCTTTCGCTTTTTGGGCTAAGGAAAAATTGTCCATGCGTTTCATGCCGGGGAGGACATGAGCTTATGGGACGTTTTGAACCCGCTCTTTTTTTGGTAGAACCTACAATTCACTATGAAGTGTTAAAAGCAGACCCTATTGGGAATCATGCTTTAAAGATAAAGTGGAGTGATGGACATGATGCCGGCATGTACCGATGGGAACTCATTCGGCATATGGATGAATCAGTTCAAAAACTGAAGAAATAAATTGAATTCAATTCAATCTATTTTTTTAACAGTCCAACTAAACCGGCAATAGCAGCAGCAGCACCGCCAACCAAAAACCAGATAGCATTGTTACTTGGAGACCCAGTTACGAATTCTTCAACCTCAGAACCTAATGATTGATATTCCTGGTAACCAAAATAAAGTAGCAGTAAACCTGCTATTAACAATGCGGAGGATATCATTTTTCTATTCATAGCAATCTAATTAATTTTGGTTTTGATAATATTCTTCTCGGGCATCTAATAGTTTAAGTACTCTTTCCATTGTTAATTTCTTCTGCAAGATATCACGAGAATAGAAAAAAGTAACATAAATTACTAATCCCCATGAAATAAGACCTAATAACAAAGGCACCCATTCACCATTTGAACCAAACTGAACAAAATGATATACACTCATCAGCGAGAGTGATAGAATAAACAATATTGCAGAAATTCTTAAGAATAAAGTCTGTTTCAGTGAGTACTGTGCCAGTTTTTTGTATTCTTTATTTTCAGCCCATTTTTTTTCTTTGTATAAATACAAGTGATTATACTGATTGATTTCCTCTTCAATCATCGCTATAAAAATATCACTATTCTTCATTTTAAGACATATCTATTGGTTAAAAACAAAAAACGTAAAAAATGAATTAAAATTTTTAATCAGTAAAAGGGGTTCCCAGTGACTCCACAGGTTGAAAGGGACTAAACGGATATTCATCCGGTGTTACAACGACCCCCGAAGTTAATTTGAGCGGGAGTTCTGATTCTGAATTGTATGTTGCTTCTACAAACCAAGCCGTAAATCCATTATCCGGGGTTTGTAATTCAATAATGATTTTTCCTGATTCTGATATTTCAACTTCATTTGCAAGCCATATCCGATCAATCACGTAGAGCCTGAAATCTCGTCCATTCGGATTATGAGCACTCCAGAGTAATATTTGATCAGGCAGTTGATCCGGATCTACATTAATTTCAATGGTCTCATTCTCAATTTTCCAATCAAATAGGGGTAATGATTGATCGTTGATGATGTGATTATGGAAAGCAGCAAGTGAAACTGCAGCATCTGTATCACTGAGTGAGTGACCGGTATTTGGAATATATCTCAGATATTTTTCGCCTATTAGATCATTCCAATAGAACTGCCAGGAGTCTGGCAGGAAAAATTCATCACTGGCTGCATTGATGATATACTTGGGTATAGTAAGTTGATCGAGATAGGAGTATGGATCTACCAGTTCTCTTAATCGGCTGTATTCATCAGAATATTGCCAGTTCATTATGTTTTCATCTTCATACTCTCGAATAGCGGGCGACCACTCACCATATGCTTGCCAATGATGTTCGAAAGAGGGGATCATATTTAACAGGTCGATGACGGCCGGTGCGATGGCTATCACCCGTTCGTCAAAAATAGCCGTTGTCCAGGTTGTCCAGCCTCTTTTGGAGCCACCTGCGACAACAAAATTTTCAACAACCATATCAAGTTCAGCAGATGAAAAATCTGTGACGGTATCCATTGCCCGGATGACTGCTTTTGTCATTGGTAATCTGCTTAACCATATTGCATCTTCATCCATGGCTCCGCCATCCATAAATTTTCTCCAGCCATATGCGATTAAATCATCTTCATATCGCTCTTCGAGTCGTTCGTCACCGATAAATTGAATCGGCTGAAATGGAATATTATGCAGATCTGCAACGATAGAATTTGTAGATAAAGCTGAATAAATCATCATATCACTGCCTGATGTGGGCATCTCAGTATCAACAGATCCACCACCAATCCACAGAAGTGCTTCATTATGATCAACCTGATCCGGTACAATAATTGTAAGCCAGTGCCACCAAGTTGTTTCATTAACAATTTCAGTTGTCAACCACTCTTGAGACACCATTCTGATTACGTACCCGGAATACCCATCCCCGGAGAAAGTATGCATCAGTTCATATTCATACGCTGGATCAAATTCTTCTAAATAGGCTTCAAATGGGTTTGCATTTTCCTTATTCTGAGTGCATGAATAAGCAAAAAAAGCCAAAATTGTGAAAAATAATATTCGCGATCTTTTCATAAGAGCAGGTAGCATTTTTTAGTAGTGATTGACAGGATCTATATACAAATACAATTAAAAAGAGACAATTACGAAAGTAATCCAATTGATTGACTGAATCGTAAAAAATATTCAGGATATTCATTCGTGAATAGACAGTAATGGTCCAATTAAATCCAGGGTAATTTGTCTAAATCCACATTTCCGCCGGTTAAAATAACTCCAATTTTTTTTCCTTTAACTTCAAATTTTTGATCCATGCACGCGGCTAAAGGTACTGCAGATGAAGGTTCAATAATAATTTTCATTCTTTCCCATACGGATCTCATTTCCCGGGTGATCGATTTTTCAGAAACGGTTACCAAATCATCCAAATATTCTTTCATTATTGTAAAAGTCACATCACCAAGTGATGTTCGCAGTCCGTCTGCGATGGTGTCAGTTCTCAGAACTGGCTGAATAGTCCCCTCTTTCAGGGATCGATATGCATCATCCGCCAATTCCGGTTCACAGCCAATTACCCGGATAGAAGGTTTTATCTGTTTGGCAGTAATACAAGTGCCACTGATGAGTCCTCCTCCGCCAACCGGGGCAATAATAATATCCAGATCCGGTATTTCATCAAGAAACTCTTTTGCTACGGTACCTTGTCCAGCGATAACCATCGGATGATTATATGGATGGATAAAATGTGCATTTGTCTCCTCAATAAATTGATATGTCATCTCTTTGCGAGCTTCAATCGTAGGTTCACAAAACAGAATTTTTGCTCCATACTCTTTAACGGCCCGTACTTTAACAGATGGTGCATTTTTCGGCATAATAATTGTTGCCTGATACCCCTTAGTGCGTGCGGCAAGGGCTACTGCCTGCGCATGATTCCCGGATGAGTGTGTTACAATTCCACGATTTGCCTCATGATCATTTAGAGTGAATACAGCATTACAGGCTCCGCGAAATTTAAAAGCACCTACTTTTTGGAAGTTTTCACATTTAAAAAACAGTTCAGCTTCAGCCTGATGATTATACCATTTTGATTTAAAAACCGGTGTTCTATTCGTAAAGGGTTTGATTCGTTCAGCTGCCTCAAGCACATCGGCATAGGAAGGGATTTCTTTCATGGAGTATAGAGATATTAAAAATGATCAGTAATCTAATCCGGGTTGTTTTATTATAAAATTGGATTCTTCTTTTGCTAATTGAACTATATTTTCAACATCATGGAGTAATTCTTTGGCATCATAAATAATACCATCTTTGATTGTGAAATTTATACCCCCAACCCGAACAACTTCATTATTTTCATTTACTCTGATTGCTCCCGTGCCATAGAGTACTTTTAAATTTTCCTGAGGGTTTTCATCAATCAAAATGAGATCCGCAAGTTTTCCTACTTCAATCGTTCCCAGTTCTTGATCCATGCCAAGTACTTGAGCAGCTTTGAGTGATGCAGATTGAAAAATTTCAAGTGGATGGAACCCGGCTTCTCTAAAGAGCTCCATCTCTCTGATGTAGGCAAAACCGTAAAGTTTGAATATATAACCGGCGTCAGAACCCAGAGTTACCGTGCCCCCTTTATTTTTGAATTCATTCACAAAATTCATCCATAATCTGTAGTTATTTTTCCACTCAACCTCTTGTTCAGTTCCCCAATTAAACCAATACGACCCGTGAGCACGTCTGTCCGGCTGAAAAAATTGCCACAACGAGGGGAGAGTATATTGCTCGTGCCACTCTGCTCTTCTTGCACGCATCAAATCTCTGCTTGCTTCATAGATGGTGAATGTAGGATTGATCTCAAAATCGAGTCCAATTAGCCGGGTCATCACACTATTCCATTTTGCACTACCTGGAGCTGCTGCTTGCGCCCATAATTTACCGGCCTCTTCAAAACGATGTTGTTCATCACCATAGTTATAATCCAATGGATAATTTTGAATGATTTGATTGGTAAAAAGTGCTTCCGGCAGACCGTACCAATGTGTCATTCCGCGAAGGCCCATTTCAGATGTATGTGAGACATTTGCATAGACAACTCTCGGTTGAGCGTGATGAGCCATCGACCCCATATTCAGGCGATTGGCTTCATTCAGGGAAGCTTCCCACAATTCCGGTCTGGTTCCAAAATATTTAATCCCTTTAGCACCTCGATTATAGATCATTTGAACCCATTCCCGGGCTTGTTGAGGTGTTGTTATGGTTTCGTCACTTCCCGACCCAAATCCGATATATGGAAAAATTCTGGGTGCTGTGATCTCATTGTTGAGACTCTTTTGTGTATGTCTGAGGGTCCAGTCAATACCATTGAACGACCCGGGTTCTCTTATGGATGTTATGCCATGGGCTAACCATAATTTGAATACATATTCGGGAGTCGTTCCTTGTGCAAGTCCTCCGATGTGTGCATGCATATCAATAAATCCCGGTAATAGATACATCCCCTCAGCATCTAAAACATAATCTCCATCAACCGCTTCCGGCCTTCGGTTATCATTTATGGGGACGCCCGGATACCCTACATTTTGTATTTGTACTATTCTATTTCCCTTTATGATTACATCAACCGGGCCGACTGCAGGAGATCCGGTTCCATCAATCATAGTTGCTCCTCTGATAATTAGCCGATCAAAGGGTCCTTCTCCCTCTGTACGTTCCGGAGAATCAGCCATTTGAGCCTGAACATAAAACGGAATGAAAGCAAATAGAAGCAGGAGAGAGGTAAGTGATTTCAGTTTGATTCCGAGTCGAAATTTGTAAGACATGAGGTTAGTTTTTGAATGTGACTGAACTTTAATCTAAACCAATATTTTTATTTAAAACTTTTTGATAAAGCGAAAGATGTGGATTGAGTTCAGAAAATCCAACACAATATTTAATTGATAATAAAAAAATTGTAATAGCCGTCTTTTCTTCTTTTGGCGGGTTCAAGAAGAGTTGCTTCCCCACGAAAATGGATAACTTCTCCACCTAAAAAACGACGTGCCACACTTCTTGCCAATCTTCCAAGTTCGCTTAAAACTGAAAATTTTTCGTGATTTTCTGTCCTTAATATTTGAGTTGTATGACCATCACTAAATTTCACTTCAATTACCTGAGCTACATTTTCATCAAAAATCTGGCTCTTATCAATATGTATAATCTGCTCAATGCCATTTAGGTTTAAATTTCCGTTACTTTTTTCAACTCGATATCCTATTGTTTTTTGATCAGTTGAATTATTTGGCAACATGAAATAAATAAGATCCCATTCATTTGGACTATTGTGATGTATATATCGGTATCCGCTATTCATTAAGTTTGTAGTTGTCTGATTCTGAAAAGTGTGATCCATGTATGCAGTACCGACAGCTGATTTTCTGACTCCATTCACCTCTATATAACCACTGACTTCTGAATAGGGGATATGAGTGATAATGCCAACTTCTTCGCTGCCTATGTGATACTTGCCATTACCCCATTTAAATCCATCTTGTATATTGGAGAGACTAAGATCGATATCGTAGGCTACATCATTTTTTGTTGTTTGAATTCGAATTCTGTGTGCATCGGGAAGTTTGCCTTCAAAGAATATTTCACGCTCCATTCTGTTTCTAAAAATAAATTTCTCTTTATCCAAGACTAAATGCTCGATATCATACTCCCTTGAAAGTTGATAAAGTTGTCCTTCCAGATTATAAATGGATACCTGAACACCACTTACAGCTGATTTTAGCGAACCGAAATCTGCAACAGAAAATGTAATATGAACAGTAATATCACCATTTAAATAGAACTGATAATTCCAGAATTCATTATAATGACTTCCTGTTAATGTATGAGGCCATATTTCATCCTCTGTGGTATCATGTAATGTTCCTGTTGGATTAGAAACTTGTGATTGAACACGATTGACAGATAAAAATGTAAATAAGGACAATAATAGAATATAGAATCTCAACATAGTAGATTTAGCTACAGAAATTTATGATCGTTTGAACAGGGTTAGATTGATAGGTTAGAATAAGTAAAAAATGGAGTTAATCATTCGCAATGATATTGATTACATAATTTTTAGAAAGTTTTGATAGACATTTGAAGTATGAAATGGATTGATTTGTTTCAATAATGCTTACATTCTCAAATGAAAAACGTTTGATGTAGCCTTCCAGGTTAGTTAAAATGAATAAATGACATGATTAATTTAAGTTTATATCATTAATTTATGATATAAACGACTGAAACTTAAAAGTGTTTTAAAAGTTTTCGAATGACTTTCTACACGATTGAAAACAGATATGAGTGAATCAGTTCGTGATATTGATGCTGTGATAACATGGGTAGATGGAAATGAGCCCAATCACCGCAAGAAGTGGAATCAACACAAAAAAGAGAACCGGAATATTGATAATGAATTGTTAACAGGCCGGGATAAAACCCGTTTTATTAACAATGGAGAGCTTAAATATTGTCTCAGTTCAATTCGAAAGTTTGCACCATGGATTCGTAAAATATACGTAGTTACTGACGATCAAATACCGGAATTTGTTAATGAAGAGTTCATTAGTGAGCATAACCTTAGTATCATCGATCATAAAACAATTTTTAAATCCTATGAATGGGCATTACCTACGTTTAATTCCAGGACTTTAGAATCGATGCTATGGAGAATACCGGATCTTTCAACTCATTTTATCTATTTTAATGATGATTTTGTCCTGACGAAACCATTGTATCCAAGTGATTTCTTCTATAAAGATCAGGTTGTGCTAAGAGGAGGGTGGAAGAAAGTTAGAAATTATGGTGCTTTACGTATCAAAATAAATGAGTGGGTGAGCGCCATTTCAAAACGCGCTTTAGGCATTACCCGTTCTATGAACCTGCTGCTTCAAATAAAATCGGCGAAATTAGCCGGTTATGATAAAAGATACTTTAAGAGTCCACACGTGCCCCATCCAATGCGGAAAAAGACTATTTCAGATTTTTTTGCAGCAAATCCATTATTATTGAATGAGAATATTCAGTATAAATTTAGAAATATGGATCAGTTTTCAGCTGTATATCTTGCAAATCATCTGGAAATAAAAAATAATAATGTGATTTTTGATACTGAAAATGATTTTGTAATGATCAATGGAGAGATGGAAATAGGCATGACATTTACATCCAAGCTTAAAAAAATTATAAATCAAGATGTAAGCTTTTTATGCATTCAAGGACTGGAAAGTTTAACTGCTGAACAACAAAAAGAACTGGATTTGATTTTGAGTGATCTATTGGGCATCAAATCGATTAGATAAAAAATAAAATCAATGAAAGAAATTGGAGTTCAATTTGATGAGTAAAAGGAAAAAAGTCATCAATTATTGGAAGAACTTTTCAAGGAGTCCACGGGGTCAACTCATAAAAAAAATTGTAAGAAGAGGGGTAATTGCATCAATTATTGCAGTTATTATCTATCAGATAATTGATATTGGAGTAGGGGAGGTTATCAGGAATTTACCGAGTCAACCTCTATTTTATTTTCTATTCTTTATACTCTATTTGTCACTTCCATCCGTTGAAGTATTAATCTACCGGCAAATATGGCCTGTTAGAAAATGGCAACTTTTTAAAACTTTCCTGACCAAGCGTGTCTATAACGATGAAGTTATGGGGTACTCCGGTGAATTTTATCTCTTCATGTGGGCGCGTAAATATCTATCTGAATCGGATAAGGAGATTCTCAAAAACATCAGGGACAATAATATTTTATCTGCTGTGAGCTCAAATTTGGTAACTGTTGTTTTAGTTTCCGTATTGGTATTTGCTGATATCATTAAATTAGAGGAGTTGATAGGGAATGTAGATCTCTTTTATATCATAACTTTGGTTGTTGTTGTCACTGCCTTAGTTGCACTGATCATCCAATTCAGAAAATATTTATTTGATCTCCCTTTTAAAAAAGCATGTATAATTTTTTCTTTGTATTTCTCAAGATTCGTTATTCACAATGGATTGATGATGGTATTGTGGGCGATTGTAATGCCTGATATTCCACTCACAACATGGTTTATATTTGTAGCCATCATGATTATAGTGAATAGAATTCCATTTCTGCCGAGCCGAGATTTGATATTCATGCTTGCCGGAATTGAGTTATCAAGGGTTTTAAATATGACGACTGCTGCCGTTGCAGGTATGTTACTTGTGTATAGTGCACTTAAAAAAATTACAAACCTTTTCATATTTCTTCTCTTATCCTACTCGTCTGAAGATGAAGAATTAAAGAAAATTGCAAAAGAGAAGGGCTCAATACCGTTTACATCTGATGATTAAAATCTTCTGATTTTCTTATACAATTTCTTCCAGAAATTGTATAAATCTGTTTGTTGAATAGCCGTCACAATTTGAAAAGAATACATTTTTTACACGTTCTCTTTCACCGGATAGAGCATGCGGATTATCCAAAGCCTTGATCGTTTTAAACAAAAGTGACTTGCCGTTAATCTCTACCAGGCATTTTGGCAATGAGTTGGTAATTGGCTGCAATCGCAAACCCATTCCTGCAGCAAGAATGACCGCTTTTTTTACTTTGAGCATGAACTGAAAAAATTAAAAAACCATTTAATAAATAATAAAATATTTCAGAAAGCTATATTAGAAATAGAGTCTGTATAGGAGTGATATATTACGGCCGGGTTCCGGAAAGACTTCTTTTAGCCGGGATAGGTGATTTCTGTACTCTACATTTGTCAGATTACTGATGTTAAGGGAGATAGTATGAAAACGATCCCCGGTTGTACTAAATCTATATTCTGATCTCAGTCCAATTAATGTGTAAGAATCAGTCGGTTCTTCAAATTGTGAAACCCGATCCTGCTCTGATACATATCTGATGTGCCCTCCCAATGAGAAAGATCGATGAACATAATTGAGCCCAACAGTCGCTTGAAAAGGAGGGATCATTGGTAGATATCCTCGATCAGAGTTACGTCCATCTACGGACATTTCCTCATTTGTAAGATCCCTTCGGCCGATTGTATAAGAGACGGATGAATTTGCAACAACCCTTGAAAACATCTTAAACTCAGTTTGTGCTTCAAAACCGTAGATGACTGCTCTTACTCCTTCAAATTGATAGTCATTTAGTGATGGAAAAAATAAATTTTGACGACCGGTATCTCTTGGGAAGATGAAATTTGAAAAATTATTGTGATAACCGGAAAGCTCAACAGTTGCATCAGATCTTCTGTATCTGAAAAATAACTCTTTTCCAATCCCACGTTCTGCTTCTAATTCAGGATTGCCAATTTCAAAAGAGTATGCAGCGACGTGAGGGCCCTGGGAAAAGAGTTCATCTGTTGTTGGTGGGCGAAATGAATGCATGAAAGTTGTCCCAGCATAGAATCCCTTTCCAAAATTATAAATTAATGATCCTGATGTTGCCAGGCCAAGATACGATCGCTTCCTGATATAACCGATTCTTGAGTTGGGCCGATCCTCTTTAGGAATTTCAGTGTGATAATCAAGGCGCGCACCCAGTTCAACATGTAAAGGGCCTATATCAGTTTCCTGAATGGTAAAAGTGGAAAGACTGACTCCTTTTGATTCAATATTAAATCGGTCAAAAATATAAGTGTCGTGAAATTCGCCCCAAACTCCGATCGTGCCATCGTCGAAGCCGCCAATTCCCTGATGACGACCTTTAAGGGTAATATTAGCACTGTTTTTTGTAAATTCAGTACCAATAATGGTTGCAGTTTCAAGCTCTTTATGATTGTAATATCTGTAAGAAAACTGCGCTTCAAGGTACTTGAGAAAATGATCTTCAAAAAGAATTTCAGATTTATTCTCTATTTGAAATTTCCGCATTTCAATATCCACGCCGTTAGGATGTCCGCCAATCGGGTCAGGAGGTATCCCATAATTGCTTAAATAGGATGAAACTGCCAAACCGGAATAGCCCCAAGGCTTGATAAAACTCAACCCGGCTGAACTGTTGGATGACAGATAATTGGAATTTGAAATTTTTTCAGATGGAGATCTGAAATCATCTCCAAGCCTTCCATTTAAATCGATATTCAATACTTTATCGTTCATTGGAATGGAAAGTGTTCCAGCCAAAGAAGCGCCACTGTTTACGGAAGCTAGTTGTGTTGTTAAGCTACCGTTCAATTCGGATGGGACTGTGGTTGCGATTTGATTCCTGACAACATTTATGACTCCTCCTATCGCATTGGAGCCGTATGCAAGTGCAGCCGGGCCTCTTGCAATTTCAATTTCAGCGGCACTTATCGGATCTACACTGACTGCATGATCGGCTGAGGATGCTGAAAAATCACCCGTGCGTTCACCGTCTTGAAGAATAAGTACCCGCTCATCACCCAGCCCTCGAATAACCGGGCGAGCCGGAGTTGCACCCATTGTACGCTGGTCAAAGCCGGGTTGTGAGGAGAGAGTCTCTGAAAGTGTCGACCCTAAATTTCTGCGCAATGAGGAACCGGTAAGTTTGATGGATGCATGTTCCAGATTTGCCCCGCGTGGATTTTCAGCATCCGCGACTACTTCAATGCTTTGTCCCGTCAACATCGTTGGCCTTAACTGAATTTCTAACTCACTATCAGTATCATCTGTAACCGTAAAAGTGACTGATTTACCGGCATAGCCTAATCGATGGATCACTAATGAGTAACTTCCTGCCGGGATATTCTGAATTCTGAAATATCCCTCTCTATCTGTGTTGGTGAATCGATTAATCTCCTCCAAATGCACATATGCAAATGGAATGGGGTCGCCGGTCTCACTATCCGTGATATGACCGGAAACTGAACCTGAAATATTAAACCCCGCAACACTTATAGGACTCAAAAGCAGAATAAGGATGATAGATATCTGAGAGTAAATCTTCATTAGTGATTCTGATCAATAACTGATTATTGAGGTTGAAGACTAGTTACACGTACCTGAAATGGCCTGGATTCGAAATCAGAATGGCCACTGTGCATTAATTGAAAACGGATCGTTGTTTCCCCGGCCTCGTTCCCAATGAGCTGGAATGTCCACTCATTAGCTCCGGTTACTGATGCCATTGTAATAATATTACTGCTTTCGGCACTGTATTGAAGAGAAAATCCTTCATCAGAATGAGGTGTAAATCTGTCTCCATCTTCTGATATAAATTCAACTAAAATGGGGCCTAATGTAGCGTTTTGACTTAATTCAATATGATTCCCGCTTGCATAGGTTACGGTTGTTTCTTCTTGCATGGCTAATTCAGTTCCATTTACAGATAAAACGAGTCCTACAGGGACTTCATCGTGATCGTCGTGATCGCTGTCTGATCCGCAACCGGCTAATAATAAAATAGAAAGAGCAATGGTAATAATTGATATTAGGATATGATTCTTTAATAGTTTCATTAGTAGATTAATTAATATTAATGGGGGGTTAGGTACAATAACATGAACTGAGTCACGAATTGTAATTGTATAGAAAAAATGTTGTGTAAATCGAAAAGTTAAGCGCGGGAGGGAGGCGCTCTATCTTTGATAATTCTTGCGAATGGCAGATAAGGTGTATTTACCATTCTGTCCGAAACTTCTGAAATCAGAAAAAGTTCGGGGCTTGAAAGGGTTAAAACATCGTTATCAATTTTAACAGTTCCATCACACATTGAACAATCGGGATTGCCGATTTCAACGATTAATTCACCGGTTTGAATGGTTACATCATCATGATGTACAGTTGCCAATGCAAAACCAATTAGAATGGCTGCAACCGTAAGTAATTTGATATGTGATAATGATCTGAGCATGATATGTATAACGATGTGTATAATATATACACTAAAACGGAAAATGTTCAACTATATTCCGATAAAAATTGTAAAGATGTAATGAAAGCCAATTCAGTATATTTAATTGCTGATATGTGCAACAATTCGAAGCGGTGCACCGCTTCCATCCCTGATTTTCATGGGCAATGCAATGATATAAGCACCGTAGGGTGGCAGTTGATCCAGATTCGCCACATTTTCAAAACCCGGTATGTTCTGTTCGAACAATATTTGATGAGATTCAAATAGTACGGATTGCCCGTAATCAAGACTTGGTGTATCTAATCCAACGGCCTTGATGTTGCGATTTTCAACGATCCAGGTTGCGGTCTCCGGGTGAATGCCCGGAAAACTGAGATTGGCCACACCTTCTTCGCCTTTCAGTTCAGTGCCCAGATAAGCCTCCGCATCAGGCCAATACTGTCCCATTCCGGTATAAAAAAGCAGAATTGCCCCATTCGGAATCGGCCCATATTCAGCTTCCCAGTTCAACAGATCCTCAACTTCAAACTGATAATCGCGATTCTCTGCTACTTTATTCGTCACATCTACAACAACCGCTCGCCCTGTTAACTGGTCGATCTCCAGCTCCTCCACGGTTTTACGATTCTCATAAAAGTGAATCGGAGCATCCAGGTGAGTACCGCCATGTTCGGCAGATCTGAATGCGAAAGATTCATAGTAAAAACCACCATCCGTAATCCCGACAAAAACGGTGTCCATTTTAAATGTACTGGATGTCGGCCAGTATAGTGTTTCCTCAGAGTAATCATATGTCAGGTCTACCCATTGACCATTTTCCCATACATGTGTTTCAACCTTTGTACACATGGTTGTTAATAGAGAAAAAAATAAGATCAGGATTAAATATCTATTCATTTGTATAAAATTTGATTCATAAATCAGTGTTATATAATGAAAATTTTAAAATTATCGAATAATTAGGCGGGGAAATATTTTCAACACTAACCGGGTTTGAGAGTGATCATTGTAACCTGAGCAGGGGCATTGTATCGAACGGGTGAAAGGGTAAAACCGAGTCCATTATTGATACTGAGCAGCATTTGATCCAATATCCAAGACCCATTCACATACTTGGTTTCAGCTCGCGCCGCAGTCGCTTTGTAGAAAAAAAACGGAATTCTTATTTGCCCTCCATGAGTATGAGCGCCCAGTATGAGATGAACTCCAGACACTTTGGACTGTTCAATCATACGATCTGTTAATTGATGTGCAAACAATATATTTACAGCATTTTTATCTCTGTCAGATAACAAAGTATTTAGTGAAACCGGAGCTATATTTCTACTGTAAAGTTGTGTAATTCCGGTAATTTTGACCGAATGGCCATTATGATCAATCCTTAAATTTTCGTCCCATAAAACCCTAACATCATGCCTATCCAATACCTCGGTGATAGAATCCGGATTATTCCAATAATCATGATCCCCAAGTACAGCAAATGTTCCATAAGTAGATTCAATATTCCCCAATGCGGTTGCACCGGCTTCAACATGAGCGGAACCGGATGTTATTAAATCCCCTCCAAAAAGTACCAAGTCCGGTTCTAATTGATTGATACGATCTACATAACGGGCCATTTTTTGTTCATCAGTATATGAGTCGGCGTGCAGATCAGCAATATGGATAACTTTAAGTGGTGTAAAATCCGGATTGATAGATTGGATAGTGTGTTCTAAAGAAACCGTTGTGATTCGGTTGGTATCCCAAACGAGTTTGGAGGCAGTAAAAATGAGTGTGGCAACTGTAACAATCAGAAACAAACGGGCAAACTGAACCTGTAGCCACTGTGCTGGATAAGATGTGAACTTTTTAAGAAGTGGCAGAAGAAGATCGTGCAGAATACACCAGTTGAGCATAACACCGGAAAATATCAATCCATACCAAAAAAGGTAGATCATCGGATCTGGAAATCCGTATCGGTCATGTGTTCCTGTGAATCCATACTGTATCAATCCCCAGGCCGGATATGCGAAGAACAGAACTGCAGCTAACCCGTATAAAAATTTATAAGTCCCGGCATGTTCTGTGTCAATATATTTAACACTTCGAAAATAGCGGAAGCTGAAATAGATAAATAGAAATAAGAGTATTATGGCGGCATACGACACCATTCGTAAAGACCAGGGCATAACTGTAAAATTGATAAACTGTAGATTAAACGGTAAGATATTAATAGTTATTGATAATAATTAATGTCAGTTCTGCCTGCTCAGACCATTCGGGGAGAAAAGTGGATGACAGCAAGAAATGTTTTTTTTGAGATAAATGTGATATCTATGTGATAGATCGTTATTTAGTTCACGTTATCATGTCTTATATCTAATTTAGAGAAATAGATTATGGAAATATTTGAGTCTGTGTATTTATGGTTTATGAGTTTAAGTGAGAATTATGGCGTAAATCCATTCATTTTTGGAGCTATTTATGTGGGGGCGATCCCTTTCTTTACGATTTCCGTTGGTTTTATAATCAGGAATTATAAACAGAACAAACCAATCACACTGCCGGTACTCACTGCATCCGCCTGTTTTGTTTCTGCCTACGTCTATTTGATGATAGCCGGGGAAAATGTTCCATGGTGGGTTTATGCAGTTGTCATTGCTATGCTGGTTTACGGGGGTTGGTCAACGTACAATAAAGTTCAAAAACAGGTACAAACCGAGGAGATTGAATGAAGACTATGTATGATGCCATTGTCATTGGCGGAGGTGCGGCCGGACTTACAACAGCCGGGATTGCTGCGAATTTTGGAGCAAAAACAATCATGATCGAAAAAGAGCATCTGGGTGGCGATTGTACGTGGACGGGTTGTGTTCCAAGTAAAACACTAATCAAAGCGGCCTCTGTACTTCATAACGCAAAAGAAGCATCTAAGTACGGTTTATCCATATCAATGGATTCTGTAGATACCGGAAAAATAATGAAACACGTAGATCAAGTCAGAAAAGAGGTCTATGAGGATGCAGATAAACCGGAAATATTTGAAAGAATGGGAATTGAAGTAGCAGAGGGGGAGGCTTCATTTGTTGATGACCATACAGTGAAAATTAAAGACAGTAAAGGGTTGGTTCGGGAAATAACCGGGAGATATATCTTTGTTTGTACAGGTGCTAAAGCATTTGTACCTCCAATTCCGGGTGTGGACGATGTTGATGTGTTAACCAATGAATCACTATTTGAAATTGAAAATTTACCGAAGAAATTGGTCGTAGTAGGAGCAGGCCCGATTGGTACCGAAATGGCACAAAGTTTTAATAGATTGGGTACGGAAGTCCATGTACTGGATATGACTTCGGGTATATTGGCAAACGACGATCCGGAATTGACCGATATACTTCTTAATAAATTAAAAGAGGAGGGGATCCACTATCACCTGGAATCTTCAGTAAACAGACTTGAAAAGAGAGATCAGGGTATAGTCGTCCATTTTGAGAAAAGTGATGAGAGTTATTCTATTTATGGTGATGCCGTTTTGATGGCGACCGGCAGAAAGGCAAATATTGCATCACTAAATCTAAAAGCAGCAGGGGTGAATACGAACAAAGGTGGGATTGAGGTAAATGATAAATGCAGAACCAACAAACGTCATATTTATGCTGTGGGTGATGTAACCGGTCGATATCAGTTTACACATATGTGCGAGCATATGGCAAAGATTGCTACAACAAATGCACTACTAAAGATGCCTATGAAGATCGATCATAAACATGTGCCGTGGGCAACTTATACAGATCCCGAATTGGCTCATGTGGGTGCTTCAGAGAAGGAGTTAAAGGAGGAAGGTGTTTCGTTTGAGACCTACCGGTTTCCTTTCAGTAAAATTGACAGGGCGATAACCGACGGACAAACGGCCGGATTGATCAAAGTTTTCGCAAAAAAATGGAACGGTAAAATTTTGGGCGCCTCTGTAGTAGGTGCACATGCAGGTGAAATGATTTCACAGTATGCCCTGGCGATGAAAAATGGCGTGACACTTCGCAATTTTGCAGATACCATACATCCCTACCCAAGTTATGGCCTGGGTGCCAGAAGGGCAGCGGATCAATGGTATATCAAAAATCAGTCTGAATCCGTAGTAAAATGGATTCAGCGAATATTCAGATATCGTGGAGAGATTCCGGATTACAGCGATAAGAATCGAATTGTATGACTTTTGGTTAATATCCTTTTTGTTAATCGGATCTAAAAATTTCGAATCGTGTGCTAAATTTTTAATCCTACCGGTGAATAGAAACCAAATAGTTCGCATCATGTAATATGTTTTAAAATCCCATTTGTAAATCGGAACCTATAGTAGGATATTCACTTATAGATGTGTGAATCATCCGTAAACGATTTTCAGGGAATTTTAAATATATAGACATGTATATAGGAATTAAACATCTACACTCAGTTTTTGCTTATCTGGTACTGATCGCTTTGATAGTTGTAATCGGCTATTCGTTATTCAAACTGGTCAAAAAAGGCACATTCACGGAGAAAGTGCGAAAGTCTGCATTGGTAGTTTTTATTTGTTCCCATCTTCAGTTACTAATCGGTTTGATACTTTACACAATCTCTCCGGTCGGAATCTCTTCATTTTCAACAGATGCAATGGGAGATAGTATGTTGCGCTTAACCACCCTTGAGCATCCGCTACTGATGATCGCAGCAATTGCCATCATTACAATTGGATATATAAAGGCCAAAAAGCCCGGTGATGATGCACGAAGGCTTCGGACAATAGTGGTTTATTACTCCATTGCTCTCGTTCTAATGCTATTTGTGATTCCGTGGAGTGTGTGGTTACCATTTTAATGAAGCTGTAGTCGAAACTCATTCAAACTTTCTTCCTTACGTTATTATTAAATTCAAATACCCTTCCTGATGAAGCAGATTTCCATAGTTATAATCACCGTTTTTTTTCTTTTTTCAATACTTATAACCTCATGTGATCGAGTAGATGAGAGGACGTCACTAAACTATTCAATTCCGGTTCAGCCTGAATTGCCAACAGGATACATACCAAAACCGGGTTGGGCTCTGGAAAATTTTGCAGTTGCTTCTGCCAATCCAATAGCTACTGATGCAGGTTATCAGATTCTGAAAGCCGGAGGATCAGCAGTTGATGCGGCTATTGCTGTTCAGTTGGTATTGACCCTGACAGAACCTCAATCAAGTGGAATTGGGGGCGGTGCTTTTTTACTTGCCTGGGATGGTGAACAAATTCACGCATATAATGGTCGGGAAACAGCGCCTTCCGGTGCTTCAGAGGTCCTGTTCTTGGATGATAATGGAGAACCATTACCCTATGCAGATGCAGTCAGGAGCGGATTGTCAGTAGGAGTGCCGGGAACGTTGGCATTACTAAAAACAGCTCATGAAAATCATGGAATTTTACCCTGGCCGGAATTATTTAAGCCTGCAATAACACTGTCAGAACAAGGTTTTAAAATGGGGGCCAGACTGCACTCACTCCTGGACTCGGATCAAACACTACGGAACGACCCGATTGCAGCATCCTATTTCTACAATGAAGATGGTACGCCGATTAAAATTGGCGAAACTGTTTATAATCCGGCGTTGGCTCAAATTTTAAAAGATATATCCCAGTTTGGAATATCAACTTTTTACACAGGAATTGTTGCGGAAGATATTGTTGATCGGGTTCAATCACATAGCCGTCCGGGAACGATTGAAACAGGAGATATTGCCGCTTATTTAGAGCTGGATTTAAGAACTGAGGTCATGTGTAATGCCTGGAGAACTTATAATATCTGTGGGTTTCCTCCGCCTTCATCCGGCCATTTAGCAATCATGCAAATTTTGGGAATTTTGGATCATTTGGAATCCCCTGAAATAGAACTGGCTGACTCGATCCCGACGGCAGAATGGCTTCATCAATTTTTAGAGGCGTCAAAATTATCATTTGCTGATCGCAATCAATATGTTGCAGACCCCCGATTTGTAGAAGGTCCTGGAGGTGACTGGAACACGATGTTGAATGAAGATTATTTAAATCAACGAGCATCTTTGGTATCAAATAACTCAATGGATGAAGCTGAACCCGGCAATCCGGGGTCAATGACATCAATGTATGGATCGCAACTTTTTCAGCCTGAATCAGGTACAAGTCATATAAGTATTGTGGATAGAAATGGAAATGCAGTATCTATGACGACGACGATTGAAAGTGGATTTGGCAGCCGAATTATGAGTAATGGAGGTACCAATATGAATGGGGGCTTCCTTTTGAACAATGAACTGACAGATTTTTCATTATCTCCCGTTGACGATTATGGAAATTTGATTGCAAACAGGGTGGAGCCCGGAAAAAGGCCCAGATCCAGCATGAGTCCAACGTTGATTTTTGATCTTGAAACCGGTGAATTTTTAGCGGCTGTTGGTTCACCCGGAGGAGCCGCAATCATACACTACACAGCCAAGGCTATTTATGGGATGTATGGATGGGGACTGGATGCACAAAAAGCGATCGATCTGCCTAATTTTGTAAACTATAATGGACCCTCAGTTTTGGAATTGGATGCATTTCCGAATCATATCATTCAATCCCTGGAATCTATGGGACACGAAATTACGATCAGATCATTAACCAGTGGTATTCAAGCGATTCAAATTACAGATCAGGGGCTTTATGGAGGGGCAGACCCCAGAAGAGAAGGAAATGTGATGGGAGAGTAATGACAAAAGTTCGAAATGAAGAATTGAAATCTAATTATGTATCTGTTGTGTCTGAAATAATTATCGGGAATTAGTACATTATTTATTAGGGAACTTATAGGATGGATTTCTTTTAAATAAAATATTCATAACCTGATATGTGTACCCCCAAATCTTGCTATACTTTATATATTCATTTTATATTTTAACATTAAATCAAAATCATACTCATGGGTTTATTTGAATTTTTATTTCTTCTTTTAATTGCCGGGATTTGCGGTTCCATCGGACAATCTATTGCCGGTTATTCCGGGAGTGGTTGTATTGTATCAATTGTGATTGGATTTATAGGTGCTCTGTTGGGATCATGGTTAAGTGATAAGCTTAATCTGCCGGAATTGTTTAACATCACGATTGGGGGAAGCCCGTTTCCCGTGATCTGGTCGATCATCGGATCAGTGATCTTTGTAGTGATCGTTGGGATCCTTACCAAAGGGAAATAGCCGTTAACAAGATGCTGAAATGGAATCAGCATTACGTGTAGAATGGTACCGGAGAGTAGAGAAGTGACCGAACTATGATCATGAAGTGGAAAAATTTTGTGGAGCAGGAGCATGGATCGAGATCAAAATCCACAATTTTGTCATCCTGAACTTGTTTCAGGATCTCAGGGCTTGGAATATGAAATTACATAGTAAATGCTAAACAAAATTCAGGAATACCCAATCCAAACTGCGAATGCAAGTGCCAGTGAACAGACCAGTAGTAATTTCAGCAAAAGCGGATAGATGAATTTGAACCATTTATCATATGGGATACTCGCAAGACCTAAAATCCCCATTAAGACCGGGTTAGTAGGCACTATCATATTCATTAATCCATCACCCATCTGAAAAGCCAGAACGGAGATTTGTCTGGATACCCCTATCAGATCACCAATAGGAGCCATCAAGGGCATCGTTACCAAGGCCTGACCACTTCCGGATGGAATGAAAAAATTCAGGATACTTTGAATAAAGAGCATTCCTATCGCTGCAAATTCGGCTCCTACAATAGATAGTGGAGCAGCCAACCCATTTACAACTGTATGTAGAATTTCTCCATCCTGCATGATGAGTGCTATAGCTCTTGCAAAACCGATTAATAGGGCTGTACCGGTTAGTTCTGCAGCACCTGCAGTGAACGTTTTAGCGGTCTTATTGATGCCAATTCCCGATATGATTCCCACAAGTACAGTTAGTGCCAGAAATACAGCTCCAAGTTCAATGAAATACCAACTGTATTTCCAGATACCATAAACTAATACAATCAATGCTGCTCCGGTTACAAATAGTACCAAAGATCTTCTAAAAGTTAACTCCGGATAATCGACTACGGTCTGGTTTTCATTTTCCTGAATACCATAAACGAAGCTCTTTTTAGGATCATTTTGAACCATTTTTGCATAACTCCAAACATGATGAAATCCGATTGCAAAAAGCGGAACGAATAACGATAATCGAAACCACATGCCGGATGTTGGTGAAAGGCCGGCGATGTCTTGCGCAACTAATAAAGTGAATGGGTTCATTATTGCGACGCCATACCCTATGCAATAACCTACAACAAGGGTGCCTATTGCAGTTACCGAGTCCAGATTCATGGCAAGACAAAGAGCTACTAAAATGATGGCAAATGGGATGTACTCTTCAGCCATTCCAAGCGTAGATGAGGCGAATGCGAATAAAAACATAGTGACAAAAAGAAGCGGGCCCGGCCTGTTACCAAATTGTGTGACAATTTTACCGAGTACCGCGTCGATAGCTCCTGTTTTACGGACTACAGCCAGTGCACCGCCTATGATCAAAACAAAAAAGATAATCCCCTGTGCGTCTGCGAAGGCACGGGGGACAACTGTGAATAAAGCGAGCGGTGAGAGATACTCTTTATCAGTAAATACTTCGAAAGAACCGGGAACTACGACTTCAATTCCACTTTCATTCTCTTCAGTTGCAAACTCTCCTGAGGGCAAAACCCATGTAAGGGCCAATGAAAATGTCATTAAAATAAAAAGCAGTACCAGTGTATCGGGAATTTTGAATTTCATGGACTTAACCCCTTTTTTTTATGATTGCAATCGTACAGCGAGAAATGGATACCAATTTACCATCTTCAGTTTCAATCCGGGTTTCCCATACCTGTGTGGTAGATCCCCGGTGAAGGGGTTTTGATATTCCGATAACTGTACCTCCCAATCGAACAGTTTTTATATGATTGGCATTAATTTCAAGACCGACTACAGCACTGTTTTGATCACTTACGTTTAGCCAGGCACCGATTGAGGCCAGTGTTTCAGCAAGTGCTACAGATGCACCACCATGCAATATCCCCATAGGCTGAATGGTATTTTCATTTACTGGCATTGATGCACGCATTTCATCCCTGCTGATCAGTGAAAATTCTATTCCTAAATGGGTGTTCATATTTTTAGGAAATTCATGTGATAATGATTCAAATTTTGATCGGATCTCTTCATCAATGTGCATATTTCAGAGAATTAATAGAAGATTTACAGTTTCGATTAATTTATTGTTGATACAATAGTGATAAATCATCGAAAAAATGAAATTATTTGAATAACTAATTTTTAAAAATGCTCCTAAAGTGTTAATTATCATGAAACAGTGTTAAACTGACTCAACAAGCTAAAAAACCGCTTTTATTAGTATGGATGAAATGAAAGTTACACTACCTGAACTACTGTCCAAAGGACTTGAAAATTTCCCGGCCGGACACCTGGCCGCTACAAAAAGGAATGGGGAATGGGTTAAGACAGACGTAGATACGTTTAAGCAGAAAGTGCGTCACCTGGCTCTTGGTCTCTATGATTTAGGTGTGCGAAGGGGAGATAAAGTAGCACTTCACGCAGAGAATTCAACAGAATGGATCATTTGTGATATTGCGATTTTATCCATCGGAGCCGCAAGTGTCCCCATATATACCACCCAACCGGGAGATCAGATCAAATATATATTGGAGAATTCGGACGCGATGGTTCATATAGTGTCCACAGATGAGATGTTTGCAGATACAAAACCTCTGATTAAAAGTGTAAATACGGTAAAAGCAGTGATTACTATTTTTGGTTCGAAGCATAAAAAATTGAAACCTTTTGAGTCAGTTTTAGAAAGCGGTAAAAAATTGGATCAAAATAAACCGAAACTTTTTGAATCTTTGAAAGAGGCTGTTGAACCCGGAGATTTGGCAACCTTAATTTATACTTCCGGGACTACAGGCCTTCCGAAAGGAGTTATGCTCACTCATCGAAATCTTGCGACAAATGTAGTCGCTTCAATGGAATCCCTTCCATTCAGTGTTGAGGAATTTCATGATAAAAATGTCCTAAGTTATCTGCCTCTTTCACATATATTTGAGAGAATTGTAGACTATATGTATCTCTATATGGGTTGCCGGATTCATTATATAGAGCAAGTGGACGAGATCAGGGATGATATGGCAACTGTTCAACCTTACTTCCTGGCCACAGTTCCTCGTTTATTGGAGAAGATTTATACAGGAATCAAGGTTAAAGGCCAGGAGCTTTCCGGAATGAAGAAGAATTTATACTATTGGGCTATCTATCTGGCTGAAGAGTACGATCCTGAGAATCCGCCTTCGGGTTTAAAAGCAATAAAATATAAAATTGCCGATAAACTGATTTACAGCAAAATTCGGGCACTGTTTGGCGGCAATATGAAAGGAATGACAAGCGGGGGTGCTGCACTACCGCCCGAGATTTTCAGATTCATAAATGCATTGGGGGTCTATTGTGGCCAGGGTTATGGACTCACTGAAACATCACCCGTTATCACAGTTCAGACACCTGAAACGATGAGAATTGGAAGTGTAGGTAAACCTATTCCGGGTGTTGAGGTAAAAATTGCAGACGATGGAGAGATATTGGCTCGCGGCCCGAATATAATGAAGGGGTATTACAAAAACGAAGAGCAGACAAAGGAGGTCATTGATGATGATGGCTGGTTTCGTACGGGTGATATCGGTAAAATTGATGATGATGGATATCTCTATATCACGGATCGGAAAAAATCGATGTTCAAGTTATCTACTGGGAAATATGTTGCTCCACAGAACATAGAAAATAAGCTGAGTAACTCAGGATATATTGACCAGGTGATTGTGGTCGGTTATCAAAAGAAATTCTGTTCAGCACTGATTGTTCCGGCATATGAAAATGTCAAAAAACGATTGAAAAGAGATGGGTATACACCGACAGAACCCCTCAACGAGGATGAGAAAATCCGGGATTTGATTCAGGAGGAGGTCGATAAAACAAATAAACAGCTTTCCCCCTGGGAAACCGTCAAAAAATTTACGCTACTTGAAAATGCATTGACCATAGATAGCGGTGAACTCACTCCAACCATGAAAGTGAAAAGAAATGTAGTTCGGGATAATTATCAGGATCTTATTGATGCAATGTATCCGGAAGACGATTGATAGAAGAGAAAATAGGGTATTTAAAAGGAACCCATACATAAGAATTTATAATCAGAGCTAATTCATCAAGTATTATGCCAAAAAGGTTCAATATTCAACACGTTGTCGTACTCGGTTCAGGGGTTATGGGTAGTCAGATTGCAGCTCACTGTGTAAATGCCGGGCTGCAGGTTAAACTTCTCGATTTAAAATCTGATGACCCCAAGAAACCCAATAAAATAGCAGAGGAAAATCTACAAAAATTGACTTCAATGAAACCGGCACCATTAGCGATCTCATCTTGGGCCGATCGTATTGAAACCGGTAATTTT
This sequence comes from Bacteroidetes bacterium UBA2664, assembly GCA_002359315.1. Taxonomy (GTDB): domain Bacteria; phylum Bacteroidota; class Rhodothermia; order Balneolales; family Balneolaceae; genus Rhodohalobacter. The sequence continues at coordinate 144,151 of DEMS01000002.1, read as the reverse complement.
GAGGATCATTTAAAATGGATTGAAAGTGCAGACTGGGTCTGTGAGGTAATTGTTGAGCGAATGGATATCAAAAAGGATATGATGGCTCAGGTTGAAAGATATCGTAAAGAAGGCACGATTATAAGCTCCAACACGTCCGGTTTGCCCATTTCTGAAATCAGTGAAGATTGTTCAGATGATTTCAAGCAACATTTCTTAGGGACACATTTTTTTAACCCACCAAGGTATATGAAATTGTTAGAGATTATACCAACCAAGGCAACAGATTCAGCGGTAACCGATTACATGTCCAAATTTTGTGAGACGATACTTGGGAAAGGTGTGGTTCTTTGTAAAGACACTCCCAACTTCATAGCTAACCGGGTGGGTGTGTTTTCTATGGCCTCTATGATGCCCTGGTTTTTTGAGGGCAAATTTCGGGCGGAAGAGATCGATTTGTTAACCGGGACATTAACAGGTTACTCTAAAGCTGCAAGCTTCAGAACTGCAGATATGGCGGGACTCGATGTACTGAATCATGTGTCAGAAAATTTATACCCGGCTGTGCCTGAGGATGAACGGAGAGAGGTTTTTAATCTGCCTGATGAGTTTAAGAAAATGGTTGAAAATGGAGCAAAAGGCAATAAATCCGGCCGTGGGTTTTACAAGAAAGTAAAAACCAATGAAGGATCGGAATATCATGTTGTGAACCCGGACACATTGGAATATGAACCTCAGGAAGATGTTCAGTTTGAGTCCGTCAATAAAGCAAAAAAAGAGTTTAGAACATCGGAAGAGCGACTTAAATATCTGGTCAATTGTGATAATGAGATCGGTGAGTTTCTCTGGACGATTCAGTCTGACCTGATTCTCTATGCCGGGAACCGTATACCTGAAATTTCAGACTCCATTGAAGCGGTAGACAGAGCCATGAAATGGGGTTTTAACTGGGAACTGGGTCCGTTTGAACGATGGGATGCCATTGGTGTAGCAGAATCTGTGAAAAGATTAGAAAGTGAAGGGAAGTCAGTTCCTGATTGGGTTAAAGAAATGCTATCCACAGGCAGGGATTCATTTTATAAGGATGGAACGGTATACGAACCATCATCGGGCAAAAGTGTTCCACTATCTGCACCCGCAAAGGGTGCAATTACTGTGGACTCACTTCAAAGGGGTGGGAGTGATGTTTGGAACAACAATCACGCGGCTCTCTATGACATGGGTGATGGGGTTGCACTTTTCGAGTTCAGAACAAAACAACAGACCCTTGGGTTTGAATTGGTCCAGTCTTTAAAGGAAGTTTGTGAACGTGTGGAAAAGGATTTTGACGCATTAGTAATAGGCCACGATCATGAAAATTTCAGTTATGGAGCGAATCTGGCTGAAGCCGGGAAAGCACTTCAGAGCGGCGATTTTAATCAGATTAAAAGTGCAGTTGAAGCATTTCAGGAAGTAGCCGTCGGATTACGATATCAACCGTTTCCGATTGTGGCAGCTGTAGCAGGCCGTGCATTCGGAGGGGGAGTCGAGTTCTTTATGCATTGTGATCGAGTCGTTGCTCATCATGAGCTTTATTGTGGATTGGTTGAGTTAGGAGTCGGTTTAATACCCGCCGGAGGGGGCACCAAAGAGTTATTGATGCGTGCGATGGAAAAAGTAGAATTATCAGAAAATGCAGATCCATTACCCTATTTAAAAAATGCGTTCAAAACAATTGGCTTGGCGAAAGTCTCAGACAGTGCTCATAAAGCGAGAGAAATGGGTTTTCTGAAAGATTCTGATGTTATTGTGATGCATAGAGATCTTTTATTAAAAACAGCCAAACAAGAAGCATTGACTCTCGCCCGAAAAGGGTACAAACCTCCGGTAGAACCAACCGTGCAATGGGTAGGTCAAACCGGTTTCAGCGCACTAAATGTAATGCTTTATATAATGAATGAAGCAGGGTACGCATCAGATTACGATAAATTACTCACCCGAAAAGTGGCTGAAGTGATGACCGGGGGAGATATTAGCGAACCACAACAGGTGCCTGAATCAGTAATTCTGAAAAAAGAAAGAGATGCAATTCTGGAGTGTTTCCAGGATGAAAGAACACATCAGCGAATGGAGCATATGCTAAAGACCGGAAAACCATTGAGGAATTGACTTCCATATGATTTGGCAGGAGGATAACACCTCGGGAAGATGTTTATATAGATTGGATTAAATTATGCATGACTGAATTAATATCGAGTTAAGATTGATGACTATGAAGAATAAAGAGATCGTAATTGTAGCGGCAAAAAGAACCGCCTGTGGAAAGGCAAACAAAGGCTCACTTCGATTTACACGTCCCGATACCCTGATGGGTGAAGTGATTAAAGATTTATTAAATGAGGTTTCAGTTGTAAAACCGGATCAGATCGATGATGTCTATGTAGGCTGTGCTTTTCCGGAGGCATCACAGGGATTAAATGTTGCACGACAATGCGCCATTTTAGGAGGCTTACCGGTCTCTGTACCCGGTGTTACCATAAACCGCTTCTGCTCGTCCGGACTCCAAACCATTGCAATGGCTGCAGAACGTATTATTGCAGGAGGTGCGGAGATCATTATAGCCGGTGGAACTGAAAGTATGAGTTTGGTGCCAATGGGCGGTCTTTCATTTCAACCCAATCCTAAACTGGCGGAAGAAAATCCAGAAATTTATATCAGCATGGGATTAACGGCTGAAAATGTGGCTAAAAAATATGGAGTGAGTCGGGAAGATCAGGATCATTTTGCAAAAAACAGTCATGATAAAGCCATCTCTGCCTGGAAACAGGGTTATTTTGATGAACAAATTACCCCAATCAATGTTGTGCATAAATATGTAACAGCTGATGGAGAATTTGAAGAGAATAAATTTGAATTCAAAAAAGATGAAGGTCCAAGAGAGGGTTCTACAATGGAAGCACTCTCCGGATTGCGTCCGGTATTTAAAGCAGGGGGATCGGTGACAGCGGGAAATGCATCACAAATGAATGATGCAGCCGCCGGTGTAATTGTGATGAGTCGTGAAAAGGCGGATAAGCTTGGGTTGAAGCCATTGGCTCGGTATCATGGATTTGCAGTTGCAGGTGTGGCTCCGGAGATTATGGGAATTGGTCCGGTTGAAGCGATTCCAAAAGTACTTCAACAGTGCGGTTTAAAGATCGGAGATATCGATCTTATCGAACTCAATGAAGCTTTTGCTGCACAGGCACTGGCTGTGATTCGGGAAACGGGTTTGGATCCGGAATTAGTGAATATCAATGGGGGAGCTATTGCAATGGGCCATCCGCTTGGCTGCACGGGAGCAAAATTGACAACACAGATATTACACGACCTCAGGCGGTTGAAAAAACGGTATGGCATGGTCACAATGTGCATTGGCGGAGGTATGGGAGCCGCCGGTATTTTTGAAAATTTGAGGAGTTAAATGTCGTTGTTGGGAGTTCTCGACTTCGTCTTGGCAGTGAGTTCTCGACTACATTCCGACAAAAAGCGTCGGGACTGCGCTCAAACTGACGAAATGAGTGTTTTTTTAAAAAAAACTCCGCCCCGTCACATTGAGCGCAGCTGAGGAGCGATAGCGACGATGCGCTCCTATTTTATCCCACGAAGCGGAGCGGAGTGAAGTCGAAATGTCTTCGCATTGGTTGGGAGCTCTCGACACCCTAAGTGGTAGGGGCAGGCTAACCCGACAGTTTATATATTTATAAAAAATAAAATCAATCCAAATTACATGTTTAAAGAAGACACGTTAAAAGGACAAACCATATTAGTAACAGGTGGTGGAAGCGGACTCGGCCTCTCCTTGGCGGATAAATTTGCTTCATTGGGAGCTAATATTGCTATATGTGGCCGAACAGAAAAAAAGTTAAAAAACGCGACAGAAGAACTCAAAAAACATGGAACCGAAATACGATATTATTCGGTTGACGTTCGTGAATACGAAAAAGTAGGAGAGATGTTTAAGGCAATGATTGCTGATTTTGGGGAGGTAACCGGTTTGGTTAATAATGCCGCCGGTAATTTTTTGAGTGCATCAGAAGATCTGTCACCGGGCGGATTTAAAGCGATTGTGGATATTGTACTTCATGGAAGTTTTAACTGTACACACCACTTTGGAAATCATCGTATCAAAAAGAAGGATAAAGGAAATATTCTCAATATCGTAACGACATACGCGGAAGATTCAGGTTCTGCATTTGTGCTCCCATCTGCCTGCAGCAAAGCCGGGGTACTGGCCATGACCAGATCACTCGCGTTTGAGTGGGCCACATATGATATTCGGGTAAATGCGATTGCGCCGGGTCCTTTTCCGACAGAGGGGGCATGGACACGCCTGCTTCCTTCTAAAAAATTTGAAAAGCAGTATTTGGAGAAGATACCTGCCGGACGGTACGGTGAACATGAAGAGCTTGCAAATCTGGCGGCATTTTTAATGAGCGATATGGCTCCTTATATCACCGGGGAATGCGTGACGATTGATGGCGGTGAGAAGTTATCTGCCGGACAATTTAATTTTATCGATACATTAATGTCGAGGGGAAAGCTAAAAACGATCTTTAAGATGCTGAAAATGAAAGGGTAAGAAGTGAAAAGTGAGACACACTTACTTTTACGTCATCTCAATCCACACCGTCATCCTGAATTTATTTCAGGATCTCAAAGTTTAAGGCATTTATGTTCATACAGACTCATTTATCCGAATCCATGAGCCCAACGATTCGATGATACGCTTTAGCGGTTTGCAGGGCGTCATAGGGAGAAAAGAGAGTGGGCTGGCTCATCTGTATTGATTTTATAAACTGAACGACAGACCATTCTGCTGTATCGGATGCATCAAACTTTTTTTCACGGACGGTTACTTTATTCAATTCATTTAATGTGTGAAGGCGTACTTTCTGATTGATGATATCACAATCCGCAATCGTATTGCGATTTGAAAAGATCCGCTGATGTGTTTCTTTGGCCGCAGAACCCAGATATTGAATGGAAGCAACCGCTGAGTTTTCATATCGGAGGGTCAAATTGAGGCCCAATAAATGCTGGCGAAGCCGGATCGGTTTCACTTCAAAACGATGAATATTGCCACCCTGCCACTTGATGATCAACGCCAGCTCATCGATCCAGTCTGATTTAAAATCTTCACTTTCCTTCTCTCTGAAATTTTGAGGAACAGACTCTTTTTTGATCTGAATCAGATCCGGTTTTGGCACTTGTTGTCGAATCCAATTCATCGATTCAGCCATTGATGGCCAATGGGAAAATTGAACATTTACACCGGCTTCTTCAGATGCGTGGTATATTGTCTCAAGAAGATCAAGATCGGAAGGCATTTTGGAAATCAGATAAGTGTGATTGCCAAGTTTAATCGATCTCAACAGGTGTATAAGACAGTCTGCAGAATCATCAATTAACAAAACAGCTGCAATATCTTTATCCTCTGTAAGAGTGCCTGTAATCACTACTTCACTGACTACAGACAGTTTCCGAAGGTGTTTCTCCCAGGCTGCGGCGCGTTCTTTTTTGCCGATGATTGCTATTTTCATGGTCCGTACCCCGATATACCCAAATGTATTGAATCTTCCAGTATGTACTTTCAGCGAACATTAATGAAGCATGTTCACAACAATTTGACAGATTCGTGGTTTAATCTGCAAATATGAATAGGGGAGACGAGTTTTCCAAATTCAGCTAAAATTAATCAGGCATGATGAGTGCCAGAATAAAATAGAAGAGAACCATTGTCCCTGCCGAAAAGAATAGAAGAACTAAAAATAGTACTCTAACTATGGTTGGATCCCAATTAAGATATTCACCGATACCGCCGCAAACACCGGCTATCTTTTTGTTGATCCGTGATTTTTTTAATTCTGCTGACATATGCCGTACCTGATCTGATTACATAGTACAATTTATAATATTTGATACGAATGTAAGAAAAAGAAGTTTCAAAAAAATTCAATATTAAATAAAAAAGGCGGAATCCAACTTGTGGACCCCGCCTTCTTTCCATATGCTGTGGCTCAGCATTTATAGTTGTAGTCTTGTTGTTTCATATCCAATATGAGAAATCACGATCGAAGATTGGTTTGCTTGGTTGCCTGATAAGCTGAAATACCCATTTACATCCGTAACCGACCCGATACTGCTTCCATCAATAATTACATTCGCTCCGACCAGTGGTTGTTTGGTATCAACGTCGAGAATTCTGCCATTTATTCCGTTTTCTGACGGGTCTATTTGGACAGCCATATTTCTTTCAATAACGGTAGGGTTATCTATCGTTGATGTCTCACTGGTTGTCTCTGATTCCGGGAGTTTGAAATTGAAAGGGAGGGCGTATTGTACCCTCACAGGCTTGCCTCTTTGCACTCCCGGTGTAAATTTAGCCTGTCTTACCACACGAAGTGCTTCTTCATCGGCTCCGCCTCCAATACCGCGAATAATACGTGGATGTTCAACCTCACCCTCTTCATTTACAATAAATTGAACAAATACCCTTCCTTCAATTCCTGCTCTCCGGGCCATCTCCGGGTACTGAATCTGAGAGGCAAGAGATTCCAAGCCGCCAATGAGTTCCGGCATTTTTTCAACCACTACAAAAAAGTCTTTTTCTTCATCCGGATTGTAAAGGTCTAAATCTTGTTTTTCCATTCCAAGTGTGGTAAGGACAGAGTTATACGCTTCTTCACTGATATGTGTATTGACTTCTATCACTCCCTGGGTACCCCGCTCCCCATATTTTTCAATGGCCCGCTCTCCTTTTAAAACATTGATTGACAGTATGTGGTTTTCTTCTACCGCATTCAGTTGATCGAGAGCCTCCATGTGGCGTTCAGCTTGTTCTTCATCACCCATAAAGATTAATACTTGATGATAACCGCGCGATCCATCCTGGTCAACATCGGTCATTAAATTAAGTTCTTCATTATCAAAAATCTCGGAGGTCTGCATATCTGTGCAAGCCATAAAAATAGCTGTACTGATGATGATGACTCCAAAAAGTGTAAAACTCAGGCGTTTGGGTATCGGTTTATGAATGTTTGGTTTTGTGATCATTTGGATCCTCTTTTTTAGGTTTGATGATTCCTGAGCCATGTTTACGGAAAGTTCTTTGTCGAAATTGGGCATATGAAGTAGCTCCAGCAACAGGGAGGCATACTCTTTTCGGGAGATGTTCTGTTCAGACAATACCATTGAGTCACATCTCAGTTCACGAAATTCTATGAGCTCTCTTTTGAGAAGATGTACAATGGGATGAAACCAGAAAAAAATACCGGTGCAAATGGTTGTTACTTGTGAGAGAAAATCATTTTGTGAAATGTGAGTCAGTTCATGCCTGATCGCCAGATTCAATTTTTCACTGTTTGTCTGTAGTGACTTCGGCAGTAGTATAACAGGATTGATATACCCAAAGGTTGACGGGATGATATCATCGTCGCTGAAGGCGATACCAATTTGTTTTTGAATTGAATCGGCAAGTTCAATATTCCCTGAATCGAGCCCTTCCATATCTGAAAGTGATGTAAAATGATACGTGGATTTAATTTTCTTTAAATAGATCCATTGTGAAACAAATTGAAATAAAGAGTAGATCACACCAAGAACCAATAGCAAGAATAATGATACCAGGAGCATATTATTGAAGGAGTAAATCGACGCTTGTTCAACACTGTTAATAGTGACTTCCATCGGTGCAAGGACAGTTATAATTTTAAGATTAATAGTCTCAGCTGCACCAATATTGAAAATAAACTCGATTCCCTGTAAAATGATCAGAGCCAAAAAGCCGGCAGGAAGGGCAAACATCAATGCAAGCCGGCCGTGATATTGGATCTGGGGGTGAAGTGTTGTATATGTTCGCAGTAGCAACCAACCGGCACATGAGGCAAGAGTCCATATTGTTAAGGGCAGCCATGCAAAATAAAGAATTGATTCCCCGGCATAAACCATATCTTGAAATAGAGTTTCCATTATTGCTCCTCCATGTTGTCGATTAATTTTTTGATCTCATTTCGCTCCTCTTCAGACAAATTTTCACTCTGTACCAATGTTTGTACCAGATCTTTTGGGGAACCCTGAAATACTTTGTCAATGAGTCTGTCTATCAAGCTGAATCGCACCTGATCCGGTTGAACTGCAGCACTATATATGTAACTCATTCCCTCTTTGCGGTATTTGAGGTAAGATTTATCTGACAAGTTCTTCATGATGGTCATGACCGTTGTATAAGCAACTTCTCTGGTTTGAAGAATTTGTTCCCTGACGTCGGCCACGGAGGCTTCCCCAAGGTTCCAGACATGGTTTAAAATTTCCATTTCAGTTTCGCCTAATGGACTGAGTGCTTTTCGCATAGTGTTCACACAAGTATGTTGCCGTTTAATTAATAAATGTATTATTAATCTATTAGTACTAAGGAAATAGTAATTACAATAAATGTCAAGAATTAATTACTTTATTTTTAGTGTTTAATCTGATTCTGACCATTTTGAAGAAAAGATTTACGAAAACAAAAGAATGGTAAAACATAAAATGAGTTGCAGGAAGCGAAGTTTATTTGGGTAAAGTTCTCGATTAAAGGCTTAATTGAATAAATTCTCACTCTGATTTTTAACTGAACAATTTTTAAAAAATATAATTTTCTATGTATGAGCTGACATTTATTCCGCACAAAGATTATCAAGAGTATCCGGTAGAGAAGATGAAACTGCGATCTGCTGAATTTCTGCAGTTAATGAAACGGCGGCGGACGGTTCGCGATTTTTCAGATCGACAAATCCCTCTGGAAATTATAGAAGATTGTTTGCTGGCAGCGGGAACAGCTCCCAATGGCGCGAATATGCAGCCTTGGCATTTTGCGGTAGTCAGTGATCCTGAGATGAAGAAGAAAATTCGTGAAGGGGCAGAGAAGGAGGAACACGATTTTTACCATAATCGCGCCCCGGAGGAGTGGATCGAGGCACTGCGTCCGTTCGGAACGGATGAGCACAAACCTTTTTTGGAAAAAGCGCCTTATCTCATTGCTATATTTTCGAAAAGTTATGGTTTGGATGATGATGGACAAAAGGTAAAGCACTACTACGTAAAGGAGTCTGTAGGAATCGCAACCGGTATGCTAATCACCGCTCTGCACAATGCCGGTCTTGCTACACTGACCCATACCCCGAGCCCGATGGGGTTTTTGAATGAAATACTCGAAAGGCCCGAAAATGAACGACCATTTCTATTACTTGTCGTCGGATACCCGGAAAAGGATGTAAAGGTACCCGACATCACCAAAAAAAGTTTGGATGAAATCGCCAGTTTTAATTAAGAATAGCTATCAGCTTTCAGCCGTCAGCATTTAGAAATGAATAGCTGAAAGCTGAAGCCTGAAAGATAAAATTTTAAGAAGTTTAACTTTAGTTCGGAATTAAATCCTAACTGACCGGCCGCTTCAGTGCAACCATGAGTTAGATCCCATATTAATTGACAGCCTCATCACAACCATGAATGTGAACCTATACTAATTGGCAGCCTCAGTCCAGCCACGGATAAACCCCACATTCTGAGCCACTTCAGGTACGTTATTCATCCAGTTCGCTTCGTATTCAATCGAGATATGTCCTGCAAAATTTTGTCGGATCAACTCTTCCAATACACCGCTCACATTACCGACACCGGTGCCAAATATGACATCAACCGCCTGAAGGTTAAACTGGTCGACATCTTTTAAATGCAGTGATATGATACGTCCTTCCGACAGTTGCAGAGCCTCAACAGGTGATACACCGGATCGCATCCAATGACCTGTATCAGCGCTTATACCCAGCCTTGGGTCTCTTCCATCCAGAAGTCCTGCAATGTAATTGGGATCCCATAACATATAATTTGAATCAGGATCATCCGGTTTTGGGTGGTTATGAATTGCCATCATGATATCAAACTCCTTCACCAATTCTTCAATAAAATCCATCTGTTCCTGTGTTTCGGGACTGGAAGTAACTGCAGGCACACCTAATTTGGCAGCAAACTCAAATACGGCTCTCGCTTCCTCAGGGTTTGACATACGGGCAACACCATAATTAACAAGCATTATATCGTGTTCCTGTAATTTCACTTTTAGTTCATTAATTTGATCATCACTAATGGAGTTAAAGGGCGTATCATCATCCTCCTTAAAACGTTGTCCGGGATAAATTTCAATAACACGTCCGCCAGCCTCGGCTGTTTTTTCAATGGCTTCGAATGCAGAAAATCGATTAAACGTGTAGGATTGGGTTCCGATGGCAAATCCTCCTATCAGATAATCAGAAGGAATATTTAGATTAGGTGAGATAATATTGGACTCTGTTGTCTCATCACCAGACTCAGTTGTACTCATTTCATCATGATTTTCACATGAAGAAAAAAAGAAAAGTAACAGTAAAAAGGGGAGGGCTCGACTAAAAGTAGAAGTATTTTGAAGTAGATTGATCATGGTAGAAAGGTTTTGGTCAAAGTTGAATAGTAATATAATTGAATTTTGATGAAATGATAGTTCATATTCAAGGGTCGAATATTACTGATTCAACGGCAGGGAAAATGCTATATAGGTATCCCCCGATTTGGTGCCCATTTTCCCACCACCGGCAGCGATCACTACAAATTGTCGACCATCAACTTCATAAACCGCAGGAGTCGCATATCCGCCTGCCGGTAGTTTTGTTTCCCATAGTACTTCTCCATTCCTTTTATCAAAAGCCCTGAATTTTTCATCTTGAGTTGCTCCTATAAAAATTAATCCGCCTGCCGTTACTACCGGTCCGCCATAGTTTTCTGTACCGGTTTGAGGGATACCTCTTGCAGTTAATTCTTCAAACTCGCCAAACGGTATATTCCATATGTGTTCACCACTATTCAGGTCGATCGCATTTAGGGTACCCCAGGGTGGTTTGATGGCAGGGTATCCGTCTGGATCCAGGAATCGATTATAACCGGTATGTGTATAGGGGACTTGGGGTGCATTACTCATTGTAATTTCGACCGGATTTACGTCCGGAGCGTCGGGATCATTCAGGAATTCTATAATTGCCCCCAATTCTTCATCCGTTAGATAGCTAAAGCCCGGCATTACTCCCCGGCCTGTAGTGATCACCTCGTATAATTCATCTCTATTTAATCTCTCACCAATATCCACCAGTGAGGGATTAGCTCCATGTTGTACACCTGTTCGGTTAGAACCATGACATACTGCGCAATTCAGTGCATATATTTGTTCTACTTGTGATAATTCCTGTTCTTCATCATCGATTTCAACCATTTCAAGAATCCAGGGCATTTCGTTAGAATTCACATAGAGAACTCCGGTTTCAGGATCGAACGCAGCGCCGCCCCATTCACCACCCCCATCAAATCCGGGAAAAATCAAGGTTCCCTGAGTACTCGGTGGTTCCCAGCGATTTGTGCTCCGTATTTTACGGTATCGTTCTAAAATAGCTTGATGAGATTCAGGAGATATATCGGTAATGTCCTCTTCATTGAAGTCCTGTCTGGCAAAGGGTTTCGGCAGAACCGGTACCGGCTGGGAGGGCCAGGTAATTTCACCCTTTAAATCAGAATCGGGGACTTCTTCCTCAGTCATAGGGAAAAGAGGTTCCCCGGTCTCCCGGTCAAAAACAAAAATGTGACCTGTTTTAGTTATTTGTGCAACTGCATCCACCATTTTTCCATTGCGTTTAATGGTGACTAAATTTGGTGCTGCCGGTGGGTCATAATCCCAAATATCGTGACGAACAAATTGATAATGCCATATGCGTTCACCGGTAGCAGCATCTAATGCCACTAAAGAACTGCCAAAAAGGTTTGCGCCTATTCTATCTCCCCCGTAAAAATCATGTCCGGGTGAGGCTATGGGTGCATAAACGATTCCCCTTTCCACATCCAGACTCATTCCGGCCCAGCTGTTTGTATTTCCGATTCGGGTCCATGCATCTGCAGGCCATGTGTCATAACCATAATCTCCCGGATAGGGAATCGTTCTGAATGTCCATGCAATTTCTCCTGTATGTACATTGAATGCGCGGATATGTCCGGGTGTTAGGTTATATACCCTGGAGCCATGTATCAGCAGGTCATCATATACAATTCCCGGACTGGTAGCCGTGACACGGATATCCATCGCATCCCGATCGAGTCCGACTGAAAAATTGAGAGATCCGTTGTCCCCAAAACCGGATCGGGGAGTTCCGGTAGCAGCGTCGATCGCATAGAGCCGATGTCCGGCAACATAATATAGATTTCGATTGCCATTATTGTCACTCCATGTTGCAAAACCTCTGTTTACACCTCTTGAACGGGGCTCTTCTCCTTCAAACGGGTCAAACATCCAGAGTAGTTCACCGGTATCTGCACGAAGCGCAAAGGCTTTTTTGAGTGGAGAAGTTCCATAAAGTATTCCATCAATGATGAGTGGATTAGCCTGTATTTCAGTCCGCTCACCTTCGACCAGGTCACCGGTTGAAAACGTCCAGGCAATTTCCAGTTGGCCTACATTTTCTCTCGTTATTTGGTCTAAAGAAGAGTACTGTGAAGCCTCTTTATCACCCAGAAATGAGTGCCAGGTTCGATATTGATCATGATCAAGATCTATGATCGGTTCGGAGTCTCCATTTGAGCATCCAAATAGAATCAGTAGTGCTGAAACCCTGATCAGCATTCTAAAAAATGGAAAGAGGATTTTCATAAATATTAGTATACTTAATTTTTAAGAAATAAAAACATGAATACCATACAGCTCAGGATGCATATTGTATTTTTAGACACAAAAACAGTAGGAGATACGGATAATTTAAAGGAATTGAATGAGTTGGGTGACGTTACTTTTTATCCGATGACAACTTCTGACCAAACAGCTGAGCGAATTAAAAAGGCTGATATTGTCATAACAAATAAAGTAGTCCTCGATGGTCCCCTCATTCGATCTGCTACTCAATTAAAATTGATTTGTATTGCTGCCACAGGTATGAATAATGTAGATTTGGAAGCGGCTGAGAATTTGGGGATACCGGTGATGAATGTGAGTGGATATGCGGCAAATAGTGTTGCCCAAGCAACGTTTGCAATGATATTGCATCTTTTACAGGGAGTTTCATTCTATGATCTCTATGTGAAGAGCGGAGAATATTCAAAAAGCGATATCTTTACAAACCATGACCATCCATTTTGGGAACTGAGAGATAAAAGGTTTGGGATCATCGGAATGGGAACAATTGGCCGGAAAGTAGCCACTGTAGCTGAGGCGTTTGGGTGTGAAGTCGTCTATTTTTCAACTTCGGGTAAAAACTCGGGTCAGCCACATTTGCAATTGAGTTTAAGGGAGCTGTTGAAAACATCAGATATCGTATCCATACATGCTCCACTCAATCAGAATACGGCACGGTTGATCGGTTATGAGGAGATATCCAAAATGAAAAAACACGCACTGCTCATCAATACCGGCAGGGGTGGTATTGTTGTGGAATCAGAATTAGCCAATGCATTGGACGAAAACCTGATTGCAGGCGCAGCATTGGATGTATTTGAAAAAGAACCGATTTCTTCAGATAACCCTCTATTAAAAATCAAGCAAAGTGAAAAACTGGTTATGGTACCTCATATTGCCTGGGCGAGTATCGAAGCACGAAGGGAATTAATTGATGGCGTAATACAGAATATTAAAAGATTTATGAAAGAATCTTAGGCATGTAAGATATTGATGCACAATTAATTATAAATAATATATATAATTTATCTATCAGCTATCAGCTATCAGCTATCAGCTATCAGCTATCAGCTATCAGGTGTAGGGTGTCTCAGGTGTCAATGAATGGGTACTGGGAAACAGGGGGCAAGTATTATGAGTCTGGTATTATCCGATAATGAAAATGTTTAGGTTTAAGGTGAAACGGATCAATTTGAATCCAATTCAAATACTTCTATTAATCATTCAGTATATCATTGATTATAGGTTTGATCTCTTTCGCCCATAACTGATATCCGCGTTCATTTGGGTGTAGCATATCCGGCATAATCTCCTCTGTTAAGTAGCCATCATCAGTGAGGAAGATCTGATTGATATCGTAAAAATGAACTTTGGGATTTGTACTGAAATGAGAAATTCTTTCATTTATTTCGTTATTCAATTGACGTAATTCGTGATCAGGTTCATGTCCCCTCGGGAATATTGCGAGGAGCAAGATTTGAGATTCGGGAAGTTCATTTAAAAGCTGGTCCAAAATCATCTCGATACCGCGTGTCGTACACTCAGGTGAATCCTGACGATGACCGGTGTTATTTGTTCCGATCATTAGCACGGTTAATTCAGGTGAGATTCCCTCTAATGCTCCATTTTCTAACCGCCATAATACATTCTCAGTTCGGTCGCCGCTGAAACCAAGGTTAAAGCTGCTAATATCCCCAAAATATTGATCCCAGACAGATTTACCGGTACTCTCCCATCCGTGTGTAATGGAATCACCTAATAAAAGCAGTTTTGCAGACTCGCGCCCCTCTTCATTTCGCTTGGCTTCATGTCGCGGTAACCACCACTCAACAGCCCATGATTCTTCTAAAGGTGCAGGATGGAGTGCAAGGGCATCATCAGGACAGGGTTGAGCAATTAATGAGGGGGTAATAAACAGTGCAAAAATTATAGAAATTAAAAACAGGCCAAATGTAAATTCTTTACGATGGGACATGATTAATGGATATCAATTTGAGGTTATCAGATGTATAGACATTGTAGTTCAGTGGCGGTTAAAAGGCAAGGTAAATAGGAGTTTTATTGATAAGGATTCAATATTCAATGTGTTAAGATTCTGGAAGATAGAACCTTCAAATTGCTTACTTTAAAGTTAGATTAATGATTAATGAATATAGAAGTAAAATTATAATGACTGAATTTAATAAAGCCGGAATTCCTGATATACCCGAACCTGCCGTGCTTAAACACAAACCTAAATCTGTTGAAAAAAAAAGTGATATGGATCAGGCCGTTCTATGGCTGATGGAGGGGAAATATGTGTTGGTAGAAGACGAATATTCGACGGGGTTAAGACTGCTATCAGAGCTAAAGAAGAAAGTTTTTGGAAAACAGATGAAAGAAAATTTTAAAAAATACAGGGATCAGCGATCTGCATACCATTTTTTTTCGAATAATTTGTTAACCCCGATAAAAGCCGGCGAAGTCGGACTCGACAAATCTCCTGAAATAGGCTGGCTTGAGAGATTTTATCCGGAGAAGGCTGAAATATACCTTTCATTCCCTCAATTACAAGGTTTGAACAGTTCCTGGCAGTGGTATATAAATGGAATTAAATATCCTGTTCTATCAGAGAAGCTGCATCCCTATTATGGCACCTACTTCCCAACCCGATTTGATCATCTGCTACTCTTTGAGAGCTGGTTAAAACAGCAAAATAGCAAGATCAATTTAGCAATCGATATGGGGGCCGGATGCGGTATTTTATCCTTTCAAATGCTTAATCACGGTGTTCAGGCTGTAATTGCATCCGACATCAACCCAAATGCATTGCTCTCTATCAGGGAAGATATGGATCGAATGAACATTGATTCATCAAAGATGAAAACGATCCAATCCGATCTATTTCAAAAGATTAATGATCCACACGACTTAATTGTATTTAACCCGCCATGGTTGCCGGTAAAGAGTAATGGTGAAGGATTGGATGATGCCATTTATTACCGGCCCGGATTTTTTGACCGTTTTTTCAGTGAAGCATACGATCATCTGAAACCGGAGGGACGCATAGTACTCCTCTTTTCAAATCTGGCACAAGTTGAAGGATATCATGATGAGCATCCGGTTATAAGCGAATTGGCACTGAATAACAGATTTAAAAAAGTGGACCTGATCAAAAGAAAAGCTGCTCAAAAATCTAAAAAAACGAAAAGAAGAGATCATCGGAAAAAAGAGTATATCGAACTATGGGAGCTTCGGCGACACTGATACTCACCGATTTTTATTGATACTGGGCACCTTAGAATCTATAGCTGAAATGCTTCCAGATAGCTTAAACGAATACTGCTTTTTATATAATCTGTGGATGCATAGGCCCATCCGGTTAAATAATTATTGAATCAGCCCTTCTTCTTCAGCTCCCGAAGTAAGAGGATATCATATATTGCATGAGCCACCATGGCTGAAATGATGCCATAATGAATAAAAAGGAGTCCTAACAGGACACTAAGAAGGAAAGTGAATAGTGTAAATAAAGAGTGTCCCCATGACTTAAATTGAATATATCCATGAACACCGATAAAGATCAGGGAAGTCAGCCAAATTCCGATTAATGGTTGTAGTGCTGCGCGAAAAAGGATCTCTTCTGAAATACCTGCAAGAATCGAAATCTGTAAAATTTTTGAATTTGTCAGGGAAACACTTTTCAGCTCTCTAATAATCAGATAATCATCAAGGGTTTTTTTCAGTTTGGGATTTTTGAACATCCATCGCCCAATCAATCCGAATATCCAACCCACAATTACCCCTGTGATAATCTGTATTTCTATTGAATTACCATCTGATAAGTTCTCAACGATCGAACGATCTTGAAAATAATGGATCATTGTAAATCCAATGACGACCCATAAAACTCCGGATGCCAAAGAAAGTTTGGTTAATTTGGAGCTGTCCAATGATGTCGTAGATTCTGAATGTCCTGAATGTCCTGAATGTCCTGAATGTCCTGAATTATCCTGATCCATATACTTTTCTGTACTGTTGTTGGGTCTTTTATAAAAATCGACCCGATCTCTGCCGTAAAATATAAACACCCATCGACTCCGAATTCCTCATCATGGATGACTGTTTTATTCTTATCATCTTCAGCAAGTTATTATAGATTTATTATTCGTTAAAATTTCATTTTATATTTGTAATCAGACAGTGGAATTGATTCCCAAAACTTTGAACCGGTGCAAAAGTATATAGTTTGATAAAAGAGTTTCAGTTACGTGTTTCCCCGAAAGTAGCCGCCAGTGATTCATTGCTAAAGCAGTTTGTCTCAAAAGAAAAAGGCTTGCCTGAAGATGAAATCACTCATATTCAGATTTTAAAACGCTCTATAGACGCTAGACAGAGGGAGGTTATAATTAATTTAAAGGTAAATGTTTATCTAAACAGTCGGTTTGTTGAAGAGTCAATAACATTACCGGATTACAAAGATGTATCAAATGCAGAGGAAGTCATTATTGTAGGAATGGGTCCGGCCGGACTATTTGCAGCACTTAAACTTATTGAATTGGGCTTGAAGCCGATTATCATTGAACGCGGTAAAGATGTGAAGGAGAGGATAAAAGATTTGAAAGGAATCAATGTGGATCACATTGTCAATGAAGATTCCAATTACTGTTTTGGTGAAGGGGGTGCAGGTACCTATTCGGATGGTAAATTATATACCCGATCAAAAAAGCGGGGTGATGTTGATAAAATATTAAAATTATTGGTTGCTTTTGGTGCTGTCAGGGAGATCCTCGTTGATGCTCACCCTCATATCGGAACGAATAAATTACCGCCTATTATCTCTTCAATGAGAGAGTGTATTCTGCAGCATGGGGGAGAGATCCATTTCAATACAAGGGTCACCGATTTTATAATCCATGGGGATCAAATAGAGGGCGTAAAAACACTGAGCGGTGATCTCTACAAATCGAAGAGAGTGATTTTGGCAACGGGCCATTCGGCCAGAGATATTTTTGAAATTTTACAGAATCAAGGCATTGAAATTGAGTGTAAGCCACTGGCTGTCGGAGTTCGGGTGGAACATCCACAGGCTCTCATCGACTCGATCCAGTACAATTGTGAGGATCGTGGAGAATATCTGCCACCTTCACCATACGCTCTGTCCAAACAGGTGAATGGCAGGGGAGTTTACTCATTTTGTATGTGTCCGGGCGGTGTAATAGCTCCTTGTGCTACAAAACCGGGTGAAATTGTTACAAATGGCTGGTCATCATCCAGAAGGGCCAGGGCTACCGCGAATTCCGGGATTGTAGTGGAACTGAGAATGGAAGACTTTTCACCATATTCTAATCAGGGCGCATTGGCAGCGGTCGCTTTTCAGCAATCCATTGAAAATAAAGCCTGGGAGTTGGGTGGAAAAACTCAAACAGCACCGGCTCAGCGACTTGTTGATTTTGTTGAAGGGAAGCTTTCAGCAGATCTTCCCGATACATCCTATTCTCCCGGAATTAAATCCGTTCAGATCAGCGAAGTGCTGCCGGGCTTTATTTATGAGGCACTGGTTCATGGATTTAAACTGTTTGATCAATCGATGCGGGGTTATCTGACAAATGATGCCGTCGTTCATGCACCGGAGACCCGAACCTCTTCACCGATTCGAATACCTCGCGATCGCCTAACCTATCAGCACATCAGAATAAAAGGACTTTACCCTTGCGGAGAGGGTGCAGGCTATGCCGGCGGGATTGTATCCGCTGCTATGGATGGGGAAAAATGTGCATCCGCTTGTGTGTTGAGCAAGTGATTTCGATTTTGCAGAAAGTTTTAAGATTCGATCGATACACGCATCTTTTCATTGTAAGACTGTCACAATTAGATAAAATTTATTTTATCTAATTGTGCATATAATATTGGTATACAGTATTTTAAAAAATTAATCTAAAATATTTATCACTTCCCGAAAGAGAGGACTTTAACCGGATCTGTTTTAGCTGCAATGCGTGCCGGTAGCCAGGAAGCCAGTGTACAGAGAACAATAGTAACGACTGATACGACAATAAAATCGAGAAAGTGCGGTTCAACCGGGGCGGTACTCATATAATAGTTTTCTTCTGACAGAGGAATAATCCCATAATTTACCTGAAGCCAGTAGAATAACAATGATATGGCAATACCGATTAATAGTCCGGTTATAGCAACAAAAAGACCTTCAAGTAGAAAAATCCTTCTGATAACCTTATTCTTGGCTCCAATGGTTTTCAAAATACCAATGTCTTTGACTCGTTCGAGTACCATCATCAAGACCGTGCCGATAAGATTAAATGCAGCGACGATGATCATGACACCAATAACAAGAGGGATAGTCTCTTCTTGCAGGTCCACCCATGCAAATATATTTCTGTATCGCTGGAAAATGCTCTCCACAACGTATGGAAATTGAATCTTTTCCTGAATGGATCGGAAGGTTTCTTCAATTCGATCTGGATTTGAGACAGTGATCTCGACAAGATTGGCTTCTCTGGGCGATGCATTGAATAATTGTTGTACAGAATGAATATCTGTAAGGGCAAAATTGTCATCAAACCGGGCGAGTCCGGTTTGATAAATGCCCGTCAGCGTAAATTGGAGTATTTCCGGTGTATTAAAGGGGGAGGGAAGTCCATCGATTACATATACGGTGACACGGCTCCCAATGGTTGCTCCTATCGTATTTGCAAGGGAAGTACCTAATATGATTCCCCGAAGACCACTTTCTTGCACTGATATATCATATTCCCCCCGTTGTATGTAGTCGCGAAGATTTGTGACATCTCCGGTTTCAGGAACTCCTTTTAATGCAGAACCACTGACGTCCCGGGCAGACTGAATCATAACCTGGGCGGTCATGACAGATTGTGCATTCGATACATTTGGAATATTCCCAAGGAAGGTTTCCAGTGTATCAGCACGAACGATTGTATCATTGATATATGAATTAACCGTTATATGGGGTGCAAAACCAACAATTTTTTCATTGATCGTCGATTTAAAACCGTGGACTATAGAGAGAGCGATGAGAAGTCCGGCAGAACCGATAGCAACCCCGCCTATGGCCATAATTTTAATGAATGAGAGAAAGCGGGACTCTCTTTTGGTCCCTTTGAAATATTTCCCTGCAATGTACCAGCTAAAGTTCATCTACCGATTTTGAATGATTATTACCAATTTCTTGCTAAGAGATGAAACCTATTCAGGCCGCATCAAAGGGAAGAATAGGACATCTCTGATTGAATCAGAGTTTGTCATGATCATAGCCAATCTGTCAATACCGATCCCGATTCCGGCAGTTGGCGGCATTCCATATTCAATGGCTCTTAGAAAATCTTCGTCTACAGCCATTGCTTCATCATCCCCCTCTTTTCCTAAACGCACTTGATCTTCAAAACGTCTTCGCTGGTCTTCAGGGTCGTTGAGTTCCGAAAATGCATTCGCAATTTCTTTCCCGTTGCAAATAGCTTCAAATCGTTCAACCAAGCCATTTTTTTCGCGATGCATTTTAGCCAATGGACTCATCTCTACCGGATAATCAGTAATAAACGTGGGTTGAATAAGTTTTCCTTCAACATATTCTCCAAATATTTCATCAATGATTTTACCTTTACCCATTCCATCTTCGACGTGGATATTCAGTTCTTTGGCAATGACTTTAATCTCTTCCTCATTTTTTTCATAGAGATCAAATCCGGTTTCTTTACGGATAGCTTCGAACATAGGCACTCTTGGCCATGGGCTCTTAAAATCGATCGTTTGATCCCCTACTTTTATCTTTGTTGAGCCATGGAGTGTTTTGGCCACATGCTCAACCATTTTTTCCATGAAATCCATCATCCAGTTGTAATCTTTATAGGCAACATAAAGCTCAACCTGTGTAAATTCGGGATTGTGAAATCGGGATAACCCTTCATTTCTAAAATCTTTGGAGAACTCATAAACACCGTCAAAACCCCCAACAATTAATCTTTTCAGATATAGCTCATTGGCTATTCGCAAATAAAGCTGCATATCCAGGGCATTGTGATGGGTTACAAAAGGCCGTGCCGTTGCACCTCCATATATGGGCTGTAATATCGGCGTTTCTACTTCGAGATAGCCTTTTTCATTCATAAACTCTCTCATTGCCTGAACCATCTTCGTTCGTTTGACAAAAGCATCCTTGACATCCGGATTGACTACCAAATCTACATATCGTTGGCGGTACCTCAATTCTTTATCAGAAAATGCGTCGTAAGTAATCATCTCACCTTCTTCATTCTCAACCTCTTTCGGAGTCGGGAGGGGACGTACGGTTTTTGAAAGAAGTTCAAAAGATTCAGCATGGATGGTTGTTTCACCGGTCCTGGTTTTGAACACAAATCCGGATATCCCTACAAAATCTCCGATATCAACCAGTTTTTTAAATATTGTATTATACTCCTCTACACCAATATCATCACGGCGTATATAAATTTGTATGGTATCCGTTGAATCTTGAACAGTAAAGAATGAGGCTTTACCCATAATTCTGCGAGTCATTACGCGTCCGGCAACAGATACTTTTTGAGCATCAGAAGGGGGTGTTTCGTCATCTTTAAGAAGGGACTCATTTTTTAAAATGTCTGCGGCTAAGTGAGAAACATCAAATTTATAAGGGTATGGATTTACGCCCAGTTCTCGAAGTTGAGCTAATTTTTCATGTCGAACTTGTTGCTGTTCACTTTGTGATTGATCGGTGTTGCTCATTAGTTAGTAGTAATGCTTTTTATGGAGTTTAATGAGCTTAAAGATAAAAAAATATGGGGGAAGATGGCATGTTCCCTTTTTAAATAAAAACCAATTGCAGGGAGTCGTAACAAAGTTGTAGATTGTATTCATTGGCTAAAAGAATCAGACATATCGCACTTCCGGAAGAGATCATATTATCCTGTGAATTGATTACAGAGATTGACGAATCTAAAAACAGGGATGAAGTTGAGAGTGTATCAGGGGCGGTTTTGATTCGCAGTATGGCGAAAAAATTTCTGTCTGTAAATCATTTGGAGGTATACACACCAAAAAGTGAAAAACCAAAAGCATTTGTTGGTGACAATGAACTATCTGTGAGTTTTTCACATACAAAAGAAGCCATATCTGCTGCAATTTCATTTGATTATCTGGTTGGATGCGATTTAGAGTGCTTGGATCGATCCGTAAATCCGGCATTAATTCCCAGGATGAAAGGGGAAAATGAAACCGAGGAACTTTATAAATTTGAACCGATTAGAATCTGGACATGCAAAGAAGCCGCTCTCAAAATGATTGGTACAGGACTTAGAAAACCGATGAAATCGGTAAATTTAGATCAGGTGGATTCAAATTTATTCGATGTCGAATTTGATAATGGAATTCGTGCAAAAATTTGTAGTTTTCAACACATGGACTATTGGATTTCGATCTGCTATCAAAAATAAAATCATCTACCATATCTAATAAAACCTATTATGAATATTACTTCATTCAACCGTGAAAAAATTGAGAATGGATTAAAATCAGTTCAACCGGACGCTTCAGAAAGCGAAAATAATATTCGGCTTATCTTTGCGCCCAAAACGATTCAAGACGATAATTTTGAGAATGTTTGCAAAATGTACTCAAAATTGGGCCGTGACGATTATGATACAGTTGTTGTCATAGAATCTCACCCCGGCAGTGCAGACAAGAAACTGCCAATGCCCTCTTTTAAACAGTTAGAAACGTCTCTTGGAATTACTCTAGTGAATGACAAGCTAAGGAATGATTTTGCTGACGAGGATGACGATTTCTACATTAATGATGATGCGTTTGATGAGGATGTCAGTATTTACAATCAGCTGATGATGTTGCAATCTGCCCTAAATAAATTTTCAATCTTAAGTATCCAGATTACAGATGAAAGTTCATTTATTGTTAAAGAATTGGCCTATGCCGTTGAAGAAATTCTTGCATCCAGAAGTGCTTTGATTGTTTGTTGCTGTGAAATGAATCAGAATGGATCTGAAGAGATAAGCAGGGTTTTGGATATGCTAAACTCAAACAATATATCCGGAATCATGAATTACTTGAACAATGGCGAGTCGACCGTGGATGGAGTCGGGACATTTGTTGCCGGTTTATTAATTGGGAAAAAATGGAATCTATCCTTTCAATTTCCATTATTAAACGGAGATAATAGTAACATCGAAAATCCTCTGATCGGCACTGCGGCATTACAAAGAGAATCGATATTTCATGGATGATTGAGCAATACTCAATTACAATTATTGGCAGAGGAGCTCTTGGGTCTGCATTGTTCGACTTTTTCAATGAGAAGTCTTATTTGATTCGATCTGTTTGGAATAAGAAACAAGTAGAAATCAGGACTAAAGTTGAGGGTTCGGTTGATGTGTTGGATAAACATCTTCCAACCGAAGAGAGAGAAATGGGGGATTTGATCTTTCTTGCCGTCCCTGACGATCAAATAGAATTGCTTTCTGATGAGTTGTCAAGGATTCCAATACAATGGGAGAAAAGATTTATCATCCACTGTTCAGGAAATTTATCCTCTGATGCATGTTCTTCTTTAAAGAAGTGCGGCGCTAAAGTTGCAGCTATGCACCCCATACAAACGTTTAATCGAGGCGATGGCATGCAACGATTTCGCGATATTTATGTGACTTTGGAGGGGGATGATGCATTGATTTCAATCCTGATTCTGATCGTCAAACAAATGGGGGCCAAACCGCTTAAAATTACTGCAGAACAGAAAAGGGTGATTCATGTTGCAGCGGTGATCGCTTCAAACTATATGGTATCGTTGCTTCATGTATCAGAGTCTCTTCTGAATGATGCCGGAATTAGTGAAAGTCTGGATATCATTCAGCCACTTGTATTTCAGACGGTTCAAAATATATTTGAAAAAGGTGTTAAAGAATCACTGACCGGCCCCATCTCAAGAGGTGATATTCAATCTGTTAAATATCATTTAGAACTGCTGGGTAAGGACAAACATACCCGTGAGATCTATAAATTATTGGGCTCAGAAGCTCTTGTAATTGCTCAGAAGAATCAAAATTTGGATGAAAAGATTATCAATCAATTTTTAGCGTTATTCAGTCAATAATGCTGTTTAAATCTTTCGTTTAAAGATGTGACCATAACACTGATGAAAATAGATAGAAAAAATTTTTACGAACGGGTCTACTCTGTAGTAGGACAGATACCTCCGGGAAAAGTGACTACCTACGGAGCCATCGCCGGTTATTTGGGTGTGGCTTCCGGCGCCAGAATGGTAGGTTATGCACTCAATAATCTTCTGACTCATCCCAATGGTGAAACATGGCCTGCCCATCGAGTCGTCAATAAACAGGGACAATTAACTGGCAGGGGTTATTTCCAGGAGGATACCATGAGAGAACGCTTGCAACAAGAAGGGATTGAATTTAAAGATGAGTACAGAATAAACATAGATCGACATTTTTGGGATCCAAATGAAGAGTGCGATAAATGAAGAGTGAATTCCTTACCTTTAGTTGTGGAATTAAATATCATGTCAGATCGGAATAATCGGCACAAAGTGAATCATTTATTCTTTTGAAAACGTCTTATAAATTTTTATTAGCAGTATCATTATTTATAATGCTCATCAGCTGTGCAACACCGGTGGCTCCAACCGGAGGAGAACCTGACAGAACGGGCCCTAAGGTCGTCAGTACTGAGCCCTCTCAAGGGAGTACAAATTTTAGCGGTAATGAGGTGCGTTTTAATTTTGATAAATATGTTGATAGAAATAATTTCAGGAATAATGTTACGATTGAACCTGATCTTGGCATTGAGTTTGATATAAGTTTTAGCAGAAAATCAGCAACGGTAGAATTTGCTTCGGATTTACCGGAAAATACGACCATTATCGTGAAATTGGGTACAGATGTTACGGATACCAATCGCAATAAAATGGAAAGGCCTGTTGATTTAGCACTCTCTACAGGCGATGTTCTGGACAGTGCAACGATTAGCGCCAAAACAATAAATGCAGAAACAGGGGCCGGACAAAGCGGATGGAGAGTTTTTCTATATCGTGAACCGTATAATATTAACGAGAGAGCCGTTTATATATCTGAAACGGATACATCCGGAATTGTAGAGTTTGGGTATATCGGCGAAGGAAATTATAAAGCATTTTGGGTTAACGATCAGAATAGAGATCGGATATGGAATCAAGGCCGTGAACAGGCTCAACCTTTCTACAACGAGATGTTTTTTATAAATGAAGGTGATTCAATTGATATAGGAACCCTTTTTGTTTCAATGCCTGATACTATTTCTCCCAGAATTGAAGGTGTTGGGTTACTGTCAGAAAGAAGGCTGCGGCTGAGGCTATCAGAAGAAATTATTTGGGATCCTGAATCGTATCTGTCTGTAACAGATACTCTTGGAAATGAATATACCAGAGCTTATCCGCTTTATTTAGCAGATGGGGATGATAATATTCTATTTGCCCAAACAGAACAGGAACTCGTGGAGTCTGAAATGTTTACCCTGGAACCCTATTTTTTATCAGATCCGGCAGGAAACAATCTAAGAGTAGATTTCAGCCCCTTTATTGGTTCCAATGAACCTGATACTACCATTTTAAGAACGATTTCACATAATTCGGGTATAGGCCTGTTTCCGGATGAACCACTCGAAGTTACGTACTCCCGATTTATTGATGATCCATCCGTTTTAGACTCATTACAGGTTGTTGAAGGGGATCGTGTAATAGAAAACTGGGAAAATATAGAAGTTGATAAACATATTCTAAGAATATCGCCTTTGGGTACATGGCAATCCGGCATTCGATATCAGTTCAGGGTTTGGAATCCATGGGAAATGGGAAGAGAGTTAATTGATCCTGATATTTGGCAGCGAAATCAGTTAGGAAGTATTGAAGTTACTCTAACCAATAATAATCCTGAAAGTTTAAGTCATCTTACTCTTACGGACGAGAATCTAAGTATTCGAATGGATACCACCTTTACGAATACTGTGATTTTAGACAATTTACCCCCACTAAATTATAAAATTATTGTTTTCCAGGATGAAGATGGAAATGGCAGATGGGAACCCGGAGTTGTGGAACCTTATCAGCAACCGGAACCGTATGCAATACGAAGAAGAGTACCTGTACGAGAAGGGTTTACGTCTGAGCTTGAAATTGATTATCCTGTTATTGGTGGTTCAGAGCCTGCCCCTCAACCTACTGAGAATCCGGCAGAGGACCCTGATCCAATGGAAAATGATGATAATCGTGAAGAAGAGAATGACCAATAAATTATGGAAGAGCAATTAATATCCCTTTTGGAAAAATATGAGGTCTTAATAAAGATCGTGTTTATCATTGTGGCAACCATTGTGCTGGCTTCAGTGGTTAAGAAAATTTTTAAGAAAGTTATCGCTAAAAGTGCGGAAAATGCGGATACCAATTTAACCACCCTTAAATTTATAGATCATTCCATTTCGATCATTATCATAGTGATTGGTTTTAGTATCGCAATTTCCATGATAGAATTTTTAAAACCGGTTGCGGCCTCAATTCTTGCAGGGGCCGGTATCCTGGCTATTGCAGTCGGTTTTGCGGCTCAACAAACTCTGGGTAATATTATTAGCGGGTTATTTATTGTTATATCAAAACCATTTCAGATTAATGATCGCATTTCGATGACTGAAGGTCTTGACCTAAGAGGAATTGTGGAAGATATCACCCTTAGGCATACGGTCATCAGGAATTTTGAAAATCAACGAATTATCATTCCAAATTCAATAATCAGTAATCAGGTATTGATCAATTCGAACTTCAATGACTCCAGAATATGTCGGTTTATCGATGTTGGAATCAGTTATGAATCTGATATCGATCTTGCCCGGAAAATTATGATCGAAGAAATCACTAATCATCCGTTAAACATTGATATTCGCACAGAGGAAGATATTAAAGAGGGGATGCCCAGATTATCGGTACGCGTTTTACAATTGGGTGAATCATCGGTTAACCTGCGTGCCTGGGCCTGGGCTAAGGATGCGCCTGATGCATTTGTAATGCAGTGTGACGTTTTAGAGTCCATTAAAAAACATTTTGATAAAGCCGGCATAATCATACCTTTTCCACAGCGAACAATCAGCTACCTGCATCCAAAAGCTGATTCTGAGGATGAACCCAATCCTTCCAAATAATTACAGTTGATAAAAGGTGATTGACTATTTTCAGAAAAGAATTGCAACACTGACTACTCCCGGGATAACTATTCTCCCGGATTATCGTTATTTTGGAAACGCTTCCAGTTAATAATTACAATAAGTAAATATGTCTCAGAGTACAACGGTCAAGGAAAAATCAAAATTTAAGAACAGTACAAAGTCAGAGGATCTGTTAATTGAGCATTACAAACCTACTCATAAAGTCCGTTTTGTAACAGCAGCGAGTCTGTTTGACGGACATGATGCAAGCATTAACATAATGCGAAGGATTTTACAATCAACAGGTGCAGAAGTAATTCATCTGGGGCATAATCGTTCTGTACATGAAATCGTGAATTGTGCTATTCAGGAAGATGTACAGGGCATAGCAATCAGTTCCTATCAAGGCGGTCATGTTGAGTATTTTAAGTATATGATCGATCTGCTAAAAGAAAAGAATGCATCTCACATTCAGGTTTTTGGCGGTGGAGGCGGGGTGATTGTAGATCGCGAAATTAATGAATTGCATGAATATGGGGTTACCAGAATATTTTCTGTAGA
Source organism: Bacteroidetes bacterium UBA2664 (assembly GCA_002359315.1). Lineage (GTDB taxonomy): Bacteria > Bacteroidota > Rhodothermia > Balneolales > Balneolaceae > Rhodohalobacter. The sequence continues at coordinate 116,673 of DEMS01000002.1, read as the reverse complement.
AGATGGGAGTCTGATGGGACTTCAGGGTATGATCAACTATATGATGAAATGTTGTGATTATGATACCTCATTAAAATATCCGGCAGAGCCAGACGGAATAGTCAGAGGGAACGTCAATGCAATTTCCAGGGCGATATCATCATTGGAAAATGGGCACAAAGAGATTATCACATATCAAAATGAAAAACTTTGGATTGAAGATGATATAGAATTAAAAAAAGGTGAAAAGCAGATTCCTGTTGTTGGTATAACCGGTACCGGAGGAGCGGGGAAAAGCTCATTGACGGATGAAATTATTCGAAGATTCCTGACTGAATTCAAAGATTTGAAGATTGGTGTTATTTCAATTGATCCATCAAAAATCAAAACAGGTGGAGCCCTGTTAGGGGATCGTATACGAATGAACAGTATTGATACCGATCGGGTATTTATGCGAAGTATGGCGACCCGTTCATCCAATCAATCGATCAGCAAAGATGTAAGAAGTGCGATTGAGGTTTATAAGGTTGCCGGTTTCGATCTTATACTGGTAGAAACAAGCGGGATTGGCCAAAGCGGTGCTGAAATTGTAGATCTGAGTGATATCTCAATATATGTGATGACACATGAATATGGAGCGGCTACGCAGCTTGAGAAAATCAATATGCTTGATCTGGCAAATCTGGTGGTACTGAATAAATTTGATAAAAAAGGATCGTTGGATGCACTCAGGGATGTCCGAAAAACAATTCAGCGAAATCGGGGCGAATGGCACAGTAAACCTGAAAAAATGCCGGTCTATCCAACCATTGCATCTCAATTTAATGATGAAGGAGTACATCGTCTGTTTGCTGCAATAACAAAACTGATCAATAATCAGTTTTCACTTCAATGGGAGCCATCGGTATATGTGAATAGTGAACCGGCTGAGGATATTCAAAAGCAAGCCATTATTCCGGGGAAAAGGCAGAGATATCTATCAGAAATTTCTGAAACAATCCATAAGTATCATCAGTGGAGTGAAGAGCAAGTAGAAATTGCCTCAAAATTGGATCAGGTACGGGGTACAATGCGTCAATTAAAAGCCTGGAAACCGGAAGAGGGCTCCAATGTATTGGACACTCTGGAGCAGATGGAACAGCACTGGTCAGTACAATTGGATCCGTTGCCAACTAAAATTTTAGAAGGTTGGGACGAACTCTATCAAAAATATAAAGAAGACTCATTTACATTTAAGATTCGGGGTAAGGAGTTTGAAAATGAACTATATTCGGAATCTCTCAGTGGCACAAAAATCCCCCGGATCTCACTACCCAAGACAAAAAACTTGGGAGACAGGCTCAAATTTGCTTTAAAAGAGAACTTGCCGGGCTATTTTCCTTACACAGCGGGCGTCTTTCCATTTAAACGGGAAGGAGAAGATCCTACGCGAATGTTTGCCGGAGAAGGCACACCGGAGAGAACAAATCGTCGATTTCATTATGTAAGTGAAGGATTGGAAGCCTCCAGACTATCTACTGCTTTTGATTCAGTTACCCTGTATGGGGAAGATCCTGACAAGCGTCCGGATATTTATGGTAAGATTGGAAACTCCGGAGTGAGTATTTGTACGTTAGATGATATGAAAAAACTCTATTCCGGGTTTGAACTAACATCTCCAAAAACGTCTGTATCCATGACCATCAATGGTCCGGCGCCAATGATCCTGGCGATGTATATGAATACTGCAATCGATCAGGAAGTGGAGAGGCATCTAAAACAGACCGGCGAATGGGAGATGGCAAAAATTAAAATCCAGGACTATTTTTCAGAAAATAACTATCCGGTTCCTCTCTATGAAATGAAATTACCGCCGAATCACGATGGGTTCGGATTGGGGCTTTTAGGCATAACAGGAGATAAGTTGGTAGATCCTGAAACCTATGAAAGAATAAAAGCGGAGACTCTTAGTGTTGTAAGAGGTACTGTACAGGCAGATATCCTGAAAGAAGATCAAGCTCAGAATACTTGTATATTTTCAACTGAGTTTGCATTAAAAATGATGGGAGATATACAGAGTTATTTTACAGAAAAGAAGGTGCGAAACTATTATTCTGTGTCGATATCCGGGTATCATATTGCAGAAGCGGGAGCCAATCCGATTACTCAAGCGGCATTCACGCTTTCGAATGGATTCACTTTTGTGGAATACTATCTCTCCAGAGGATTAGATATTGATCAATTTGCTCACAATTTATCCTTTTTCTTTAGTAATGGCCTGGATCCGGAATATGCTGTGATCGGCAGGGTAGCCAGGAGAATCTGGGCTATTGCCATGAAACACAAGTATGATGCAAATGAAAGATCCCAGAAACTAAAGTATCACATTCAAACCAGTGGCCGGTCACTTCATGCTCAGGAAATTCAATTCAATGATATTCGGACGACATTACAGGCACTGATGGCCATCTACGACAACTGCAACTCACTACATACGAATGCCTTTGATGAAGCGATTACAACGCCGACAGAGGCTTCCGTGAGGAGAGCGTTGGCCATACAGATGATCATCAACAAAGAACTGGGCATGACAAAAAATGAGAACCCGCTGCAAGGATCTTATATCATTGAAGAGCTAACGGACCTTGTTGAAGAGGCAATTTTGCTTGAATTTGATAGAATTACAGAGCGGGGCGGCGTACTGGGAGCTATGGAAAGCATGTATCAACGAGGAAAAATTCAGGAAGAGAGCCTACATTATGAATCTCTGAAGCATTCCGGTGAATTGCCTATTATTGGAGTTAACACATTTAAAAGTGATCAAAAATCAGAAGAAGAAGATCGGGAAATTGAACTGATTCGTTCAACTGATGAAGAAAAATTGCAGCAGATAACGAATTTAAACGCCTTTAAGAAAGTAAATTTTAAGAATTCCGAAGATGCCTTGCAAAAACTGAAGAGTGCAGCCAGAAATAATGAGAATTTATTTAAAGAGCTCATGGAATGTGTTAAAGTAGCATCACTGGGACAGATCTCACGAGCTCTGTATGAAGTAGGGGGGCAGTACAGAAGGAATATGTAAAGCGGCTTTTTAACTTGAAACAGTTAATTGACCAATCATTCTATTCGCTCTGGGACTCAGTGAGTGGTTCGGATAATCCGTTACAACTGTATTGAGATGTTCAATCGCTTTCTGATTATCGCCAATCTCAATGTAAACCTGAGCTGCTTCAAATAAATTTTGAGGGGTTGTAGAATTATTTTCATCCCATCCTGCTGCTCGTTCAAACATTGCAGCGGCTTCTTCATACTGATTTAATTCTGTAAGAATAATTGCATGCAGTGAAATAGGTGCAACACCTAATATTCCTCTGGGTACCGAATAGCTTTCGATATAAGTCAGAGCTTCTTCGTAGTTCCCCAGTTCAAATTCAGCTACTGCAGAGTAATAAAGAGCCAGATTACCTGCATCTGTGCGGTTATAGTTTTGTGCAATCTGTGTAAATCCAAGCGTAAATTCATCTTCATTGCCATACAAAGCGCGTTCAAAGTCATTCTGAAGCAGTGCTTGTTCTGCGGTTCCAAGCAATATCTGAGCTTCCTGCTCTTGTTGAGATGAATAGATAAAATAGCCAATCACCAATACAATTGAGAGAATAAAAGCGAGTCCGCCTCCTAATACAGCTGCTTTATTTTGATTGTAAAAGTGTACAATTCTTGATGAGTACTCAATTAAAAGATCCTGTTCCAGATCTTCTTTTGACAATTTCTTATTCATAAAAAAAATTAAAGTTCTTCGCCCAAAAAAGGCATGTATGGTTTTGATTTACAGAATAGTAAAGTTAAAGCTACTTTGTGATTTAACCAAGTAAAAACGGTGACTCTCGATAACTATTCCTACAAAGAATCGGATTGAATCACACCATTTTGTAATAAATAGAGTGAATCACATCTTTTTGCGATTTCCTTTTCATGGGTAATTAAAATAATCGATACTCCTTCCAGGTCGCGTAAGTCAAACAATAGTTTCAGTATGATATCTGTGTTTTTCTCGTCCAGATTACCAGTGGGTTCATCAGCTAAAATGATAGAAGGACGATTCATCAATGCCCTGGCCATCGATACCCGTTGCTGCTCACCACCGGAGAGCTGGGAGGGACGATGTTCCCGCCTGTCATTGAGGCCAAAGAGTTCAAGTAATTCAGCGGCCCTTTTTTCTGAGGAATGAATTGAATTTCCTTTAATAAGTGCAGGCATCATAACATTTTCAATTGCTGTAAACTCAGGTAGCAGATGGTGAAATTGGAATACAAATCCGACATGACTGTTTCGTAATTCAGCAAGCTGATCCTGACTATGCTTGTAAATCGATTGACCACCCCAAAATACATCACCGGAGGTTGGCCGGTCTAATCCTCCCAGGATATGTAAAAGTGTGCTTTTACCACTACCGCTCGACCCAACAATCGCTGCAATTTCACCCAATTTAATTTCCAGATTTACACCTCTCAAAATTTGCAAATCTTCAGAGCCTGATTCCGATTTATAGTTTTTCCTGAGGTCACTGCAGCTTAATACATTTTCGGAGGTCATATCTAGATCGTTTTATTTACAAATTCAGGATAAATAACGGACTCAATAGATAAGCATTTTGATGTTTCTATATCAATATCCATTGTAACGCCACACAGTCTATTATCTTTATCTGCAATTTTATATCTCTGAGGAGTGCCCAATGTGAAACGACGAATGGCAGTCCCTTTATCCATGCCAATTACGGAGTCGAACGGGCCGGTCATGCCGGCATCGGTGATATACCCCGTTCCTTTGGGCAATATCCTGGCATCACCGGTAGGGATGTGAGTGTGAGTACCTACAACAGCGGATACTTCACCGTCAACATGCCAGGCGTAAGCCATTTTTTCTGCTGTGGCTTCTGCGTGAAAATCTACAAAAACCAACCCTGTTTCCTCCTTAATTTTACTGAGAGCCCAGTCGGATGTTGAAAACGGATCGTCTATTTGTTGCATAAATGTTCTGCCTTGTAAATTAAGAACCCCCATTTTAATTTCGGAGTTTTTTACGGGAAAAATTCCATATCCAAATCCCGCATTTCCTTTCGGGTAGTTTAATGGACGAAGTAGCCGATGGTCTGTCTTCATATAGTTGAAGATTTTCCATTTATCAAATGAGTGATTTCCCCCCGTAATAACATCAACATTGAGGTCATATAATCTTTTAACGATCTCTTGATTTAAACCCCTTCCTTCATGAGAGTTTTCAGCATTGGCAATTATAAAATCCGGTTTGTACTTCTCTCTGATAGAAGGGAATAGAGTTTCAAGGAGCAATAAACCCGGCTCCCCAACAATATCAGCAATAAAAAAAACAGTTATTTTTTTAGACATAAACAGAATTGGCAGTCATTATTCAATTGTATCATTCAAAGGTATGAAAAAGCGATAACACAATTTTTGATAAATGAATCGACATAGAGATGAACGGTCGGTGTATCTGAGAGATCGATCAGCCTGAAAAGAGCAGTTAAAATTTACTAAACATAAATGGCAATTGTAATAAAATGGCTTAAGCTGCCGGCCAGTACAAAAAGATGCCAGATTCCATGTGCAAATCGGTGACTGTCACTTAAAACATAGAATAATACACCGGCAGTATAGAAGAGTCCGCCGGCAGCCAGCCAATAAAATCCGTTGATCGATATTGAACTGATCAGAGGTTCAATTGCAAAAACCACCAACCATCCCATTGTTAAGTAGATTAAAAGTTGAATGATTCTATTGCCACCGCCATTTTTCTGAAGTATATCAAGTGCGATGCCGATAAAAGCTAAAGTCCAAACAGAACAAAACATGATCCACCCAAACTCACCCCGAAGAGTAACCAGCGTGAAAGGCGTGTAAGTGCCGGCAATCAAAAGATAAATGGCAATGTGATCCATCTTCTGAAAAAAACGTTTTATATTCCCTCTAAAGCTATGGTAGAGTGTTGAAAAAAGATAAAGAGCCAGAAGGGACGTGCCATAGATTGTGTAACTCACAATTTTCCATGGGTCACCTGTGTTAATTGAGATGGTTAGAAGTATGATGAGGCCAATAGCTGAAGCCACTGCGCCAATAAGATGGGTATAACCGTTAAACCTTTCTCCTTTATACATACAAATGCTAACGTCTTTCTTGAACTAAATAGTTCAAAAAAAAATTTATGAGATTTCTTTTATTAATTTGGTGATCTCAAAATTGATTTCATCCATCACTTTACTCTCTTGTTCATCAGAATCAATCAATTTAGCTCGTGTTTCAAACAACTCCTCTGTAATACTTAAACAAGCTAAAATCATGATGGTTGAATCGGGCTGATTTGAAAATTGATTTCTGAACAACCGAAACTTCTCATCCACATAAGCGGCAATACGCTTTGTATTTTCGACTTCCCTGTCGTGAACTTTAAGGGGAATCTGTTTGCCCAAAATCGTAACCTTAATGGCTTGCATATTACTCATCGAGGTACTTGTCTATTTTTTTGATTAACCCATTTACTTGATGTTGCATAGCAATTCGCTCAGACTCACCAATACTGGAGAATATATCTGATTGATTTTTCTGCATATCACTGAGCTTATTTCGAAGCAGATCATTTTCTCTTCGCAACTCCTTATTGGTTTTTTTAAAGTGTGTAACCTGCGTACGGATTTGATTCAGGAGCTTTTCAAAGGTCTCTTTTTGAATATTCGTTACAGGCATATCGGACTGAAGTTAAGAGCGAAGTTTCGCATTAAATTGTGCTTCGAGCTTATGAACAACTTTTTGAACTACCGGTTCTACATCTTTGATGTTCAGTGTTTTATTAGAATCTAAAAAAGTAAGTCGAAAAGCAATACTTTTTTTCCCTTTTCCAAGATTTTCTCCTTCATAAACATCAAAAACAGAAATTTCTTTCAAGATTTCGCCGGCAGTCTGCTGAATCACATGCGAGAGTTCACCTGATCGGGTAGAAGAATCTACCGTAAATGCAGCGTCAAATTCAAATGCAGGAAATTTTGGAATCGGAGTGTACTTTAAATCGGGTAGATTTTGAGAGATCTCCAATACTTTTGTAAGGTCAATTTCAGCGATAAAAACTTCTTTATCTACATTAAAACCTTTTAAGAGTTTATCATCGGCTATGGTTATCGTCGCAATGATCTCATCACCCCAGATGTAGGATAGAGTATGGTTATCATTTGTTTGAATGATGAAATCTTTTGATCCCAATAACTGCAGAATAAAAGCAGAAAGGTCTGCTTTTAAATCAAAAATTGAATAATGAATAGCATCACTACGCCAGTCATCCGGTTTTTTCTCCCCACAAAGCCCCATAAGCAGGTTTGAATGTTCCTGAACCCCTTTTATCCAGGTATGGCGATCATGTTTCTTAAAAACATGACCGACTTCAAAAAACCGAATATTTGTTGCACTCCTGTTGAGGTTGTATTCAACTGCTTTTAGAAATCCACCCATCAAACCGGTTCTGAGTGTTGTATTTTCCTGGGATACCGGATTTAGCGTATCGATATGAACGGATTCATCGGCGAGGAGCAGAGATTCTTTCTTTGAGAGCAGGGAATTGGTCATAATCTCTTTATAACCTAATGACTTAGCCAGATTCTTACACTCCTGATGGAAGATCTCACCGGGCATTAAAGGCTCAGGGGTTTGAAACGTAGCCGTTGTGGGAGTCGGAATATTGTTATAGTCAAAAACTCTGCCTACTTCTTCTATCAGATCCACTTCCCGGCTGATATCAGGCCTGAATGCAGGCACTTCACAGAGAAGAGTTTCTTTATCTGAAGATTCAATCTGAAACTCTAAATCTGTTAATATCCTTTTGATGGTATTGAAGGTCAGGGTCGTTCCCAGCAATCGATTGACCCTGGAGACTCTTATTGAGACTTTTTTCACTTCTGTTTGAACCGGATGAATATCCAGGAAACTCTCCTGAATCGTACCTCCGGATAGTTCTGCAATCATTTTAGCAGCTCTCATTGCTGCTTTTAGTTGAATTTCCGGGTCAATTCCGCGCTCAAAACGGTAGGAACTGTCTGTTTGCAATGCCAACGCTTTAGACGTTTTTCGGATTGATGAGGGTTCAAACCAGGCACTTTCGATCAAAACCTTGTTTGTACTGCTTGTTACCTCACTGTTTTCCCCGCCCATTACACCTGCAATCGCTACAGGGCCTTTTCCATCACAGATAAAAAGAGATCCCGCCGGTACTTTTCTTTCAATACTGTCGAGTGTCTTAAAGAGAGTTTCTTTTTGAAAACTTTGAACTATTATCTTTTTATCTGTAATAAGATTCAGGTCAAAAGCGTGAAGAGGCTGACCAATTTCATGGAGTACAAAGTTGGTTACATCTACAACATTGTTAATGGGCCTCAATCCGATGGCCATTAATTTTACTTTCAGCCATTCGGGCGACTCTTTTACCGATACATTATCAACAACGACTCCTACATATCGATGGCATTTTTCCTGATCCTTTATAGAAATCGAAATTTCGCTTTCAGAATTACTTTTAAAATCAGACATAGTCTGATAAGGAGTTGAGTAAGATTTTTCAATAACCGCAGACAGGTCTCTGGCGACTCCGATATGACAGGATGCATCCGGCCTGTTTGGCGTTAAGCCGATTTCAAAAATCCAGTCTTTACTGTTTGGAATAACCTCGGAGAATGGCTGGCCTGCAGAATAATTTTCATCCAAAACCATAATGCCGGAATGATCAACACCAATCCCTAATTCTGCCTCAGAGCAGATCATTCCGTTTGATGTTTCACCGCGTAACTTCGCTTTTTTGATGGTGAGGAATGTACCATCTTTCATCGGTACGGGAAGGGTAGAGCCAACCGTTGCGACCGGTACCTTTTGTCCGGAAGCCACATTTTTTGCCCCACAGACAATCTGAACAGTCTCATCTCCGATTTGTACATCACAAATTTGCAGTTTATCTGCGTTTGGATGCGGTTTAACAGCAAGTACTTCACCGACAACAAATCCTTTGAAGTCAGATCCGATTTGCTGAATCTCTTCCACTTCAAGGCCCAATAAAGTCAGTTTATCAGCGGTCTCTTCCGGAGTTAAGGGGTTGTCTATATAATCTTTTAACCAGTTGTAAGATATTTTCATGATTGAAACGTTACATCTATCTATTCGGAAATAGCGGAATCAGAATCATTGATTCATTTCGATTAAAATTGATTTAAAAAGCGGATGTCATTGTCGTAGAGAAGTCGAATGTCGTCGATACCATAACGTAACATAGCAATTCGATCCACGCCCATGCCAAATGCAAAGCCTGTATATTTCTCTGAATCGATTCCAACCGCATCAAAAACATTGGGATCTACCATTCCGGCTCCTAAAATTTCAAGCCATTGTCCCCCTTTTTCATTTTCCCACCAAACATCCATTTCAATACTGGGTTCGGTAAACGGAAAGAAGGAGGGACGTACCTTATATTTCACATCGCTTCCATACATCAATTTACAGAACATGACTAATGTTTCGATAAGTTCTCCCATGTTTACATTTTCATCAACATACAAACCTTCAACCTGATTAAACTGAAAATAGGATTTAGCGGTCACGGCTTCGTTTCTGTAAACGCGTCCCGGCATGATCGATCTCACCGGGGGTTTTTGATCTTTCATCAGGCGAATTTGCACCGGTGATGTATGAGTTCTTAAGACCAGATCGTCTTCGGTTGGATTATCTGATTTTTTGATAAAAAATGTATCCTGCATGTCTCTGGCAGGGTGATCAGCCGGAAAATTCAGAGCTGTAAAATTGTGAAAATCGTCCTCCAGTTCCGGTCCATCAGCAATATTAAAGCCGAGTCTGAGGAATATCTGTTTGATTTCATCCAGTGCCTGAGTTAACGGATGAAATGAACCGGTGTACGTTGGTTCGACCGGTAAACTAAGGTCATTTTTTGCGTTAAAAGCAGTTTCTTTTTTGGCAGTCAGTTTTTTACTGGCACTATCAAAGGTATTCTGAGCCAGATTCTTAACTTCGTTCATCAATTTGCCCACTTCCGATTTTTGCTCCTTTGGAACAGTACTCATCAAACCGAACATCGATTGAACTTTCCCATTTCTGGAGAGAAATTCGAGGCGGAAAGCTTCCAGATCCTCCTTTGATGTGATGCTGGAATTTTCTATTTCTTTTTTAATGAGCTCTATTTGATCAATCATAATAAAATGATAGTGCTATAAAAGGACATTGTATTCAATGATAAGCGCAACGCCGCCAAATTTGTGATTCAAGTGTATAGGATACGGAATTATGACAAAAAAAAACCGACAAACCAATTGAATGATTTGCCGGTTTAAATGTGTAAGAAATTTATTTAACTGCTTCTTTCACAATTGCTGAAAATGTTTCCGGATCATTTACTGCAAGTTCTGCAAGCATTTTCCGATTCAGCTCTATGTTGTTTTCTTTCATGCCATGGATTAATTTGGCATAAGTGGTTCCGTTTAGTCGGGAGGCAGCATTAATTCGAGTAATCCATAGCCTGCGGAACATTCTTTTACGAACTTTCCTGTCGCGGTATTGGTACTGAAGACCTTTTTCGACCGCATTTTTGGCGACGGTATAAACGTTTTTGCGTCTGCCCCAATAGCCTTTCGCCTGATCTAATATCTTTCGGCGACGGCGACGGGAAGCCACCAGATTTCTTGAACGTGGCATTTGATTAACGTTTTGAGATTAATATTTAATTTATCAGCTGTATGGAATCAGGTCTTTTACCCGACTGACATCGGCGTCGTGTACTAATGTAGACTTACCGAGTTCGTTTTTCCGTTTGCTGGATTTTTTTGTAAGAATATGGCTTTTAAAAGCTTTTTTGCGTTTAATCTTACCGGAACCGGTCTTCTTAAATCGCTTTTTTGCGCCGCTATTCGACTTCATTTTAGGCATAATTTACTCTTATTTCTAAATTGATAAAGACTACAAAGATAAGAAGCTTTATTTACTATTAAAAGCGTTATTAACTTTTAGAAGGTGAAAGAATCATAATCATTCTTCTTCCTTCCATTGCAGGTTGGCTTTCAATTTTACTCACGTCTTCTAACTCTTTAGCCAGATTGTTCAAAAGTGTCTCTCCTTGTTCTGTATAAAGCATATCACGTCCTCTAAACTGGACCGTTGCTTTCACTTTATCACCGCCTTCTAAAAACTCTCTGGCATGTCTTGTTTTAAATTCTAAGTCATGATCATCCGTAGTAGGCCTGAAACGTAACTCTTTTACCTGAATCGTGTGTTGTTTCTTTTTAGCCTCTTTCTCTTTCTTCTTTTTTTCATACATGAACTTTCCAAAGTCAATCACCTTACATACGGGTGGTTTAGCCAATGGGGCGACTTCTACAAGGTCCATTTTAAAAGATTCAGCAATCTCTAAGGCTCTTTCAATGGAGACAATTTCGTGCTCTTCATCCGGTTTGATTAATCGTACACGTGATGATCTGATTTCGTCATTTACTTTTGGACGATCATCGTTTCGTTGTCTTCTCATGGGTTGTCTTCTTGCGATAAGATACCTCTGTATTTGGTTTTTGTTTATAAATTAAATAGTTGAATAATCGGTGTTTCTGAAAAGTTACACATGGATTATTCTATAAAAAATACAACTATCTTTGATTTATTCCATATCAATTCAAATAAATTAATAGTTATATACTCATTATTCACTGTTCTCAGGAAGTTTTAACTGATCCACTTCCTCTGTGATAGTATTTAAGAAATCAGTGAATGAAAACGTTCCAATATCTCCCTTTTTGTGACGCCGAACAGAGACCGATTCATCAGAAACTTCTTTCTCTCCAACAATCAGCATATATGGGGTTTTACTTTTTTCCGCATCCCTGATTTTTGCACCTATCTGTTCGGACCTTCCATCGACACTGACACGAATGTTATGATCTCTAAGTTTATCAGCACATTTTTCGGCATAGGAGTTATAATCCTCAGATATCGATAGAATTTTGCACTGTGTTGGGGCTAACCAAACCGGAAAATCTCCTGCAAAATGTTCAATCAGTATACTTACAAAGCGTTCCATGGACCCAAAGGGGGCTCTGTGAATTATGACCGGCCTGTGCTTTTCATTATCTGATCCGACATAGGTCAGATCGAAGCGCTCCGGCATTACATAATCCACTTGAACTGTGCCAAGCTGCCATTTTCGGCCAATCGCGTCACGGATAATAAAATCGATTTTCGGCCCGTAAAAACTGGCTTCACCTTCTACTATTTTATACTCCAGATTCATTTCGTCAGCCACTTCATTAATCTCTTGCTGAGCACGCTCCCAATACTCTAAATCTCCACCATACTTTTCATTATTGTCATCCCTAAACGAAAGCCTGATGTCAACGGGCATTCCAAAAGTTTTGAAAACAAATTGTGTCAGATCAATGACCGCTTTGATTTCATCTTTAAGCTGGTCATGGGTACAGTAAATGTGGGCATCATCTTGTGTAAAACCGCGGACTCTTGACATTCCGTTTAACTCTCCGGACTGTTCATATCTGTAAACCGTTCCGAATTCGGCCAAACGAACCGGCAGGTCGCGATAACTTTTCAAATTATTTGAATAGATGCGATGATGGTGCGGACAGTTCATCGGTTTCAGCATATATTCATCATCATCGACTTCCATTGGATTAAATTGAGAATCCTTATAGTATGGGTAGTGTCCGGATGTTTTATAGAGTTCCAGATTCGCAATATGCGGTGTGATTACTTCCTGGTAACCCCGGCGGACTTGCTCTTCCCTGAGGAAACTCTCCAGTGTACGTCTTAATACGGTACCATTAGGCAGCCACAATGGGAGCCCGGGACCCACCATTGCATCCATCATGTAGATCCCCAGCTCTTTGCCGAGCTTTTTGTGATCTCTTTTTTGAGCCTCTTCAACCTGAACCAGGTACTCTTCAAGCATTTTCTGCTTTGGAAATGAAATCCCATAAATTCTGGTAAGCTGTTTACTGTTTACATCACCCCGCCAGTAAGCACCGGCAAGTTTGGTTAGCTTGACCGCTTTAATTCCAGATGTATCGGGTATATGAGGGCCCCGGCAGAGATCGGTAAACGATCCTTGTTCGTAGAAAGTAATGACGGAGTCATCCAGATCTTTAATTAAGTCTACCTTGTACTCATTACCAATTTTACGGTAGTGCGCAAGAGCTTCTTCTTTGGTGACGACTCTCCTCTTGAATTCCGACTTGTTTCTCGCCAATTCAATCATCTTATTTTCGATTTTTTCAAGATGATCTTTTCCTATCGACTGATCACCGAAATCGATGTCGTAATAGAAACCATTTTCAATGGGAGGTCCTATACCAAATTTTGCATCCGGATAGAGTTCCTGAATGGCTTCAGCTAATAAATGTGCGGATGAGTGCCAGAAAGTATACTGTCCATCCTCGGTATCCCATGTATTGATCGAAATTTTACCATCGCGATCGATCGGCTGATCCAGGTCCATGATAACATTGCCCAAGGTGATACTTAGTGCATTTCTTGCCAGGCCTTTGGAAATACTTTCTGCAACTTCTAAACCTGTACTATTTTTAGGAAATTCTTTTTTGGCACCGTCTGGAAAGGTGAGCGTAATTTGTTCTGATGACATTCAGTCTCTTAAATCATTCATTAGTAAAATTATTTTAAGCCGTAAAATACAAAAATGCTGACTTCCGATAAAAGTTGTATTCAATTTTGAACGAATTTATTATCCAAGCATAAGATCTAACTACTTTTTTTGAAAAAAAGTTACTTTATTAAGGTTTGATATACTATTTAAGTGATCGCAGTTGAATGGGTTAAAAGGTTAAAACCGATTCATAAACGTTAAACCAGACAAAAAAAACAGATCAGGATAACATGGGGAAGAGATTAAGAATGGGGATGGTTGGAGGCAGTTTGGAAGCCTTTATCGGTGAAGTTCACAGAAAAGCGGCCGCACTGGATAACTATTTTGAATTGGTTTGCGGTGCGTTTAGCAGCAATCCGGAAAAGTCTAAAGCAACCGGTTCGGCATTGGGCATCGACTCTTCCAGAGTTTATGGATCATTTCATGAGATGTTTGAAAAGGAAAATAAGCTGCCGGCAGATCAAAGAATGGAGGTCGTATCTATAGTCACACCGAACCATGTCCATTTTGAACCGGCAAAACTGGCACTGGAAAACGGTTATCATGTAATCATTGATAAACCGTTGGCATTTTCACTGGATGAAGCAATAGAATTAAAAAAAATTGTGGAAAAGAGCGGTTTAATATTGGCTCTGACCCATACCTATACAGGTTACCCGATGATTAAGGAAGCGAAAGACAGGGTCAGAAGTGGAAAATTAGGGACAATCCGTAAAATTTATGTGGAATACCCACAAGGATGGCTGAGTACTGCATTAGAACAGGAAGGAAATAAACAGGCCTCATGGCGTACGGACCCTGAAAAGTCGGGTCAGGGGGGAGCAACCGGTGATATCGGGACCCATGCAGCAAATTTAGCAGAATATGTAAGTGGCCTGGAAATAACAAAGATCAGTGCTGATGTTAATATTAAAGTAAAGGGCCGGAAATTGGACGATGACTCTGCCGCACTTTTAAAATTTAATAATGGGGCTTCCGGTGTATTGATGGCGACTCAGATTGCAGCAGGTGAAGAAAATGATCTGAAGCTGAGAGTTTATGGTGAAAAAGCCGGTATAGAGTGGACTCACACAAATCCGAATACGCTACTTTTTAAGCCACTCGATGGGCCTGCACAAATATTGAGAGCAGGAACGGGCTATCTCTCTGAATTGGCGACAAAAAATACAAGACTTCCGGCAGGGCACCCGGAGGGCTATATTGAAGCATTTGCCAATATATACATCGCATTCCAAGATGCTGTAAGAGATCATCAGGCCGGTAAACTGAAACCAATTAAAACATATGACTTTCCGGATGTGAATGACGGTGTACGGGGAATGACTTTTGTTGTAAAAATGCTTGAATCAAATCAATCAACATCTAAATGGACAGAGTTTGAGATATGAAATCAATTAAAGGACCTGCAATATTTTTAGCACAATTCGCCGGAGTCCAACCGCCATTTAATGACCTGGAGTCGATCTGTAAATGGGCTGCATCTTTGGGTTATACAGGAGTTCAAATCCCGACCTGGGAATCTTCATTGATCGATTTAAAAAAGGTTGCAGAGAGCAAAACATATGCAGATGAGTATAAAGGAAAAGTTGAAGAGACCGGTGTAACCATTACAGAGCTTTCTACTCACTTGCAGGGGCAGTTAGTCGCTGTAAACCCTGCGTATGATGTGATGTTTGATGGTTTCGCTCCGGGCGAAGTTCATGGAAAGCCGAAAGAACGTCAAAAGTGGGCAGAACAGCAGATGATCTATGCAGCCAAAGCAAGTGCCAATCTGGGATTGAAAGCACATGCATCCTTTTCCGGTTCACTGTTATGGCATACTGTTTACCCATGGCCACAACGGCCCGCTGGCCTTGTTGAGGATGGCTTCAAAGAACTGGCCAGATTATGGAAGCCGATTTTGAATACGTTTGATGAGTGTGGTGTGGACGTATGTTATGAACTTCATCCCGGTGAGGATCTGCATGATGGAATTACCTACGAAAGATTTTTGGAAGCCACCGGAAACCACTCGAGAGCTCGAATTCTTTACGATCCAAGCCACTTTGTCTTGCAACAACTCGACTATCTGGCATTTATTGATATCTACAAAGATTATATCAAATCATTTCATGTGAAGGACGCTGAATTCAATCCAACAGGAAAATCCGGTGTTTATGGCGGCTACCAGGGATGGGTCGACCGACCGGGCCGATTCCGATCACTGGGGGATGGTCAGGTAGACTTTGTGAGTATATTTACAAAACTCTCCCAATATGGTATCGACTGCTGGGCTGTTCTTGAGTGGGAATGTTGTATAAAACATCCGGAGCAGGGAGCAGAAGAAGGCGCAGAGTTTATCAAGGATCATATCATACGAGTTACTGAAAAAGCATTTGACGACTTTGCAGGCGGAGGCAGCGACGCTGAGTTGAATCGAAAGATTTTGGGAATTTAGGAGTTTATTGGAAGTCTGTGGGAGGATAAGTTCCCTCTCACAGTCATCCTGTTTTTGTCTTCCACAGTTTAAAGTCTGATTTTTGGACTTTAAACGAAAGCTGTGGAAGGGCAGATTAACACTCACAGTCATCCTGAACTTGTTTCAGGATCTCTTTAGAGCCCATTAAATAATTGCATTAAAAAACTCACCGAATATACCGGTTAAATAAATTTTCAAGCAGTTCCTGTTTCCCACTTCTTACCTCAGGCTCACCATTTTTGTTTGCCAGATCCCGCAACTGTTCAAGACTTAATTCTTCACTTGAAAATTGCAAACCATTCCCACTCTCAAAAGAGGTATATCGTCCTTCTCTCAAAGTCCGGAAATCAGAATTGTTAAGGATTTCGTCTGCAATGAGAAGGCCGCGGGCAAACGTATCCATCCCTCCGATATGAGCATAAAAAAGATCTTCACTATCGGTTGAATTCCTTCTGATTTTTGCATCAAAATTGAATCCACCCGGGGCAATACCACCGTGGTCAAGAAGAATCATCATAACCTCAACTGCATCATATAGATTCGTTGGAAAATAATCAGTATCCCATCCGTTTTGAGGGTCTCCACGATTGGCGTCGATACTTCCCAGAAGCCCCGCTTCCGCTGCTACCATGATATCGTGTGCAAAAGAGTGACTTGCCAGTGTTGCGTGATTGGCTTCAATATTCAGTTTGAAATCATCCAATAACTCTTGCTCATGCAGAAAACCGATCACAGTAGCTGCATCAAAATCATATTGATGTTTTGTGGGTTCCATCGGTTTGGGTTCAATCAGGAAGTTTCCCTCAAATCCAATTTTTCGTCCATAGTCTCTGGCAGCACGAAGAAAAATTCCCAGATGGTCCAGCTCCATCTTCATTTTGGTATTAAAAAGATGCATATAACCTTCACGGCCTCCCCAAAAGACATAATTTTCACCCCCCAGTTCAACGGTTGCATCGAGTGCTGCTTTCACTTGTGCTCCGGCATGACAAACCACATCAAAATCCGGATTTGTGGCAGCTCCGTTCATATATCTGGGATGGGAAAAGAGGTTCGCAGTACCCCATAGTAGCTTCACACAGGTATCTTTCTGATAATCTTTTGCAAGTGAAACCAGCTTGGAAAGATTCTTTTCAGATTCCAATACGCTGCTGCCTTCAGGTGCGAGGTCTCTGTCATGAAAACAGTAATAGGGAGTGCCTAACTTTGTAAAAAATTCAAATGCTGCTTCAAGCCGGTACTTCGCGTTATCCATTGGGTCTGAGGATCTGTTCCAGGGAAAAGTTCTTGTTCCCGATCCAAATGGATCACTGTTTTCATTGCAGAAGGAGTGCCAGTATGCGATTGCAAACCTGAAATGATCCTTCATCGTTTTTCCTGCTACCAAACGATTTTCATCATAATAGGTAAAAGCAAGTGGATTGTCGGATGTAGGCCCTTCATATTTAATTTTGGATATACCTGGAAAATAGTCGGTTCGATTCATGGCTGAATTATTTATTTAAAACGTGATTATTGAGTTTATCCATCCAAAGATTACAGGCTTCTTTATACTGCGCAATCTTATTTTTATCCGGATAGATCGTATCGATTTGAGTTAACCCTGAAAATGCCTCTTTTGTATCAGTAAAAACTCCGGATCCTATCCCGGCACCTCTGGCAGCACCCTCGGCACCATCCGTATTGTATAGTTCAAGTACTGTTTCAGTAGAATTTACAAAAGCTTCCCTGAAAAGCGGACTCAAAAACATATTGGAGTGACCGGCTTTCACGGTATCTGCCTGAATGCCCATTTTTTTCATAATTTCGAATCCGTAATTCATTGAAAATACAATTCCTTCCTGTGCCGCTCTTAAAATATGAGAGGATTGATGCCTGTTAAAATCCAGCCCATAAAAAATTGACCCGGGATTTTGATTTTCAAAAATTCGTTCCGCTCCGTTTCCAAAAGGAAAAATGGAGAGTCCATCAGATCCAATCGGAATAGATGAAGCGATGTTATTCATTTCATCATAATTGATACGATCTGACAGAAGATTGTGTTTGATCCAGCTATTCAAAATTCCGGTGCCATTGATACATAAAAGAACTCCGTACGAAGGATTTGACGTTTGATGATTTACATGGATAAAGGAATTGACCCTGGATTTTGGGTCATAGAGGGGCTGTTCACTAACGGCATAAATGACCCCGGAAGTGCCGGCTGTTGTTGCAATTTCACCCGGTTGAAGAACATTGAGAGAAAAAGCATTATTGGGTTGATCACCGGCTCTGTAGCTGATTGGTATTCCGGCCTTCAATCCAAGCTCATCTGCTGCTTTAGTGGTGAGTACTGCGGTTGATTCAAAACAGTCATGAGCCACGGGGATCAGCTCACTTGAGATATCATAAGTATCGAGTAGGAGGCCGGCTAAATTATTCGATTTATAATCCCATAATATCCCTTCAGAAAGACCACTTTTTGTTGTACTGATCTCGCCGGTCATTTTCATGGCAATATAATCACCGGGAAGCATCATTTTGTGGATTTTACTATACACTACCGGTTCATTTTCCTTGACCCATTTCAATTTGGATGCCGTAAAATTGCCAGGGGAATTAAGGAAATGCTCTAAACATATTTGATGCCCAAGATCATTAAAAGCTTGTTGACCGATGTCAGCTGCACGGCTATCGCACCAAATAATGGACGGTCTGAGCGGTTGATGATTTTTATCTACCAATACTAATCCATGCATCTGATAAGAGATGCCGATGGCAGCAATTTCATCAGAAGAGACCTTCGATTTTTGGATGAGTTTTGCAGTAGCGGTTTTGATATGTTGCCACCAAAGCTCCGGGTCCTGTTCGGCCCAGCCCGGTTTCGGGGATTGAATCGCCATTTCCTGATCAGGTGAAATGGCTGATCCAATAGATTGACCTGTTTGAGAATCCACTAACGAAGCCTTCACAGAAGAACTGCCTACATCATACCCCAATAGATACCGTTTTGCCGGTTTAATTGTCATATATATTTGTCTATTCGAAACAATCTGAGTGAATTTGTAATAGAAACTGCAAGATTTGAAAAAGTTGGGAAATAGCCAACTCAATTCGTTCGATGTTAGATTTATTCAATAAAAAGTTGAAACAGCTTAAAGAGATTGCCGAAATAATACTTGAATTGCTCTAATTCCAGATAATAATTACCCGTCAAATTTCGTATCATAATCTGAATAAGAGGCAATATTAACATCAAACATCATTAAACACCATGCCTAAAGTAGTTCAAAAACTCCACGATTTTGTAAACTTGATCGATCCGGATCAGAATCAGATTTTTAACATGAGTAACGCTGAAGCAGAACAGATTGTCGCTACCGGCGATCCAGCCAAAGTTCGGGAGATTGAGGGGAGTTATGCTATCGTGACCAAAGTAGGAGAACAGGTATTTATGGCCAGATCAATCGGGCGTCCTATGCGTTATTTTATGGCGAAACAGGAGTCAGGGCCGTTGTTAATTGTTGCAGACCGTATTGATGATATCCATAGCTATCTGAAAGATCAGGATATGGATTATCAGTTTCGTCCGGATTATACCCGAATGGCCCCGGCACACTATGTCACACGATTGGATGTAATTGGATGTCCGGACCCCAATCCCGACTACAAGCGATACTTTGTTCCGGAGCGAAATAAACTGAACTCTGATCTGGACGCAATAGGGGAGGCTTATGTTGGAGCCATGGCGAATGAGTGTAATAAGTGGTTAGATAGCTTCCCAGCAGATGAGCCGATTGGTGTTCTGTTTTCGGGTGGGATTGACAGCGGTTCTGTTTTTTTGGTTTTATATAACCTGCTGTTACAAAGAGGTGAATCGCCGGCCAGATTAAAAGCATTTACTTTAAGTGTAAACGGTGGACCCGATGGCAGGCAAGCACATGAATTTCTTGATAAACTGGGGCTGGGACTGTTCCATGAATTGATCGATGGTGAATTATCTGATCTGGACTATAAAGAGACCATTCGTGTGATTGAGGACTATAAGCAGCGAGATGTGGAAGCAGCAACCATGGTTTTGGCTCTCTGTAAAAAACTTCGCAATCGATATCCGGATTGGAAGTATTTGGTTGATGGTGATGGAGGAGATGAAAATCTGAAATCTTATCCTATTGAAGAGAACCCGGAGCTTACGATTCGCAGTGTATTGAACAATCCTCTGCTTTATCATGAAGGGTGGGGGGTTGATAAGATGAAACATTCACTTACATATAGCGGCGGACAAAGCCGCGGGCATGTACGTACCTATGCAACAGCGAGTCAGTTCGGGTTTAAAGGTTTCAGTCCATACACACTGCCTAATGTTATTGAAGTATCAGAAGGGATTCCATTCATTCAACTCACTGATTGGAAACATGAGGAACTCTATGCATTAAAAGGTGAAGTGGTAAGACGTGGTGTTAAAGCTGTAACCGGTCATGATATGCCCGTATTTCCAAAAAGGAGAATGCAGCACGGTACGGTAGAGATGGATGATTTTAACAAAGTTTTCCCAAAGGATGAGATGGTATATAGAAAATATTTTGCCTCACTTTATGTTTAGAAATTTGTTTAACTAATGAGGGTCACTAAATATCCTTAAGGAAAAGATAGGTATCAATTGATAACTGAGATTGGAAATCAAACAATTGAACAGCATCGACCTCCAAAAGAGGAGTTAGATGCTAATAAGCCATATCTGTTTCTCCATGAAGAAGAAATTCAGTTTGATGGTTCTCTGAAAAGTGTAAATACTATTTTTCTTACGAACAAAGAGTGTCCATTCAAGTGTGTGATGTGTGATTTATGGCGTCATACATTGGATATGCCTACACCTATCGGTGCCATTCCCCGTCAAATTGAGTACGCATTAAAAAGGCTTCCGAAATCTTCTGTTATCAAGCTATATAACAGCGGTAATTTTTTTGACGGCCGGGCAATTCCGTTTGCTGATTATAAAGAGATTGCTAAGCTGTTACGTGATTTTGATCATGTAGTCGTGGAAAATCATCCAAAACTGATCGGAAATAAGATTTCTGATTTTAAAAACATGCTTTCGGGTACTTTTGAGGTTGCAATGGGGCTGGAAACGATACATCCCGTTGTAATGCCTAAACTTAATAAACAGATTACAAAAGTAAATTTTAGTACAGCCGTTTCCTTCCTTCGGGATCTTGATATTATTGTCAGAGCTTTTGTTCTCTTGAATCCGCCATTTTTAAAGGGAGTCGCAGAAAATAGAGAGTGGTGTCTTAAATCGGTTGAGTTTGCTTTTGATACAGGGGTGTCTGCCTGTTCCATCATCCCGACAAGAGGAGGAAACGGGATCATGGAACTTCTTGAAGAAGGAGGAGATTTTAACCCGCCTACACTTGAAGAGCTGGAAAATGTTTATGATGATTCATTACGATTAAAAAAGGGTCTTGTTTACTGTGATTTATGGGATTTAGAAAAATTTTCAAGTTGCATGGAGTGTTTCAAACCGCGGAGAAAGCGATTGGAAACGATGAATGTGACCCAAAAAATATTACCCAGAATAGAATGCAGCTGTCATGGAATTAGTGAGACTGACAGGGATAACTGAGTATTATGAAAAACCTAAAAGAAGAGTTCGATCAGAATTATGATATCGCAATTATTGGTTCAGGTTTTGGGGGATCAATAACTGCAATGGGTTTAAAAAAAATTGGATATAACGTTTGTGTAATTGAAAAAAAGAGTCATCCCAGATTTGCGATTGGGGAATCCTCAACTCCCATAGCGGATATGATACTAAGGGATATTGCAGACAGTTACAATCTTCCTTTCTTAAGAGAGATTTCACGATATGGAGAGTGGCAAAAATATCATCCGAATGTGAAATGTGGCTTAAAGCGAGGGTTTAGCTATTTTCACCATCAGAAAGGGAAAGAATTTGAGACTGACACAGATCATAGTAATGAGCTTTTGGTGGCGGCAAGTCTGGATGATTTTAATTCAGATACAAATTGGCTGAGGAGTGATGTGGATCATTTTCTGATCAAAAATGCCGTTGAAAATGGTGTTCATTACTATGAAAACACAGAAATTATTCAACTGGATAGAAATGAAGACACTCATGAATGGTCTGTGAAAACAAAATCTGATGAGTTAAGTAGAGATTTTAAGGTGAACTGGATTATAGATGCGAGCGGGTCGGGGGATTTTTCGGGAAAATTTTTCGGCACATCGAATGATATCAACAATTTCAAAACAAATTCTGAAGCGATTTATTCCCATTTTACGGGTGTGCCTCTGTGGAGCAGTTATTTGAAAGAAAAAAAGATTTCTACTGATGATTACCCGTACGATCCGGATAATTCAGCTTTGCACCAGATCATAGATGAGGGATGGATCTGGATGCTCAGGTTTAATAACGGGTTATTGAGTTGTGGTTTGGTAGTGGACAATACCACGGGAGAGCGGTTAGTCAATAATAAAAAAACTTCCGAAATTTGGAGTCAAGTTGTGGAGCAGTATCCATCCATTTATAAAATTTTAGGGCAGGGAGTTTATGCTGATCCGCCGGGCAGGATGATTAAATCCGGGAGGTTACAACGTAAACTGAATCGAACTTTCGGAGAAGGTTGGATTGCGCTAAATCACACAGCGGGATTTGTAGATCCAATGCATAGTACCGGGATTGCATTTACACTCTCAGGTATCGAGCGAATTCTGAAGCTTTTTAAAGAAAATATTCGAGGCCAATTAGATAGATATCAATTCATAAAAGTTCAAGATAAAACATTTAAAGAATTGGAGTTCATTGATTTATTGGTGTCATTGACATATCGATCCAGATGGAATCCTAAACTTTATGCGGCATCAGTAATGCTCTATTTTGTAGCGTCTGTTCAATATGAGCAGAGGAGGCTTGGCGGTCAAACTCCTGAACTTTTTTTATCTGCAGATAATGAACTTCTGACAGATTTGGTTTTGCAGGTTCACCACAAAATGGAAGCCATTGAAAAGAGTAAAAATGTAGTTAAAGTAAAAGAGTTGATCATTGAAATATCCAGACTCATAGAACCATTTAACAGTGTGGGTCTTTTAAATGATGCAAATAAGAATATGTATCGACACACCGCAGTCAATATATAGAGATCGAATAACCATCTGTAAAATTTGAATTTAACAATTGCCGGATGTTTTAAATCAACGGATCTTGTTGAGAATGTCATGTGGAATATCCGGCATGCTTCCCTGTTGAGATGCAACAAATGCGGCAAAACGATTCGCTGTTTGAAGAAGCTGTTGAGGCTCAATATTTTTTAACATTAAATGTGTAAAACAGGCTAAAAATGCGTCTCCTACACCCACAAAATCACCGTTTCCCTGGATGGAAAATGCTTTTTGACGGAATCTGCCCCTTGAATTAATTAGTTCACTTCCATCGGCTCCAAGTGTCAGCAGTATCGTTTTATCTGCATCCATTTCAATAATTTTATCCGCTGTATCTGAAGTTTCTAGCCACTTCCCTACGATGATGTACTCTTCCAGATTAAATTTAATGACATTCGATTCTTTAATGTTTTTTAAAATAGTCTCTTTATCAATAAAAGGGGCCCTGAGGTTGAGGTCGAATACTTTCAAACAGTTTGATGGTAAATTATTAATGAGAGTCTCTACAGTTTTTTTTGAACCATCATTTCTTTGAGAGAGCGATGCAAAACAAAAGGCATCCAGTGAATCGGTTAATTGATTTAATTCCGTTGTTAATTCGATATTATCCCAAGCTGCCGGTTGATGTATGGTGTACGACGGTTCATTTTCACTATCAACTGTAACAGAAACTGTTCCTGTGGGCAATTTTGGGTCTTTTTGAATGTATGTATTCGAAATCCCCTTTTTTTGTAAAAAATTCAATAGATCTTCGCCATTTTCATCATTTCCAATCTTACTAACTAAATATGACTGATTCCCAAATAGATGGAGATGATAGGCCAGGTTAGCCGGAGAGCCGCCCGGTTTTTTATAACCGGGAAAGATATCCCACAAAATTTCACCAAAACTTAAGATTTTAAACATACAGTGGATGGTTGGTTTTTGAGTTTATTTTGATCTGTAAAATGAGAAAAATGAAAAAGTTATCTAGATCTATTTATGATATGGCAGAAAAATTAATTGAAAAAAGTTGTATTCATGTTTTGAGAGTATTTCAATTCTTCTATTTTTAGCTGTCAATTATGTGGCTTGATATTAAACTTAATCTGTAAAAATGAGTAATTAAAAGTTACTGTTTTAACCATACCACAAAAAAGTAAAATAGTCTACATGGATGAAAATCAACATTCACTACTTACTCAAAAAAACATTTTAATTAAAACAGGATTAAGTTCAGCTGTATTGCTCTTAATTGACAATATGTAAGAGAATTATAAAATAAAATGGAACCCTGATTCGATGCAATTGGGTTTAAAAAATATAGTAAATATTAAAATGCATGAAGGGTACCTTTTTGCTTAGAAAAATAGAATTAGAATTATTACGTTCTGTTTTTTGGTTAATGAAATTATCTACTCAGACATTTAGCTGATTAACAGTTGAACATTATTGATTTGCTCAGATTATGAATATTAATATTAAAGCTCAGAATAGTAACACCTATGATGCAATCGTTGTTGGAACCGGAATCAGCGGTGGATGGGCGGCTAAGGAACTTGCAGAAAAAGGTTTAAAAACACTCGTGCTCGAAAGAGGCAGGGATGTAAAACATGTTGAAGATTATCCAACAATGCTGAAGGATCCGTGGGAGTTGCCAAACAATGATCAATTATCTGCGGAAGAACTTAAATTGTATGAAAAACAGAGCAGAACCGGTTACACGGTTCGCGAATCCACGAAGCATTGGTGGGTAAAAGATCCGAATCAGCCTTATAGAGAAGAGAAACCCTTTAACTGGATGAGAGGATATCATGTGGGTGGAAGATCAATCATGTGGGGCCGTCAGAGCTATCGGTTATCACCAATGGATTTTGAGGCAAATGCAAAAGATGGAATTGGAGTGGACTGGCCGATCCGATATAGTGACCTTGAAGACTGG
Organism: Bacteroidetes bacterium UBA2664; assembly: GCA_002359315.1. Taxonomy (GTDB): domain Bacteria; phylum Bacteroidota; class Rhodothermia; order Balneolales; family Balneolaceae; genus Rhodohalobacter. Next base: position 91,462 of record DEMS01000002.1, on the reverse strand, counting down.
TATTCTTATGTAGAAAGATTTGCCGGTATTAGTGGCCAGGCTGAAGGGTTACCTCAGCTCCCGGATAGTGTTTTTCAGCCTCCAATGGAGCTTAATTGCCTGGAAGAACATTTTAAGGAGAGTATTAAAAATCGTTTCGACCGGATGCTGACGATAGGAAGAGTGGCAAATTTGACCGAGCCTAAAGATGGAAGGGGGATGTGCATGCATCGCAATCTCTGTATCAGAGGGTGTCCATATGGCGGTTACTTCAGCAGCAATGCATCAACCCTGCCGGCAGCTGCTTCAACCGGTAATATGACTCTCAGGCCTCATTCAATTGTTAATCGTGTTATCTACGATGAGAATTCAGGTAGAGCAACAGGTGTAGAGGTTATAGATTCTGAAACCGGTGAAATGATTGAATTCTATTCAAAAATCATTTTTCTGAACGCTTCAACGGTAAACACTACACTCATTATGTTAAATTCCCGATCGAATCGTTTTCCAAATGGATTGGGCAACGACTCCGGTGAGTTGGGTCATAATTTGATGGATCACCATTTGAGCGTAGGTGCCAGTGGTCAATACGACGGATTTGAAGATAAATACTATTGGGGCAGAAGGCCCAATGGATTTTATATACCCAGATATAGAAATTTAAATGCCAATAATCGAGATTATATCCGTGGTTTTGGGTATCAGGGGGGAGGTAGCCGTCAGAATTGGGTGGCAGCTGTCCGGGAGCTGGCCATAGGAAAGCAACTGAAAGAATTTGTACAAACACCGGGTACATGGACATTAGGAATGGGTGGTTTTGGCGAAATGCTACCGGATCATTCTAATAGATTGTATCTCGACTTTGACAAAACTGATAAATGGGGTCAGCCGACTGTAGTATTTGATTGTGAATTAAAAGAGAATGAACTCCTCATGAGAAAGGATATGATGGAAGATGCTGCTGAGATGCTTGAAGCAGCCGGTTTTAAAAATATCAATACTTATGATTCTCAACCCCCACCGGGACATGGTATTCATGAAATGGGAACTGCCCGAATGGGTAGAGATCCAAAAACATCTGTACTTAATGGTTGGAATCAGATACATTCAGTAAAGAATGTTTTTGTGACAGATGGAGCTTGCATGACCTCCTCAGCCTGTCAAAATCCATCTTTAACTTATATGGCATTAACTGCAAGAGCCGCTAATTACGCGTCAGAAGAGTTAAAAAAAGGGAATCTGTAACTAATATTTATTTATAATGGAACGTAGAGAAGCAATAAAAAGAACGGCAGCAATAATGGGTGGAGTCATATTTGCCCCTTCAATATTTGGCGTTTTAAGTGGCTGTACAGCAACCGGTGACCCATGGAAGCCGGTATTGTTTAATCAAAGTCAGGCTGATTTAACAAAAGCACTCTCTGAAACCATAATCCCTGAGACGGATACTGCAGGAGCCATCGAAGTGGGAGTCCCCGGATTTATAGAAAAAATGGTAAATGAAGTCTACACAGAAGATCAACGATTGGTTTTCCTTGAAGGTTTAGATTCTTTTAATTCGGCGTGTATAGAGGCAACCGGGAATTCCTTCGCTGACCTAACTTCTGAAGAGCAATTTGAGTATGCATTTGAAATGAATAGAATTGCTTTAACGGAGCAGCCGACCGGATTGCCCGATTTTTTCCTTCTGTTCAAAGAGCTCACAATGGTGGGTTATTTTACATCTGAGGTGGGTGCGACTCAGGTTCTGAGATATGAACCGGTTCCGGGCTATTATGATGGATGCATGCCTTTTGAAGAAGTGGGACGAACTTGGGCTACATAGTTTGGGATAACGGTATAAATCAAATATTTTGTTTGAAAGTGACCCATTTAAATCTCTTATCTTAGTTGAATATCAATAATAATTGCAGGTTGACTTGTTATTTGGATAGTTCTGTGATGGTGTAAGCAATTAGATACCAACAATTTGGTTAGATAAAATGAGAATAGATCCAAAACACTTTAACAAGTTTATAGCATTTTGTGCAGTTATAACACTGATTGTAATTATCTACAGTACATTTCACTATTCAATAAAACAGACATCAGATTTTCAATCGAGAGTTGATAATGTAGATTTTAAAAATCTATCATTTTTTTCATACTCGGATGGTGATTCATTGAAAATAAATGACTTGAAAGGCACACCTGTTGTGATTCATTTTTGGTCTACTTGGTCAGGCAAATCACTGAATGTGAATCAATATTTATTAGATTATAGTACTCAACATGATGAGCTGAAAGTAATCGCAGCATCAGTCAAGGATGCAGAAAGTTTGATCATGGAATATTTAGATTCAAAACGCTATTCTTTTCATTTTGTGGAAGGAACTGAATTTTATCAATCATTATTAGTGCCCGGTGTTCCGACTCAAATCTTATTAAATCGTGATGGTAGTCTGCATTCAACTCATGTTGGTGATGATATTGAAGAGCTGCAAGAATTGTTAAATATGTTGTTATAAATGGATAAAATATCTGATTCCTATTTTCTCAATGGTGAGGAGGTATTGAGCCTGGATATCACTCAAAAGTTATTTTCATCAGCACTTTTTTATGGAACCGGCTGTTTTGAGACTATGCGTTTTGAAACGGATACGATCTGTCGATTTGAGGACCACTTAAGCAGATTATACAGAGGATTGGAATATCTGCAGTTGCCCAATCATTTATTTCCACCCAGTGTATTTTTAGAGCAGAAAATTACGAATCTGGTAAATAAAAATGGATTAAACGGTAAATCTGCCAAAATAAGAGTTCAATGTTCTCTGCTGGAGAATAATGGGTATCATCCCGATTCAGATGTTGAATTATTAACTCATGTCAGAGTGGGCAAAATTTCATCCGATGTTAAGCCATTGAGATTACTAACTGCTAAAACGAGGGTGATTCCATCAGAATGTCGTCCTTCAGGCTTGAAACTGAGTAACATGCTCCATTACAGATCGGCTTTCAGAGAGGCGATTGAGCAGAACTATGACGACGCATTAATGCTCTCGATCGATGAATATGTAGCGGAGACATCAAAAGCCAATCTCTTTTGGGTTAAAGGGAATCGTGTGAGAACGCCATCCATTGAATGTTCGATTCTACCCGGTATCATGAGAAAAAATACTATAGATGCCATTAAAAATTGTGATACCCTGAGTATTGAAGAGGGTCTTTACAAAAAAGAATCAATTATAAATGCAGATTTTGTATGGGTGTCAAATAGTGTTGTTGAGTTTTGTCCGGTGTTGTCTATAGACGAAGTCGAATTAAATTTTAATAAAGATCTCTTAAAAGAGATAACCACAATCATTGATAATGTTAATAGCAGAAATAGTAGACGTTGATCGAGAAATTTTCAAATATTGACGAAGTTCGGGAAACTTTAAATCGCATTCCGAAATTCAGTACGGATGGTCAGGCAGCGGCTAATTTCAACCTGGATCGAATGAGAGTTCTATGTGAAATCATGGGCAATCCCCAGAATAATTTCGAATCAATACATGTGGCAGGTACAAATGGGAAAGGGACAATTTGTCGACTATTATCATCAATCTACCAAAATGCAGGTTATAAAACGGCACTTTATACGTCTCCTCACCTGGAGAGAGTAGAAGAACGATTCCGAATTAACACTACAGAGATATCTGAGGAAAAGTTAATTCAATTTTTCCGGAACTATGGAAACACTTTGTTAGAGGGTGGGTATACCTTCTTTGAAATTACGACAGCGATAGCATTTTGGTTTTTTTCAACAGAGGATGTAGATCTTGCAATTATTGAAACGGGCCTTGGAGGCAGGCTGGATGCAACAAATGTAATTCAGCCGATTGCTACCGTCATATCTTCTGTTGGTATTGATCACTCTGAAATCCTCGGAGATACAATACCGGCTATAGCAGCGGAAAAGGGTGGAATCATCAAAAATGAAGTCCCGGTTTTTATCGGTGATTTAAAGAAGGAAGCTTATGATGTAATCCTTCAAATTGCTCAAAAATCACATTCAGAACTTATTCCAGTAGACAGTACAGGATCTGTTTATAAAAATGGAAAAGTCAGGATTAAGAGTGGAAACGGGCAATTACTAATGTATTCAGAGACGTTCAAAGAAATTGATTTATTAAATATTTTATTATGCTTAAATGTTGTGAGCTATTTACAGCCATTCTATCCGGTAGAGGATAAAGAATTCCGTGAAGGGGTTGAAACAATGACGAGTTTATACACAAAACGGGCTGTATTTGAACGTTTAGATAGTAATTTAAATTGGTATTTTGATGGTGCTCACAATGCAGATGCAGTTACTCATCTGGTTCAACACTTAAAACAACTGGCTCCGAAAACATCCTGGAATGTCGTCCTCAGTTTTATGAGTGATAAACTAAGTGAAGAATTGGCAAAGAGATGGAGTGATTTTGATTCTATCTTTGTTTATGAAATGCCGTATGATCGTGCCGCAAAAATTGATGAGTTGTTGACTTACTTTCCATCTGCAAAAGTATTGAATGAAAAGAATTTAAATAATCTGAATGATTTGAAATCTGAATTAGTAATTTTTAGTGGAAGTTTTTACTTTTACACTATTGCACGCAGATGGTTGGGTACCTTGAATGCGTCTTGAAAATCTTTCCGCACTAAATAGTAGAAACCCCAAAGCGTAAGCCGAAAATCTGGTAGTTCGCTTTTCTTCATGAATCAAACATTAGAACCAATATTTTATTATGTCGGAGAATCAAACCGATACTGATCTAAACTTAGATTTGGATTCGTTACATCAAAAAACTGTCCATGACCTTAAAGTAATTGCGAAAGCAATTGGATTAAAAGGTGTTTCAGCACTGAATAAAAATGCAATTATTGATCGCATTAAGGATAGAGGGAGTGCTCGTAAGCCTGAAAATCAAAAATCTGAAAGACAGAAGTCTGATAATCAAAAATCAGAAGATCAAAATCCTGAAAACCAAAAATCTGAAAAGATTATTAATCAAGGTAATGAAGCAACCTATGGGAGTCAGGATCATATCCAGAGTTATGACTCAAAACCTTCTCGAAATCAGGATTCCGGAGGTGGAAAGAGAAATCCAAGACATCAAAATCAAAATAAAAAGCCCAATAAAAAACATGTAAGCAATATATTGCCTGAATCCGAGGCTCCCACATTAGATGAGAGATTAGATGAGATCATTCCAAAACTTGGTAAATTTCTGCTAAATGAGGGAACTCTGGAAATTTTACCGGATGGATATGGATTTTTACGCTCTGTAAATTATAATTATAAGGCCAGCCCGGATGATATCTATGTTTCGCCTTCACAAATCAAGAGATTCAGACTTAAACAAGGTGATTGTGTAATAGGCATTATCCGTCCTCCCAAAGTCGGTGAGCGCTATTTTGCACTTCTCAGGGTTGAAGGAGTAAATGGAAAGATTCCTCGGGATATGGACAATCGGGAGGATTTTGAGGATTTACTGCCCATCTATCCCGAAATGCGATTTAAACTTGAGAACAATTTTGCGGAGTACTCAACGCGAATTATGGATTTATTTACGCCAATTGGTAAGGGGCAAAGAGGATTAATAGTCGCACAGCCAAAAACGGGTAAAACAACCATACTCAGAAACATTGCCAATGCAGTAAACCGAAATCATCCGGAAACAAAAATCATCATTTTATTGATTGATGAACGGCCGGAAGAGGTTACAGAGATGGAACGATCTGTTAAAAATGCAGAGGTTGTGGCATCTACATTTGATGAAAAACCTGAAAATCATGTCGGATTATCAGAGATTGTCTTTGAGAAAGCCAAAAGATTGGTAGAAAGTGGCCATGATGTTCTTTTACTCATGGACTCAATCACTCGATTGGCACGTGCATACAACGTAGCTGCAGGGAATTCAGGCAGAACGATGTCGGGCGGGGTGGACTCAGAGGCTTTAAAAGCTCCCCGGCAATTATTCAGCTCGGCGAGAAACATTGAGAACGGGGGAAGTTTATCGATCATCGCTACGGCATTGATAGATACCGGTTCCAGAATGGACGACGTGATCTTTGAAGAGTTTAAAGGAACCGGAAATATGGAGTTGGTATTGGATCGCCGATTGGCTGAAAGGAGAATTTTCCCGGCCATTGACGTATTTAAGAGTGGTACACGTAGAGAGGAGTTAATCGTATCCGATGAAGAGAGAGAAAAAGTAGTTTTATTAAGGAGATATCTGAATAACCACAATGCATATGAAGCAATGGAGTTTTTACTTGATAAAATGAAAGGAACGAAATCAAATGAAGAGTTCTTGATCTCAATGAACAAATAGATCAGACTCAAATAATAAATGAACAACCATTTTGACGCTATTATTATCGGTTCCGGCCATAACGGCTTAATAACCGGTTGTTACCTTGCAAAAGCGGGTTACAAAGTGGGTGTTCTTGAAAGGAGAGATACCATCGGAGGTGCAGTTTGCACCGAAACCATGTTTCAAAGTGATGAGAATCCATCCGGCTTCAGGATGGATGTTGGATCATCTGTACATATCATGATTCATCAGACTGGTATTATTGAAGAGCTTGAGTTAACAAATTACGGGCTCGAATATATCGATATGGATCCTTTTATGAGTTATCCGCTGCCGGATAAAAAGGGGGTCATTCATTTTCATAAAGATTTGGATAAGACCCTCGAATCGATCGCTTCCGTTGCTCCTGAAGATGTTCAAAATTATAGAGAGTTCATTGATTTTTGGGGAAGAATCAATAAAGGTGTTTTAAAATCATTTATGGTTCCGCCATCCGGGAAAAATATATTTATGGAGATGGCTAAGGGGCAAATACGTGATGGTTCTATGTTCAAAAAGGGTGAACAAATAGATGGACTGCAAAAGATTTTAGGAAGCTATGGGGGGGTCGTTGATAAATCATTTAAAAATCCCTACTTAAAAACAGCATTAACCTGGTTTGCAGCACAATCAGGCCCTCTTCCGGATCAATCTGCTACCGGAGATTTTGTGGGATGGCAATCAATGCTTCACCAAAGCGGTGCAAAGCATCCTAAAGGGGGCAGTGGAATGCTAACACAAGCGATGAAAAACCTGATCGTTGCTCATGGCGGTGAGGTTCATTCAAACAGTCCGGTAAAAAAAATTGAGATTATTGAGGGTGTTGCAAAGGGAGTGGTTACTGAGGACGACCGATATTTCAGTTCAGATTTAATCGTTTCAAATGCTCATGTTCAAACGACGATGCTGAAATTGGTTGGAAAAGAGCATCTGTCAGATTCACTATTTCAAAAAGTAGAGAATATTCAAGTAGGTAATGGATTTGGAATGGTGATTCGCTGTGCGGTAGATGAACTGCCACAGTATATTGCAGCTCCCGACGACCCATTGATTCATCATGGAATGCAGCTACTCGCTCCCTCAGTAGGGTATATGAATCGTGCAATTGGTGATTATATGAAAGGGAATCCGCCGGAAGAACCTGCTGTATTAGCTATGACCTTCTCTAAAATTGATCCTGAAGTGGCAAAAGATGGTAAACATACATTGTTTGCCTGGGCACAATGGCATCCCTATGAGTTGGCAAATGGAGTGCAATGGGATGATATTCGGGAAAGAGAAGCTGAGAAAATCTATGGCGTTGTGGAAAGATATGCACCAAACATGAAAGGAAAACTTATTGATTGGCATATACAGTCACCGCTGGATATCGAAAGAAAACATGGTTTACTGAGAGGAAATGTCATGCATGTAGAGATGAATTTCGATCAGATGTTTATGTTCAGGCCAACTCCGGAACTAAGTAATTATGAGACTCCCATTGAGAATTTGTTTCTATCCAGCGCATCATGTCATCCCGGGGGCGGGGTATTCGGAGCTGCCGGGTATAATGCTGCAAATGTGATTCTGAAAAAAAGGAAAAAGAAAAGATTTGGTGTGAGATGGTGAAAAGACATTTCTCAAACTCAATTGCTAACATCAAACTGGATGTTCTGGTTAAAAATCTGAAAGAGATTAAAAACCGCATGCCCGGTAAAAAGATTTTAGCTGTCGTAAAATGTGATGCTTACAGTCATGGTGCTGTAAAAATATCCGGAGCAATTGAGGAAGAGGTCGACTGGCTTGCTGTTGCGCATATTGATGAAGGGATTGAACTGCGCATGGCAGGGATAAAGATTCCGATACTTGTTTTTGGTGTTCCAACTTATGAGACTGCCGCAGCCTATCAAACTCACAATTTAACGGCTACAGTAAGTCACGATTCTCATTTTTCAATATTGATGGATGGGACATTTTATCATTTAAATTTTGATACAGGGATGGGGCGGCTGGGATTTCGACCGGAAAATGCGTCGAAAGTCAGGGATTTGGCTATTGCCAATCAACGTCTTATCTGCAGCGGGATCTACTCTCATTATGCCACTGCAGATGATCCGGGTTCTGAATTTGTAACCATTCAAAATCAACGCTTTATAAATATTCTATCTCATTTTCCTGAGGTTCCATTCGTCCATATGAGCAACACCGGAGCTATAGTAAATTATGGCGAAATAAATCATTTCGATATGGTCAGAACCGGATTGGGAATGCTGGGTTATAACTCAGGCAACACACAATATGAATGGTTGAACCCTGTGTTAACATGGAAAACAAAGATTGTTCAGGTACGTCCGATTGTAAAAGGGGACACCGTCAGTTATTCTTCTACCTGGAGAGCCCCTGAAAATGGATATCTGGCTACCCTGCCAGTTGGTTATGGGGATGGTTTACCCAGATCTTTGAGTAACAAATTGAAAGTGCTTATAAACAGTAAGCTATATCAGCAGGTTGGTAATGTGACAATGGATATGCTGATGGTCTTTCTTGAAGATGATAAATTGGCGGTAGACTCCGAAGTTACATTGTTAGGTGAAGGAGCATGGGATGCATCAAAATGGGCAATACATGCTGGTACGAATGTACATGAGATTCTGACCAATCTTACGGATAGAATTACGTATCAGTACTAAAACTGATGGGGAATTTATACTGACTTATTAATCAGGAAAGATTCTGGTTATTCTAATCTCATAGATAAGAGTATCCTCTCTGAATTGAGACATCAACGAACCGGTGGGTATTTCTGAATATCCTTTTTCAGGAGCTACGACCAAGGTACGAAATTCCCCTTTTTGCATTCCCAACAGTCCAATCTTTAATCCCGGTGTATAAGTTTGAGCTACTGAATAGGTGAAATCATTTTGAAATTCGCCTGCAAATTGCATGGAAATACTTGAAGGTTCTTCCCGGTTATTTTGAAAGGAGCTATAGATGATTTCTCCATCTTCCGTACGCAGGGTTATATAAGCTTGCACTTCATCTCTGACAGTGACAAAAAACTCACCTGAACCTTCCTCATGAATATACGCGGTAACTCCTTCATCAACTTGAATTGGGGTGATTCCTGCTATAGATGTCGCGGGAGGTACAGAATCAAAATTTGGCGGGGTTATCTCAAATGGATCATTTGTATTGCAAGATATCCCCACTATAAATAGTGAGAATAAGATTAAAATGGATTTTAAAAACTCTTTACACATAGAAAAATTTTAAAAAATAATTAAATATAAATGATATTTATTGTCAGTAATTAAGGTAACGGTATTTCATGAATCTTTAAACATGTCAATTCAGTTGACTGAACGGTTAGAAAATCAATATTAGTTACCATTACTCTCCTTCAAACGCAGCTTCCATCTCTTTCTTACGTTTTTTTGTAGCAATTTTGCTTAAAAATATTGAAAATTGATAAAGAATAATAAGGGGGAGTGCGATCATGATTTGTGATACCGGATCAGGGGGTGTTAGAAAGGCTGCTAAAATCATGATTACTACGATCGCATGTCTTCTATAGGCTTTCATTGCGTCAGGAGTTATAAGGCCCACTTTCGATAAAAACCAGCTGATGACCGGTATTTGAAAAATCACACCACAGGCCAGTGTCCATAGTGCGACGGATACAAAATATTCATTGATATCAAATTCATTACTTATTACATCTGAGATAATGAACTGTGTAAAAAACTGCACCGCAAAGGGTACTAAAATTAAATATCCGAATGAAACGCCAAGCAGGAAAAAGAAATTAATGAACATTGCATTTAAAAATGTCTTAATCTTTTCGCCGCTTTCAAGAGCAGGCTCGATAAAGGCCCATATTTGATATACAAAATAGGGGGAGCCCAATATTCCTCCTATTATGATTAATGTTCCCCAGTATGTAAAGAACTGCCCTGGCAATCTTCTGGAAATCAATGATAGGTCAACCGCATTAATAGGCATAATCTGATACATGAAAAAATCAGCTCTTGCCGGACCCAGTATGAATTCCTGTATAAAGAAATCAGAAAAAATAAAAGCAATGATAACACCGGCTAAAATTCCAACCAACCCTTTAAGGATTCTCCATCGTAACTCTTCCAGATGGTCTAAAAATGACATGCCATCAGCCGGATTCACTTTAGGAGCTTTTGCCTTAGGAAGAAGGGAGCCCATTATACTGCGTTTTGGACGATCTGTAGATTCACTCATGATATTCTGATATCGGATGAGGCCGATAGCCTATAAATATTGGATGCACGTTTTAATTATAAAATAAATTTCGTTGTACCATTTTTCAATTGAGACAATATACAATTAAACAGTAGTAAAATTATATAAAGGAAAAGCTTTACACATTTCCTGAACAGATTTTTTAACATCTGCCAGATTTGATTCATCCGTCGGTTTTTGAAGTACTTTATCGATAAGCCTTACAACTTCTGTAAATTCCTCCTCTTTAAAACCACGTGTTGTGAGAGCAGGTGTGCCAATTCGAATGCCTGAAGTTACAAATGGGCTCTCTGTGTCGAATGGTACCATATTTTTATTCACTGTAATTCCTGCTCGATCCAATGCTTCTTCCGCAATTTTTCCATTTAAGCCTTTATTTCGCAGGTCTACCAGGATAAGGTGATTGTCAGTGCCTCCACTTACCAAACTATACCCTCGTTCAATAAACGATTCTGCCATTTTTTTTGCATTTAATTTCACTTGCTTTTGATACTGAATAAAATCAGGCTGCAATGCTTCACCTAAAGCCACTGCTTTAGCGGCAATTACGTGCATGAGAGGGCCACCTTGTGTACCTGGAAAAATGGCTGAATCTAACACTTCACTTATATTTTTTACCCGGCCCGATTTGGGTGCTACTACACCCAAACGATTTTCATGATCTTTGCCTACTAAAATCATTCCCCCCCGGGGGCCACGCAGTGTTTTGTGTGTCGTCGTCGTAACAACATCGGAGTAGGGTAATGGATCGTTAAGCACTTTTGCGGCAATGAGGCCGGCTGTGTGAGCCATATCCATCCACAAAAAAGCACCCACTTCATTTGCAATGTCACGGAATCCTTCATAATCAAAATCCCGGGTGTATGCACTGGCTCCGATCGAAATCATTCTTGGCTGAACTTCTTTTGCTTTTTCTCTTACGATGTTAAGATCAATACGCCCTGTTTTTTTTTCTACTCCATAAAACTGTGCATTGTAAGTAATTCCTGAAAAATTAACCGGAGATCCATGAGTAAGATGCCCGCCATGAGCCAAATCCAGTCCAAGTAATGTATCTCCCGGTTTCATGTAAGCAAGATAAATTGCTGCGTTTGCTGAGGCACCTGAATGAGGTTGTACATTCACCCAATCTGCATTAAACAGCTTTTTTGCCCGTTCTCTGGCTAAGTTTTCAACTTTATCAACATGTTCACAGCCACCATAATACCTTTTCCCCGGATATCCTTCCGCATATTTATTGGTTAAGACAGAGCCCATTGCTTCAATAGTTGCTCTGGATGCAAAATTCTCTGAAGCAATAAGTTCAAAGTTCAAATTTTGTCTCTCAGTTTCTAATTCCAGATATTTATTCAGTTCCGGATCTTGTTCTTGGAGTGATTTCATGAAGTTTATTTTGCTGTTAATGAATGTATTTTATTGACTCTTCGATCATGACGGCCGCCTTCAAATTCGGTACTGAACCAACTCTTGAATATCTCCTCTAACTGCTCCTTGGATACTTCTCTCCCCGGTATACAGAGAATGTTGGCATTATTATGTTGTCGCGAAAGTTTGGCTACATTTTCGGAATAGACAAGAGCCGCTCTGACGTTGGAAAACTTATTTGCAGTCATACACATTCCTTGTCCACTGCCACAAATTAAGATTCCGAATTCATGTTCACCCTCTTGAACTAATTTAGAAACTTGTACTGCATAGTCAGGGTAGTCAACAGAATCAGGAGAATGAGTGCCATAATCAACAGTCGTAATTCCCATCTCTTCTAATATTAATTTTGACATCTGTTTTGCTTCAAAACCGGCATGATCACTCGCTATTGGTATAATCATCTTTATTTGATTTCATTTATTTGTTCATTCTAAATATCCTGAAAAAATGGCTGTCGAAAAAACGAAACAATGGATTTCTTTTAAAATTCATAATCCCGGGAACTGTAAATATTTTGATTTGTTCAATCATGCGGATTGCTGAAAAATATTCTTTTGATTCATTAAAAAGCGCAGAGAAATTTCATTGAATTCATCCGGTTTGTCAACATTTACCACATGCCCACTTCCCATAACGACTTCAAGGTAGGAGTGATTGAAATCCTGAATCATTTTTCTAACGGGAGGGAGGAACATGTGATCCTCTTCACCCATAACATAGAGTGTTGGGGCTTTCATCTCTTTTTCTTTGAAGTATTTTAGCAATGGATTTATATCGTAAGTCAGCTTAAACCACTTCAAAAATTCTTTTCTGGCAAGGTTTTTGGCTTCCCCAACGAATAGTGTACGCGATTCCTCATGATTCTTTTTAGGCATGATAATCCAAGCGAATAGTTTATATAGCCATATGAAGGGCACTAACTTTTTGAATGTGTGTCCTAAAAAAACTAAGATTCTGGATCTGATATTCATCCGGGTAATCGCACCACACATCACAGCAGATAAAACAATTTCAGGCTTCATTTCTGCGATCGTTCGGATAATGATTGTCCCTAAAGAGACACCCACAAAATGAGCTTGGGTAATTTGATTTTTATCGAGAGCCTCCAAAACATCTTTGCTGACCGTTCTGAACGAGTACTGTTCTTTATAATATTTTTTCATCGTACTCATATCTTTAGACTTGCCATGTCCGCGAAGATCGACTAATAACACATTAAATTCCTCTGAATAGGCCTTTATCTGCCTAAACCAAATATTAGAAGAGCCTCCGGCTCCATGAATGAAGACAACCCATTCATGATCCGGAGATTTTTCATACGTTTTTGTGTATAACATTAATAAAAATATGGTTCTTACAGAGATGAATCCAATTGTAAGCTATAATTACAATCATCAAAAATAAGAATAAGATTCCCAAAAATTTAATTTCAATTATCAAATTGAATATTTATTACTTTTAATCAATCTGATCAGAATTCTGCTGATAAATTGAGTTAAATAAAAATTGAGATAAGTATGCGTTTATTACTCATCGTAACAGCTCCAATCAAAGTATTCCTCTTTCCAATCATAACTTTATTCTGTTATCTGCTCTATCTAAGTGGATTTATATTTATCAAAATTTTCAGACGGCGATATGAAGCCTGGAGAAATCTCTGTATGGCATTATGGGGAAAAATGGTAATAAAGCTGTTTTCAATGGAAATTCGTTTAGAAGGAACTCCTCCAAAACCTCCTTTTTTTATTGTCAGTAATCATCTGAGTTATTTGGATATACCCATTTATTCAGCATTTATTGAAACAACATTTGTGGCTAAAGCAGAGATCAGAAGATGGCCTGTAGTAGGTTTTATGGCATCTACACTGGGCATTATTTTTATTGATCGAAAGAAAAGGAGTGATGTGAAAAGGGTCAATAATTTGATTGCATCAAATCTAAATGATAAACAAGGGGTTATTCTTTTTCCTGAAGGGACAACCTCTCCTGGAATGGAAGTCTTGAGATTTCGGCCTTCATTATTAGAACATGCAGCTATTAGTAATATTGATGTGTCTTATTCAACAATCAGATATGAGACATCAAAAGGGGATCTGCCGGCATATAAATCTGTATGCTGGTGGGGAAACATAAGCATGTTGAAGCATCTCTTCTTCTTAAGTAAAAATCGTAAAGTAGTCGTTGATATTCGCTTTGGATCAGAGACCATAAAGAACAATGATCGAAAGATACTTGCAATGGAATTACACAATAAAGTATCCTCATTATTTGAACCAGTAACCCAAGAAATCGAAGAAGAATTTGTGCCCTTACAATTTTAAATCAGCGTTTAGAAGCAAAAAATTGTTTTAATAAAAATTGAGAATCCAATTCTAAAACACCTTGAATAATCTCAGCTCGGTGATTTAATTTTTTGTTGGAGGCGATATTAAAAAGTGAGCCGCATGATCCACTTTTTTCATCCATAGCTCCGAATACGACACGCTGAATTTTCGACCATACAATGGCACCTGAGCACATTGGGCAAGGTTCAAGGGTTACATAAAGGGTGCAATTTTCCAGGTACTTATTGTTTAATGTGGCACAAGCTGATGAAATCGCTAACATTTCTGCGTGCGCAGTAGGATCTTTAAGCATTTCTGTTTGATTGTAACCTTTCCCAATGATTCGTCCATCTTTTACAACAATGGCTCCAATTGGCACTTCACCTTGATCGTAGGCTATCTCTGCCAGTTTTAAAGCCTGTGCCATAAACGTATTGTGAAGTGTACTTTCTTTAATATTATTTCCATTAAGCATTGGACGGTAAATATGTTAAATTGATGTAAGAAACAGTTACTTAAGTACTAAACTGTGAGGGGTACAATCATTTTTAATTGATTTATCTGGAATTTCTGACCACTTTAGTAGAATACTACATCTGCATCTGCCAATGGATCAGCATGTAGTCGAATAGTGGAACAATTTTATATTTATTAAATTAAAGTGTAAAAAATTAAGAGCAAACATAAACTTTATAAACCTAAATCATGAATAAACAGAGACTACTATACTTGTTTTTAAGTTTAGCCATTTTATTGACTGTATCCGCTTGTGGCTCATCATTAATACTTGAAAATGTAGATTTTTCACAGCCAATTGAAAGTGTTTTGGTGCCGGATTCTGATCAAATGGTTCATGATCAACGATTTGCGGTTAAATTCTCAATCTCTCCTATACTTACTGAAGAGAATTTGACTGAAATTGATGAAATTCGCTTAATTAGGAATCGAGCCGGATTTTATTTTGTAACGGCGGCCGGATTCAACAATGTTTATGTCTTTACGCCGGGAGAATCCGTACTTGAATTAGTTGAAAAAGTGTTTATTTCAGAGAATGGTCTATCACAACCGGCCTTTAATCAAAGAGAGACTTACATTGAGTTAATTGATCGAAATACCGGTGAAACATTCAATTTGAATTACTAGATAAACAGATCTGTACTTAACCAAATTTAAGACTACATAAAATCATGTATACACTTACTAAAGTTACGTTATCATTTATCACGATCCTTTTATTACTACTTCCTTCACAAGTATCTGCGCAACAGTCTGATTTTCAAATCATTCAAGATTTTAGAACCGGCTATAGTGAACTGTTGAATAAGGTTGAAAATGCAGTTTCTACAGACGAGCTGAATGAGATCAGTGAAGAAATTAGTTCATTTGAAGCACAATATGCAAATCATGAATCACTGATTAATGATGCAATCTATCCGGATACATTTGATGGATTAATGCAGGACCTGGAAAATAATTTCAATATCTCAAATGCAAATATTTCAGTGATTGAGCAACTGAATAATCGTGTGGAAGATCTTGTTGATGAAATGGATCTCTTTCGTAATCGAATTTCAGATATGAATCAGGAGATGGTCACACTGGAAGAGCGAATTGAACAATCGTCAGAAAATGAGAGCCGTCAGGCAGCGCTAATACGGCAATATAGATTGAATATTGATCAAAGAGATGTATTTGTCTCTAATTTTTTAGAAGAATTGGTAGAGCGCTATCAAAACATGGACTCTTCTGCAAGATCTGAAATAAGTGATGCTTCTGACCGGCTTCAGGATAATCCGGTAGATATTCTTAAGACAATACTGTCTGAATATATTCAACTGGCGAATAGTGATATTTCATTAAATCTATCGGATTATGTATCAATGAGAGCTCAGCATGGATATTTTTCTAATGTATGGGACCGTATAGGAACACAATTGACTGAAACTTTTGTACCGGATGGGCCTGTAGTTGCTGAACAAGAAGTAGAAGACCTGTTGGTTGCATGGCAGGCTGCTATTGATAATAACCTCTGGGAAACTCTGGCTGCTTCATTTAGTGAAAATGACATTGAATTAGAACCATTTTCATCATCTTCTGAATTTTATACATCCTTAAACTCATATATTGACAGTTCATATGAAGCCAGCTTAGAGAGCAATAGTGAACAAGACTATCAGAGATTTTTGAACTTTAACAGCTTTTGGAATAATACAGTTAAAGCAAATTGGGGAGAACTATTGACAACTGGAAATGTATTAACTTACTCTGAAATTTCAGCAATTGATATGAAATTAAACGATTGGGGAGAGGCTTCATCACCTACTTCAAATCTGATGTTTATTCTATTGATCGTTAGTATTGCAGTTATTGTAGGTTTGGTTGTACTGCTTGTAACCAAAAAAAGTTAAATAAAAAAGCATCCATTATTATAAGCCGGATTAAAGTCATTTAATCCGGCTTTTTTTTTGCTGATATATTAGTGTCTGCATTTACCAATCAATTTCCAGGACGATTATGGCAAAGATGCCGATCGTCTAATCAACCACTCTGCAGAAAGAAGAGTTAATACAAGTAAAAACCAAATTCCATTTCTACTCAGATAGTAAAATTCATTTGTTACCTGTTGGTCAACATCTTCTAAGGCTAAACTGTTTAAAAAAGACATTAAAGGTTCAGAATCCAGGTTTTCCAATATTATTCCGGATGTAATTTCCGAGATAAGCCGGAGTGTTGAGTCATCCCTTTTAGTGTTAATGAACTCAATAATAGATTCACTGACATTAACACGGTCTTCAGCAGTTCCGATTATTCTCTCATTCCGAGTGGCTATAGCACTTAACCGGTAGATCCCTATGGGGTAATTTCCTAAATCTGCATTATAGATTTCGTTCTGTTGGTGTGACATTAAAAATGATTGAATAGGAGTATTCTGATCGTTTTGATAGATTGATAGTTCAATTTGTGCTTCCGTTTCGGGTTCACCTCTTTCATTGAATAGTTCAGCTCTTACCCGAACGATTTCATTTTCTGTATAGAGTTCTTTTATAGGATAGATTTGTAAAGTGCGACGATCCGATGATGTGGAAGTCCAAGAGATAATATTTGTGAATAGTGAATTAAAAAATTGCCTTACTTCAGGCTGCGGACTCTGTTCAAATCGATACCAACCATTTGCGGTTACAGTTGTTAACCGTCTATTCGGTGCGTCTGAGGCTATGATGACAGGAAAATCATCCTGCAATCGTTCAAATGTAGCAAAAAGTAGGGGTTGAGCGAGAGCTGACAGATTGTAATTACTTCTTACCATCTTTAAAGTGGGAAAACGATTGGTATCAATGTTCCCAAGCTCCATGATTGGGTGCTGATTAGACTGGTTTTGATAATCAAGTTGAACATCAATTGTACCGGTTGGAGAGTCGGACTGGAATCCAGAGAGTTCTGCTATTTCCTGTTCTGAAAATAACTGAGTGGTATTTGGGGATTGAAATATTAAAAATGGTGCATCTTGTTCTTCTATCCACTGAAAAATGGTTGAATTAATAGGAGGGAGCCCATGCAAAACGATTAGATCCGGTTCCTCAGTTAATGAATAGGGATCATTATCAAGAAATCGGTTCCCACCTATCCAGGTTGATGAGATCAATTCATTTTGTTGATCAGATGATATTAATCTTCTTAAGGAACTAACATCCGGGTGTATATCAAATGATAGTGATAAAATAGTTGTTTTATCATCCTGAACTTCAATGGTAAAAGACGTTTGGTTGTTCTGATCAGTATATTCTTCAGGCTTGGGAGGGATATTTAGCAGGAAATTGTAAAAGCCCGGCTCATCGAATTCATGATAAAATTCAAGGATTTGACTGCTCGAATTAGTAGGAAATTGAATATTTTCGATTCCCAATATTTCACCATCAAGGAGTAATTGTACATCTGAATACTCATTCTCAAAACCTTCTTGTTGAATTTCAACAGAGATAGTTTCTCCTGTGTATGTATATGTTTCTTGTGAATAGTCAATGTTTGCAATAGCAATATCTTTTACTTGAGTTGTATCGCCTACCGGGATTGTAATAACCGGAATTGTAAGATTTTGTGCTGCAAAAATGGGATTCCTTCCTTGAGTAATTATTCCATCTGATATAAGAATGGCTGATGCAAACCGATGTTCATTCAGCCTGAGATGTTCCAGGACATTATTTATGTTAGTGCGAGTTCCTGTTAGAGTGGGTTGATTGTCTTCAATAACTGTATCAGAGAATAGAAAAGTTGTCAGTTCAAACCCTTCCAATTGAATTTGGTTGAAACGATTGATTAAATTATTGTATTCGGGTGCCCCTTGATAATTTCCACGTTCAATTGATAAACTTTGACTGTTATCAATGTAAATTGCAATCTTTTGTGAATCCTCTGAATTGTACTCAAGTAAGAAATAGGGGTTTAAGAGCAGGATCACCAGTATAAAAAGCGAGGATGCTCTTAAAAGTATTAGTGTTCGTTTTTTTAACAGTGAGAGACTTTCTAAATATTGATAGCTCCACCAGGCTACAAAAAGAGAGAGGATGAGTATAAAGAATATTATGATGAGAGGTGCTACCGGACTTATACCCTGTATAAACTGGCTGACCATATCATCGACGCTTAGAGATTCTTAAGTAATTTATTAATGATATCGACTGTGGTTAATCCTTCCGCTTCAGCAGTATAATTGGTTACAATCCGATGTCTCAATACAGGAACTGCCAACTCATGAATATCTTCCATTTCGACATTAAATCGTCCCTGCGAAAGTGCACGCGTTTTTGCACCTAAAATCAGATATTGCGATGCCCTGGGCCCGGCACCCCAGCTTAGATATTTATTGACCAGATCCGTAGAATATTCCGTTTTTGGTCTTGTTTGATTGATGAGGGTTACGGTTTTATGCAAGACATGGTCAGGTAGCGGAACATCTCTTACCAATTCCTGAATTGAGAGTATTTGATTCTTATCAAGAATAGAATTAATTACAATTTTTCTGGGTGAAGTTGTCTGTTTAACGATCATTTTCTCTTCATCAAGAGATGGATAGTCGAGCCATATGTTAAACATAAATCGATCCAATTGTGCCTCAGGCAGGGGGTAAGTCCCTTCTTGTTCAATCGGATTTTGAGTCGCTAGTACAAAAAAAGGTTCTTCGAGTTTAAGTGTCTGTCCTGATGCGGTAACACTATACTCCTGCATCCCTTCCAACAGAGCTGCCTGGGTTTTAGGAGGAGTTCTGTTGATTTCATCCGCAAGAACTATATTGGAGAATATGGGTCCACGGATAAAACGAAAGCTTTTCCGGCCGGTTTCCTTATCGTCTTCAATCACTTCGGTTCCGGTTATATCGCCCGGCATTAAATCCGGTGTAAACTGAATGCGATTAAAAGAGAGATTTAATGTTTTTGCTAATGTTTGAATTAACAAGGTTTTAGCGAGGCCGGGAACACCTACCAGTACACAATGTCCTTTGGAAAAAAGCGAAATCAGTAATTGATCAATTACATCTTGTTGGCCTACAACAGTTTTTGAAATCTCATCCTTAATATTCTGATAAGATTCGCTAAAAAATTGTGCCGCTTTTTCAGCATCACTTGGTATTGGATCACTCATCAGATTAAAGAGTCACAGGTTCTTGCTCATTCAAACTATCAACATCATTCGGCAGAGGAATCTTGAATTCAACATAGACTTCTTCTCTCAGATCATCAATCCATTGGCCCATGATTCTGGACG
This sequence comes from Bacteroidetes bacterium UBA2664, assembly GCA_002359315.1. Classification (GTDB taxonomy): domain Bacteria; phylum Bacteroidota; class Rhodothermia; order Balneolales; family Balneolaceae; genus Rhodohalobacter. Next base: position 71,358 of record DEMS01000002.1, on the reverse strand, counting down.
TTTTTTGCTGGAGAGCAAAATCCCGGATCTGATCATAATCTTGTGACAAGTTAGCGCGGTGTTCCGGAATATGCCTGTCGAGCCGTACGATTCTGAATGCTCTACTAATGGTTGGATCCTGTGGGTTATAGGCTCTTGGTTCCGAAATTTGACCCTCTTCATCTAAAAGAAGTGCTATTCTGTATAATGCGGGTTCCAATTGTTCAATTTGCAGTAGTCTTCGGCCTGTTTGCGGATTCACTATTCTGCCGCCAAAAACATTGCTATCCTCATCTTCAGAATAGAGTCTGGCCATATCAGCAAAGTTTTTATCATGAATCAACACACTGTCGCGAATTGCATTTAACTTCTCTATGGCTGATTCTTCATCGACTAATTCTTCATCAATTTTAATAAGTATATGATTGGTTTCAATATTATCACCGGAGCGTCTGTTTAGTCGTATAACATGAAAACCGAATCGCGTTTCAACAACTTGAGAAATGCCTCCGGGTTGCAAGGCTGCTGCAGCTGCTGAGTAACTGGATACTAACTCATCAAGTGACATCATCGGTATGAGCCCACCATTTCGGGCGGAGACATCTTCACTGTATAGCCGAGCCATTTCTTCAAAGTCTTTTCCATGTGTAGTAACAGAATCTCTTAGGGCTTGAGCTTTTTCAAAAGCTTCGTTTTTGGCATCCTCCAGAGGTTTTGGAATAATCACTATTTGGGAGAGTGATATTTGTTCCGGGATCGTCGGTATTGATTCTTCAGGAATCTGGTTAAAAAACTCTTCAACTTCCGGTCGGGTGATCGTAATAGTACTCATTTTTCTCTGTTGGACAGATTGAGCAATCATTTGTTCTCTGAATTGCTCTCTGAATTCTGCACGTATTTGAACAAGACTCTGTCCAAAGGCTTCTTCAAGCGCACTTTCGCTGCCGGCTTGCCGAACAAGCTGACTAATTCGCTGATCCATGTTGCGGGTCACCATATCATCACTTACTTCAACGGAATCCAATTTAGCTTTTTCAAGGAGAACATAGCTATCAACCATGCTCTGAAGTGCACTGTACCAAATTTCTTTAGAAAATTCGACGGTCTGGCCGTCCATTTCAGACTGTCTCATATAGTTTAGAATCTCTTCATCCACATCCGACTTTAAAATTATCCGATCGTTTACAATGGCGACAATTTTATCAGTGGTTTGTTGTTGTGACTGAGCCTGAGCCTGAGCCTGAGTGGAATCTGTAAAGAGGATACAGAGTAGAGAGATAAAAATAACTCGAGATAAAATGTTCATTCAAAAATTATTTATTGTGTAAGTAGTTGTTCGATGTCACTAACGTTAAGTAACTCAATTTCATTATTCGATTCTGCTTGAAGATAAAGATTTCGCAGATAACCATTTGTAATTCTTCTGGATTTCTCAAGATTTAACCATTCTGATATCTGAGGTATCAGCCAATCTAATTCAGGGTATTCACCTTCAGTTTTTTCATCAATTAATTGAATTAAATGGTAACGGTTATTATGGAAATGGATCGGTGAACGTTCATTTAAACCCAAAGTATTTAAATTTTCATTAATGGGTGGTATATCTGTTGCTGCCATAGAAATTGGCCAGTATTGGGTTGATTGTCTCAACTGTAAATCCGGATTTACACTGTAATTTTGAAGTATAGTTTCCCATTCAACTCCGCTGATTAACTCTCTGTTCGCATTCTCTGCTTCGGTCCTTGTACGCGTTGAAATGAGTCGAAATCGTACAAATCTTTCATCAAAGGTAAATTGTTCACGATATGTTTGATAATAGGAGAGGGCTTCATCCCGGGTGACTTCAATCTGATCTGCATTCGTTTCGAGGATTTGTTCTTTTAACATAGATACCAATAATTGATCTTGAAAACGGCTCAATTTATTCCGGTACTGTTCAAGATTTTGAATTCCCAGTCGTTTTGCGTGTTCGATTGAGACTTGTGATTGAACCCATTGATTGGCAAAGGTTTGAATGGCTCTTACAGAGTCTTCCTGAAGTAAAAATTCCGGTATATTATTCATTGCTTCTCCTATCGTCAGGTTTTTATCGGATACGGATGCAATGATTGTATTATCCAGATTATTACGTTCCGGCGAACATTCAGTCAGTGTAAAAAGTATTGTACACAAACAGAGTATAGTGCAAAGATGTTGTACTAACGATTTCATAGTTAAAATCTCAACTTGTAATAAATGTGATAAATCGAAAAAAAAAACAATATTTTAGCTGATAGCTGATAGCTGATAGCTGGTGATTAGAAAGTTTTTTTCGTTCCCCTAAATGGGCAGTCAGGTATGAGTTTGAATGAAAATCAATTTAAATTGGCATTTCTGTAACATTAAGTATAATCTAAGCAAGTAATTTCGAAGAGTTAATTTATTTTGTTTCCGCAAATGTTTGATTGAAGAGGCTTTACATGGCAATCGTTGAAAAAGTTACTTTTAATAATCGTACCAGCCGGGAGTTTGGCAAAACCGTAAAAGAGCGCGTTGACCTTTATTTTGAGGAGAATGGTATTTCCAGACATGCAAATCTGCAGATGGTCGTGAAAACTATTTTGATGCTGGTTTTCTTTTTTGGCTCGTATGGATTGATCATATCCGGACAATTTTCAGCCGGAATGATGTGGTTTCTAACTTTTGTGATGGGGGTTGCTGCCGCCGGTATTGGCTTCTCCATATCTCATGATGCCCTTCATGGAGCCTACTCCTCTAATAAGCATATAAATAACTTGTTGGGTTATACGTTCGATATGCTGGGAGCCAACGGGTACATATGGAAAATAACCCACAACATCATCCATCATACCTATACAAATATTCACGGACATGATGAGGATCTGGAAGTGTCAGGATTTATACGCCTTTCTCCCCATTCAGAATATAAATGGATACACCGGGTTCAGCATATTGCTGCTTTTTTTGCCTACAGCCTGGCGATGGTTTTTTGGGTATTTGTGAAAGATTACAAGAATTTCCTCAAGTCAAATATTGGTCCATACGACAATAAAACACATCCGGCTCGTGAGTGGGTCATTCTGTTTGTTTCCAAAGCTCTTGTCTATACCTACTTGTTGGTGCTGCCAATGGTACTGCTTGATATAACCTGGGTACAACTGTTGATTGGATTCTTAACATTTCAATTAACAGCCGGCTTGATTGTGGGGATCGTATTTCAGCTTGCACATGTTGTAGAGGAGACCGATCATCCGCAGCCAAATGAAGAGAATATGATTGATGAGCACTGGATGATTCATGAAATGATTACGACCAATAACTTTGCCCGGGATAATAAAGCGCTCTGCTGGTATGTGGGCGGGTTGAATTTCCAGATAGAGCATCATCTGTTCCCAAAAGTTTGTAGTATTCACTATCCGGAGATCAGCCCGATTGTTGAACAAACGGCCAGGGAATTTAATATTCCCTATAATCACCACGAAACATTCTTTGAAGCAATAGCCTCTCACTACCGTACCCTTAAAAAATTCGGAGACCCGAATTTTACCTATTCGGAGGCACGGGTGTAAATTATGCCGGCTTCCGAATAGCTTTACCCTCTAAACACTTCTTGACTTTCTCCTCATTTTTGGTAAATTATAAACGTAACTTAACAGTGTTAACCTTTTCTGTATATGTCGCTGAGAAACGAAATTTTGCAAGTCACCAAAGAGCTTTTGATCAAAGAGGGATTTAGCAAAATCTCGATGAGACGCATTGCGAGCCGTGCAAATGTGACTGCGACCAGTATCTATCTTCATTTCAAAAATAAAGATGATCTGCTTTTGACGTTGATTGAAGAGAGTATCAAAACATTGAAACAAGCTCTGCAAGATTCGGTTAACAGTGAGTATGGATTGACAGATCAATTAAGAATATTGGCCGAAACGTACATTAACTATGCATTAAATCACCCACAGGAGTATGAAATTATCTATATGGTCAGGCCTGAAGAGATGCCGAAATACCCAAAGGATAAGTTCAGGGATGTACGAAGTGCTTATGAGCTGATTGCAGATATTATCCGTGAATCGGATCATCATGAATATATCGAAGTGGAAGATTCATTGATTAGCGCATATACCTTTTGGGCACAACTACATGGGGTGGTATCCGTTATTTTAAACAGGCGGTTGGATACACGCATTCCGCAGTCAACTTTCATCGATCAATCCATCGAACACATTATCAGAGGATTTATCAACCAAAAAACACCAGCTTAAATCGAGGCAATTATGGAATCACTACTTCAGCAACTATCTTTTTTTGATCCCCTTCCGGGTTGGACGGTCATTGGGTCTATTTTATTGGTTCTTTTCATATTTGGATATGCAGGAGCTCCGCTTTGGCTGTGGTCGCTGGCCGGTATCGCCGCATTGGCCGGCTTGGGAGCCCCGGTTTGGGTCATTTCAGCTTTCATAGCACTATCGATTCTTTTCAACGTCAAAATTCTAAGACGATCCGTCTTGTCCGGGCCGCTGATGAAACTGCTGGACAAATTAAAAATCTTACCCGCAATCTCAGAAACAGAACAAACAGCAATTGACGCCGGTTCTGTATGGGTGGAAGGGGAACTTTTTTCTGGAAAACCAAACCTTAAAAGACTAAGCAGTGAATCGTATCCGGATCTCACACAGAAGGAGAAGGAGTTTATGGATGGCCCTGTTGAAGAGCTCTGCTCGATGGTCTCTGATTGGGATGTTTTTCAATCAAAAGATTTTACGGATAAAGCCTGGAGTTTTATGAGGGAGAATCGATTTTTTGGCTTGATTATTCCTGAAAAGTACGGCGGACTTGAGTTTTCAGCCAATGCCCACAGCGCGATTATTGGAAAATTGGCTTCCAGATGCGGCCCATTGGCAACGACAGTGATGGTCCCCAATTCATTGGGTCCGGCCGAACTGCTGATGCACTACGGCACGGATAAACAGAAAGACTATTACCTTCCACGTCTCGCCAAAGGAGAAGAAATGCCCTGTTTTGCACTGACCGAGCCGAATGCCGGCTCAGACGCCGGGGCCATGCAGAGCCACGGGGAAGTGTTTAAGGGCGAGAACGGTGAACTGTTTATAAAATTAAACTGGGATAAACGTTATATCACACTTGCCGCGATTTCAACGGTGATCGGCTTGGCGTTCAAGCTACATGATCCGGATAATTTACTGGGTAAGGGAGAAGATCTGGGCATTACAGCCGCATTGATACCAAGCGATACAAAAGGAGTTGAATTGGGACTGCGCCACGATCCGCTCGGTGTTCCGTTCTATAACTGTCCTACCCGGGGTAAGGATGTCATTGTTTCGATTGATGCCATCATCGGCGGGAAAGAGGGAGCCGGAAATGGCTGGCGAATGCTAATGGAATCGCTGGCAGTCGGGCGCGGTATTTCACTGCCTGCTCAGGCAACCGGCGGTGCCAAAACAGCCGTCAGAGGCGTCGGTGCTTATGCAGCCATCCGAAAACAGTTTGGATTGAATATTGGTAAATTCGAAGGTATTGAAGAACCGATGGCACGGATAGGTGGGTATACCTATTTGATGGAAGCCTCCAGGAAATACATTTGCGGTGCGCTGGATGGGGGTGAAAAACCCGCAGTTGTGACAGCCATCGCCAAGTATAATTTCACAGAACTGGGCCGTGAAATTGTAAACGACTCAATGGATATCGTAGGAGGTGCAGGCATTTCCCGCGGACCACGTAACATTTTTGCCCACTCCTATATCGCGATGCCGATTGCCATTACGGTAGAGGGGGCCAATATACTGACCAGAACCCTTATGATCTTTGGCCAGGGGGCCATTCGCAGCCATCCGTATGCACTGAAGGAGATTCAGGCATTAATGGAAAAGGATGTGAAAAAATTTGATGACAACTTCTGGAAACATATCGGCCATGTTTTTGAGAATGCGATACGATCGCTGCTATTAAGTGTTACAAGAGGCAGTATTGTAGCATCTCCGGTGAAGGGCAAGGCTGCGAAGTACTATAGAAAATTAGCCTGGGCTTCTGCATCCTTCGCATTTATGTCTGATATCGCACTTGGCTCTTATGGAGGTGCGTTAAAGATGAAAGAGAAACTGGCCGGACGGTATGCAGATATTTTGAGCTGGATGTTTCTTGCAACTGCGACCATGAGAAGATTTGAGGCGGAAGGAAGCAAAAAAGAAGATGAGGATTACTTCAAATGGGCAATGGACCACTCATTTTATCGAATTCAAACAGCATTTGATGAAATATACTCTGAAATCGAGGTCCCGGGGTTAAGCTGGATGTTTAAAGGGCCGATTGGATTGTGGTCCAGAATAAACAGAATCGGGAAAAAACCATCTGATAAGGTGGGCCATAAGGTAGCCGATGCCATGCAAGTGACGGGTGAACAGAGGGATAGAATTACTGATGGAATTTATTTACCTTTAACACGTGATGAGGCACTGGGGAAATATGAGCATGCCTTGAGTCAGATCGAGAAAACATATCCGATTTATAAGAAACTTTATAAAGCGGCCAAAAAAGGTGTTATACCTAAATCTCATCCACTGAAGCAGCTTGAAAGTGCTCTTGAAAAAGGAGTGATTAATCAAGAGGAAGCCAATTTGGTTCAAGATACTGAAAAAGCCCGGTTTGATGCGATAACAGTCGATGAGTTTACGCTTGAAGAGTATGAGCGATCGGCAATATCCGGCCCGATACCCGGAGGATTGAAAGAAACTGAGAAGGACACTGTCCTTCTCTAAGTCTCTATTCATAGAGGAGAGAGCAATCATGGGCCCGCAGGTTTTTATAACTGCGGGCTTCCTTTTCTCTTGACGTGAGTTTATTTCGTTTTAAAGTTCAATAAAGTTTTTCTGCCTTTTCAGCGGATGTCAATATTCCTTTTATCATTGCTGAACTGAATCCGCCATGTTCCATCTGGTTTAAGCCGGATATCGTACATCCTTTTGGCGTTGTAACCCGGTCAATTTCATATTCCGGATGATTCTGCATAACCCCGAGTAACGCCGCCGCACCCTTGGCCGTCTGTGTGGCCATTGCCAGCGATTCATTGGAGTGAAATCCAATTTCAATGCCTCCCTGGGATGCCGCCCGTATCGCCCGAAGAAAAAATGCAATTCCACATGCACATAGTGCCGTAGCAGAGGTCATCTGTTCTTCACGAATGAGCTGAGTTTGGCCCACTGTATCAAAAATGGCTTTTGTAATATCAATCGCAGGGCCATATTTCGCATCCGCACAGATGCAGGTCATCGATTCACCTATCGATATAGCAGTATTTGGCATCGCTCGTACGATCGGCTGATTATCGGGCAGTTTTGCTGCGATGTCGGATACCTTAGCCCCGGAGACAACAGAGATCACCAGATGTTTGCTGATATCCAGATCTTGTGAAATTTCTTCAAGTAAAAGGTTTAACTGATGCGGTTCTACACAGAGGATGATAATATCTGAGTTTTTTACAGCTTTTATATTATCTGAGGTAACCTGAAAACCTTTCTTTTTATATTCATCCAGTTTTTCAACTCGTCTTCGGGTAAGGGTAATGCGTTTCATTTGGAACATCCCGGATGCTTCCAATCCATTTGCAATGGAACAGCCGATATTACCGGCTCCCAGAATAGCGATATTTTTTTTTGCGAGTTTCATAGCCAATACCCAAACGATTGCCCGGCGTGATGGTTTAAGATACTATTACTCAAAAGAGTTGAACTTTTTCATCAAAATCCGGTAACAATACTACATACTAAAAACCAACTAAAGAAAATCGATAGGAATAACCAACAGTATGAGTGCAAAAAAGGTGTAAAAAGTATGGAAGCGCTTTTATGGTTTGAGGGCTGTTCGAGTAAATTAAACTTGTACTGAGTGGTTTGAATGGGTAAAATAACTTTTCATGGTTGGATTAAGGAATAAGTTGAAATGAAAGTAATTAAGTTTGGCGGCAGCTCTGTCGGAAGTTCAGAGGCACTGCGGAGTGTTATCGAAATTATTAAGTCGAAAACGGCAGCTGACCGATTGGTGGTTGTGGTTTCTGCACTTCGAAGTGTCACGGATCAGTTAATTGAAATGTCCACGCTCGCCTCAGAGGGTAACGAGAGCTACAGAACCCTCCTTTTATCGATCGAAAAAAGGCATTTTGAGATTATTAATGAACTTTTTCCGGCTAACAGCCGAAGTGATATCATCACAGATTATAAATTAACACTGAATGAACTGGAGGATGTGCTGCAGGGTGTTTTTCTGATTCAGGAACTGACTGCCAAGACACTCGATTTCATTCTCGGTTTTGGTGAACGATTTTCTGCCATGATCCTGTCGGCGCTGCTCAACCATCACAAATTGGATTCTCTCTTTACAGACGCACGAAAACTGATTAAAACGGATGAAAATTTTGGCGCAGCAAGGGTTCTCACGGCAACTACATTTCAAAATATTCGAAATTATCTGGATGAACATCCAAATAAAATAATTGTTGTAACCGGTTTTATCTCATCCACGGAAAAGAATGAATCGACGACTTTGGGCAGAGGGGGATCGGACTATACAGCCTCGTTATTTGGAGCGGCTCTGCAGGCCGATGCCATCGAAATTTGGACGGATGTGGACGGTTTGATGACTGCGGATCCTCGAAAAGTGAAAAGCGCCTTCTCTGTTGAGTATGCATCCTACGAAGAGGCTATGGAGCTCTCTCATTTTGGGGCCAAGGTTATCTATCCGCCGACAATACAGCCGGCACTGAAGTCCGGAATACCGATTCTGATAAAAAATACATTCAAACCGGATCACCCCGGGACTGAAATCAGCAAAGAGATCAATAAGGGGAACGGTGCCATCCGGGGGTTATCATCGATTGATAATATTACGCTGATCACTCTCAAAGGGAGCGGCATGATCGGAGTTTCCGGTGTTTCGGCCCGGCTCTTTGGATCTCTGTCGAGTAAAAATATTAATATCATCCTGATTACACAGTCCTCCTCAGAACATACCATCACACTTGCCGTGATGCCGGGGGATGCAGTTGCTGCAAAGCGTACGATTGAAAATGAGTTCAGACATGAACTGCAATCGGATCATATCGATGAAATCAAAGTGGAAAATGATCTCTCCGTGATTGCGGTGGTTGGGGATAACATGAGGCAAATACCGGGGATAGCAGGACGCGTTTTTAATGCCCTTGGCAGAAACGGGATCAATATCGTAGCCATAGCACAGGGTTCATCCGAACGGAATATCTCCTTTGTGGTGGATAGTAAAAATGAGAAAAAAGCGATGAATACCCTTCATGATGCATTTTTCCTGTCCGGAGTAAAGACGATGAATCTCTATCTGATTGGAGTGGGACTGATCGGAAGCAAACTCCTCAATATTGTAAGGGAACAGGCCGAAATCCTCTATGAAGATTATCAGCTTGATTTGAAGCTGCGCGGCATTGCGAATAGCAGCAAAATGGTTATCCGTGAGAGTTCACTTGAATTGAATGGCTGGAAAGAGATTTTGGATAGCGATGGGAGGGAGATGAATTTAAAGGAATTTGTTGCGGAGATGAAGGAGATGAATCTGCCCAACAGTGTATTTATTGATTGCACAGCGAGTGATGATATCCAGGTTGTTTATGAGGAGGTATTGGCTGCCAGTATATCGGTGGTAACCCCAAATAAAAAAGCGAATTCATCAAAACAGAGCTTTTTTAATTCACTTCATAAAACCGCTCGCAAACATAATGCAGCTTATCGATATGAAACCAATGTGGGTGCGGGGCTGCCAATCATTGGCACCATGAATGAGATGGTTACCACCGGTGACCGGGTTGAAAAGATAGAAGGGGTTTTATCCGGAACGCTGAGCTATCTGTTTAACAATTTTGATGGGTCGGAAGGGTTTAGTTCACTTGTCAAAAAAGCAAAGGAGAGCGGTTATACAGAACCGGATCCCCGGGAAGATCTGAATGGGTTTGATGTGGGAAGAAAGCTGCTGATATTGTGTCGGGTAGCCGGTTATACCATGGAATTTGAAGATATTCAGATTGAAAATCTGGTCCCTGAAAAAGCACGAAATGCGAATTCGGTGGATGAGTTTTTTGTCGCGCTGCAGAAATATGATGATGAGTTTAAGCAGTTACTTGAAGATGCGGTGAAGGCGGGTAAAAAATTGTGTTATATAGCCCGTTTTGAGGATGGAAAAGCTGTTGTGGGGCTCGAAAAGATCGATAGCAGCCATCCTTTTTATAATTTGTCGGGAACAGATAATATTCTGGCCATCTATTCATCCCATTACGATCAAAACCCGCTGGTGGTAAAAGGCCCGGGTGCGGGTGCCAATGTAACTGCGGCCGGCATCATAGCGGATATTTTAAGAGTAGCCAATACAAAAGCGTACAGTAATGCCGGATGGTAAATCATTCTGATGGGATTTCTTTTTGTTTGTTTAAATACGGTGTGGTGATAAACCCAAATGGAGTGATCATTATTGATTATTATACCTTATCGTGGATAAAAACTTAAATGTGTGATTTTTATCTGAAAAAAGTCGGATGGTATTTTAATCTGCAATGAGCGAATCAATACTAAAATCGGATGGTAATTTAATCTGCTATGAGGAATTCAAAACCCAAAAAAGTGACCGCTTTTGCGCCTGCCACAGTTGCCAATGTAGGCTGTGGATTTGATGTGCTTGGTTTTGCCATTCATGGGATGGGCGATCGGGTTACCGCAACCCGTTCGGAGAACGCCGGTGTGCGAATTAACTCAATTGAAGGGGATGAAGGGCGTCTTCCGCGCGATCCTGAAAAAAATACGGCCGGACTCTCAGCGCTGGGTTTGTTAAAAAAAATGGGCCTTACAAATGAAATAGGAATTGACCTGTCGATTGAAAAAAATATGCCGCTTGGAAGTGGCTTGGGGTCGAGTGCCGCCAGTTCAGTCGCGGCCGTTGTTGCGATCAACTGCCTGTTGGGCAGCCCATTTTCAAAAGAAGAGCTATTGCCATTCTCGGTGGAAGGGGAGATAGCCGCCAGTGGCACTGCACATGCCGATAATGTAGCTGCGGCACTGTTTGGTGGATTTATACTGGTTAAAGAGCATCAGCCTCCGGATGTAATATCCCTGAAAACACCCAAAAAACTACACTGCACGATTATTCATCCCGATATTGAAATTCAAACCAGCAGCAGCCGAAAAATCTTGAAGAAGGAAGTATTGCTGGAAAAAGCTGTAAAACAGTGGGGAAATGTCGGATCGATGATCGTCGGACTCTACACAAACGATTATGAACTCATCGGAAAATCTATTCATGATGAAATTATTGAACCGGTTCGATCCCTGTTGATTCCCGGTTTTGCAGAGATGAAATTGGCAGCCCTGGAGGCCGGGGCACTCGGATGCAGCATTTCCGGTTCGGGGCCCTCCCTGTTTGCTCTGAGTAAGTCTCGTAAAATTGCAATGGATGTAGGTATGCAAATGGGATTGGCACTGGACAAAATCGATTTGAAATACAGCATGCATGTATCCAAATTGAATACCCGGGGTGCATATTGTGAGGGGTTGGATTAAATCATGCAGTTTATAAGCACAAATAGAAATTCACCTTCGGTATCATTTTTAGAGGCTATGCGAGGCGGCCTTGCTCCGGATGGGGGACTCTATATGCCGACTGAGATTCCAAAGCTGCCAAATTCCTTTTGGCTTCGATCAGAACCGCCAAATTTTCAGGAGATCGCTTTTCAAATGGCGAAACCCTATCTCATCGATGCATTAAGTGATGAGGAGATCCATTCCGTCATAAATGACACATTCAACTTTCCGATTGAGATGAAATCTGTGGGTGAGAATCAATTCATTCTGGAGCTTTTTCATGGCCCGACACTCGCATTTAAGGATTTTGGCGCACGGTTTATGGCCCGGCTATTTTCTGAAAAAGCGCAGAAGGATCAGCAGGAGGTAACAATTTTAGTTGCAACTTCGGGTGATACGGGAAGTGCCGTGGCTCACGGATTTTATAAGGTGCCGGGCGTGAGGGTCTGTCTGCTCTACCCGAAAGGCAAAGTGAGCAAACTGCAGGAACAGCAGATGACGACCCTGGGAGAAAATATCACAACCCTGGAGGTTGACGGTGTTTTTGATGATTGTCAGAAGCTGGTAAAAGAAGCATTTACAGATCCGGATTTGAACGCATCCATGCAGCTGAGTTCAGCGAATTCGATCAACATTGCCCGGTTGTTGCCACAGTCGTTCTATTATGTTTTTGCTCATGTTGAACTTAGCCGGAATGGACGATATGATCCCATATATTCAGTGCCCAGTGGAAATTTTGGCAATCTGACAGGTGGCCTTCTGGCAATGAAAATGGGGATGAAGGCAGACTCGTTTTTAGCGGCAACGAATGTCAATAATGTTGTGCCGAAATATTTGAGTGGGTCAGAATATAAACCCAAAGATTCCATTCAGACGATCTCCAATGCGATGGATGTGGGGGATCCCAGTAATTTTGTGCGAATCAAAACTCTGTTTAACGACTCTGATTCAGCCATCCGATCTCTTTTGAAAGGTTACTCCTACAATGATGAACAGACGCGTGAAACTATTCGCGAACTTTATAAGAAGAGTGGTTATATCGCATGTCCGCACACAGCTATCGGTTATCGGGCAGCTATGGAAGATCAAAAACTTACGAAAAGGGACAAGCCCTACGTGACCCTTTCCACTGCCCATCCGGTAAAATTCAGGGATGTCATCGAACCCGAAATCGATCGTGAAATATCGATTCCGGAAAGGCTTGAGAAGTGGCTGAAGAGGGAGAAAAAGGTGCATTCTATCGGTAAAGAATTCAAACCCTTCAAAGAGTTTTTGATGGATTTTTAGGATCCAATCGTTTGTAAAAGATCGTATATTCAGCCTTTAATTGATTAATTTTTTGAATTCGTTTACAGATGAAACCCGAGTTTATATACTTCGATCTGGATAATACCCTGATCGATCACACAGATGCCGAAGCGGAGGCGCATCAAATCATTCATTCACAATTCCCCGAGTTACGTGAGGTCCCGGTTGAGGATTGGCTGAATACTTATAAAACAATTAACCATGCATTGTGGTTGTCCTATCAGAAAGGGGCTGTAGATCGATATGAGCTGCAGAGAACCCGATTTAAGGCGAGTATGGATCAATTGGGCATCCCTTCAGAGAGAAGCGAAGAGATTGGGTCTGAATATATGCAGGCTTACAGAACGTGCTGGAAATGGATTGATGGAGCGGAAGAGGCGCTTTCCAACGTTGCTGAATCCTATCCGGTAGGATTTATCACAAACGGCTTCAGTGAGACTCAGCAAAAGAAGTTTGAATTTTTAAATCTGGACAGGTTTAGCAACCTGTTTATCATCTCTGAAGATGTGGGGGTGATGAAACCCCATCCAAAAGTGTTTGATGTGGCTACCGATCGTTCTGCTGTTGCCAGAGACCGAATTGTGTATGTAGGCGACTCCTACTCGTCAGACATCATCGGCGGACGAAATGCAGGCTGGAAGACGGCATGGTATACAGCTTTTGTGGACCAGGTTGAATCAGATCAAATAGCCGATTTCCATTTTGATCAGTTTCCTGAACTGGTCCGTTATTTGAATGGGTCCGGTATGGATGAGAAGTAATTCAATGATTTGGCAAGGTATAATTACAATTTCATAATCTTAAGCAATTATCAAAGAAATGCTTCAGATCATTTCGTACTTTTAGGGCTGTTCATTTATAAAAAAATATCCCATTTCAATGTCAGAAAAAAAGCTGCAGGAACCCGAAGTAACACTTGAACTTGTATTGGATCATGGCCTCAATGAAGAGGAGTTCGACATGATCAAAAACTTTCTGGGACGAACCCCTACATTCACAGAGCTGGGTGTCTATTCAGTAATGTGGAGTGAACACTGCTCGTATAAAAATTCAATTCTTGAAATTAAAAAACTGCCGAGAGAGGGGGATCAACTGTTGGTGGAGGCCGGTGAAGAAAATGCCGGCTTGGTGGATATCGGGGATGGGCTGGCCTGTGCATTTAAGATTGAAAGCCACAATCATCCGTCGGCGATTGAACCGTATCAGGGTGCGGCAACGGGGGTCGGCGGAATTCACCGGGATATCTTTACAATGGGAGCACGTCCGATTGCATCTCTCAACTCCCTTCGGTTTGGCAATATGAATAACCCACGGGTTCGGTATCTGCTGGATGGTGTGGTTCGCGGAATCTCCGATTACGGCAACTCCTTCGGAATCCCGATGGTAGCCGGTGAGATTTACTTTGATGAAGCGTATGAGGGGAATCCACTGGTAAATGCGATGAGTGTCGGAATCGTAAAAGTGGGAGAGACCGCTTCAGCGATTGCCGAGGGAATCGGTAATCCGGTAATCATTGTAGGATCGAGCACCGGCCGCGACGGTATACACGGGGCTACATTTGCATCAGAAGATATCAGTGCCGAGAGTGAAGCGAAGCGGCCGAGTGTTCAGGTTGGGGATCCATTTACGGAAAAATTACTTCTGGAGGCAAGTTTGGAGGCACTAACAACCGGCGCTGTGGTTGGAATGCAGGATATGGGCGCAGCCGGAATTGCATGTTCATCTTCCGAGATGACAGCCAAGGGTGGCCAGGGCATGAAATTGGATCTGGATAAGGTGCCAATGCGTGAAGAGGGCATGACGGCTTATGAACTGCTTCTCAGCGAGAGCCAGGAACGGATGCTCATTGTTGCAAAAAAAGGAAGAGAGCAGGAAGTCATTGATATTTATGAGAAGTGGGATCTAAACGCGGTGGTGATCGGAGAGGTGGTTGAAGGGGATAAGGTTACCTACTGGAAAGAGGGTGAAATCAAAGCGGAAATGCCCGCCGATTCACTCGTTCTGGGAGGCGGTGCCCCGCAATATGTCAGGGAGGCTGTGAAACCGGCATATCTGGATGAAGTTCAGGGTTTTGATATGACAACGATAGATCATCCGGCCGATCACAATGAGACATTAAAAAAATTATTAAAAGCGCCCAATATCGCATCCAAACGATGGGTTTATGAGCAGTATGATACCATGGTTCGTACCAATACGGTGAATGGCCCCGGGGCTGCAGATTCGGGCGTGATTCGTATCAAGGGAACCAAAAAAGGGTTGGCGGTAAAAACGGATTGCAATGGGCGATATGTCTATTTGAACCCCAGAAAAGGGGGGCAGATTGCGGTTGCGGAATCGGCCCGAAATGTAGTGTGCAGTGGCGGGAAGCCCGTGGCCATTACCAACTGTCTTAATTTTGGGAATCCGTATAAACCGGAAGTTTACTGGACGTTCAAAGAGGCATTAGGCGGGATGGGTGATGCGTGCAGAGCGTTAAATACACCGGTAACCGGAGGGAATGTGAGTTTGTACAATGAGAATCCGAAAGGGGCCATCTTCCCGACACCGGTGATTGGTATGCTGGGCATTGTAGAAGATGTAGAAAAACATACAATGACTCCGGGTTTCAAAGAAGAAGGGGATTTAATCTATTATCTGGGTGCCGGCCGCAAGGGATTAGGCGGTTCGGAATATTTGAAAACGATACATGGACTCACAACCGGTGACGCACCGGAAATCGATCTCGATTTTGAGGTGAAACTTCAGGATATCGTTCTCACTTTAATAAAATCGCAAAAGATTACAGCGGCGCATGACCTTTCGGATGGCGGCTTAGCCGTTACTCTTGCCGAGATGGCGATATTTTCCGGGCTGGGTGCAGCACTGTCTGTGAAAAGCCTTGAGGAGGTTTCGTATCATGAGGTACTTTACAGTGAAGCACAATCCGGAGTAGTGATCACGGCAAATCTTTCCAAGAGTAAAGAGATCGAAAAAATATTAAATGACCGAGAATTACCGTTTCAAACTTTGGGTGTTGTAGGGGGGGATGAGCTGATCATTGATTCAGAGATCTTATTGAAAATCGAAGATCTGAAAACCCCATACGAGAATGCCATACCGACGGCAATGAAACAGTAGATTTCAAACTATCGGCTACCGGTCTCTCTTGGAGGCAGTGATTGCAAATAGACGAACAAACCGGATAACTCTTCATCTGTCATGGATCCAAATACAGGCCACGGCATAAATTCCGGAATCATTTCAACACCCAATGGGGTAACCCCGGTTCTCATTGTATGGATGAAATCTTCTGCTGATGCATAATTGGCAAGAGTTCCGCCCATCGTAATATTTGCGGCATCAGGCCAATTTGGCGGAACCCCCGGAATAGTACCCCCGCCGTAATTATTACCGTGACAGCCGATGCACGTTGTAGCGACATACGCACCAAGTTCCATCGGACTTCGGGCCTCTACCGGTTCGGGCGTTGGAAGTGTATGATCAATGATTCTTGCAGGAAACAAGTGAATGTCACCCCCCGATAGTACATACATGAGCCGAAACGGGACTCCAATTTTCGTTTCCGGGAGATGGCTGCTATCCACCGGGTCCATGCTTCGTATGTAGCCTATTAATGCAGCTAAATCTTTGGCGTCTATCACATTGTACTCATGTGACGGCATGAAAATAACCGATTTACCATCCTTTCGGACACCGTGACGAATGGCACGAATCAGATCTTCATCACTGTAAGTACTGCCAAGACCGCCGGTGCCTGATGTGAGGTTTGTGGCTACCAGAACCCCTACAATCGGGTCTTCTAAAAAAATATCGCCCCCTAAATCGCCGCCATGACATTCAACGCAACCTCTAATGGTTGCCACATGTTGTCCCAGAGAAAGCATTTCTGCTTCATCATCGAACGTATAATCGACAGCAGCTACATCTATTTGATAGGTTTCGTTTTCGTGCTGTTTACTAATTAAAAAAAGTACAGTAGCAGTTACTACTAACGTGATCAGCAGTGCTCCAACAATAATTCCAATCCATTTAAGAATTTTCATTAGTCTATCCCCATGTCTTATAATTGATTACACTAAAATTAAAATTATTCAATACAGTACAATTTTAATTTTTATAAATCAAGAGTCGGAAAATTGAATCTTAAAAGATGGTGAAAATCGTTATTGAAAATGAACGTTTTTATCGCATATCTGATTTTCATTACTCAATCTCAAATGAATAAAATAAAATGAAGAATCAGGTAGTGTTGATTGTAGGCGGTTCCGGTGGAATTGGCCGGGCATGTGCAGAACTTTTTTCAAAAGCCGGGGCAAAAGTAGTATTGGCGGCCAGAGATAAATCAAAGGCAGAGGCGAAGGCAAAAAGCATCAATGAAAATGGGGGAGAGGCGTATGTTATAAATGTAGATGTGACAGATCTTGGCTCAGTGTCTGATATGGTTAGAGAAGTTCAGGAGAAGCTGGGTGATATTGACGTCCTGGTAAATGCATTTGGCACAGGACTCATACAGCCTCTGCTGGATATTAAACCCGCGGATGCAAAAGAGGTATTTGATGTAAACATCTATGGTACTTTTTTAGTGACGCAGACCGTCGCCAGGTATATGGCAACGGCAAAAAAAGGCAGGATTGTGATGTTCCCCGGTATACTGGGCAAGAGTGTTATGAGAAATACATCGGTCTATTCTGCGTCCAAATTTGCAGTAACCGGATTTACCAAGGCTTTAGTGGAAGAGAATAAACGTTCCGGTATCTCTTTTTCTCTGCTCTATCTGGGAGGCGTCGCCACCGATTTTTGGGAGAATCCAAAAGTTGATATGAGAGTACAGAAAGATAAAATGCTGACGCCGGAAGAGGTGGCTAAAGCGGTTTATTATGCAGCCTCTCAGCCGGGACAATCAGTTCTGAATGAAATTGTTATTCAGCCCGAGTCGCACCAGATGGTGTGAGCCCAACTTCCTGCCTAATTACACATTTGGTATTGAATTGCCATACCCTTCGTGTGCAAGTCTTTTGCCGGTTTCGTCATAATCTTCTTTGTTTTCCGGTGCCCAGGTGCCGAGTCCATCCACGTATCGGTTGTACATGCAGAATGCAGCGGCTATTAAGACCGTGTCGTGAATTTCGCGATCTGTGGCCCCTTCAGCTTTAGCAGCTTCGACATCTTCTTTGGTTACCCTATTGCCCAGAATCTGCACTTTTTTGGCAATATTCAACAGGGTTCTCATTTTATCTGACAGATCCGTTTTTTTGAATCCCGCTTTTATATCGTCCAATAGATTCAAGTCACCATCCAGATGATGGGCAGCAGCAGCTCCATGACAAGAGTGGCAGAAATGGCACTCATTTTGATAGGATACATAAGATGCAATCATCTCTCTTTCAGCGGATGTGAGTGTTGAAGGGCCTCTTAAGAGTAATTCAGCCAATTCATTCAGCGGTTTTGCAGTTTCAGGCCGATAGGTCATTAGGCCCACAATGCCCGGCAGTTGATTATTCAGATTGATATAAGACATAATTCGTAACTTGTTAGTGACTTGTTATTTTAGTTAAGAAATGGATTTTTTATTCTAAATACAAGTTAGTTTTTTCAGCTATCAGCTATCAGCTATCAGCTATCAGCTATCAGCTATCAGCTATCAGCTATCAGAAGTCAGAAGTGAGAATTAAAAAACAACCTTTATTTCGAATGCCGGCTGGAAACCAAGATCATAAACATCGACCATTTGTGTACGTATGGCAGGTACGGTTTCTTGGGAATCAAAAACCGGTTGAATTTCACGGTACCAGGTATTTTTTCTGTTCAATACGTTGAACGCAGAGATTTTTGTAGAAATTTTGCTATTTCCAAATGCCTGATTATACGCAATCGTTACATCTAATCTTTTGTATATAGGAAGTCTTGATTCCTCATGATTTTGATTAAGATCATCATTAAAAAATACCGTACCGCTGGCTATAGAATATGAAGCGAATAGTGATAATTTTCTGTTGATGTTCAACTCTAACAGCGTAGAAGCGGAGTGGGTTCGATCCCACGGTGCAAAGAAGGAATCACCATCATTCAAGAGCTCATTTTGTAATTCAGCTGAGGAGTATGTATACGTCTGAGTGAGATCAAAAATTGAGAAATTAAATCGTAACAAAACCTCCAATCCACGAGCAGTTCCTTTATTCTGGTGAAACCATGGGGTCTCATCAGAGGCATTTATCAGTGTTGAAGTGTTCAATTCATGCAGTCTGAGATTATCAAAATCCTTTTGATAGATTTCTGTCTGAAAAAAAAGCCAATTATATGGATTTAACGATACGGCTGCAGTAAAATGCTCTGAATGAGTAGGGGGTTGATTTTCATTGGCCAGGATCCATATATCTGCGGTTACTGCATTACTAAAACTTATTCGGTTGATATATTGAACATTTTGACTGTATCCTGCATGAAATGATATAGGTTGATTCGGAAGTAACTTAGCCTGAATTCTGGGGAGAATATTAAAGTAACGCCCGTTTGAAAAATATTGAGCCCGGGCGCCTGAAGAAAGTTCGAAGTATGAGTTTAATCTCCAATCCAGATGAAGAAAAAGATCTGTAGACATGGATGCTGTACGGCTGAAAAATTGTGGCCGGTCAAAAGATTTTTCCAGATACTCATTTCGATAATATGAACTCATTAAACCGGTTTTGATGAATATCGGGTTTAAATCAATGTCAAAATTTTGATTTAACCTGACCAGGTTCATGGTGCTGCGATTTTCAAGAGGAGAGGAAAACAGAATCGTCTGATTTGTATTTGGCGATCGAATGGTTTCAGTAAAGATAAAATCATCTTTTTGGAAAAACGTTTCATATGCACTTATACCCAGCAAAGAGTGACTATATACACGCTCAGAAAGTTCTCTCTGATGTTGAACTGTGGTGGTAAAATTGTTCCACTTATTTTGAGTTTCTACTTCAATTTCTTCGTAACGATCTCTAAGCGAATTGGTTTTGGTAATTCTATCCGCATTTTGAAACGTTCTGTCTCCTCCAAAATAACTGCTGATTATTGTTCTTGAACCGTCTGATCCTTCATGGTAAAATTTGTTGTGCAGATCAAAAAAGTGAACGCTTGACTCTTTCGGTGTAACCAAACTTCTGTTCACTGATTGATCCGTGACGGATAATGAGTTGGGCCGGTCTACATCAAGCCCCCACTGTATTAAATTATCGTTATTCAGCCAATCCAATTGATTCATCGTTGAAATTCTTCCGGATAATAACCAGCTGCTTTTACCTCTCTTTAGAGGTGTTTGAATCGTACTTCGGACGGTTGAGTTACTGAAACTGGCATTTGCCTGAATGTTGTTTAGAGATCCATTTTTTGTTGTAAGTGAGAGTTTCCCGCCAACCGGAGCATTGACATAAGCCGGCGCCACACTATAGTAGAAACCGCTATTAATGACTGCATCATCATTAAAACTGTCAATAAGGCCAAAAAGGTGACTTTGATTGAATATCGTAATGCCATCCAATTCAAGTAAAAAACCATCCGGAGCACTTCCCCTGATTGATAATCCATCATTCATTGCCATTGCAGGCTGAACAGATGGGAGAATCTGAAGTGCACGAACTGCATTTCCATCGCCCAATGGACTAAATCTGTTTGTTTTAATCAACCCGGAAGCAAGAGAATCCCCGACGCTGTAAAAATTTGTTCCGTACACGATAATCTCTGAACCCTGAAAAGATTCCGGCTGGAGCCTGAATGTTATGTCCGACAATACTCTTTCATTTTCTAAAGGAATTGAAACAGTTCTGCTTTCATAGCCTACATAGGAGGCAGTTACTGATAGATGATTCTGATTTGACTTGGTTTGAATAGAAAAAGTGCCGGATGGGGATGCAGGGACTCCTTTCAGCTGTTTATCCTCAACCCATTTTACTGTACCATAGG
Organism: Bacteroidetes bacterium UBA2664; assembly: GCA_002359315.1. Lineage (GTDB taxonomy): Bacteria > Bacteroidota > Rhodothermia > Balneolales > Balneolaceae > Rhodohalobacter. Next base: position 50,530 of record DEMS01000002.1, on the reverse strand, counting down.
GGAGTCTTTCTCCGGTTACGTGATCTACGATCTGGCCTTTTATAGTATAATAATCCGGTTCTGTTAATTCAGATGGATTAATTGGTGTAATAATAAACTGAACACCCGTTTGGTCATGAAGCAATTGCAGGCCGTGGTTCTCCAATTCACTTTCCAAATGACTTATTAAATCTGATGACGAAGCCGAGAAAGTTAAATAGAAGTCAGAAAGCAGCGATTCACGATAAAGAAATCGATAATCTGATTTCTCCTGAATTTCGTTAAGAACTTCAATTGCGGGCCTGTTTTCGAAACTGAATTGTGATTCAGCACGTTCCGGATTAAATAAGATTAATATGATCAAGAAAACGGCGAAGAATCTAAACATCCAAACCACCTGTTTCAACTATTTTAGCTCCTCAAAACGATATCGGTTGCCTGAAATCAACACAAATTCGCCATCAAGTACAACTCCGAGATTTTGAAGTGCCGTCTGCAAGCTTTGAAGCGAAATGGATCCACCCAATGGGGTATTTTCAATGTCTGAAGGAGCTTCAATATGAATTGAAAAGTGATATTCAAGTTCACGAAAAATAGTTGATGCCTGGCGATTGTTAAATAGTAGAATTTCATCGCGCCAGGAGGTATAGTACTCTTTTTCAGTATCAGTGGGATCAGAAATCTGATTATTTGGTTTTACGGTTGATACCTGTCCGGGCTGAAGAATGAGCGCATTTTGCCTGTTCAGCGATGATAACCTTAATGAGCCCGATTCAAGGAATACAGTTGTACTGTTTTGCCAGGTTCGAATATTGAATTGAGTTCCCAATACTTCTATGAACCCATTCCCGGCTTCAACCAGAAAAGTACGCTCCGGATGATTTGAAATTGAAAAAAAGGCTTCACCATCAAGCCGGACAGCCTGTGTGAATTCCGACTTTTCAACACTGTATAGGCTGGAATTGGGCCGCAATGTCACAATGCTGCCATCACTGAGTTCAACCGTTTCAATTGTTGATTCGGAGCTTACAATAAGTGTCGGTTGTTGAACTGCGATCTGTAAATAAAAAATGGACAGTAAAATTGTGAAAAGAATTATCGCAGCAACTTTCCAGTAGGGTTTCAGGTTGTTGAGCGTAATTATATTTGTGAAACCGGGACTTGCTGAAGATCGTTTACTACTGAAAATATCTTCACTGATACTATTCCAGCACTGCTTTTTAGCAAGTTCTACCCTTGTTGCATATTGATTTGTAATATTGTATTTGTAAGCAAAAAGTTCTTCATGTAATCGATTAACGGAATTTCGTCCTTCCTTATCAGAATGAAGTTCATTGAGTAACTCATTTGCGAGCCTGCGATCTTCTATTGATATGTTTTCTTCGTTGTTCATAGGATATTAGCCATTCAGACAGCCGTTAACTGTCTGAATGACTTTTGGATATGGGGTTATCTGATAGCTCATACTGTTTTCAGTCTGCCTAAATCTCGAATTCAACTTCGATGACAATTTTTTGATTCTGTTGATTGACTTGGTATGTACCTGTTGCCTCGACATTGCTTCCCGGACCGACAGCGTCATTCAGTTCCTGAAGTGATTGTACATCATCGCCCTTGAATTCAGTATCTGAATTTATATATAAGAGCGTGCCATTTTTGAGAAGAAATGATTGTTGATTCATATTAACGTTCTGTACAACACCGCTAAATGCACTGCTCTCATTTCCCTCATCACTTTCATCATCATCCTGACCGTCATTGCCGGCGTTATCATCACCCTGGCCGCCGTTGCCTGCGTTGTCGTCGCCCTGGCCGCCATTGCCTGCATTATCATCGCCCTGGCCGCCGTTGTCAGAGTTATCGTCACCCTGGCCACCATTGCCTGCGTTATCGTCGCCCTGGCCACCATTGCCTGCGTTATCGTCGCCCTGGCCACCATTGCCATCATCGCTATCATCTTCTTCAACCGCTTCAAATTCAATATTGACGATAATATTGCGGCCCCGATTGTTGTTGTAATAGGTGCCTTCTGCGTGAATTCTGTTCCCATCACTTAACGCACTGTTAAGATCGTCAATAGAGGTAATATCACTGCCTTCAATCTCAGAACTTGAATCCAGATAGAGCATCAGGCCACCCTGAATCAGGATAGAATTTTGATTCAGGTTTACATTCTGTACGGTTCCTTCAAAATCGGACTCCTCAAATTCATCGATGCGTTCAAATTCAACAGAGAGGGCAAAATGTCTATTTCTGTTATTGGTGAAGTATGTTCCCGATGCGTGAACGGATGCGCCCGACCGGAGTGCTTGCTGCAACTCTTCGAGTGTCTCAATTTCTCCATCGGCAAATTCAGTGTCTGAATTCGTATAAACCACCAATCCATTTCTTACGATGAAAAAGCCGAGGTTGAGATTCACACTTTGAACTTCCCCACTATACTCTTTTTCTTCAAATTCTATTTCGTCAACGTCGAATTCAACTTCAACGACAACATTTTTGCCATTCCCGTTGTTTACGTATCTCCCTTCAGCTTCAATATGATGTCCGATTTCAAGCAATTCAGAAAGTTTTTCCAGAGACTCAATATCATCATCACTGAACTCGGTATCGGAGTCGACATAAAGCAACAGGCCGTTTTTGAGGACAAACGTCTGCTGATTTAGATTGACCGTTTGAACAATACCTTCAAATTCACCTTCTTCTGATTCCTCATCACCATCTGATATACTAAATTCGACTTCTATAAGGATATTTTCACCGTTTGCATTCGTGAAATATTCACCCTCAGCGTATACGGATTCATTCTCATTCAGAGCTACAGCCAGTTCATTTAATGTTCGGATATTTTTTTTGAATTTGGTTCTGGAGTTCACATTAAAAACCAACCCGTTGTTCAGGGTAAACGTTTGATCCGAAATATTGACGGATAATACGACTCCTTCAAAATCAGACTCATCAAAATCCTCGATGTCGAATTTCACTTTGGTGACTACCCAGCGGTCATCGGTGTCGATTTTGTAGGTACCCTCGGCTTCAATTTTATAACCGATGGATAACAATTCATCAAGTTCTTCTATGGATGAAACATTTTCATCAAATTTTGTAGAGTCATTCACAAAGTAGGTTGTGCCATCCTCAAGAGTAAATGATTGAGCAGTTGTATCAGCCGATTCTATAAAATCTTCGAACTCCTGATCTTCAAGCTCAAATTCTACTTTTATGATTGTTTTGCGATCATCAGAATTGAGCTGGAATTCACCTTCTGCCTTCACAGAGTTTCCATTCTCTAAACTGTTCTGAACAGACTCCAGCGTAAAAAAATCTCCGTCGCTATCAATTTGAGTAGAATCCGTTAAAAAGAGGGTGCCGGATCTGTTAAGTGTGATCGAATTCTCAGAAATATTTACACTTTCAATCAGTTCATCAAATTCGACATCTTCCTCTTCAAAATTAAATTCAACCGTTTGGATAATATTGCTGCCTTCTGCATCCGTAATAAAAGATCCTTCAGTTTTAACTCGAATATCATTTTCAAGTGCGGATTCAATTTCAACCAGTGTGTTGAGAGCACTTTCCGATGATATTTGAGATTCAGAGGTCAGGATAAATTTATCAGAATTAAAAAGTGTAATGCTGTTTTCTGATGTATTTACAGACCGTATAAATCCTTCAAATTCATCTTCTTCAAGCAGGCTGCCTGTCTCCAGTTTGATTTTAAATTGACTCAGCAGATTTCTGAATTTGAGAAGGGCTGTACCGTCTCCATTGAATTCGATTGTACCATTGACGGTTTTAACGGATTCGTCACCGTTTACGGATTTATTGATCAACAACTCATAAGAAAGTGTACCGGTCACACCATTTTTTAAATTCCCATTGGATTCAACCGTTTGGTTATTCACCTGAACATTGATGAATTCAACAGTAAGATCATAATATCGCTCAAGCAGGTCTCCATTCTCTCTGGTTACTCTGAATTCACCGTTGCCTTGATGAAGCCCGTCGATTGTCAGTAATTGTGAATTACTTGTAAGGCCCTCTATGATAAACTGATCGGATCGATCAAAATTGGATTGGAAGCTCCCACTTTCAATGGAGCCGGTTCTTTTTCCTAAAAAATCAATCGTTTCTATGCGGTCATTATCTATTCTGGGTGAAACGACAAAATTTCCGGCAGTATCATAATAGATATACTCAAGCTCTACCGTGGTTTCTTTGGAAATGTTACCCTCATTAATACTTCTATTTTGAGTTACAAAATGTTTTCCGGATTCAGGGTCATATGTATATGAATAGTTACTCTGCCCGGTAGTTTCAGCCGTTAAACTGACTGCTTTAAATGCAGGAGTGGAGTAATTTTCTGCTTCTTGAATACTTTGTGTAAAATTGTTGTTGGATGGAAGGGTAAATGCATCATTGAGACTTGAAAATATGCCGTCTTTTTGGTCAGAAACCGATTCTGCAATGATTTGTCCGGCAAGTTCAAGTTCCTCACTTGTCAACTCACTTGTATCGGATCCTACATTGGAATCATTAATTGAGCATCCGGAGAAAATAAAAATTGCAATGAGGAATGCCGCTGTTAATTGGGTCAGGTTTTGAATTCGTGATTTCATATAACTGATGTTTTATTACTGATGACTTTACAAGTAATACAGTTACTATCGGGGGGTACCCCTAACTCAAATTTAGATTTTTATGAAGTTCTTCAACGAAGCCCGCAAATCTCTTAGTGCAAGAGCCATATGATTCTCTACGGTTTTTGGGCTGATTTTTAGAATTTCTGCAGTTTCTTTATAAGTGAATTCATTGATAAAACAGTGTTCAAAGACACTGCGTCGTCGTTCCGGCATTTTTTTTATAGCGGTTTCTATCGATTCCTGAAGGTCACTCAGTTGAAGTTTATCCAATGGGGTTTCAACGTTCGGTTCCGTTTTCAGTTCATCATAATCAGCCGGTTTGGATCTGTTTAAGTGGTTGATCATGCGTGAATATGCAATTCTGAAGAGGTAAGCATGCAGTGATAAATCAGGATTGATTTTTTGCCTGTTTTCCCAAATATATATAAATGCTTTTTGGATCAAATCCTCGGCCACATCAGAGCGGATACCCCTGCTGCTCAGATAGATATATACTTTTTCAAAACTTTCATCATAAAATTTTTTAAAAGCCTCCTGATCCCCGTTCTTAATTGCTCGATACAGTTCTTGCTGTTGATTCTTGTCCATTACGGACAGCAAAGCCACAAAAATGAATGTCTCCGTTAGAAAAAAAACCATATGTAATTTTATGCTTCGAGTAGGAATTGGTAATACGACTTACTCAATATAATGGTTTAGTGAAAAGTGAAAAGTGAAAAGTGAAAATTTAGGGGCAGGAAACCAACTTCTTCCGTCATTCTGATGCATCTCAGAATCTCAGGGGAAATAGTCTATAAATAGTCTTTAGTTTTGTTCAAATACATTCGCCCTTTGGAGATCGTGAAACGAGTTCAGGATGACTGTTATCGTGAAATCCCTGATTTCTGATGCCTGATTTCTGATTCCTGTTCCCTGAACCGTGCACCCTGCACTCTGAATCAGGTCATCGGACACTTCTCAACGGCAGTTCTGTAACTTTGTTTCAGGATTTCCAAGCCTTCATCGAGATGTTCTTTTTGGGTGGTCAATGGTGGCCTGAATCGAATACTTTTTGTGCCGCAGCCCAGGATCATCAGATGATTTTTCATGCACTCTTTGCGAAGTTCATCCCGGGAATGGGTATCGGGAAGGTCGATTGCACAAAAGAGCCCTTTACCTCTCGGATTGGTAATATGCTCCTCTTCTTCAGCGAGTTTTTGCAGCTTATTCTGCAGATAGTCTCCAACTTCGTTGACATGATCCACCAGATGGTCCTCTTCGATCACTTCGAGTATCCGCTGAAAACGAACCATATCCACCAGATTGCCGCCCCAAGTTGAATTGATTCGGGAGGATACATTAAAGCAGTTGGTTTCAATTTCATCCACTTTTTTACCGGCCAGAATCCCGCAAACCTGTGCTTTTTTCCCGAAAGCGAGGATATCCGGTTCTACATAATGTTCATGGGCCCAAAACTTGCCGGTCAGGCCAACACCGGTTTGCACTTCATCGTAGATAAAAAGTGCATCAAACTCCATCGTTAGATCTTTGAGGGCTTGATGGAATTCTTTTCTGAAATGATTGTCGCCTCCTTCACCTTGAATCGGCTCCAGGATGATGCAGGCAATATCATCTTTGTGGGTTTCAAAATATTGACGGGCCTGAGCAATCGCTTGTTCCTCTTCCAGTGCCACTTTTTCAGTATTCTCTTTATTCAGGGGAAACTGAATTGCCGGATTGTGAATTCTGGGCCAATCAAATTTTGGGAAATACTTCACTTTATTGGGCTCCGTATTTGTCAGGGATAGCGTATATCCGCTGCGCCCATGAAATGCTCTATCCAGGTGCAATACTTTGTCTCCTTTTTCAGTTCGATATCCCTTCTTGAAATTCTTTTGAACTTTCCAGTCGAAGGCAACCTTAAGTGCATTTTCCACAGCTAAAGCACCACCGGCAACAAAAAATGCATGAGGCAGATAGTCTGGAATACCAATACGTGAAAATGTATCAGAAAACTCTGCCATTTCCTCTGTATAGACATCGGAATTAGATGGTTTGTTTATAGCGACTTCACCGAGTTTTTTGACAAAATCGGGATCACCTGCAAGCCGGTCGTGATTCATCCCCAAAGGGTTGGACGCAAAAAAGGTGAAAAAATCAAGATAATCGACATTGTGTGCTGAATCGTGCAGATAAAGTCCTTTGCTTTTTTTCAGGTCCAGGACGATATCCATTCCGTCAGTGATCAGATGTTTTCGAAGGGTATCACGAACATTACCTGGAGAAATAGATTTTGACATCGGGTAGTATATTAATCAATTTTTGGCCTGCAGTTGTTCTTGAAGGATAAGAAACTAACTCCCCCAAAGGCAAGATATGATTGAACGGTTATCTATTCAAAAAGGAGAAATAATCTATATCAATTCATATACTCTTTAAAAGTCTTTGCGATGATGGAAATGCACTCCATAAGCTGCTCTTCTGTCATGACCAGCGGCGGTGCAAAGCGGATAATATTCCCGTGTGTCGGTTTCGCAAGCAATCCGTTATTCTTTAAATTTACACAAAGATTCCAGGCGGCTTCCCCGGCCGGATCGTCATCAATAACTACCGCATTTAAAAGGCCTTTGCCCCTCACACTTACAATCAGGGAGCACTCTTCCTTCAGCTTAAGCATCTCGTTACGGAATATTTCACCGAGTTTTCGAGCATTCTGAATAAGATTTTCGTTTTCAACCACCTCCAGAGCTGCCAATGCTACTTTACATCCCAATGGATTTCCACCGAAAGTAGAACCGTGTTGTCCCGGCTGAATCACATCCATCACGATGTTATCCGTTAATAGTGCAGATACCGGATAGACGCCGCCGGAAAGAGCTTTCCCGAGGATAATCATGTCGGGACGTACATAGTGTTCGGGCTGACGCTCGCACTCATTGCTGCACGTACAGTTGCCACAGACTGCCAACAGGCTTCCGGTTCTGGCAATGCCTGTCTGTATTTCATCACAGATAAAAAGCACATTATTTGCTTTACACAGCTCCGAAGCGGCTTTTATATATCCTTCATCCGGCAGAAAAACACCGGCTTCCCCTTGAATAGGCTCCACTAAAAAGGCTGCAACATTTTCATCCTTGAGGGCTTCTTCAAGCTGATCCGTATTCCCATATTCAATCGAGATAAATCCGGGAGTATAGGGGCCGAAATAATCTTTAGCTTCCGGGTTATTTGAAAAAGAGATGATGGTCGTTGTTCGGCCATGAAAATTATTGTCACAAACAATAATTTTAGCTTCATTTTCGGGAATGCCTTTTACCTGATAACCCCATTTCCGGGCAATTTTAATGGCCGTCTCTACAGCTTCGGCCCCTGTATTCATCGGGAGCACTTTATCATATCCAAAAAGCCGGGACAGTTTCTGCTCAAATTCTCCCAATACATTGTTATAAAATGCACGTGAGGTTAACGTGAGCGTCTCGCCTTGCTGTTGCAGGGCTTTGATGATGTGAGGATGGCAATGCCCCTGATTTACAGCAGAGTAAGCAGAGAGAAAATCATAATATCTGTTTCCTTCCGGATCCCAAACATGCACCCCTTTTCCTTTTGAAAGTACAACCGGCAGGGGATGGTAATTATGAGCTCCATATTGATTTTCAAGTTCGATTGCTTCTTTGCTGGATATCATGCTTTTGACTGCTGAAATATTAGTAATTTGAGTTTGAAGGTGGAAAATACAAATTACTGAATTGAAGTAGGTGATTTTCTTGTGCATTAAAAATTTATTGCAGAGCACAAAATTTCAATAGTGATATTTCAAAGTAACGCAAATGGGGGAGAATGTTATGAAGTCTTTCTCAACTGCCAAACCAGTAACTCAGTTTCAGCAGGAAGATATTGGTCGGTTCGGCATCAAACAGCATGCTGAAATCCCGGTCCAGCCGAAAATCATTTTCAGGCCCATTGCTGGAACGGTCGTGCTGCCAAACAAAATAGAAGGTAGATCCGGGCCGGTATTCCCACCGGAAAACGGTATTGCCCTGAATGGATCGGAAATTATAATCGTGCCGGGAAATGGTAAATGACTCAGCACCCCCTGCACCGTCGGGGTCAACAGTATATACTTCGTTAGTTTCTGAATAGAAAATGGTACCCGCATCTTGTCCATATACATCAAACTCAAATTTTCTCGGAGTTTTAAACTCCTTAAAATTGTAGAAATGTCCGGTATTGATATAAGGGCGGGCATAGAGCTGAAGGCTCATATCCGGTGTAAACGTCCAATCCAGCCGGATACTTGTTGAGAGGTACGTCAGATCCAGGTCAGAAAAAATGTATCGTGTTCCGTAGGTATTTGAAGCCAGCGGATCGTTTACTGCAGTAATATATTGATCACTTTCAACTTCCCATCCAAATTGAGGAGAAATTTCAAGTTGAATATATGTGGTTGGGCGAAATTCTATAAACCCCCATATATTCCGGTCAATTTCGTGTCCGTTAAATTCATTCCGGTAAAATCCACCTATACCATAGGCTATTTTTTTTGTCTGGTCAGAGCGAATGTTTGCATTAAAATTCCAGTCACGGGGTTGTCTGCCAACAGGTCCGCCGCGAGTCAGGCGGTCGTTATACGTTTTTCCCCGGTAATTAAAGTTGTAATTGAAAGTCCATAGGTTATTGAATTGCATAAACCCACCGGTATTATAGTAATTCCCGGTCATGTCACCGTCATAATTCCAGGAAAACATCTCAAATGTCCAGAATCGATAAAAACGCATCCATTCAGGATTGGATTCAAGATACATTAACCCACCGGCGATTGCCCGATAGTCTGCCCGGTTTTCGAATCCGAGATCATTCACTTCGTAGCCCGGGCTTACCTCCGAATAGGTGAGCGACGAGCGCCAGTGTTCGCCTCCACCTTTGCGAACACTAATCTCAGTAGCAAAACCGCTGAGACTGGTTTTGTCGGGGTCGAGACTTAACTCTTGGGAATCTACTCGATTATAATAACGAGCCGGAGATTTTTGTGTGCGTTCAATAACTTGCGCCGATCCGTTCACCTGGCTGGCAGAAAAAGTTCCACTTAGGGACCAGTTCCGATTATTCCAGTTGTGCTCAAAATCGAGCCCTGCAAGATAGGCGGATGAGTGAAGAAAATCTTCAAAATAGGTACCTTCAACATTGCGATTTGTAGCACTGAAAAACCCGCCGAACACACTGTTACCACCATTAATATCTTTTTTTGCACGGGCTACCAGATAGTTTGTAGCCGGTTCGACCGTAAAACTGCCAGAGGTTGCACTGTTAACAATTTGATAGGGGGATGATTCTCGTGTAGTAAAAGCATTTAGCAGCCCGATTGACCAGCCCGATTTTGTTTTTCCACTGATTTTAGCCGCTGCTGCAATGGTGGTTTGATCCGGCGTGTTTGTATAGATGTCATTAACACTACTGGGATCGTAAACCGATTCATTATGGTAACTGTTGTAGCTATTCAGGTTCCCCTGGGGAGCACGGCCGATACGGCGCGAATAAAAAGTAATGGGATTTCCAATCGAGTTAAAGGTGTTTGTTCTTCCGAACTGAAAGATTTCATTCCCCTCCAGGAAAAAAGGGCGTTGTTCCTGGAAATAGGTTTCGTACGCACTGAGATTTATTACTGCAGGATCAGACTCCACCTGGCCAAAATCGGGATTGATGGTTGCGGTTAGTGTCAGGTTTGATGTAATACCGTATTTGATGTCTGCTCCAATCATTCCATCCCAATCATTTTGATTGTAAAACGGATTACTGACATTTCCCGGTTCACGTGTAAGATTAGTAGATGCATAGGGGCTAATCTCAAGCCGACGAGGCGAATTAAGATCTTTGATGCCTTCCAAACGGCCGAACCGCGAAACCATTCCCGATTCATTTTGCGGAGTAGGGGCCCAAAATGAGATTTCTTCATTCCGGGCTATTCGTCTCTGAAAATTGATTCCCCATTCAGTTACCGTTCCATCTTCGGGTGGACTAAACCGCAGCTGAGAAAGCGGAATTCTCATTTCAACCGTCCATCCTTCTTCATCAATGGTTGTAGCTGCCTGCCAAACAGCATCCCAGCGGATATCCTCGTTCGTGTCATCATACAGTAGAATGTCTTTGCGTACTCCTTTTGGGTTAACAGCAAACGAGAAGCCTGTACGGTTGTCTTTATAACTGTCTATGGTTACATAAAACCAGTCGCTGTAGGCCGTCCCGTCTCTGCGGAAAAGCGTTGCAGCAACCGAATCACTGGACGAATCGTACGCACGCGCGCCGATGTAAATGGCATCTTCAGTATAAATGATTCTTGCTTCCGTTTTTTCTGTTGCCGGCTGACCATCGTGAGGAACCCGCTGGGTAAATCCGGTTGCTACAGGTGCCTGCATCCAGATCTCTTCATCCAGTATGCCGTCCAGTTGTATCAGATCGGATGAAAGAGCTCGAAAAGCCTGTAAAGTACGGGTGTTAGCCGGCTCGTCAGTTGTGGACGTATCAACAATGGTTACTTCCTGGGTAAATCCATCTGTGAATGATACCATCAAAAAAAGAGCTGCCGGGAGTAATTTTGATATAGTTTTGACAAAAAGCATGGTTCAATAATGGTTTAAACAAGGATTGTAGCTTCATGAAACAGACGAGTGTAAAGCCGATTCATTACAAAGCATATAAAGAACTTGATAGAGTCCGAAGGGATACAAGGTTCTGAAGAGTTCGATTTATGATTTTAACTTTAAAATCAAAGGCGACGACCGGAACTCTGATGAGAACCCTAGAAAATTCAAAGTTACCGGGTAAATCTGTCTATCGCTTTCTGATATAAATATCGCCCTGAAGTGTTTTGAAGAGATATTCAGGCCCACCTCCGTTAATATTTCCAATAATCGAGTTATTGATGGATACTTTATAAACATCCGAATTTGCCTGAATATTTTCCCGGTTAGATCGGTTGATATCCATTTCAAAATCCGTGTAAATTTCACCCCATTCCGATTTCATATTTGCCGTAAAACGAACATTTGCCGGCAGGGTAATGTCGATATCACCATGTACATTACTGAAGGCCATTGGATTATCCTGGTTTATACTGTTGAATGATGCGGAAATATCACCATTTACAGTATTGACAGACGCTGAACCGCTTACGTTTGTTAGAATGACATTCCCATTGACATTACTGATCTCGATCTCGCCGTTGATGTTTTCAACGATAACATTTCCTCCATTTACTGTAGAGAGAAAGACCGAGAAATTTCGAGGTACTGAAATTGAAAAATTAACATCCGCCATTGGTGATGTGCCTCCAATTTCAACCTTATTGTTACTTTCGGTTACCTCAAAACCGATGGATTTGTCTGAAATTCTGCGCAACCCATTTTTGGTTTGTGGTGTATTTTGCCTACTGTTGGCGTTGTTATCCCCGCTGACATAATTGATGATAATTTGCTCGGCATCCGTTCCGCTTACACTAATGGATCCCCGAACAATACCCAGTTCGAGGGTTCCGGGCGCTCCGGGATTGCTAAGCGGAATCACTACCTGCTCCTGCGCCAGGGATGTTGACACTCCCAAAAAAAGTGATAATAAAAGAAAAAATATGTGTTTGATTGTTTTCATAATGTTGATGTTAAGTATTTGATTTCATTTGTTTGATATAAACATCGCCGTTTAATACCTCGAAACTGAATTTGGGTCCGCCATTGCCGATTCTAAGGGGTGCAAATTTGTCGATGCGGTATGTGGTTTTGCCCCGGCGCCGATCCTGATCCGATTCAACCCGGGTTTCGAGTCGCTGCACGTTTTGGAAATCGGTATAGAGATCTCCGTGCAAACTCTTGAATGTGATATCTGCGGAAAGATCTTCGGGATAGATCACCTCAATAGTTCCGTTTAAGGTTTGATAAGAGGAATTGCCGGCCGGACTCACGTTGTAACTTGCGCTAACATTCCCGTTGATAGTATGGGCTTTTGTGATTCCTGTAACATTGGCAAGTTCAACATGTCCATTCACGTTTGAGGCAACTACGTTCTGCCCCCGCATGTTTTCAACCGTCACTTTTCCATTGTTGATGGTAGAGACGTTCAGGTTTGTATTTCGGGGCACCTGTACGATGATATCGAAGCGAAAATCATAGTCATCATCCCAGTTTCTGATATTGTAACTGACTTTGTTATCATGTTTTTTTACATGAATAAATGGTGCATCCAGGTAGATGAGAATTCGATCTCTTTCCTCTTCAATGAGAAACTCTATCTCTTCTTTTGCCCGGTCCAGATCGTTCCGGGTATCCGCATTAATTTCTTTGTGATATTCAATTTGTACCTCATCGCCGTCGTAGCCTTTAATGATCACATCTCCATGGATGTTGTGTATATACAGCGTGTTGTTTACATTTCCCGCGTTTTGAAAACGAGCCGTTTCATGTCGGGTTTCGGTAAATGATTGAGCGAAGACATTTGAGGCTGATATCAATGTTATTATTGATATCAGCAGTATCATTCCCTTTGTACTCCCTAAATTAAGGTTAAGCGTCGAAAGCAGATTATGGTTTTTCATATTTTATTCTCCGGTTTAGTTTAAAGCTGCAATAGTGTTTTCAAGTTTGTTGCGGACATTCATATCCAGTTCATCTCTTTCAAGGAGCTTTCTGAATTCATCCACCGATTGTTTTTCCTGCAGGGCCAGCATGGCATCGGCCAGGGCAGCCTGCACAATTGGGGATTCCTGACGGGTAATAGAGTGGATCAGACCGGTCCGTACGGTTGGGTTTGAGGCGTGTGCTACAAGTGCATCGACTGCGGCAATTCGCACATTTACATTCGAATCGTTGTTTAGTGTGCTCAGCAGGGCGTTCACAACCCGGTTATCCTCTGTACGAATGGCGGTACTGATGTTGACTGCTTTGAGCCTATCAGCAGCGGAAGAGTTTTCCAGAAGAGAGATCATCATCATCTCCCGCATTTGTGATACTTCAGATGTAAGCCGATCTATCTGATTGCTCTGGTTGCTGAGAGGGGCGTACAGATCACCAAAAAAAAGTCCGGCCAGAAAAATCATGGCTGCATAAATCGCATAACGGAATTCAAACCGGCTTTTCTGATCGTCAATCCACCTGTTTAGTTTATTTGACCAACTGATGCTTTGCGTCTGTTTCTCTTCTTCAATCATAGAGTAAAAACGATCGCGCATGGATGGGGATGGCTTGGGGGGCTCAATAGAATCTATTCCTTTAAGCACCATCTGCATCTCATCGATATCATGCCTATTAATTTTCCCGGCCTCAATCAACCCGTCAAGTTTCTTTTGATCGTCCTGATCCAATGAATCCTGCAGATATCCTGTAATTAAGTCGATATATTTTTCGTCAATCATCGTTCTTCCTTTTTTTTGAGATCGGTAACGATCTCTTTCAATTCGTTTATTCCTCTGAAAACCCGCACTTTTACCGCGTTCTCAGTACAATCCATTATTTCGGCAATCTCCCGGTATTTGAATCCTTCATAGCGGCTGAGAATCAAGGCTTGTTTCTTCTCGGCATCCAGATACTCAAGTGCCCGTTTAAGCAACAACCGGTTCTGCTCGTCTTCCGATTTTTCTTTGATATCGGAATCATCGTATTCAACGGTATCCCATTCGTTAAAATCGTCCTGAGAATCCGTTTTGGAATTCTTACGGTAATAGTCAATATGCTGGTTTCGTGCTATCTGAAAAATCCAGGTTGAAAAAGCACCGTCTCCATTATACGTTTGCCTGTATTTCAGAATTCGTTCAAACACACCCTGAACCAGATCTTCACTGATATCGCGACGGTGAGTCAGTCTGTAAAAGAACCCGAACAGACGGCGGTTATACCTCTCAAACAGCAACCCGAGTTTGTCGAGGTCGCCATTGCTTACTTTCATCATCAATGCGTTATCCGAATTTGAATCCAACCGGTTGTATCGTTTCGTTAGCCTGTTCATTTGGGTACACTGATTCCATATCAAAAGGTTACAGAAAAAATTTCGTAATCTTCTGTAATGATAATCCATCCCACTCGTCTGATGAATAGAAATGACAAAACAGGAATTTAAAAAACGGGTTCTGCCTTCCGGAGATAAATTTTTCAGGGTGGCGCTGACACTCCTCGGCAATCGACAAGAAGCTGAAGATATTTTGCAGGATACATTCCTGAAATTGTGGAATATGCGGAACCGGCTTTCAGAATACAGTAGTGTAGAAGCATTGGGAGTAACCATGACGAAGAATCTTTGTGTGGATAAGCTGCGATCGTACAAACATCGCAATCAAAATGATGAGGAGGTGGACACTCTCCCGGTTCAATCTGAGCTTCCCGACCCGGGTGAAACCACGGAACACAATGACAGCCTCAGCATGATTCACTCCATTTTTAAAACACTGCCGGATCAGCAAAAACTCATTATTCATCTGCGGGATGTGGAGCAGTACAGTTACGAGGAAATTGAAACAATGACGGGTTTGACCGTCAACACCATCCGGGTTAATCTTTCGAGAGCCCGCAAAACCGTTCGCGAAGAATATTTAAAACATCAGAACTATGAACACAGAAAAAATTGAACAACTGCTTGAAAAGTACTTCGAAGGGGAAACAACTCTTAATGAAGAAAAGGAGCTGCGGGAGTTCTTTCAACAGGACGAAATTCCTGCACACCTGAAAAGCTATATCGATCAGTTTTCTTATATCCATGCCCTGGGAACCCCCGGAGCAGATATCGACCCAATGGCTAAAATTGAAATGGCGGAAGCAAAAGAATCACCAATCCAGGAGATACGAAGTTCATCTTCAGGTGAATTCAAGCGGATGTCCCCAACAATAATTTGGACCCTTCGTGCGGCTGCTGCCATCATCCTGGTGCTGACGGGATTAACTACCGGACTTCTGATTAATCAACAACAAGGCGCCTCGGATGAGCAACTGGCTACCCTGCAATCTGAAATCAATCAAGTAAAAAAAGCCCTGATGTACGGCCCGGTTCAGCAGGCCTCGGCCAGCGAACGGATATCTGCAGTACATATGAGCACGCAGTTGCCGCAGTCCAATCATCTGGACAAGGAAATAACAGAGATTTTGATCCATACCATGAATAACGACCGAAATGTAAACGTCCGGCTGGCAGCCACTGAGGCACTCTTCAGGTTTAGAGATGAGCCGGAGATTGGAAAGGCACTTACCAATTCATTGCCACATCAAACCAACCCGATTATGCAGATTACACTGATTGATATGCTGGTGGAGATGAAACAGAAATCGGCCATCAATGAAATGCAGAAAATGTTGCTGAGAGCGGAAACGCAAGAGATTGTAAAAGTACGATTGGAAAACTCTATTGCTGAGTTGAAGGCGTAGTAAAAAATGCAAAAATAAATCACGTCCCTGTGAGAGTCCCTGACAGGTGGCTTCAAAAAATCTAAAACGAACCCTTAAATAAATAAAACAATGAAAAAAACAATCATTCTTATCACCACTCTGCTATTAGCTTTGATGGTACAAAAAACCGTAGCCCAAGAGTACAGACACGATATTGGAAATTCTCCGGACATGACCGTTGAAATTGCAGTCGGACAAAGCGATGTAACTATTGAGGGGCATGACAGTAATGAATTGATCATTATTAACCTCGATTATGAAGAACAGCAAGAACCGGAACGGGCTGAGGGTTTGCGGGCGCTCTACTATTCAGCTGAAGACAATACCGGTATCGGGCTCTCAGTCGAAGAGGAAAACGGAACGTTTCGAATTATTCCGGCCTCACGTGATGATGGTGAATACCGTGTAATGATTCCAAACAGGATTCGTCTGATGGTAGAACAGGTAAATTGGGGCGGAGGCGATTTTGAGATCAGCAATCACAGCGGTGAGATTGAAATTCTCTCAAAAAACGGCGATATCAAATTATCGAATATTACAGGTCCGGTTACAGCCAGCAGCACCAGCGGTAATGTAGAGATCGATTTTTCTACGCTAAATCAGGAAAACCCTACCTCTATCTCTCTTGTCAGTGGTTTTATAGATATCACTCTTCCGGCCAGCTCAGCTGCGAATTTCAACCTGAGCTCTATTTCAGGTGAAGTGTATACCGACCTGGAAATCAACCTTCAGGGAAGAGGTGATAATCTTATGAACCGTCTAGGTGGCGGCGGACAAATAACAGGAACACTAAATGGAGGCGGTGTTGAAGTGGGGCTAAAATCCATAAGTGGCGATATCTATCTCCGTGGAAAATAAAGAGGAAAAAAATGAAGAAAACTATAGGACTGATAGTCACCCTTTTATTTGCCTTTTTTGCCGGTATCCATTCAATAGAGGCTCAGCCGCGAATTATTGAAAAGACCATCGAGACCGACTCTGATGCGCATATTCAACTCAACCTGAAATTTGGAGAAAGCATAGTGGTGAAAGGGTGGGAAAAAGATGAAGTTTCGTTTCGGGCTGTGGTGGAAATAAATGGTGGTAAGCTCAATGACGCTTTTACTGCGAATTTTATTGAAAACGGACCGGGAATTCGAATTGAGACAGACTTTGATAAAGAGAAACTGCAGGATGGTCGTGCAGACGATTGTCCGGATCAGAGGTACCGCTCCTATTCCTGGAATCAAAATGGAGAAAATCAAATCGTTTGCAGTTCCATTACCTTTGAAATCCAGATTCCGCGAAACAGCCAGTTGGTACTTGAAACGATTGCAGCGGATGTGGAACTGTTGAATCTGGATGGGCCTGTAGATGCAAAATCCATTAGCGGATTTGTAGACCTGAGCTGGCCGGGAATGAATGGAGCTGATATTTCACTGAAAACCATAACGGGGGAGGCCTACAGCGATCTGGATAACCTTACATTCAGAAACCGAAAAGAACCTTTTCCCCATGTGGGTTATGAACTTCGCGGAACCATCGGAAATGGCGGGACATTGATTCGGCTTGAGTCTGTAAGTGGAGATTTGTATCTCAGAAAAATCGGTCGTTAATATCTACTCAAAATCACCCAAACCAATATCAGAAGTTCATTCACCTATCAGATAATATCTTTTATTAAGATTGATTTTGATGTGCATTAATTCTTATCTTTACAGTCTTCGATGGATCTGAAAGTTTGATTTAAAATCCTCGAAACGAAATTCATATCGCGGGGTGGAGCAGCTGGTAGCTCGTCGGGCTCATAA
>DEMS01000002.1:0-32560 GCA_002359315.1 Bacteroidetes bacterium UBA2664 | reverse complement strand
AGCTCGTCGGGCTCATAACCCGAAGGTCGTAGGTTCGAATCCTACCCCCGCCACTACTTAAAGGCCGCTTTTAGCGGCCTTTTTAATTTCGGGTACAGCATAGTTCAAACTTTTCTTTGCCCTTACCCTCATTTAATCCTCTCAGTATCTACGGCTATTCTTGTGATTATATATAATGCATTCTTTATGTAAGTATGGCCATTTACGCATATTCGTTGTTATAAATAACAACTTATTACTTCTAAATGTTGTTAAAAGTAACAACAATAAGTATATTGTGTTGTCATATATAACAATGTACAGTGCTATTATGTTGTTATAAACATCAACAAGTACGGTTTAATATAGCAAAAAGGCACAATTATGAACTATTGGGACAAGAAGCTTATACGTAAACAGCTTGATAAGAAATTGAAAAAGCTGAAACCTCTCCTGAAAATGGCAGTGCCTTCAGGTGGATGGATAAATGCTATCCGTGAAGGATTGGGCATGACATTAGAAGAATTAGGGAGCCGTGTTGACCTTGACCGGGCACGGGTTTATCGGATTGAACAAGCTGAAGTCAATGGTGATGTGAAACTCTCAACCTTGAAGAAAATGGCTGATGGGTTAGGGGTGAAATTTGTCTATGGTTTTGTGCCGGAACAAGACCTTGAGGAAATTGTCCGTCAACAAGCCATGAAAGTCGCCAAAAAGCGATTGAATCGAATAGATCATTCCATGAAGTTAGAGCTTCAGGGAGTCTCTGATGAAGAGCAGGAAGAAGCACTGAATGATTTGATAGATAAAATCCTGGTCGAAGAGCCTAAGAATTTTTGGGATTAGTAAATGTTTGATTATCCAGAAGGAGCAACACCGATTGATGAGGATGAGAAGGAAGGGCTTCTCATCCCTCATATAAGCACACGGGAAGAACTTAATGAATGGGAGCAAAGGAATATTACCGATGCTTACAGTTGGTTAGATCGCACACGCCGAAAAGATTTTTTAAGTGAAGAATTCATTCGAAAACTTCATGAAGAGATGTTCGGAAAGGTATGGGCTTGGGCAGGAGATTATCGCCAGACGGATAAAAATATCGGTGTAGATTGGGCACAAATTCCAATACATTTTCGACAATTACTGGATGATGTCCGGTATTGGATAGATCATGAAACCTATTCACCGGATGAAATCGCAACACGTTTTCATCACAGACTCGTACAAATTCATTTATTTCCGAATGGGAACGGACGTCACGCACGAGTAATGACTGATGTTTTGCTTGAAAAAGCACTCGACCAAGAGCCATTTAGTTGGGGATCAGGAAATTTGATTGAAGAAGGGAATGTAAGGGCAACTTACATTCAAGCTTTAAGGTCTGCTGATGCACACGATTATGAGCCGCTTTCAAAATTTGTAAGAAACTAGGTGTCGTGAATTGCCAAAAATTATGAAAAGTAGTACTTTAATATCACTATGAAAACTGAACTTGTTACAACACTAAAGCGTCAAGCAACAAAGCTCTTAAAAGAACTTAGAGAGAAAAAAGAGCCTGTACTGATTACTGAACACGGAAAACCATCTGCTTATCTTGTTGACGTGGAACACTTTGAGTACATTCAAAAGAAGTTAAAACTGCTGGAAGGCTTGGCTCGTGGTGAGAAAGCCATTCTCGAAGATCGCGTTGTTTCGCATGCTGATGCCAAAAAGCGCATGGCTCGATGGCTCGAATAATCTGGACCGAACCTGCTCTCCAGGAACTGGATGCAATTGCCGATTATATTTCATTGGATAGTCCAACTGCAGCAAAAAAATTGGTTCGCGAAGCTTTCAGCCGGGTTGACCATTTAGCGCATCATCTCAAAAGTGGTAAGCTTGTGGAAGAATTTGAAGGTTCTGTTTATAGAGAAATCGTATTGCCGCCTTGTAGAATTTTTTATCGGCTAGCAGATGAAATTATCTACATTATCCATGTGATTAGAGAAGAGCAGCTACTACATATAGATATTTTAAAAACACTGTAAACATGGATATCCGGGGAACCGAAAAACTCTGGGTATCCATCGACCGTGCCAATCTAAATTTCCCGTTCCGTGATGGGCATGAATTCAAAGGATTCATCCATTGGGATATTAATACGTCCAAACGTCCGCTACCGGTTAATGTTCAGGGCGTTTTGGCGTTGTCTAATACCGATCATAAAACAGGTGGCTTTCAATGCGTTCCGGAACTCTATCGAAATCTTTACTTACATTTTTGTAATATGATAGATGCATTGAACCTTTGCATTTATTTAATATAAAGTCCACTCCAATGGGACACAGTCATTCTAACCAACCGTCCGAAATTACACTGACTATTGCTTGTGCCGTTTTTCTTGCCTTGGGGGCGATTGCTGACTTTACTCAACTGTTACCGTCTTCATTCTCGATTACCTTCTATATTCTGTCCTATCTAAGCGGCGGATATTCAGGGGCCATTGATACCGTAAAACAATTGAGGAACTTCAAGATTGATATTCACTTCCTCATGATCAGTGCGGCCATTGGAGCTGCCATTCTGGGACAGTGGATTGAAGGGGCTATCCTGCTCTTTCTGTTTTCCCTAAGCGGTGCCCTGGAACACTACGCACTGGATAAAAGCCGAAATGCGATTCACTCTTTGCTGAAACTCAGACCGTCTATAGCTCACCGGATTCTGCCGGACGGCGGTGAAGAGACGGTCTCTATTGAAGAACTTAATATTGGTGATATCATCATTGTAAAACCGGGGGAGTATATCCCCATCGATGGCACAATTAAAAAAGGAGAAACCACGGTTGACCAGGCCGCTATTACCGGAGAAAGCGTGCCGGTTAATAAAGCCATTGGCGATGGTGTGTTTGCAGCAACTTTAAATGAAAATGGTGTCATTGAGATTGAGGTTACCAAAAAATCGAAAGATACTACTGTCGCCAAAATCATCAATATGGTGGAGGAAGCTCAGAAAAACAGGGCTACAACACAACGATTTCTGGATTCATTTGAACCGCGATACGCAATCAGCGTTGTGATTGCAGTCATTGGATTGATTTTTATCCCCTGGCTTCTGCTTGGCCATGAGTTTGACCCTACGTTTTACCGCGCCATGACCGTCCTTGTTGTAGCGTCACCCTGCGCGCTGATCATCAGTACGCCGGCCGCTATTATTTCAGCCATTGCAAATGGGGCAAAACGGGGTGTATTATTTAAAGGCGGTGTATATGTAGAACAAACGGTTAAGATCGATACCATTGCTTTTGATAAAACCGGCACATTAACGATAGGAGAACCGGCAGTGACAGATCTTTGGGGCTGGAGTGAGAAGGCTCAATCCCTGTCAGATGACCGTTCTGATATAAAAAACATGCTTGGAATTGCAGCCGGTTGTGAACTTCATTCCGAACATCACCTGGCATCCGCCATTCTGGAAAAAGCATCCGCACTGAATGTATCCCCCGAAAAAACTGAGAATATGACAGCGGCTCCGGGCAAAGGAGTATCGGCGCAATTGAATGGATCGCAGGTATCCGTCGGAAACCTGATGATGTATGAAGCAAGAGTCTCACAGTGGAATTCAGTATTTTTGGGAAAAGCAGAATCACTGAGAAAAGAGGGAAAAACAGTCGTTTTTGTTGAACATGACAGTCAGCCAATCGGTTTGATTGCCCTGGCTGATCAACTGCGGCCGACAGCCGTTCAAACCATAAAGAACCTTAGAAAGCTTGGCATTAAAAAAATGGTGATGCTGACGGGAGATAACCAGGGGGTGGCAGAGTCGATCGCAAAATCGCTCGGACTTGATGGGATATATGCTGAGTTGTTGCCGGAAGAAAAAGTAGATGCCATAAAAAAACTTAAAGAAAATGGCACTGTTGCGATGGTTGGTGACGGTGTGAATGATGCCCCCGCTTTGGCAATCAGTGATCTGGGTATCGCAATGGGTGCTGCCGGTACTGATGTGGCTCTGGACACCGCTGATATTGTTTTAATGGGGGATGATCTGACCCGGTTACCCTATCTGATCACTCTTGCCAGAAAATCCAGAAAAGTGGTGTGGCAAAACATTACAATCAGTATGGCGGTCATAGTGTTGCTGCTTGTCAGTGTTTTTATGGTGAATCTCCCCCTGACTCTTGGAGTGGTTGGCCATGAAGGAAGTACACTGATTGTTGTACTGAATGGATTGCGATTACTCTGGCATTAAAAAAATTTTATCGACGTTCAAGGATATTATTCAGCATTTCATCAAATTCATCACGGCTGATATAATCACCATCCGATATGACACCCATAATTCTGTTGTGAAACGGAATGGATTCCAGTGGATTGACGTCGAGAAGTATCAAATCAGCCCGATAACCGACAGCAATGATTCCGGCCTTATCCTGCTCGCCAAAATATTCTGCTACATTCACAGTACCTGTTTTCAGCGCTTCATATGGAGTTAACCCCGCCGCAACAAGAAGCTCCAGCTCTCGATGTGCCGAAAAACCCGGCGGATTAAAAATCTGTGGTGCATCGGCTCCTAATAGCAATCCTGCCCCGACATCATGAAGCGCCTTTGTTAAGAGATTCCGCAGCTCTAAAAACCTCTTCGCTTTATCTGCATTATAATCGTTCTGCTCCCGAAAGTTATTCACAAAATTGACCCAGCCTTCTACAGTTTGGGGTGGCATATACTCCATCCCAGGCCATTCACGCATTATTTCTGTTGATAAATCGGGATTAAATACATTGTGCAAAAGCGTATTGGTGGGCACATTCCATACCCCTGCCTCACGAGTCATCACCGCGGCTTCTTCAATACGATTTTCATCTGCATCATATGCAAGATCATATCCAAAATAAATGATCGATGGATCTTCACGATCATCCGGGTTCCCCGCCAAAAATTCCATGTACCGATCCAGGTGATCAATAGTACCCTGTCCCGCTTCCAAGCTTTGGACCAATCCTACATCATGGGAAATATGACCGGAAAAATTGATTCCAATATTATTGGCCTCACTTGCAATGGCATTAAACTGTTCCAGGGTCAGGCCGGGATGCAATTTCAACAGATCGTACCCGGCCTCTGCCTGGTTGCGAACCATCTCTCGAGCCTGTACTGAATCAACGACGGAATTACCGTTAAATGACGGACCTGATGTAAATATTCTTGGGCTGATGATTGCCCCGGCGGCAGCCTGTTCTCGTAATTCCAGGTGGGCCGGCTGACCCAGCATGCCTCGAATCGTGGTAATCCCCTGCGACAGGTAAAGTGTCAAGGCATCCAGCATCTGCTGTTCTCCTTGATTTTCAGGTGGGATATGGGCGTGCATCTCCGCTAAACCCGGCATCACATAGTAGTTTCCTTCCACTACTGTGGCATCACTTGTGTATCGTGCTTCACTGGCCGGCCCGATCCAGCTGATGATTCCGTCGTTTATAAAAATAGTTTGTCCTTCTCTGATTTGATCATCTTCCATTGAAAGCAGAGATACATTTTGTATGACCAAATCGGGATTTTCCCGGGGTTCACAAGCAGTAAATATTATAATGCAGGCAAGAATAATCACTAAGAAGTTGTACCGAACCATAGCAGATAGGATTAATTTACATTTTACTGATTAAAAAATACGAAACTATTTAGTTCATAAAATTTGTATAAACAGAAACATACAGATGTCAGAATGTAGGTTTGAATAAATACTTTTAACAGCTTTCCCTCTATACTAATCACCCTTAGATATAATCGATTTCAATGGAATCACAAAGTGATGGGATGTGCCGTTTTTGCCGGTATCAATTTTCATCGTTGCATCCAATTGATCTGTGAAATTCTTTACTAAAATCATGCCCAGGGAGGAACTTTTCTTAACATATTTTTCCTTTGAAATACCGGACCCGTTATCCCGGATCTTCATTGTGATTGTGTCATCACTGATCGCTGTTACAATGGAAATCTCGCCCTCAGTTTGTTTATTGAAAGCGTGTTTGTGAGCATTGATCAATATTTCACTCACCATTAATCCAAACGGAATGGCTTTCGCCATATCAATTCTCATATCTTCAATTTTATAGCGAAGCTCAATATTTTTTTCTGTGTCCAGGAATGATTTATGAGTAGCAGTTGCAATATTTTCAAGGTAGTCTTTAAGACTGATATTAGAAAAATCGGGGGTATTATAGAGAGCATCATGAGCCAGCGACATCGTGCTGATCCTCGACTGAGAGATCTTCAATAACTCTGCGAGCTCTTTATTATCACTCATGATTTCTTGCAACTCCAGAAGGCCATGAACTTGCGCCAGGTTATTTTTCACACGATGTTGAATCTCTTTAAACAGGACATTTTTTTCAGCAAGGGATTGTTTTAATCTTTTTTGACTCTTTTGCAGATCCCTGGTGCGGTCATCTACTTTCTTTTGAAGCGTGCTATTCCAATTATTCAGGAGATAAATCGCTGTAGAGGCAGTAATGATAATGAGGCCTAAAGAAGTCCATACGATAATTTCAAACGCTTCAATGGATCCAAGCAGATCAACTGCAGGTACAATTTCATAATTTCTGACTATATCCAGGATATTTAACCGCCCTAGAGTGTATCCTGAAAAGATAAAAATACCCAATGTGATTGCAACAGTAATAACCGAACCGTAAATCCACTTGATGGACACTTTTTTTTCCGGCGGAAGGGTAAAAACGTCTTCCTTAAATCGTTCGATCGCCGGTGAAAGTAAAAAGATAAATGCACCGCCTATCAAAATCGTTTGGAAGAAAATCCCGGTCCACCAGCTTTTCCAGATTACCAAAGTTTGTTGTGCGGACAGTTCGTGAAAAAATCCCCAAATAAATGAACCCATCGAACTTGCGAAGGAGGCTAAAAAGGTAACGACTATAAAAAATGCGACACTTTTAAGATTGCGTAGATTGTAATCAATACGAATACTTTGATATGCCAGTGCATAGAGCCCCATACCCAATACAAAGGATAGGGCAATTAATGTAGACCAAAGAACCGGAATTCCCGATAAATAGGCAACAACAAATGAGTTTAAATAGACGGGTAAAAAACCCCATTCAAACCCGAACCAATAGAGAAGCAGAATGCCTAAAATGAGGACCGGATTAAATATAAAAAGTTCTGTAAGTGCCAAATTCCCAATCGAAACTGCAAACCACTCATGCCGTGTGATCAATGCAGAGAGATAAAAACTACACAGTACAATTAAAAACCAACCTGCAAAATAGAGTAGAATTTTAAAGTCTGTAAGTTTGTGTTCGGATAGGAGATAATCAGTGGTTAAAGGCCTCCACTTTAAAAATAATTGAGACCCTGCTTTTGCACTCCCCATAGTAAATTCATTTAATTTAGAGCCCTATAGCAAAAACTGCTAATCAATTTAGAATTACAGTACACTGAGTGAATATAATTACCGAAACCCATAAAACATAGGAATTACTGATAAAACGATCTAATGGTAAATTAAAATCATTTTTAAGAGATTAAAAAATCGAAGTTAGTCCTCAAAGAAACTTGATTTGAAGTAAATTAATCCATAGTTACTACCCACTCATTTTTTAAATGCAATAAGTTTATGCATCCTGTTGACCTGTCAATTTTTATCATCTACATCCTGGCACTGTTCGCTTTTGGAATTTTTTTCTTCCGAAAAAATGAAAGCGGGGATGATTATTATGTAGGCGGCCGTAAAATGAAAAGTTACCATGTGGGCCTTTCAGTCGTGGCTACAGACGTGGGTGGTGGTTTTTCGATCGGTTTGGGGGGACTTGGATTTGTAATGGGCCTCTCGGGTTCATGGATGCTCTTCACAGGTCTTTTAGGTGCATGGCTGGCTGCGGTATTGTTGATACCCAAAGTAAAAGGAAACCCGGCATTTGATCAGGCATACACTTTTCCTCAAATATTTGAACACTATTATAGTGCAAATGTTGCTTTCGTAGCAGCTGTGATCTCCGCCATCGGCTATGCAGGATTCACCAGTTCCCAAATGTTAGCCGGCGCTAAATTGGCAAGCGGAACATTTGTTGATCTCGACCTCAATTCGGCACTCTATTTAATGGGGGCCGTTGCTATTATCTACACAGTATTAGGAGGCTTAAAGGCTGTTATTTACACGGATACCGTTCAGTGGATTTTACTCATGTCGGGACTCATATTCGTAGGCATTCCAATTGCATACATTGAAATTGGCGGAATCGAAGCCATTCGATCAACGGTTGCTCCTGAAATGCTGTCTCTAACCAATGTGAGCTGGCAAGATCTCGTCTACTGGGCGGTAACCATCATTCCAATCTGGTTCGTGGGCATGACCCTCTACCAGAGGATCTATGCGTGCCACGACGAAAAAACGGCTAAAAGAGCGTGGTATCTGGCAGGGATTTTTGAATGGCCCATTATGGCGTTTTTAGGTGTTGCTTTGGGCTTATTTGCACGAGTGGCTGCCGAACAAGGGATGTTTGCCTACCTGGGAGCTCCTGACATCGCTGAAACAGATCCGGAAACAGGATTGCCAATGCTCCTCAGAACGGTTCTTCCCACCGGTTTTTTAGGAGTGATGATGGCCGCTTACTTTTCAGCCATACTCTCAACAGCGGATAGCTGTTTGATGGCATCGTCGGGAAATGTGGTCACGGATATCATCGGCAGATTCACTCCATTTGATTCCAACAGTAAACGATTTGTTCGAATTTCACAGGTTGTAACCCTCGTTATTGGCTCATTAGCCCTTGTTTTAGCAGCCAACATGACCAATGTGCTGGATTTGATGCTCGATTCTTATGCTTTTATGGTATCCGGACTCTTTGTTCCGGTTATCGGCGCCCTCTTTTGGAGCAGAAGCAGTGCGGCGGGTGCAATGTCCGCAATGATCATTGGAGGATGTACAACATTAACTTTACGCTATCTGTTAATAGAGTTACCTTACGGTCTCGATGCAAATTTATTTGGAATTACTGCATCGGCAATTGCATTTGTATCTGTAAGCCTGTTAACCGGAAAAAAGAGTGAATCGTAGTATGAATATATCTTACACAACGATAGAGACGGATCATCAAACCGAAAGCCCCGAATTTTCGCGCGAAGAAATTGCAAGTTTTTTGAAAAAATCACTCGAGCAGTACGGTGACGAAAAAAAGGCTATTTTGAAGTGTATAGCATATGCCTATAGCGACTCTGCCGGTCAAGACGGATTTATTGAAATTGCCCATGAAGGAGACCGAATCGTAGGTGTTGTTATCATTAACGACACAAACATGGGGGAATACATTCCAGAGCATATCCTTGTTTATATTGCCGTAGATCCTTCAACAAGAGGACAAGGGGTCGGTAAAGAGCTGATGAAAAGAGTGATCCAAAAAACTGAGGGTGATATCGCCCTTCATGTTGAACCGGATAATCCGGCAAAATACCTGTATGAGAAATTGGGATTTACTAATAAATATTTAGAAATGAGGTTGAAAAAGTGAAAAGGAAAAGGGCAGAAGGCAGAAGGCAGAAGGCAGAAGTGAAAAGTGAAATGTGAAAAGTGAAAAAGAACTTGGCAAAGGGCATGAACTCAACCCAGTGCGTCATCCTGAAATAAATTCAGGATGACGGTTTTAGAGGGATCCTTGAACCCTGATCCCTGAATCATACACCTTGATTCTTATACTTTATGAAAAATGGCTTATATAAAACTATTTAAGAAAGAGCTTCGAACAAATTTTGAATACCTGGATAAGTTATTCAAAGAGAAAGGCATTAAGTGGGGAATTACGACAAAATTGGTATGTGGAAACCGATCCTACCTGCAAGAAGTTATTAATCTGGGTATTGGTGAGGTTCACGACTCCCGAATCAGTAACCTGAAGGTGATCAAGGAGATGTCGCCGGAAACGGTTACTGTCTATATCAAACCGCCGCCACTGAATATTCTGCCTGATATTGTGAAATATGCGGATATCAGTTTGAATACAGAGCTCTCCACGATGAATGCCCTGTCAGAAGAAGCTCAGAAACAGGGCAAGCTGCACAAGGTGATTATCATGATTGAGATGGGGGATCTTCGTGAAGGGGTGATGAGGGAAGATTTGATTCATTTTTATGAAAAAGTTTTTCGTTTGCCGGGAATTCGAGTCGTCGGATTAGGCACCAATCTGAATTGCCTGCATGGCGTGATGCCGGATGAGGACAAATTGATTCAGCTGGTTCTCTATAAACAGATTATTGAATTGCGTTTTAAACGAGACATACCTCTCGTTTCGGGAGGGACAACGGTGACGATCCCGCTATTGCTCAGAAACCTTCTCCCACACGGTGTGAACCATTTCAGGGTGGGTGAAGCGCTATTTTTTGGTAAAAATCTTTTCACAGATGGGGTGATTGAGGGGATGAGCGACCGTGTACTGGAATTCTACACTCAGATCATAGAACTTTCTGAAAAACCGACTGTGCCAACGGGTGAACTGGGAACCAACCCGCAAGGTAAAAAATCCGTGATTCCGGATGATGATTATGGGAAAAGATCCTATCGTGCGATAGTGGATATCGGGGTCCTGGATATTCAGCCGGATTATTTGATTCCGGTTGATGATCATATTACCATTACGGATGCCAGTTCAGATATGTTGATTCTTGATGTTGGCAGCAATCCCGACGGATTAAAAGTGGGAGATATGATCCGGTTTAAATTGAAATATATGGGGGCCCTGGGATTGATGAGTTCCTACTACATCGAAAAGAAAGTGGAAGAATGAAATTTAGGAAAGATTCTCCGGCGCTGATGAAAGAAAAATCTGCGCATCCTGTCATGAATCTGCCCGCAGATATCAAGAAATTTGATTTCAGGAAGAACTATAATCCTGAACAAATGACAGATTTTACCCGGTCGGGTGGATGGGGGATCGGCGGTTATCTGGAGAAACGATCGGGGATGTATCTGGCTCCTCAATATGACAATCGCCGTAACATACATATGGGTATTGATATCTGGGCGAAGGAGGGAGAGCCTGTATTTTCGCCACTGCCCGGCAGAATGGCTTACAAAGCATATCATGGTGAAGATGGAAATTATGGCGCTACA
This sequence comes from Bacteroidetes bacterium UBA2664, assembly GCA_002359315.1. Taxonomy (GTDB): domain Bacteria; phylum Bacteroidota; class Rhodothermia; order Balneolales; family Balneolaceae; genus Rhodohalobacter. The sequence goes on along the minus strand of DEMS01000002.1, from coordinate 21,492 downwards.
ATTGTGTTAAAACATCAGTTTAAAGAGTTGGATTTATATGCACTTTATGGTCATTTGTCAATAAAATCACTTGAGCGGATAGAAGTGGGAGCCGAAGTTGCCCGGGGTGAACTTGTTGGATGGCTGGGCAGTTCGGATGAAAATGGAAATTGGCCGCCACACCTGCACTATCAAATCAGTTTCAAAGATCCGGGTGAAGCAGATATGCCCGGTGTGGTTGCCGAAGATGAATTGGAAGAGGCGGTTAAAGTTTACCCGGATCCAAGGATACTTTTAGGGGATGTTTATTGATAGCAAAATAAACACCCTGCCACGTCACATCGAGCGAAACGCAGGAGCGGGAGCGACGGAGTGAAGTCGAGATGCTTTGTGTTATGGCAGGGAGTTTTCATTCCGCTTTGCTTCGTGGGATAAAAGAGGAGCGACTGGGCTCGAACTGACATTTAATTTTTATGAATCAAAAGATGGAATCACTCATCACATTACGCAGAGAACTGCACAAATACCCGGAACTGTCCGGTGAGGAGTCTGAAACGTCTCAAAAGGTGATTCATGAATTGGAAAAATGTGATCCATCACAGATAATAAAGAATGTTGGAGGAGATGGCATTGTAGCTATTTTTAATCCATCGGAGAATGAAGCGGATAAAACCATTCTCTTTAGGGCAGAACTGGATGGTTTGCCGATCCATGAAGCAACAGAAGCGGACCACCAATCGGTACATCAGGGAAAAATGCATGCTTGTGGGCATGACGGACATATGGCCATTCTGATCGGCCTGGCCAGGGAACTTCAAAAAAAACGTCCGGATCGAGTACGCGTACTCCTTCTTTTTCAGCCGGCAGAAGAGACCGGGAAAGGGGCTTTGAAAATCCTGGAGGATAAAAAATTTAAAGAGTTGATTATTGATCACGGATATGCACTTCACAATCTGCCCGGATTTGATGAGAATACACTATATATAAGGAGTGATTCATTTGCATCTGCATCGGTTGGTGTAGATATATCGATCAAAGGGGAAAGTAGTCATGCAGCTTACCCCGAGCAGGGCATGAATCCATCGAATGTAATTGCCGGGATCATTCAGAAGATCAATGATGAATTTGAAGATTTTTCAAAATCGCATTCCGGAAGTAAATATGCGGTAACATACATCAAGATGGGAGAGAAAGCCTTCGGGACGAGTCCGGGAGAGGCTGCAATGGGATTAACCTTTCGGTCAGAAACCGATGAAATGTTAAAAAAATGTCTCGATTGGGTTGAAAATTTGGTTAAAAACGAAGCGGATTCATTTTCCGGGAGTATTACAACAAGCAGAGTAGAACCCTTTGCAGCTACCATCAACAGCAGTGAAGGGTGTGATATTGTTAAAAATGCTGCGAAAGAAATGGATGTTGAAGTTGAAGAATTGGAGCGTGCATTTCCATGGAGTGAGGATTTTGGCCGGTTTGGTGAGAAATTTCCAATTACACTTTTTGGTTTAGGATCAGGAAATGATTCAGCGCCGCTCCATTCTGAAAAATATGATTTTAATGACTCACTTCTTCCAACCGGAGTAAGAATTTTCAAAGCAATTATTGATTGTTATTCTTAACCGTAGTTTTTTAAGTCTCTGAATAAATATTGAATAGTAAGTTTTTCCATCAATAAGAACGACATATGAAATCAAACTACCTGAAACCATCGCATCTGGTACTGGATAGAGAAGCACTTCAAAATAATATTCAGTTTTTAAAAAGCAGGGGCAAGAAAGGGCTGAAAATCTCATCTGTAATAAAAGGGAATGCATATGGGCATGGAATTTCAACCTATTTACCTTTGGCAGAAGAGGCGGGGATCAATCACTTTTCAGTTTTTAGTGCCGGTGAAGCGGAAATAGCTCTTCAACATCGCAAAAATCCTCAGACCCAAATAATGATCATGGGGATGATTCGAAACGATGAGCTTGAGTGGGCCATTGAGAATGGGGTGGAATTTTATCTGTTTGATATGAGTCGGTTGCAAGCAACAGTGGCCGCGGCAAAGAAACACCAGAAGAAAGCATTGGTCCACCTGCAAATAGAGACCGGCATGAATCGTACCGGTTTCGAAGAGAGTGTTTGGGAAGAGATATTCCAAACCCTCATTGATGCATCAGAATTTGTTTCGATTGAGGCGCTTTGCACTCATTACGCCGGCGCTGAATCTATTGCAAACTATTACCGAATTCAGGAACAGGACAAACAGCTTAAAAAAGCAATTGGGATGGCAGCCGGAATATTGGGGTTTAAGCCGAAGGTACATGCTTCAAGCTCTGCTGCGTTTTTGACGCATCCGGACAAACACTATGATATGGTTCGGATCGGTATTGCTCAATATGGATTTTGGCCAAGCCGAGAAACCTATATGCATCACATAAAATCAGTGAATCCGGATTCGGTTGATGATCCATTGAAGAGGGTGCTGACCTGGAAAAGTGAAATAATGAGTATCAAACAGATCAATGGCGGAGATTTTATCGGTTACGGCAATGTATATCTGGCCGGAAAAGATATGACAATCGCCACCGTGCCGATTGGGTATACCCATGGATTTGGCCGAAATTTAACAAATACAGGGTATGTCCTGGTGGATGGTATCCGCTGCGGGGTAGTCGGCCTGGTAAATATGAATATGATCACCATCAATGTGTCGCATATAGAGGGAGTTAAAAAGGGAGATGAGGTGGTTATCATTGGCAAGCAAAAAGAGGATGAAATAACACTGGCATCCTTTGGAGAGATGACTAATAATCTCAATTATGAAGTATTAACCCGCCTGCCATCTACGATTCCGAGAGTTGTAATCAATTAAATCGTGATTTTTTCGTCAAATGCCCAAAATCCGAAATTCACTTTAATGTAAACTGAGGCTTTAAAAACCGCTTTTTTAGGATATTATAACCGTAGTAACTGTCTGTTATACAATTGTTTGAATTTCTTTACAAAAATTTTACAATTTGTTTGAATTCATGCTGTTCATGTACTAAATTTGAATATAACTGTGAAAAGCGTTGGTAAATTATTAGAAAATAGTTACGGAAAGCCATAATTACTGACATCACTTTCACAGATTTCTTTAAACCAAAAATTCTTACTGCATTAATCTATAATTAGATGTGTCCTATCCATAATTAGGATTTGTGGTAACTGATTTAACCAAAACAACAACCAATGAGGTCTTGTATGAATTATAAGCTACTTACATTAGTAATTTGTGCTTTGTTATATTCAACTGCTGCTTTTGCGCAGGGGAGTGTTTCAGGTACAGTAACAGACGCCATTACCGGTGAAGAACTGCCCGGTGTGAACGTTGTATTAGAGGAATTGCAAAGAGGCGCTCCTACAAATATTGATGGTGAATATGAAATCACCAACGTACCGTCAGGAACATACACTCTTTCTGTTTCCTATATCGGATTCACGAGATATACTACCCAGATACAGGTCGAAAATTCTCCAATCATTCAAAACGTCGCCCTCGAACAGGATATTCTTGGCCTTGAAGAGGTTGTCGTCACGGGTGTAGGAACCGGAACTCAAACCAGAAAGCTTGGCTTCTCTGTTGCCAAACTGAGTGGATCTAACTTAGAAGAAGTTCCCGCAACAAACCTTGGTTCTGCGCTTCAGGCTAAAGTGCCGGGCGTAACCATTGTAAAAGCTTCCGGTGACCCATCAGCGGCCGCTTCTATCCGATTGAGAGGTTCAACGTCAATCAACGGAGATCAGCAGCCATTGATTATTATTGACGGTGTGATTACAGACGGTAGTCTTGCAGATATCAATATGCAGGATGTTGAAAGCATTGAGATCGTAAAAGGTGCCGCAGGTTCATCACTTTATGGATCGCTGGCCGGTAACGGTGTAATTCAAATTATTACAAAAAGAGCCAGCAGAAGTATCGACAGGCCATCGGTAACCGTCCGTTCGGAATATGGATTTTCTGAAATTGCAAAGAAATTTCCATTAGCTACCACTCACCCTTGGGTAAATGATGCTACACTAACCAGCGATGGCCGATATGTTGATTCATGGCCGGGATTTGGTACATTTGATGCTGACGCAGTATTCGATAATCCTTACCCTGTATTATATGACAATACTGAAGCTATTTATACAGGACAGGGATACAATACGAACTACGTAAATATTGCGAACTCTTCCGGAAGTTTTAATTACTTCGCTTCTTTTGAGGATATGACACAAAGCGGAGTTGTTAAAAACCTGAAAGAATATCAGCGGCAATCTTTCCGGTTAAATGCTGATTATCTGTATGATGAGAAATTCAAACTTGCATTCAGCGGATCATATATCAACACAGAGTATCCTGATATTAACGAGCAGGGACAGGGCTCAAACTTCTTCTACTCAGCGTTGTCAGCACCTCCGGCAATTGATTTTACTGAGAGAAACGCTGACGGATCATTTACAAATGATCCAACCGGATACAGTTTAGGAAGTAACGAGCAAAACCCATTATACGTAGCTCAGAATTTCCAGGATGATATTAGTCGTGAGCGTTATATCGCTGGTGTGAATTTGACCTATAATGTTACGGACTGGCTCTCGTTGAATGCACGTCAGTCGATTGACAAGCGGTATCAGTTAAATACAGTATCAACCCCGGTAGGGTATCAGACACCTACACCAAGTACTGCTTTTAACAACGGATATGAAGGCAGAACAACGATTGAACAAACAACTGCTATATCTGAGATTTGGGCAGCCGGTAATTTCCAGGTAGATGATTTCAACATCAATCTTATTGGTAAGTATCTATATGAAGACAGAAATTACGAAGCGTATGGATTTTCCGGTTACCGGTACTCTGTAAGCGGAATTCGTAGTTTTGGTGCTTTGGACGCATCTACTTTTAGCATTGGAAGTACAATCGAGCGGGAAAAGGTTGAGAACCTGATTCTGGACGCTACTTTCGACTACCAGGATAAAATTATTCTGGGCGGTATGGTTAGAAATGACGGTTCTTCTTCTTTTGGTGAAGATGAAAGGTATAACGTTTACTATCGCGGATCTCTTGCATATCGTCTGTCAGAAGATATTGAGATCAACAATGTAGATGAGCTTAAAATAAGAGCTTCCTACGGAACATCCGGTAACAGGCCACCATTTGAAGCGCAGTATGAAACCTATACTGCCGGAAGTACGGTACTCCTGCCAAATGTTCTTGGAAACTCTGATATCAAACCATCAACCGTTGCTGAACTGGAACTGGGTATTGATGTCGCATTCCTCAGAAAATTCAATTTTGTTGCGAACTATGCAGTATCTAATGTAACAAATGACTACTTACTGGTACCACTGCCGGGTACGTCACCTTTCTCAGATCAGTGGCAGAATGTTGGTGAGATTGAAAACAAAACCTTTGAATTAGGATTGTCCGGTAACCTGGTAAATACACGTGATATGCAGGCCGGGTTCAACCTTTCATTCTCAAGTACAAAACAAACTGTTACAGATTTAGGTGGTCTTGCACCCTTTACAAGATCAGCAGGCGGTGCCATTGATCTGTTTAGATTTGAAGCCGGTGTTCCTTACGGTGCCATGTATGGTAACAAATTCATCACCTCCATTGATCAATTAACCGTAGTAGACGGGGTTGTTATAAATATTCCGGGCGGACACAGTCCGAGCGACTTTACAGTGAACAGCCTGGGTCATGTTGTATTGTCTGCAAACCGAGGCACTGCTTCTGAACGGCCAATGTATTTGGTTGATGAAAATGGAGATCCTGAAGTTACAAACATTGGATCTACACAACCTGACTTCCAGCTGGGAGTATCCGGTAACTTCAACTATAAGAACTTTGGAGTATTTATGGTTTGGGATTGGGCACATGGCGGTGAGGTATACAACTATACCCGACAGCTACTGTACAACCGTAATACACATAGAGATCTCGAAACATATACTCGTGATGGATTCCATCCGCAGTACTTACTTGCGATCGACGGTTTGTATAACGGATCTGAAGCAATCAGTCATTTCGTTGAAGATGCTTCATTCGTAAAACTTAGAGAAGTGTCACTTTCTTACACCTTGACCAACGATACACTTGGTGCTTTGGGTGATTACCTGCAGGATGTGAAGATATCAGTTGTAGGTAGAAATTTACTGACATTTACTGAATACACTGGATATGATCCGGAAGTTGCTTTGAGAACGAACTCAACCAACTTCAGATTGGATGAGTTTGCTTATCCAAACTTCAGAACATACAGTGCTTCTCTACAAGTAAGATTCTAAAACAATTAAATGTATAACATTATGAATAAGACAAACTTTAAATATTTATTCGTTCTGATGGTTTCAGGGCTATTCGCTTTGGCGAGTTGCGCGGATCTGTCAGTAGATAACGTAAATGATCCAACCAAGGAGGCTGTGGAAGGTGATGCAGCCAACCAGACTAAACTTCTGGCCGGTGGATTTTATGATGCTACCACAGCAATAGTAACTAGCTGGGGAGTTCATATCCATAACATGGCGGATCAGTCAACAGGTACCAATGCTTTTAGAAGGTTTTGGGACTTTTCTGAAGAGCCAAGGTTAAGGTTAGACAATACAACTGCATACTCAGCAAGCACGGCAATATCTACCTATTTTGGTGGATTTAACTCTGCGATTGCAACCTCAAATTTGTTTATCGATAATATCGTTAATGACGGTACTGAAATTACAAATACAGCAGGTGAAGTTGTCACAAATGATATCCTGGCACAGGCATATTTTCTCCGGGGTCTCTCCAGAGGCTATTTGGGAATGATTTATGATCAAGCCTATTTCCTGGACGAAAACTTCGATGCTGCAAATGATGAAGCAGAATTTGCTCCTTACACAACTCTTATTGACGGAGCATTACAAGATTTAGATAATGCTATTAGTCTTGCATCTGCATCTACAACATTTAACTTCAATGCGATGCCAAACCCGGCTGACTCCTGGACTCGTGAAGAGTTTATAGATGTAGTGAATTCTATTGCAGCCAGAGTAGCAGCAGGGGAAGCACGTACTGCGTCTGAAGCAGCAGGATTGGACTGGAATAGAATTCTTACATACGCCAATGCAGGATTAGGTGGACCGAATTCTTTATCCGGACTCAATACATTTAGTGCAAGTAACATCGGTTCATCCGGTGAGTATGCAAACTACTTTGCTGATTGGATGAATTTTGTTGTTGCGGGTTCATTCAATACAGGTGCTGGATACAATCCAACAGATATAAAAATTGCACATGTATTGGATCCAACCTATCCGGTCATTTATCCGGCTGAATTTGCATCAGCTGGTTCAGCATCATTTCGTGCGGCTGAGACAAATGATCCCCGGATTGATTACTTCAAGTACACTACCAATTCCGGATTCTTGAACCCGACTCGAAATGCAAACCTCTACACTAACTATTTTAGTGCCCGAATGTTTGCCGGTAATGACTGGTGGGGTTCTGAATACAAAATCATATTCATGACCCATACGGAAGTGGATTATTTACGTGCGGAAGCTCAGCTGATGTCAGGAAATGCAGCAGCAGCTGCACAAACACTTAACGATTCACCTGCCGGCACGGGACTGACCGACTTAGATGGTTATCAGTTACCGGCTGTAGGGTTTGGGGTTATTGGACAGAATAGTCTTTCAGGCGGTCATTCAATAGACGGATCCGCTAGTGTTGCCGAATTTCAGTGGGCTCTTAATAGAGAATACGCTGTTGAGTTAGATATGCTGGGTGGAATTGGAATTCAGTGGTTCTTCATGAGAAGACATGACCTATTGCAAACAGGAACTCCAACGATGTTTCCGGTTCCCGGAAGTGAATTGGAAATTCTCGGCCTGGAAAACTACACATTTGGTGGACCAAGCTTTGCAGGACAGCCGGGATCGGCTTCCGGCGCAAACAGCTGGAAAAACCTGGCAACAACTGTGTTTGGAAACTCTGTGGCAGCCGATAAAGCTACAGCTAATTCTAAAACAGAGCAGAACCGCACTTACTTATTGCCTGTTGAAGCAAATGAATCGCCTAATCCGCGATCACTTGGCAAAGACGTTCGCAATAACTAAAGGAAAAATTTCTTATAAGTTGTAAGAGATTAAAAGCTCTGCATCAACCGGTGCAGGGCTTTTTTATTTACCTTCACGATTAAGGTAGGTATCTCTTCGGTGCGATTTAATTTGACTCTAATTTTAGATCATAATTAAAGTTTTAGATGACAAATTTTAACAATCTAGATTGTTATACTATAGTAACTTTAGTTATCACATTAAATCTGATAGTATTTATAAATTGCTATCAAAACGAAACATTAATTTAAATTCCCAATAGTTCTCGTTATTTAAATGTTAACAATATCAATCAGGTATTTTATCGGATATGTCGCATTAAGCAGTTTAGTTCTTATATCTGGATGTGTTCAACCCGACCAAAGTTATGAAGCAGTAGAAATAGATTTTTTAAATGTTAGAACTCTTGAAGAGGGCGACTGGATTGAAATCGATGGGATTCGCTTTAATCATGTGAAAGCATTTGAAGAGGTGAATGAACAGTTGCTTACACTGCCGGCATCAAGGATAACTAAAGGAGCAGAAGCAAGAAATACAGATTTTACTGAACCGTTCCCCTCTTTGAATATTGGATACTTGCTTACTTCATACTTACACAACATTAATAAAAAGGAGCATTTGAAAGTGGAACATGATCATACCTATACCATTTTAAATCCGGATTTAGTCTATGCTGTTGGTAAACTTCAATTTATGCGTTCAGACTCCTCTAAAGTTCAAATAAAAACATCTCCAGATTATCCGGTTCAAATACGGGCTATACAATTGTGAAAAGATATATTTTTCTTCTGTTTTTTGTTTTTAATATTACTCTTGCATTTGCTCAAAATACTTCTGTTCAAATATCCGGAACTGTCTATAATAATTTAAATGGAAGAGAGATCGCTGATGTATCGATCCAGGTGTTGCCTGTCGAGAACCCACACTTAGATGAAAGAAATATCGGTATTTCAACGAACCGAGACGGTTCGTTCCGCTTCACTTTTAATTATACTTATCCTTTCAGGCTTCGTTTCAGCCATATTTCATTTGCTACTCAGGACATTATCATTAATAATGCAGAGGAAGGGCAAGACATGGATGTGAAATTGAGTCCGACAAGTATATCTGCCGGGGATGTCGTTGTTGTCGCAGATATGGTATCAAAAGAAGAGTTGACAGAAACTCGTACAACCTATAAAATCAGTACAGTAGATGTTCAGCAGTTAGCTTCGTTTGATGTTTTTGACTTGGTTTCCACCATGGGTGAGGTGGATGTGGCCACTCAGAGTATGACGATGCAGTCTGTAAATACACGGGGGTTTAATTCCAGTGCCAACAAACGGTTTCTTCAGCTCACGGATGGTACAGACAATCGTGCACCCGGCTTAAATTTTCCGGTAGGGAACTTAATGGGTCTTATTGATCTGGATGTCTCATCTGTGGAAATAATGCCTGGACCATCATCAACGAAATATGGGTCAAGTGCACTGAATGGAGTTATGCTTATGACAAGCCGCGATCCGTTTGATACTCAAGGATTTTCAACGGAAATCAAGAGCGGCGTGAATAGTTTAGATGTTGGCGGTAAGACTTATTATGCTGTTGAAGGAAATTCGATGTATGATGTTCAAGCACGCTATGCAAAAGCATTTTCTGATAAATTTGCTTTTAAAGTAACCGGCAGTATCACAAGTGGCACAGACTGGAAGGCAAATAATTATGATAATATTGGAAACGGTGGAGTCCATGAACAACGAATAGATCAGCCAGGATATAACGGTGTAAATATTTATGGGGATGAAAACTTTGCTTATGAGGAGGTGTACACCGATGGCGAATTAATTGAGGTACAGCCGGGAGCATTTGTTCTCCCCGAGACCGATATTGGGCCGCTCACCCGTACAGGATACGAAGAGGCCAGTCTCGTGGATTACGATGTTTCGACCACTAAATTTGCGGGATCTCTTCAATACAAATTCAATGACTCCTACAAAATTAAACTGGATGGGAAATACGGCTATACCCATTCACTCTATACAGGAGACAGCAGAATTCGTCTGGACGGTTTCGAAATGTACCAGGCTATTGCCCAGTTTGAGCTGGATAAGCTTAATGTAAGAGCTTACTCAACCTGGCAAAACTCAGGAGATTCATTCGATGTATCCTATTTGGCTCACAGGCTGTTACAGGAAGCCAAACCGGATGAGGACTGGTACCGAGATTTCCGAATTGCATTTCAAGAAGGACTTCCTGTTTATGGCGTTCGAAAAGGGGACCTGGAAAGAGCAAGAAGATTTGCAGATAGCGGAGTCACTTTATTAGCAGACAGAAGTGCACATTCCCGATTTGAGCCAGGAACACCTGAATTTGAGGAAAAAGTTGATCAACTCAAAGGTACTGTAAACGAAGACGGTGTTGCTTTTCAGGATAACTCGAGCCTATATCATATAGAATCAACCTATGAATTACCGGACCTGGTGCCTGAAACATCCATGCAAGCAGGAGGGAATTTCAGATTTTATGATCTTGAATCATTTGGCACAATATTTCCCGACACAACTTCAAATAACATAACCAACTATGAATTCGGTGGATATATATCCGCTGAAAACCGGATTTTCAATGAACAGTTACGCATAAGTTCTGCAATTCGGTTTGATAAAAATGAAAATTTTAAACCGCGAATCAGTCCACAGATATCTCTGAATTATAATTTGAAAGATACTCACTATTTTACGTTCTCCTTTCAGCATGGATTTCGTTACCCGGGAGTCAGAGAACAATTTATAAACAACGATCTGGGGAATGCACGTTTGATTGGAGGATTGCCCGAAAATGTGGGTCAGTTTAATCTGCAGGAAAATGCAATAAATCTTGACGCAGTAGATTCATTTAACGAAGCCGTTAATAACGATCTCAATCAAACCATAGACAGCGCAGTATCTTATAACAGAACCCAGGCAATATGGAAGAATCTCTCTATTCTGGAATCGGGAATTGTTGGACAGAATCAACTGAAGGGAATTCGGCCGGAAGTTGTGAATACATTAGAAACAGGCTACAGACATCTGTTTACACCACAATTTTATATTGATCTAAGCTACTACGTAAGTTTTTATCATGATTTTATTGGTGTTACAAGGGTTGTTAAACCAAGAACCAGTCCATCACAAGACCTTTTTGTGGCGGCTGGACAAATCAATAACACTTTGGAAAGTGACAGGTATTATATTTATAGCAATGCTGCTGATCAATTGATTGTACAGGGAGCATCCTTTAATATCGATTACTCCTCAGGTGGTTTTATGGCAAGTTTAAACGGTTCGTACGCCAATCTGATCCAAAGTTCGGATGATCCGATAACTCCGGGATTTAATACGCCACCTTTTAAAATGAATTTTGAATGGGGCCACCGAACCATTACACCGAATGTTGGTTTTAAAATGGTGTACAGATATCGAACGAAATTCTTCTGGGAAAGTTCATTCATAGACGGACCCATTGATAGTTACGGACACTTCGACTTTCAGGTAAATGCACGTTTTCCTTCACTGAAGAGCTCACTGAAAATTGGTATTACCAATTTTGGAGTTGGAGAGTATTATAATATTTATGGTGGGCCGTCTATAGGAAGTATTCTGTTTGCCACATTCTCTTTTAATCCGAGAAGCTTTTAAGTAAATACTATGAAGAAACAGATGAAATTTTTTGTTTATATGCTGCCTCTGATTTTGTTTGGATGCAGTTATGAATTTCCAACGGCTCCGGAAAAGCCTTCATTAGAACTTGGAAGTGCAAATTTTGACAAATTTACAATTTTAGGTGGATCGGTTTCTTCCGGATTTATGGATGGGGCACTTTACAACGAAGGCCAAAATAATGCGTATGCGGCTCATATTGGTCGGTTAATAGAAGAGGAATTAGATACAGATATTTACTCGGACCTGTCTGTTCATAGTGAAAATGGTTTTAATATCGATGCATTGGAGGAGTTTCCAAATAATCCAGGAAGATATAAGTTGCTATATTCAACACCGACTGAAGAGTGGCCTGTACGGATGCCAACATCGGGCGAAGAGTTAAGGTTATTTACAGGAAAAGTTGACAATGTAAGTAACTATAGCTTGCCTGGGCTTAAAATTAGCCAATTAGATGATAAGGAACTGAGCGGTAATATCTATTTCGACCGACTGACAGCGTGGCCGGCCGGCCAAAGTTTACTGGATGTGGCTTTATCTCAAAACCCCACTCTTTTTATCCTTGAAGCGGGTATTTCAGATATTTTCAACTATGCTGTTGACGGCGCCAGTGGAGATGAGAATCCTGATCCTTCTAATGTGCTTCAATACGATTTGACACCGGTTACTGTTTTTGAAGAATCGCTCAATAGTGCAGCGAACAGAATTTTATCCGAATCTGAGGCTGATTTATTTCTTTTTACCATCCCCGATCCACTTAAGCTTCCTTATTTTACTCAATTACCCTGGTATTTTTCCCCGTCCGAATTTAGTAAAATCAGACAATTGAATCTGGCTAATATTTATGATGGGTTAAATCTCCATATTCAACAGTACAACAGAAATGTTGAAAATTCTAACGAAAGACGGCCTTTGATTGTATTTGATGTGGATGGCGGTGAAAAATTCAGGAGTAAAGTTATTGTTGATGAGTATTTGCCGGACGCTCAAACATCCGATGGGGTAGTGATTCCAAAATATCGACAAATGACGGATGAGGATTATTTTTTATATAATGCACAAATGAGGCATAGGGAGTCGATAGCAACCGATGCAAAGCTGGGAACGGAAATACCCGTTCCGGACAGGTATGTGATAACGAAAGGTGAGATGGAAATTATTACAGAAAGACGAAACCATTTTAACAATATTATCCGTGATCTGGCGAGTTCTGATCCACAAATTCACATTATTGATTTTGAGCAGCTTATCGAAAAGGTATATGAAGGTTCCGAAAGTTTTAATGGTGTAACTTACACCCTGAATTTTGACTACCGGGGTATCATTTCTGCAGACGGGTATAATCTGAATTCAAAAGGCCAGGGTCTTTTGGCTAATCTATTGATAGAATATTTCAATGGAAATTTCTCATCAAACCTTCCACTTATAAATATAAATAGCCTGCGAGGCAACGCTTACAGCAGTGGTTTTTAAAATTCTCTGGTTCTACCCTGAACCTTTGTGATTTGTCGAGGGTTTGTTTTCACACAATCTTAACCATATTTGAGTTGTTTTGGGTGTAATCACCATACCCAATTTGTGCTCTCTATCTTCAAAATTGATTTTTCATAGTAACAGGCCTTTCGTTCTTTAAATATGCATAATGTGCGTGGGCTGTGTAAGGGAATGCCGATTTGTCACATATCAAAAGAATAAATATCCGATTAAACCTTATTGTAATGAATTAAAACATTACAAATGAATAATTTTGTTATTGTGAATTTTACTAAAATGTTACAAAATTTTTACAAATGGCAAGAATCCCTATAACTATATGTGTAACCGACATATAATTATGTAAAATCAACTTTTACCCCTTCAACATCCTTACAAAATAGCAGACTATAATTTCTTTTTAGTAATAATTGTGGTTTCTTTAAGGTTCAATGGTCGGTGAAATCCGATTGTTATATAGTATAAATATCAATTAAACTGAGGTTAAATATGTTAAAAAAGTTACTACTTCCTCTGTTTTTGCTCTCTCTAACGGCATTTTTTAGTGTCGCGACAGCACAAACAGGTAGTTTGACTGGATCTGTGATAGACAGAGCCACGGGAGAAACTCTCGTTGGTGCTACTGTTTTTATTACTGATTTGGAGCGTGGTGCTCCAACCAACATCAATGGTGAGTACACTATTGATAATTTACCGGTTGGTTCATACACAATACGTGTTTCTTTCATTGGGTATCGTACCCTGACAGAGACTGTAGCCATTAGTGCAGGCGAAAATGTTTACAATGTTGAGCTAAGATCTGATTTAACAGGTCTTGATGAAGTTGTTGTAACCAGTATCGCGTCCCGAACTTCAAGAGCTGTTTCTGAAGTGGCTGTAGCAAGAGTGGATGCAGGGCGATTTACTGAAACCGCATCTTACCAGGATTTATCACAATTAGTAAGTGGTAAAGTGGCCGGTGTAAATGTTCAGCCTGCCGGTGGTACGGTTGGTGCCGGTATTCGTTTTAATGTTCGGTCCGGTGGTGGTATTGGCGGCGCAGGCCAGCCAGTTATCTACGTGGATGGAATACGAATCGACAACTCACAGTTAACCGGTGTAGGTAGAGGTGGACAGGGTACAGGTACACTTGCAGATATTAATATGGATGAAGTTGAATCTATTGACATCTTGAAAGGACCTGCTGCTGCAGCTCTTTATGGAACAAGTGGTTCCAATGGTGTAGTTTTGATCACGACCAAAAGAGGTCAGGCTGTTGCCGGCGGCGGATTGAATGTAAGAGTGAGATCCACGCAAGGATGGAGTGATTTTGTTCGTGAAGATCAACTGGAACAATTTGGTTCTACACAAGCAATTAGTGATATCTTCAGAACTGCACGTCTGGATCACAGAAATGTGAGTATTTCCGGTGGATCTGAGTACATCCGTTTTTATACATCTGCTGATCAGCGGCTTGAAGAAGGAACGATGAACCGTAACTTTATGGATCGTCAAAACTTCCGCGCGAATTTTGATGCGTTTCCAAGAGAAGATGTGACTATTAGTATTAGCGCAGGTTACTCATGGAACGCAGTACAATTACCGGATAATGACAATAACGTCATTGGTTATCTGGGAAATACTGTTTTAGCAACACCCGGTGTAAATGATGCCGGTGATGTAGAACTTGGATTGAATACATTTGGGTTTACTGCAAAAGAATCCATCGATGCGATTGAGGATGAGTCGAAAACAACACGTTTTCTCGGGTCCGCTCAATTTCAGTATCGTCCGATCGAAAACTTTGAACTAACAGCTTCTATCGGTTATGATGGCGCTAGTTTAAGAAGAGATAATTCCATTCCTCCGGGCTTCTTCGTGACCGGACCGGGGACTGCAGGTCAACGGACAATTGTAAACCGTAATAACCAGCAGTACACCTATGACTTCAATGCTCGTTACAGTTATGACATCATTCCGGGTTTAGCGGCATCTACTGTTGTTGGAACTCAGATGTTTGACAGAACAATTGATACGCAAAACTTTACCAAACGAACATTCGCTACTCCATTGATTACAAATATTGGAGCCGGTGAAGATTTCATTGGTGGTTCAGAAGGTTTCTTGAATACACGGGAAGCCGGGGTATTTGCTGAGCAGTCATTTAACTACGAAAATACCTATATGTTCTCATTTGGGGGACGTCAGGATTTTGCTGCCGCAATTGGTGGTGATGCTCCAAATATTTTCTATCCGAAAGTGAGTGCTGCTGTCCGATTGGACAACGTAGCTAATCTGCCGAATTGGGCAAACTTCCTGAAACTGCGTGCTGCATACGGAGAAACCGGACAGCTTCCGGGCTTTAATGATGGTGCTGCCAGAATTTGGGGAGCAACCAACTCCGCATACGGAACAGGCGGTATCATATCTTTTGTAGGTAATACAGGGATTAAGCCGGAAAGAATTAAAGAGCTGGAAATTGGTCTTGAAGCAGAGCTGTTTGAGAAATTAGGGTTAGACCTTACTTACTACATTCAGCGAGCAGAAGATTCAATCATTGACTTCAGACAGTCTCCATCAACAGGAATAACAAACCTGGTTCCATTTAACGTAGGTGGCATCAATGGAAACGGTTTTGAAGCACAGCTTACATACACTCCAATCGAAAATGCGAATACTCAATTAGATCTGGGTATTACTTATGCTTATCAGGATACTGAAGTAACTGATTTGGGTGGAGCACAGCCGATATTTGACGGTTTCAGCTTAAACGTAATTGAAGTCGGTGAAAGACGATCTGAGTTTTATGTACCTGTAGTTAACGGTGCAAGATTCAACGATGATGGAACCTATGCCGGCGTTGATGCAGAGTCTGAAAGATCAGGTGTTGGTAACCCGATTCCGGTTCACAGCGGATCATTCACTGCAAACCTTCGTGTGTTACGAAACCTGAGTGCGTACGTTCAGTTTGATTTTGCTTACGATCTCTATGTGTATAACAACACAAAAGTGTTCGCAATTCTATTCAGAAACTATCCAAGGTTTGAAGAACTCAGAGAACAACTGGGTATCGGCGGACTGGGTGTTTCCGGATTTGATGAACTCACACCGGGAACTGCTGAGTATAATGCAGCAGCGGAAGAGTATGCAAGGTTGAACACTGGTTTTGATGACAATTTCATCGAAAGAGCTGATTGGTTGAAACTTCGTGAACTGAGTATCAATTACAACTTCAGAGATTTTCTATCTCGACTCGGTGCTGACAGTTATATAACAGACTTGAATGTCTCCGTTGGAGGCCGCAACCTGTTAACTTCAACCAAGTACAGCGGGATCGACCCTGAGGTGAATTTCGCAGGAGCCAGAAGTTTAAGCCGTGGTCAGGATTTCCTAACCATGCCTCCTTCTAGACAGTTGTATTTCACTGTTTCACTTGGATTTTAATCAAAAAGGAGAATATATAAGATGAAAAAACTAAGTTTATTATTTTTAGTAACAATCCTATCATTCGCCAGTTTTACTGCTTGTGAAGATTTTGTTACAGACACAGAACCTCAGATCGATGTGATCGAGGATGAATTGCTAAATGACCCGGAACAGATTCCATTTCTGATTACCGGTGTTGAAGCCCGATTTGCTTTTGTCTATACACGGCTAACAGTTGCATCTGATTTGATAGCAGCACAGC
The DNA here is from genome assembly GCA_002359315.1 of Bacteroidetes bacterium UBA2664. GTDB lineage: Bacteria > Bacteroidota > Rhodothermia > Balneolales > Balneolaceae > Rhodohalobacter. The sequence goes on along the minus strand of DEMS01000002.1, from coordinate 4,560 downwards.
TTGTGTTTGATGAGGTGATGGATTTGGCTACATTTCCAACCTATCGTGAATTGAATGATGCATTTGCGGGAGTTGCTGATCAAACTGTATTTTCGAGTAACACTGTTCGTGGCGTTTATACTCCACTGGGTGGATATCGGCTCTTAGCTGATAACTTGCTTGAAAGGATTGCAGATTTGGAAGGTCTGGATCAGGCAACTCGTGACAGAGCTACCTATGTCGGTAACTTCTACGGTGCAGTTGCCCGATATTTTATCGGCTTCTACTTTGCAGAAAGCGCATGTGGTGCGAATGCAGGAGTAGGTTCCGGCGGACCTGAATGTCTGGCTACCCTTGGTGGCCCGATTGACGAGAGTGCCGTGATTACTGCCAGTGCAATGATGAGTGAAATACTTCCTCGTCTACAAGCTGCAAAAGCCGTTGCATCTCCCTACCAGACTCGTGTTATCAACACACTGGAAGCGAGAATGCACCTATTTTTAGGTAACTATGGCGAAGCATTTGCAGCCGCTCAGAGTGGTATGGAGCAAGGAGATGATCCTTTTCAAAGCTTGCATAGTGTACAATCAGCGAATGAATTCTTCTTTGCTGCCGGTGATGGCCGTATTCAGGTGATCCCAAACAGACGTTTTGAGGGATACATCGCAGATGATCCGGATGAAGCAAACCGGGTTAAACTCCGACAAGCTCCGGATCGGCTTGTAAATGATGATGAGCCAAGATTCCAGCAGGATATGTATCCGGTTCAGGAATCTCCGATGGACTTCCTGACATGGCAAGAGAATGAATTAATTCTTGCTGAACTGGAAGGAATTCGTGGTCAGGGCGGAGGCGGACAAGGGTCTGCACTTAGCAGAGTAAACAATGTTCGTTCGTCACATGGAATCGGCCCTGTTGCCGGCCCTGTGAATGCAGATCTGATTCTGGAGGAGAGAGACAAAGAGCTCTTCTTGCAGTCAGTGAGAATGTTTGACCTGCTCAGATTCAATGCATGGCATGCTACCATCCCGGGTACCGTTGGTGCCGGTTCTTCAAACGCCGGAAACCCAATTGGACCATGGAGAGGATTACCAATTCCTAATGATGAGAGAAATCAAAATCCAAATATCAACTAAGAAGGATATTTGATTAAACTCAAATCAACGAAGTTTTAAAAAGCCCCTTTCTGTTCGCAGAGAGGGGCTTTTTTTTGGCAGAAGGCAGAAGGCAGAAGGCAGAAGGCAGAAGGCAGAAGGCAGAAGGCGGAAGACGGAAGACGGAAGGCGGAAGGCAGATATGGGAAGGCAGAGGGCAGAAGTCAGAAGACAGAGGGAAGAATGTAGAAGTGAAATGTACATTCCTAATCATTGGATTGAATGGAGATTTCGAGAAATAATGCTGGAATACCCTTCGACACCGGAGGTGTCAAACATGAATAGCTCCGGGTAACACCCGGAGATTCAGATCAATCAAATAACATTTCGTCAATAATTGTTTTTGAATAAGATGTATCCACACGACATCCCAATTTCATCAGGAGATGATAAAGCCCCAGATGCACACGTGTGGTGTATATGAAGTGTTTATTTCCTCTGGGTTCGTTTGTAAATGGGGCATTCTTCGTGTAACCGGCAATCAATTTTTTATACTCCGGATCTCCAAAATCAAACGTATCCTCCAGATATGGCATCGCAAATGTGAAGCCGTAATTTTTACAAAAATCGAAGAAAAGCTTTTCCTTTGGATTTTTTTCAGGATCCCCTTTTAAGATCTCCAGTTTGAAATAGAGTTCTTTTATCTCATCTTCATCTTGCTTCAAATGGGTAGGAAGGAGGCGCAGATAGTCCATAAAAAATGATTCCGGGAATGATTTCACGCACCCATAGTCAATTACACCTACATTTCCGTTTCCATCAAAAAGGAAGTTTCCAGGATGTGTGTCGGCATGTATTTCATCGCGATCCTGTATCTGATTGTGAAAAAAGTCCCAAAGATTTTGACCGATTTGGTTCCTTATATCCTGACCTGGATCATTCTGAAGAAACTCATTCAAATGCATCCCCTCGAGGTAGGTCATGGTAAGAACACGTTCAGTAGATAAATCCGGTATCCATTGAGGTGTAAAGATCGTTTTAGAGTTGAATCGTTTATGGAAACGATCAATAGATTGTCCCTCCTGTAAATAGTCCGTTTCACGCAGCAAAGTTTCTTTTACCTCATTGATGTAAGGCTCAATGGGTTCGGATTTAGAAACAATTGTTCTGAAAAGTGATCTTGCCAATGCAATATCAGAGGATATGGTATCCCGAACACCGGGATATTGTACTTTTACGGCAACAACGGTTCCATCTTTCAGGGTTGCTTTATGTACCTGACCAATGGATGCCGCTGCCTCAGCCTCCGGATTAAATGACGCAAACAGTTGTTCCGGATAGCCCCCCAGCTCTCTTTTAATGATGGATCTGACCAGGGAACGATTAATTGGGGGGACTTTATATTGAGCTTGTGTCATCACTTCTGAAAATTCATCGGGTAAAAACCCCTGATCAATACTAAATGATTGAGCAATTTTCAGAGCGGTCCCCCTCAGCTTGGTGAACTCACCGAACAGGTCTTCCGCACTTTTTTTATAGAGAGCAGATCGATCATTTTCACCTTTAATCCACGATTTCAGAAAGTGTGAAGCATAGTTTTTGCCCACTTTTAAGCCTGTTTTGGCAAATATTTTGCCTCGTTCATATTTTGTAGTCGGGAAATTTGTCATCTATTTAAGTGCCTCGGCGTCTAACTTTTAGTGAATTGATTTAGTGGAGAGTGATAAAAGAGGAATTTCCCTAAATCCAATCCTTTGTCTGCAATTTTTGTGTAAAAAACTTCCTGAATAAAGGATGCCCATTTATCGATCAGTGCTGAAGTGTTTTCGTAATGACTGCTCGTATCACGGCTCCAGAAATAGTAAAATCCATTGAAGGTCTGATAAATTGAATAATAGAATGCACGGTTTATCACAAGTGAAGAAGCAGAACTGATATTGCTATCAGAGTGAAAGATCTGCTTGATTTCATTTTTAAACTGTGTTTCGAATGAGTGCGTTGACATGGAGCATAACACCCTCTTGTTATATGTCGATAGAACGAATTCTCTGTGATCTTGAAATAGATCAAACAGTGTGAGAATAAGAAGGCTTAATTTCTCACTGAGTGAATAATCTGGATAGTTATCAATCATGCGGGTCTGTTCTTTGTAAACCAATATTCTGGACGGATAGTAAAAGTTTAAAATTTCAGATCTGTTTGGAAACAGTTCGAAAATCTCCGTGGTGTCAATATTGAGCTTTTTTGCCAGAGATTGAATTGTAAATCGTGGATTCTCAAGATAGCGTTCCGCTCCGGCCTCTGAGATTCTGATTTTTAACGTTAATTCTTTGTCCATAATTGTTTATTGAAATATGTAGATTGTTTCCTTCACTATAGGTAACAATGAAGTATATGAAAAAGGTTCAGATGGAATAATATTATTGAACCTTTTGCAGTTTAAAAACGGTCTAAAAAATGAACTTCTTACTTCCGTCTCCGGTTATGAAGTGAAATTCAGAAGTTTTAAAAATAGGGGAAACCAAATCGATGATATTAAAATCCATTCGGAAACCGACGCCTCATAAGCGGGATATCCTGTTTTTGAGTCTGGCAGGGGTATTTATAACCTCGTTGGTACTGGGAAACGTGATAGGCACCACTAAATTCGTGACTATATTTTCCTTTGTGATGCCGGAATGGTTGCAATCCATCACTCCGTCCTTAGTCAGGGATGGGAGCTTATATATTATGAGTATACCGGTAGGATTGCTGGCCTATCCGTTTACATTTTTGGTGACTGATTTAATTTCGGAGCTTTATGGAAGGAAAAAAGCACAGCTCATTGTATGGATTGGTTTTTTTCTAAACATGTATTTGCTTCTTTTGATGAGTGTGGGGCACTGGTTTCCTAATACCTATGGTGTAAGTGGCGGTTTAAATCTTTTTGAGGGTGTTTATGACTTTGTGATTGCGAATACGGTATCCAGTATGATTGCCTATTTGATTGCTCAATCCGTTGATGTCCGGCTGTTTCATTTTTGGAAGCGAGTTACAAAAGGTAAGTATTTATGGGTGCGGAATAATGGGTCGACCATGTTTAGTCAGCTCGTTGACAGTTCGCTGATATTGAGTATTCTTTATTTTTCCGGGAATTTGGGAGAAAATATTACAACGTTGGGAATGTTGGGGATTTTGATTATCAATTCATATTTGTTCAAGTTCTTTTTTGCTCTCTTTGATACGCCTATTTTTTATTTAGCGGTATGGTTTTTTAAGGAGTATGATGAGGATCCTCAGGGGTTTAAACTGTTTGATGGGGATTAGCGGAAGGAGAGGGGGTTCGTCATGGTTAATGTGGGTTTGAATTGTAAATAATTTTCATAAAATAAACTCACATTTAGGTTGACATTTGAGGGTTAGTACCCCTATATTTATTGTTCTGCCTTGGGAATTTAGTATGTAGTTTTTACATCTGAAAAAAGGCAGTTAAGATGTTCTTTGAAGA
>DEMS01000026.1 GCA_002359315.1 Bacteroidetes bacterium UBA2664 | reverse complement strand
CAGACGAGTTATGTGTGGCTGCTAGACTTTTACATTGGTCGCCTCGCCGCTTAAATGCTGGGCTGTTATGTTTCTCAATCAGTACTAAACTCTTTATAAATTTCGCAGCTCCTTTTCATTTTACCACTTGACAATGTTCGCATATATGCTAACTTTAGTTAATGCGCGTTATTAAGTTCTATAGAACCGAGACCGGTAATTGTCCGGTGGAAGATTTCTTAAAGGAACTTCCTGAAAAGCAATCCAAAAAGATTGCATGGACATTACGCGTGGTTCGGGATCTGGAACAGGTGCCAACACAATATTTAAAAAAGCTTAAATGCACAGATGATATTTGGGAGGTCCGTGCAACCATTGGCAATAACACATTTCGATTACTCGGTTTTTTTGATGGTTTGAAGTTAATCGTATTAACCTGCGGATTTGCCAAGAAGACGAATAAAGTTCCCAAGCAGGAAATTGAAACCGCCGAAGAGCGGAAACGAAATTATTATAGGAGGAAAGGACAATGAAAAAGGACGATTTAGAAATATTTATTGACCAGAAAAAAGCGGAAAGCCCGGAGTTTGCTGAGAATTTCGAAGAAGGATATCTGAACTTTAAAATTGGAGTCATTCTTCGTCAGGCTCGAGAACAGATGGGAGCGACACAAGCAGATGTTGCTGAAAAGTTGAATACCACCAAATCAGTCATTTCCAGAATGGAAAATCATGCCGAGGATATCAAACTCTCTACGCTCACGAAATATGCGAAAGCATTGGGCAAGAAGGTTAAGCTTGAAATTCAGTAAATTCAAAACATAACAATGGCTTCGTGCTTACTGGTTAAGGTTTGCAGATCGGCTTTAAGTCGTTTGCCCGGCTGCACAACCGCCAAACCGTTATGTGGCAGTTTGGAAAACGACACGGAAACCATAAAAATTCAAAGATATGAAAAATAGGATGACACATTTTGCCATTCACATTGATGACATTGAACGGGCAAAGAGTTTTTATGACGGAGTTTTTGATTGGGGTTTCAACTCCTACGGTCAATCTGACTTCCTACAAATCAAAGCTGATAAAACCAAGGACGGGGAATTAATCGGAGCTTTGCAATCACGTAATTATTCCCCTGTTCCTGAAAAACTAATAGGTCTGGAATGTACCATTAGTGTTGAGAATGTGGACGAAATTATTGAGCGGGTTAAAAATAATGGAGGACAACTTCTAATGCCTAAAACAGCTATTCCTAATGTGGGTTGGATTGCAAAGTTTTTGGATACGGAAGGAAACCTGATTTGTGCAATGCAATACGACAGCAACACAAAATGACAAAATCGAGGCCAATACATCCCGACTTTCAGCTCTTATTAGGGTTTAAGGAGCAAAACGTTATTGACTTGTTTTGTGACATAAGGGAATACATTTTAGAATTGAATCCTGACAGTAATGAACTCCTGTATCATACACATGCTTTGACTGCGGTTTTTTCAATTTCTGAAAAACTATCAGATGCGTTTTGTATGCTACCTATTTATACTAACCATTTGAATTTGGGTTTTAACAAAGGAACACTTTTAAAAGACCCTGACAATCTTCTGACAGGAACGGGTAAATTAATAAGACATATAGACGTAAAGAGTCCGAAAGATTATCGAAACCCCAAAGTTAAAGCATTGATTATAGAAGCAATTGACTTTGCAATAAAAGGTATGGACAAGCCGTCAAAGTCAATTGGAGAAACGATATCGAAAATAAAGAAATAATAGATATCCGAACGATTAAAGGCACCTGCATGCAAGCGTTAGTCGCTGCCTTGCCTCATCATTTCTAAGACTTCGGCTCTTTAAGATGATAAAGCCAATTAAACCGTGGTTTTATCGATAGAATGCAGGTTTTTTCATGGATTCTACATTGCCCCAATTACTTTGTATGGCTAATATTGTTCAATATAAAATCAAAATAAAACAGTCATGCAATTATTTGAAATTCTCTTATTATCTACATCAATTATTTACCTGTTAATAAATCTGTTTGTTCAGAAAAGTATAGAAAGAAAATATGTACTTGGAGTACTAATAGTTTTCCTGTTACTTCACCTTTTAATTGATGGCTATCGATGGCAAATGATCCCAACCTATTTGATATGGTTGATCGCTTGGATCACTTCCATAAGACGATCTGAAAACAGGTCTTCAACTCTAGTCAAAGTATTTAAGGGAATTGGCCTAACGCTCTTACTGGTTATTGGTATTTTTCTTCCTTCCGTTTTACCGGTTTTTGATCTTCCTGAACCTGAAGGCCCTTACACCGTAGGAACAAAGGATATTTTTCTGAAACTTGACCGTGAAGAAATCATTACTGAAGATGATACCGACAAACGCAAATTGATGATAAAAGTCTGGTATCCTTCCCACGATAGTGATGGCCATTTGGATCCGTATATTGATGAAGGAGGAAGGCACGGTTTTGCCCAGAAATATGGCCTGCCAAATTCGACATTTAATTATCTGGATAAAGTCAACACTCACGTGTACAGAGATGCTACTATTGCTGATGAAAAATTTCCCGTACTCATTTTTTCACATGGTTATAATTCAAAAGCCAATAATTATTACGCTTTATTGTCAGAAATAGTGAGTCATGGATATATAGTTTTTGCACTAAATCACACTTATGAAAGCATAGGAAGTACTTTTCCTGATGGAACCAAAACCTTTTTTGATTATCAATATGCACAAAAAATTGAATCGGGCACATGGGAAGATATGGAACCTGTGATAGCATCCTTTAATGAGGGATTATCCTTTGAAGACCGTCACCCTATTGTAAAAAAAGGCTTGAAAAACTATTTTGTAAGAGATATTGTAGAGCGTTGGGCAGAAGATCTCACAGGCGTTGTGGATCAAATAGATACCTGGAATAACTCTGGATTTTTCGAAGGAAAACTAGATATTACGAATATTGGTGTATTTGGTCATTCTAGAGGCGGTGGGGCAGCAGGAGAAACACTTCTTACCGATAATAGGATCAAAGCAGGTGCAAATATTGACGGTGTGCAATGGGGACGTATTGTGGATACTTCTTTTGAAGATCCTTTTCTATTTATTTCTGCAGACTGGCCTGAAGAAAAAGAAGACCTGAATTCGCATGCCTACATCCATAAAAGTAAATATGTTTTCTATGAAGCCAGGATCCTGAATACCGGCCATAGTAGTTTTATGGATATTCCGTTTATGATTCCAATGGAGATGCTGAATCAGGCCGGAGATATTGAACCTGAGATGGGTATTGAAATTACCAGTAAGTTGGTCACATCGTTTTTTGATAAGCATCTTAAAAATAAGGAAGTAGATTTTAGTTTGCTGGATTCAAAATATGACCTGCTAAATCTTAGTAGCTACAAAGGTGAATTTGCAGAGAAATAATATATTTTGATGCAAGTGGATTTATTATGATGAGATTGTTAGATGAATTGGGCAAATATTGAGCCTCTGCAAGCTGAAAAAGGAAATAAAACTGTTGAAATGAATGATAAATTAATGCTGTGGATGGCAATGGTATTCCTATTTTTTTCTTGCAAAGAAAAAGGGTATGTGGTTCAAGAAGACCCGTCCAACTTTGCTATTGATTCCTTAATTGTAGAATTAAATGAATTTCAAAAGAAAGAGATTTTACCAGGTTTTGCTGTATCAATTTTTACTAAAGACAACATTTTATTTCAAAATGGATTTGGTTATTCAAAGTTGAAGAATAAGTCTCCCTACAGCGTTGATAATGTTCAAATCATTGCATCAATTACCAAAACACTTGTTGGAGTTGCATTGATGAAATCTGTTGAGGATAATAAACTGAAATTAGATGATGCCATAAATGATATTCTACCATTTGAAGTGCAAAATCCATTTTATCCAAATGAAAAAATTACGGTCAGGCATCTGGCAACTCATACTTCCACAATTGCAGACACTGAGAATTCTGACAAAGGGTACCGGTTTGAAAAACCATTAGAATTAGAGAAGTTTTCAGACGACTATATTGAGATACTACCTCTTTACAATAAGACGGAAACGGATTCAATGAATGAGTTTCTGGAAAAAAAACTGGCAATCAGTGGGGAATGGTATGAAAAACAAATTTTTCTAAATGAGAGACCCGGAGAGAAGTATGATTATAGCAATCTTGGAATTGCTTTATTAGCCCTTATTATTGAAATCAAAACGGGTAAATCCTTTGATGTATTTACAGACGAATTAATTCTCAACCCTTTAGGTATGAATTCTTCAACCTGGAAATTAGAGGAAGCAACTAACAATAATCACGTTACATATTACAATGAATTTTACAATGAAGTCCCGAAATATCGAATCATTACCTATCCCGATGGCGGACTTTATAGTTCTGTCAGCGATATGACCAGATATTTGCAAGAAATGATGAAGGGGTTGGAGGGGGAGAGTAGTATAATGACCCGAAAATCATATCAAGATATGATGAGAAAGCAATTCGATGGAGAAGAGCTGACGGAGGGTATTTGCTGGGATTTATCCTTTGAAGGATTAATTGGGCATATGGGAAATGATTTTGGAACAACTACATTAATGTATTTTTCACCAGAAACCGGAATAGGTAGAATCTTATTCACGAATATTTCAATAGAAAGAGATGAACAGGAGGAAACCTTTTATGAGATATATAATTTGCTTTTCAAATATGATTTAACAAATGAAGCCAGCAAGTGACAGCATCTTGAAATCCCGCATTAACCCATAGCAAGGACGTATAAATAGTTCTTGAGCAACCACAAATCGGCCTTAAACCAGCATTTCATCACGGAATTGACCACCAATCGCTGATATTTAGATTGCATAATTATTGCAGTACATCCGTCTCTTTCAAATTACTTATCCGGGGGAGACCACCACACTTTCATGGCCGTTTTCACCCACAGCAGAAACACCGAACAGGTAATTATCGATTACGATCCCCTCCAGAGTAAATTCATCGACATCTCCTACATACCTGGAATATTGCCACAGGGGATTTGAAGTTTCCCTCCAGTAGATTTTATATCCCCTAATGGTGACACTGTCCGGTTTTACCCATTGAAGGGTCGTGGAGGGCCGTACAGCTCCGCGAATATCGACATTTTCAGGTTCCGGGGGTGCTTTTGCCAGCGAGGCGAGTACAGCAACATTAACAGCGGTCAGTTTCCTGGTATAGTCAAAATTGACTCCTTCGATCACATCTCCGTATGCGATTCCGTCCTCTTCCCGTAAGTCTTCGTGCTGGCGGTTGTAATTTTCATGCGCTTCCATGATGCGAACCCCTGCAAATCCGGCTTCATTGAATGGCCGGTGATGTCCACCGCGCCCGAAGCGGTCGAGACGGTAGATAAGCATTGGGTTCATTTCCGGCAGATAAAGCTTGGTTGTTTCATAGACGTACCGGGCAAGCTGCCGTGAAATACCGTCGTTTTCTCCTCCATAAAACCGCTTCATTTGCAGATCACGCAAAGTGGCCCCGGCTGAATATGGTTCAGAAAAAATGCGGAAGCTTCGGTTATCAATCACCCCATCGACTCCTTCAATATTACCAATCATATCATTATTCAGCACGCCGATGATTTCCCATCCTTCTACGATGGCCATCTCTGCCATATGTGCACCACCGTACAGGCCCTGTTCTTCCCCTGAAAGTCCGGCAAGGAGGATACTGTTTTCAAATTCATAGTTCGACAGTACGCGTGCCGCTTCTTTCGCACCGGCCATACCTGAAGCGTTGTCGTTGGCTCCCGGTGAATCGCCTTCAGCATCCATAACGTCCGTAATACGACTGTCAATATCACCGCTCATGATAATGTACCGGTTCGGATGAGTGTGGCCCCTCAGGATAGCATATACATTCACGATCCAGGTATCCTCATCAATACGGCTGTCAGGGTCTCCCTCAACCAGAGTCCGCTGCTCATAAACTTCCAGGCAGCCGCCGCAATTCCCGCTTATTTTTTCAAACTCGCTTTTGATCCATCGCCTGGCCGCCCCGATTCCGCGGATTTCCGAGGTAGTATCAGACATTGTATGGCGGGTACCAAACCCGGCAAGAGTCCGTATGTCGGACTCCAGGCGATCTGCACTTACAGAGTCTGTGATCTCATAGATTTCAGGGTCGATCGTCAGATTCTGTGCTTTTGTGGGACATGTGATGAATAGAATCAGCGGAATGAGCAAAAATCGTTTCATGACGGTGGATGTAGTGTTATAATTGAAAATATATTAAGAAACTATCAGTATTCAGCCGCATTTACAACGTTATACGACAAAGATGAACTTTTTCCCCTTATTGACTTCCTAACGGGAGAACAATGCATCTGAGCCCCATAACTAAATAGACCTTCTGATGAGTTCCTTTCTTGGGTTATTTAACAATCACAGGGCCATTATTTGCATACCCTCAAGCCTTAAAGTCCGGCTAAAGTACTTATGAAAATTGAAGATAAGAGGCCAAGTGCAATTTTGGAGTCTTTATAGTAAATTACTCGACATTTAACAGGCGATTCGTACGTTTGGGAATACGACGTACTGGACTATTTTCCGTTTAACACACCCGAAGCAAGGGCACTCGCTGAAGAAGCGAAACGAGAAGTTGTGCAGGCGGAAGAAAACTGATGAAATTTGAACTAACGAATTAAGGGACTGAAGTCTAACAAGTATTTCAAGTGGAATTTGCCGTTTATCGATTGAATAAAGGGCATTAAAATTTTTAGAAATTAAAAGTTTTAATCACTTTTTTAATCTGGAATGGCAAAACCGCTTGAATGGCAATCCGTTAAAGCACCAAAAAATCAATGAAAGCAATAATATTAAAAGAATACGGATTGCCGAATGTTCTTGAAATTGGTGAAGTTGCAAAACCGATTCCGAATGACAATGAAGTATTGGTAAAAGTTCACTCAGCATCTATCAATGATTGGGACTGGGGGATGGTCAGAGGTAAACCATTTGTGATTCGTTTGTTTTTCGGCTTGCTTAAGCCAAAAATCAATATTCCCGGGATAGACGTTTCCGGAAAAATCGAAGCGGTTGGCGGTCAAGTGAGTTCCTTTAAAATCGGTGATGAAATATATTGTGATCTGTCGGAATGTGGAATGGGAGGATTTGCCGAATATGTTTGCGTCCCTGAAAATGACTTGCACAGAAAACCTCCCAGTATAAGTCATAATGACGCTTCAGCACTCCCACATGCCGGGTTACTTGCACTACAGGGACTTGTTGAAAAGGGTAAGGTGAAAGCCGGGCAGAATGTTTTAATCAATGGGGCCGGGGGCGGTGTCGGAACTTTGGGAATTCAAATCCTAAAATCCTATGGGGTAAACGTAACCGGCGTTGATAGTGAACAAAAACTAGATATGATGAAATCGCTGGGATATGATCGTGTAATGGATTATAGAAAAGTAGATTTTACTGACATCGGAGAAAAATATGACCTTATCCTTGATGCAAAATCAAACAGATCCGTATTCAAATATGCACGATCCCTCAAAAAAAAAGGCGCTTATATAACAGTTGGAGGATCGATGTACAGATTGATTGAAATATTTTTGTTTGGTTCGATCATCTCACTTTTTACAGGAAAAAAGCTGAGTGTACTTATTCATAAGCCTAATGAAGGGTTAGACCAGATATCCAAACTTGTTGAAAAGGGACAATTAAAAACTGTTATTGATGGGCCCTATGAGTTTGATCAAATTCCTGAGTTGATACAATTCTTCGGTGAGGGTAAGCATTTGGGAAAAATTGTAGTAGAAATTGATAAATAACACGTCAAAATAACCTATTATAATTATGCTGCTGATTGTGTTTTAATGTTAAAATATCTGCATTTCACTAATTTATAATCCAGGGAGTGTATATGGGCAAGAATAAAGTCGCACAACATTTTAGCTTCTTTGAAGCACTGAAACTGGGCCCTGCATCGGAAGGTAATCTGGCAATTCCTGTATTTAGTCATGGTTCAATGGAAGCTGAACTCTATACACCTGATGAAGTTGATGTCCAAACTCCACATTCCAGAGATGAAATCTATTTTGTAGTCAGGGGGAAAGGTCAATTCTATAATGGGGAAGAGCTTATCAAAGTTGAGACTGGCTCATTTATCTTTGTACCTGCAGGAATTGAGCATCGATTTGAAAATTACAGTAAAGACTTGGCAGTTTGGGTTATATTTTATGGTCCGGAAGGTGGTGAGTAAGCGATGATCAACTAAGATAATCAAGCTAAATAAATAACGCAGTAGTGATGACTTCTCCAAAATATATAGATCTATGACAAAACAATATCTATTCTTAATTACAATCCTATTTGGACTGAACTCCCAATTATTCGCACAACAAAGTTTCAATCCAGATCAGGCTTTAGAAGCACTAGTGTCTGAGGAAGGGAATATTGGAGTCAGTGCCGGCTACTCAATAAATGGAGAAATAAAGTGGTCTAATTCTGAAGGATATGCTTGTTTAGATGATAAAGTACCATTTTCTGTGATAACTCTGACAAGAATTGCATCCATTAGTAAAAGTATGACCGCAGTGGCCGTTATGCAGTTAGCAGAACAAAATCTTATTAACCTTGATGTGCCGATTCAGACCTATTTACCTGATTTTCCAAACAAAATGGAAGGGGATATTACTATTCGTCAACTATTAGCACATACTGCAGGGATACCCCAATATGATGGAGAAAAGGAAATTGAAAATTCGATTTATTTTCCGACCCTTCAAGATGCAATGAACGTATTTATTGACAGGCCACTGCTGTTTAAACCGGGTACTAAACACTTCTACAGCACCTATGGATATGTGATTTTAGGGCGAATCATAGAAGAAGTTTCCGGTGTAAGCTTTGAGGAGTACATGCAAACGAATATTTGGGATGTTGCAGAAATGCATAATACAGGCGTCGAGCTTATAAATAGTGAGTATTCAAATAAATCGTGTCTTTATTATAAAGCAAGGAGGAGAACCAGAAATGCATCACAGAACGATCTCAGTAATCGTGTTCCCGGGGGCGGTTTCTATAGTACCTTAGAAGATGTTCTGAAATTTGGTGATGCTTTGCTTCAAGAAAAATTAATTAGACAAGAAACATTTCAGCAAATGCTTGAAAGCCAACCTGTCGAATATGATGGCAACAAGTATGGATTTGGGTGGTATTTTTACGCTCCTGCGCCGAACGAAAATTTAGTAATCGGACACAGCGGTACACAGACGGGTAGTACAAGTCAATTAATGATTATTCCGAGGTCAAATACGGTGGTAGTTGTATTATCAAACACATCGAGAACCTATCCGGAAGTCGTGACTTTTGCTTCAGGATTAATTGGGCACTCTGAATTGGGAAAAGAATAATATTTATCATCAAGTAAAGGTAATTCGATTCCTGCGATCAGGATTAAGTGTTCACCATAAATAGGGAATTACCAGGAATGGAACTGATGAATTAGTTAATCCTGAGAATTAAATTCAGGTTTGCAGCATTATCAGTTATTTATCAATTTAATTATTAACTGTTGTGTGAATACATTTAATCGAATCATATTGCGTATGATGGCTCTGTTATTAATCAAATTTTACCCGGTTTAACCAATGAAAAATATTTTTCTATTCATCTTAGCTTTAATGTTCTTCGCTTCTTGTACACAAACTGAACCCGAATCTGAAACTGAGCGAGCGGGCAACCCTGTGATTGAAGGCTGGTATGCCGATCCCGAAGGCATCATTTTCAATGATGAATACTGGATTTTTCCAACCTATTCTGATCATTACGGAGAACCGGATACATCCTCGATATTTACCGAAAGACAACTCACCGCCCGTTCGCAAGCCATCAACGAACAATATCTGATTCAAACTTTTTTTGATGCATTCTCTTCCAAAGATTTGGTCAACTGGGAAAAGCACCCGAAAGTATTGGATATTAAGGACGTTGAATGGGCTTCTTATTCAATGTGGGCTCCATCCATTATTCAAGCTAATGATCAGTATTACCTTTTCTTTTCGGCTAATGACATTCAGAGTAATGATGAATATGGAGGCATTGGTGTCGCTGTGGCCGATCGTCCGGAAGGGCCGTATAAAGATGCATTGGGTGAGCCACTGATTAATGAATTTCATAATGGAGCTCAGCCTATTGATCAGTTTGTATTTAAAGATGACGATGGCCAGTTTTATATGTTTTATGGGGGCTGGCGCCATTGTAATGTGGTGAAATTAAGCGATGATCTCCTCAGTCTGGAGCCTTTTGATGACGGAGAGTACTACAAAGAAATAACCCCGGAAGATTACGTGGAGGGACCTTTTGTATTCAAAAAAGAGGATAAGTATTATTTCATGTGGTCAGAAGGCGGATGGATGGGCCCCAACTACAGTGTTGCTTATGCTATTGGTGATTCACCCACAGGGCCTTTTGAAAGGATCGGAAAAGTGCTGCAACAGGATTCTACTGTTGCCCGTGGAGCCGGACATCACTCAGTCATTATTACACCGGATAAAGAAGATTACTATATGGTGTACCATCGCCGTCCGCTGGACACAGATAATCCCCATCACCGCGTTGTCAGTATCGACCAAATGTACTTTGATGAAAATGGATTCATAAAACCGATTCAGATGACTTTCGAAGGGATAGAGGCAAATCCGTTGGATTAATCCGGCAATTGTAAGACATTAATCAATTTTTTAATTAACTGGGCTTCAACCGATTAACAACCCAGAAGAGCCGCAATTAATCCTGCTCTAAATGGCAACAAAAAAACGAAAATATATCCGTATTGGATTAAGCGTTTTCTGGCTCGGTGTAATTGCATGGATATTTCACGAGAAAAACAACAAGAAATTATGGTTGATGCTATCATTAAACAACTTGAAGGAGTTCAAGCCAACTAAAAAATGTGAGTTACTCTTCCCTGGAAGGCGGGCGCCGGTTATCATCTGAAATTGTATCGATTAATTTATTATATGGATCAATACCAACTGAGACAGGTTCTTCACTCACAGTTACGGTGATTTCGTTCATGATCTCCGTGAATTTCCGTTTTTCAAGGTAGAGCACAGTTTCATCTCCATTCTCATCCACTCCAAATACACCCACATCAATCCAATCGTTGAGGGGTAAGGATTCAACCGGACGCCGGCGCCCTTCTATTTCGACTGCTAAACTGTCACCGGCTTCATTCTGATAGATACGCTCACCCGTTTCACCGGTTCTATATTTGATTGCTTGCAATGTCATATTCACTTCAAATGTTGTACTGTCAATTTCTGTGTATGATGCTTCTTCAACACGGTTTTCATACAGTGTTATCGTCTCGAACATATCTGTAATGAGATATTGCAGCGAATCAGGAGTCGCTTCTTTTAAATACTCTACCAAGTCAAGAGCAATAGTATAAGGAGGCTCCTGAAAAGCGTATCTATCGATATAGCTGCTTAATGCCTCATTTAGAGTAGTTTCACCGATATAATCACTCAATGCATAAAATACCAGTGAACCTTTTTGATAGTGGATATACTGCTGATTTTCATTGTAAATAAGCGGCAATTCACGTTGTGATTCTACACTTCGGCCTATTAAATAAGTGTCGAGTGCTTCTTTCAGGAACCGGCGCATTTGATGCACACCATACTCCTTTTCCAGCACTTTTAATGCACTGTATTCAGAAAGGCTTTCGGAGAGCATCGTGGCACCTTGTACATTCGCTCCGATTACCTGATGTGCCCACCACTGATGGGCCACCTCGTGAGCGGTAATATTAAAAGGATAGTTTACAGCATCATTATTTGAAGTGTCCACATCTGCTATAAAACCGACAGCTTCAGAATATGGAACGGTGTTGGCAAATGATTGAGCAAAACTGCCTCCCGTACGTGGAAATTCTATAATGCGAAGCTGCCGGAACTGATACGGACTGAAATTTTCGGTGTAATAATCAAGAGATTTTTTAACTCCATCGATCATGTAACCCAGATTGTAGGTGTGATCCGGATGATGATAGATCTCAATATTCACGTCATTCCATTGATCTCGAACGACTTCAAATTCTGCAGAAATAAAGGAGTAAAAATTCACGATTGTACTGTCCATTTTATAGTGGAAAAATCGCCGGCCGTCTTCTTCCCACTCATTTTGCAGATATCCGGGTGCAATGGCAATTTGCTCGGGCGATGTTGAGATGGTTGTCTCAAAATCGATCCAATCTGCATCACTGGAGATATAGTTATTCATCCGTGCGACGCTGTCGGTAGGAGCTGCCATTCTGTCCTTGGGAGGAAGTTCATAACGTTCACGAGCCTCCCGGCTGCTCAATTCCCCGGACTCCTGATACCCGATTCTTGGAAAAATGAAGTTGTTTATGAATGTACCATTCCCACGTACCGGAGAATGATTCCGGAGGATTTCATTTGGTTTGTTTGAAAGGGTAAATGAGAACAAGAGTGAATCACCCGGCATCATGGGTTCGTTGAGCCGGTATATATCATAATTCAGTGTATCATCTTCCAATACGAGTTCAAAACCACGATCAAATTCAAAAACAGTGATATAGTTGTTATGATCAATATGAATAGAGTCTATAGCCACATCCGATTTATTTTCGAGTATGTAACTGCCGGATACTTTAAAATCGCGGCTCTCTGGATATAGATCCAAATTGATATTACTCGATACAATCCGCGGCTGTGGAGTGTCATTAAACTTGCCATAAAATTTCTCGTAATTGGCAGTTCGCATTTCGCTTTGCTGGGATGAAATATAGTCGTATTTGACGTTGTTGACGTAATAGATCCAGCTTCCGATTCCCAGATATCCGATTAATGAAAGTGTAAAAATGATCTTG
Source organism: Bacteroidetes bacterium UBA2664 (assembly GCA_002359315.1). Lineage (GTDB taxonomy): Bacteria > Bacteroidota > Rhodothermia > Balneolales > Balneolaceae > Rhodohalobacter. Next base: position 14,246 of record DEMS01000026.1, on the reverse strand, counting down.
AGATTCGCAGTAAAAGCATCTGCAGCATTCCGAAAACGTTCTTTGATACTTCCCGGCAGACCTCTTCTGAAGAAAAGAATGGCCATCACATAAAAAGCGATACCTAAAAAGAGCCAATAAATTTTATAAACAAAATAAGGAGCGAGTGAGGCGCCATATCCATTCATATCAGAATACCCGGTTCCGGGAGCCTGATTAAATTTGAATAGTGTCTGTTCAATACCAATTTGATCCAAAAATGTAATTCCTATAGAGACGATCAACAATAGAATAAACCCTATGTAGTAATTCTTGAAAAAGCTGTGGATAAAAATGGATAATAATCCCCAGATAACCACATGAATAAGAGAGATCGCGTACAGATCAAATAGGTAGAGACCGATTTCAAAATTATAATAACCATTGTATAGCTGAACACTCAGGCCGGCAATCATAATGATTGAAAGCAGTACCATTTGCATCAGTACAAGTGCCAGAAACTTAGAAAACAGAATAGTCCAATTGGGTGTAGGAGTTACATGGATAAGTTGATCCATATGATCACCACGACTGCGGTGAATGAGCATCCCCGCATACAAAAAAGTCAATATATTTATGAAAAGGCTAAAGAAAGTTCCGGGAAGCTGAAGCATTTGCCAGGTTACAGGCAGGGTATCTGTCCCAAAAATTTCACTACCTAAAAGGATTACACTGAGCGAGATCAGTAATCCAATCAATGCAATGATGATAAATGCCCATCCGCTTACAATATATCGGAAATCAACCTTGGCAAGTTCCCATGCTAACTTGAGGTTTTCAATAAATGAGAAGTTAACATTCACTTTCGGCATCGTTACTTTAAGAATACTGCCGAAATTCTTTTTAGATACCGTTTCACCTTTTTTGTTTCGGAAGAAGCTGAAACTATATGCCTCTTGTTTAAAACTAAAGGCAGTGTAAACCAATCCAAAGATGAGGAGACCCAATCCTGCCCAGATCAGCCGATTGTATAATATTACTTCTCCCCAGGGGAGTGGATTTTCATTTTGCTCGAAAATTGTCCAGTACTCGGTATAATAAGTATTTGCCTGAAAGCCATAAGGATCGAGAAGAGCGGCAAGCATTTTGTTATCAAGGTCAGCCGTAAGATTTTGAGCAAAAATCTGGATCAGGAAAAATCCAAGTATAACAATAAAAGCCACATTAATGTTTCGCGTGAATGCAACTACTGCAAATACTATAGCCCCGAAAAAGACCATATTTGGGATCAGATAATAGAGGAATGGCTGAATGTAGCTCAACAGGTTGAAAGGGCCGAGGATTTCAGGATTGGTACCCGGAGTGATCGTACCCAGGATAATGCCCAAAGCAGCGGCCAGCATAACTATGGTGGAAACTGTGAGTCCGGCCGTGAATTTCCCCAGTAAATATTCCCATTTTTGGAATGGGTAGGAGTATAAAACCGAGTGCATATTGTGTTTATAATCCCGGTACATGGTTCCACCGATGAGTGCCGGTAAAAAGAAATAAAGGATGATGGCCATTTCGTTCAGTATCCCATTTATAGCAATAGGTGAATTCACAATCGTAATCGTATTCATACTCACGGTCAGGCTTTCAAAGAATCCTGCTGCGCTAATCATTATGAAATAGGATAGGGCAAACATGATACCGGCATATACATAGAAAGACGTATTACGCAGCCAATACCTGATTTCAAAAGAAAAAATAGAATAGAACATATGGGTCAGATTATTGGATTATGCGGCTACTACTTCTTTCTCTTCACGCAAAGTGACAAAGTAAACGTCTGCGAGATCCGGTTCTTTGGGCTGGAACGATTCATCGGGCTGTTTGGAATCGTGTACACGAATGTTCAATGTGTTATCCTGATTGAAATTGGAGGAGATTACATTGAACTGACCTTCATGTGATTCCAGGTCATCTCGATTAATTATTTTAGTCCATATCTGTCCTTGAAGTGCATTAACGGCTTCTTTAGGAGTATGGTGACTCAAGATTCGCCCCCCATTCATGATGGCCATGTCGGTGCAAAGTTCTTTCACATCATCTACAATATGAGTTGAAAAAATCACAATATGATTTGTTCCGATTTCCCGGAGTACATTGAGGAATCTATGCCGTTCCGAAGGATCCAGGCCGGCTGTTGGCTCATCCACGATAATAAGTTTGGGATCGTTCAAAAGTAATTGAGCAATTCCAAAACGTTGTTTCATACCGCCTGAATAGCCGGCTACGTTTTTACTTCGAACATCATACAAGTTGGTAACCTCCAGGGCGGTATTTACCATTTCCGTTCGTTCATTTTTATCTACGATACCTTTCAATCGGGCAAAATAGTGAAGCAGTTCTTCCGCATTCATTTTTGGATACACACCAAATTCCTGTGGAAGATATCCCAATACCTTACGGAGATTTTGTTTGTCTTCAAGGATGTTAATATCATCAAGGAAGAGAGAGCCGGTATCCGGAGCCTGAAGTGTGGCAATAGTACGCATCAGAGTAGATTTACCTGCACCGTTTGGACCAAGTAACCCAAACATACCCGATTCAATTTCGATTGATACATCATCGAGGGCTTTTACCCCGTTTTTATACGTTTTGGAAAGGTTGGAAATGGTAAGTTTCATAACTAAAGTCTAATTAATTAATCTGATACGATGGCTTAGTATAATAAATTAATAGTTTTATTTTGACCTAATGCCAGTAATATTTTTCTTCATATTAAAAGCTATGTCGCAAATTATATTTACCCAGTACCATGACTCGTTTACCAGTGACTGGAATAATTTGAGGACATTGGCCTAATTTGGCAACGCCGCTGGCAACTCCGTTGGCAAATATTTTATGCACGGGTAGAGTAATTTTAGTTTATTGAAAATGAATAAAGTTGATAAAATGAATAAATACGATCTGTCAGAAGAACAACAGGAAGAATTGTTAGAAAGATTGCAAACCCGGTTTGAGGAAAACAAGAAACGCCATAAAGGTCTTGATTGGACGGATATTCAAACAAGACTTGAAGCGAGTCCTGAAAAATTATGGTCTCTTTATGAAATGGAAAAAACAGGTGGGGAACCGGATGTTGTAAATTATGATAAAAAGTTGGGCGAGTATATTTTTTATGACTGTGCTCCGGAAAGCCCTAAAGGACGCAGAAGTTATTGTTACGATCGTGAAGCTCTGGAATCAAGGAAAAAATTCAAACCTGAAAATAGTGTAATGGATGTGGTTGATGCCATGGGTATTGAGCTATTAACAGAAGAGCAATATCGGGAGTTACAGAAACTTGGAAATTTCGATACAAAAACATCGAGTTGGGTGAAAACACCTTCTGAAATCAGAGAGCTCGGTGGGGCACTCTTTTGTGATAGACGATATGATACTGTATTCTTATATCACAATGGAGCAGAATCATACTATGCTGCCAGAGGATTTCGAGGTGCATTAAGAGTTTGATTATAAATTCACCTCCCAAATATTAATCCTATTTTAAGAAATGATCACTCTAAAATCATTTCAAATATGAAATATAAATAAATCGTGAAACCAACACCTGAACATAACAAACGAATGGCAAATATGACATTTGCATCGGTATATCCTCACTACATCACTAAAGTTGAGAAAAAAGGGAGAACAAAAGAAGAATTACATCTCGTGATTAATTGGTTAACAGGCTTCGATGAAAAAAAGCTTCAAGAACTCATTGATGAAAAAGTAACTTTTGAAACATTCTTTAAGCGTGCCAATTTGAATCCGAACGCACATCTCATCACAGGAGTTATATGCGGGTATCGGATAGAAGAAATTGAAAATCAAATCACAAAAAAAGTGAGATATTTGGACAAATTGGTGGACGAATTGGCCAAAGGAAAAAAGATGGAGAAGATTATAAGAGAGGGTTAATTTTTCAGGAGTGGCGGTGACATTTTTTTGGGTAGATATATAGAAGATTTTTTCTAACATGGCACCATGGTTTAAAAATTAGTACCAAAAGGGTAAATTATCAGTTGTTTAGTCATGGTTAAACCACATATGCACTCACTTAAAAAGATTTATTATGTTTAAAAAACTTTCGATTATTGCGGGTACAATTTTAACCATTTTAATCATTCTGTTCATGGTTGCAATGCTTAGTATCAACAGCATTGTAAAGTCAGGAGTAGAGGAGATCGGTACAGAGATGACCGGAACAGCCGTCACTGTTGAGGGGGTATCTATTTCACCTTTCTCGGGAAAAGGTTCGATTACCGGCTTCAGTGTGGCAAACCCGGATGATTATCAACAAGATTATGTTTTTCAGGCGGATGATTTTTCAATTGAATTGGATCCATGGTCACTATTTTCTGATGAAGTAGTTGTTCACGAAATAATAATTACATCTCCTTCCATTTATGTGGAACAAAAACTACCGGAGAATAACATCAATACTATTCTTCAACATATCAGAAATATTGCAGAACTTGAATCTTCTGACCGGGATATGGTTATTGAACATTTCTTATTAACTGAAGGTACCGTGGATTTATACACAGAAGTAGGAGGAGAAAGATCCGCACGGGTTGAGATTTCAACTATAGAACTCCATGACCTTGGGAGAGGCGGAGGGCAAACGGCCATTGAAGGAGTAATCAAAGAGATCGCGGAAGAGATAGCAGGAGAAGCGTTGAGGGGGGCAGTTCAAAGTGGCGGTGAGCAGATCAGAGATGCAATCAGATCCCTGTTTAATTGATTCGATTTGTAATTAACCCTTTTAGTCTGAGTACAAGTTCTTGTCTGCCAATATAATATAACATTATCGATTTCAATGCGTTTATAAAATGGAATTGTAATCTTATCAATTAAAAAACTCCAAAATCAGGATGTTTTTTCGGAAAAATAACAACTCAATTGAGATAAAGAGAACTAACTATTCTAACATAAATACATTTATTTCCATCTTTTGTCTATTGGTAATTTTCGGAATTTGGATGACAGGATGCGGTATCAACGATTCAAATGTTTCGGATACTTTGATTGAAAGTGATTTCACTGAATCAGCTGACTCATGGGAACCGTTTTTTACGGGTTATAACGTGGGTTGGGGAGATAAAATGGATCTGACATCAGAATACCGCTCACTTCCAGAACCACTAAATACCAATGAAAATGGGTACTTTATCAGCGCTGTAAATAATAGTGATGATGTAAAAATGTTGTTCCGAAAACAGGTGTCTGCACTTGAGCCCAATACAACTTATCAGGTTAATTATACGATTCGTTTTGCCACGAATGCGCCGGCGGGATGTGCCGGAATTGGCGGGTCTCCCGGCGGATCGGTAAAAGTGATTGCTGATGCCACAAATCAAAAACCGGAAGCCTTCATCGAAAATGACTATTACTGGTTGAACACTCAGTACCGACATCATGACAATCCAAGCCAATGGCACCAGAATGCAATTCTTGGAGATATCGCAAATAGCCAGGAGTGTGAAGATGAAAATCATCAATATGAAATGAAAGAATTAACTTCCGGACCGGCTCACTCTACAGTAACTACCGATGATACAGGGTCTGCCTGGCTATTATTCGGAACTCGATCCGGATTTGAAGGGGAAACAGCACTCTATTTCACATATTTTAGTGCTGAGTTTAGTATGAATTAGGTTTTTGACCTTTAGATATATTCAATCAAATCGGATCGTAAGTTTTACGAAGAACAGTAGTCCTCGATAGAAGTGTAGTTCACAATTCGATTAAAAAATCACTTCAATTCAATAGTGAACCTGATAGGATCTCTTTAGATGTATTTATATTAATCATGAAACTATTCAAGGGATATTGAGTTACAGATAACAAGAACTACTAAAAATTAGCAGTTCTATTTAAATCACTCGGTGTTGCAAGACCACTGACTTATTTCGAATCTTGAAACCGAAACTCAAAGAAACATATTAATATGAATATCATAAAATCATCATTGATCCTATCAATGTTATTAGCAGTAATCCTTTTATTTTCCGGATGCAAGTCCTGGAATAACATGACAAAAGGAGCAGTTATCGGCACAGGCGGCGGAGCGGCAGTAGGTGCCGTTATTGGTAAAACATTAGGCAATACGGCTGCAGGCGCTATAGGGGGTGCTGTAGTCGGCGGAACAGTTGGTGCCATTATCGGTCAAAGAATGGACAGAAAAGCTGAAGAATTGGAGAAAGAGATGGATGGAGTCACTATTCAGCGTGTCGAAGAGGGAATCGCTGTCAGCTTTGATAGTGGAATTCTGTTCGATTTTGATTCATCCAGCCTTAGGCCGGAAGGTTATGAAAACCTTAGGAAATTGACCAGAATCATTAATCGTGATGATGACACCATTCTCATGATCGTTGGGCATACTGACTCAAGAGGGGATGAGGATTATAATTTAGGATTGAGTGAACGCCGTGCACAATCTGCAAGCAGATATATGATTTCTCAGGGATTATCATCAGACAGAATTCAAATGGTAGGCAGGGGTGAGTATGAGCCGATAGCTGACAATACGACGGATGAAGGAAGACAGAAAAACCGTCGAATTGAAGTAGCCATCTATGCAAGTCCTGAATATGTAGATCGCCTGCAAGAAGCCAATAATTAATACATTCATAGAATGCCGGGATCATTGAAAAATTTCCCGGCATTTTTTTGTTCATTCATTTATAAATAGATTCCTCTAATTCAACTCATCCCAAAAAGCTCTGAGTAGATTTTTCATTTCTAAAATGGCTGGGAGACTATTCTTCTTTTTAAAAAAAATCATACCTTCACGTCGTAGATTTCCCACAATCATTTAACCACCGATTATAAAATGTTCAATCGCCTAAGGGCCTATTTTAGAATTAATCAGAAATATCTGCCTGTAATTTTCTTTATGTGCGGTTTTATCTGGGATACACTTACTCTCGGACGAATAGATCGGTTATATGACAGGATAATCCTGAGTACCTACATGATTTCATTGAGTACCTGCCTCTATTTATACAATGTGGCTGATGATGGAAAATGGAAAGAGACATTTTTTGAGAAATATGAAAAATACCTTCCACTTGCCATTCAGTTCTTCCTCGGGGGGTTGTGCAGCGCTTATGTCATTTACTTTTCAAGAAGTGTAACTCTGACTAAAACACTCTCCTTTTTTATCATTTTAGTCGTACTGCTTTTCGCAAATGAATTGCTTAAACAAAGAATATCCAATAAGTATCTTCAGTTCAGTGCCTATTTTTTCATGAATTTCACTTTTTTCACTTTTTTTATACCCGTTTTGATTAAACAAATGAGCACGTTCATTTTTATCGTATCCGGGATCATCAGCCTCACTTCTACTGTTTTATTAATCGCATTTATTTACGGTGTAAGCCCATCAACACGGAAAGAGATCAGTAAGAGCAAAACTTTAGGTTTGATTGTAGGGATCTATTTAATGATCAATGCATTTTACTACTTTAGCCTAATACCGCCGGTCCCATTGGCTTTAGAGACAGGCCTTGCTGCCCATCAAATCGAAAAGGTAAACGGTGATTATGAGATTACATACCAAAGTGAAGTATGGTATAAATTTTGGCGCAAAAACGATCTGACCTATATTCAGATTCCTGATACAAATGTGTATGTATTTACTTCAATATTTGCCCCCACAGCACTTGAAAAATCTGTTGCCCACCATTGGCAATGGAAAAATCCACAATCCGGCAAATGGGAGACAGCAGATCGTATTGAATATCAGATTACCGGTGGAAGAGACAATGGCTATCGTGGGTTTACATTTAAAAGCAATATCCAGGAAGGGCAATGGAAAGTTGATGTTATCACCGAGGAGGGCCATATAATCGGTCTTGTTCGGTTTGATGTCGTGATGGGAAATACTTCAGACAATCTTGGATTGGTAACACGGACATTTTAGTTTTGACCCGGTGAAACTGATTAATCGGTTTACTATTGCCGGAAATGCGTTATTCCTTATAGTAGCCCAATCATTTCGAATAGAATCCCACTCAGATCATCCTTTATTATCATTGAAAGGGTGTATTATTTGCCAGGCAGCTACAAAGTTTTTGATATAATATCCGAATTTCTTCTTTAGAAGGTTCATGGCCTACAGCGTTTATCATTCGTTCTGAAAGTGAACCGCGATGTAAGATCAGATTCAGAAGTTTTATAGACTCAGTACTTAAATTTTCATCATAAATTTGTAACCATTCAGACCAGATTTGCACGACTGTTTTAGGCTCCTTTATACCCAGTGCTTGTAAATATACCTCATCGGTAACGGCCACGTTGCCACCTTCTTTAATCACCCTCTTCCACAAATCAGCTAAATAACCGGTTTTGATGGAGGCTTGCTGATCAAAATCGGTTCGACTTTCGTTTACAAACTGCTTTAAGACTTCTGATATAATTTCCAGGATTGCGATATCCATCCCCGGCGATTCTTGAATATCTATGATCCTGATTTCAATTGCATTGCGATCGAAACGGGCAATTGCACCTCTGGAATTCAAAAAATGTTTATCCAAAATGCCATCAGTATCATAAGGACGAATATCCTGAATAATCGGATCGAATATCCGAGTGTGATAATCTGCTTCTGTAAAGACATCTTCAGGGATGATGGAGCCCGCAATACTTGGGATTGCTTGTTGATTATGACGGTAAGCTTCGAGTCTGCTGTCCATAAATCCGTGATGTTTACCATCATAAAATGGACTTGCAGCACTTAATGCGGGGATCAAAGGCAGCAACAGACGAATGGCAGCATGCAACCGCCCGAATTCTTCATCCCCCTGAAATGGCAGATTAATATGTGTGCTTTGTAAATTGGACCAGCCGTGGCCCCGGCAATCAAAGATCCGATTATAGAGTTCATAAATTTCATGATACTCGTGTGGCCATAATTGGGTTTCCGTGAGTGGATCCATCCAGGGATGCATCGCAGTAGGCATCAAACAAGCATTTTCAGAGAATAAAGCGGAATTGATTTCACGAATTTGTGTATGAAAATGATCACTTAAACCAATGAGGGAGTCAACAGGCTCAAAACATTTGATTTCTACTACATGATTTACCAGTTCATTTGACCAACTTATCGGCTTCCTTTCGATATCTGAAGTAATTTCACCAGCAATTTTTGAAAAGAGCAGATCACAGATCGGGCGAACATTCAGAGTATCACGATCTACAATCATATACTCCAATTCAACACCGTAACCTTCAAAAAGATGTAATTTACGTTTCATGAGTGATATTCATGGATTGTTCAACCCGTGATTTTAAAGTCAGAACAATACGCCTGTAGAGTTCATCATTTAATATTTGATCTTCAACCCCGGCGTCAAGATTTGGATTATCATTTACTTCAATTACATACGCTTTTCCACCGCTCACCTTGATATCCACCCCATAGAGTCCGTTCCCAATTAAGTTGGTTACTTTCAATGCTGCATCTTTAATTTTATCAGGGACCTGCTGTACAGGTACAGATTCAAATTCACCTTCAATATCTTCTTCTTTGCCGGCCCAATTATAAATTTGCCAGTGGCCAAGTGCCATGAAATATTTACATGCATAGAGTACTTCTCCATCCAAAACACCAATTCTCCAGTCAAAGTCAGTGGGCATATATTCTTGCGCTATAATAAGCTCAGACTCTTTTAGCATAGCCGTTGCAAACATCTCCAATTCCTCACGTGATTCCGCTTTTTTGACCCCGAGGGAAAATGCAGAATCAGGTTGCTTTAGCACTGCAGGCAAACCCAGATATGCAATGATATCATCCGTTTTTGCCTGTTGCAGAATCATCGTTTTTGGAGACAAGACTTTTGCCTTGTTTAAAATTTCTGCAAGGTAAACTTTATTGGCACATCGCAAAATAGATACGGGATCATCAATAACTACAAGGCCATCTGCCGACGCTCGCCTCGCAAAACGATACGTATGATGATTTACTGCTGTCGTTTCTCTTATAAAAAGTGCATTAAATTCTGCCAGACGATGATAATCATCTTTGGTAATCATTTCGGTATAAAAACCTTCATCTTGAGCAACAGCTACAAACTTTTGAAGTGCTTTTTCATTGGATGGAGGTGATTTTTCCAGTGGATTATGGAGAATTGCTAAATCAAAAATCAATTTATCCTTCTTTTGGTAGAAATAACGCTCTTTTCTGAAATAGCTTTCAGAATTTTCCTGAACAAAGGCGAGATGTTGTGTGGGTATCTCTTTTAAAGTCATCTGACTTAAACTTTGAAGATACCATTTATCCGTATATTTAAATTTAGCTTGTAATAATGGAGTTTTAAATAGTGTATAAAGCTCTCTTGCCAACTTATCATACTGTTTCGACAGATTACGGCCAAAATAGACAGAGAGTATAAATTGATCCGATTTGATCCGTTTAAGTGAGGTTTGAATCAATTCAGTCAACTCCGTTGACATGACTTTAACTACTGATTTTGTTTTTATATCCTGAATGGTTGTAACACTGGGAATAACCCTGTGTCTTCGAGCTTCAGCCAATAGGGATACATAATACCCATTTGACTGATACCCCATATTTTTGCAAAAGTTAAAGACCTGAACATTACGGGTGTTTGTCCATTTGGTATTTGTAAGATATTCCAGTGCAGTAACGATCTCAATATCCGGCGTTTGAAAAGGCCAATCTGTTTTTTTGTTAAGAATTATTATTTTTTGCACTGGGTATATTGGAATGTATGATTATATTAAACAGTAATTTAAGTAAAAGTATATATTTATGATTACAGCATGTCAATTCAGGAATGATGACATCTTTCGAAGTATAACCCAAATGTAAATCTAAAGACTCAAGATAGTCAATCTTTTAGACGATCAATCTCTTATTATATAGATAATCAGTTCATAATTTCCTGTCTTATTTTAGACATATGTACTATTTATTAAATGTGTTCGTAATCCACAAAACATATTTCTCTACTAATTTCAACAATCCTTACTATGAAAAAATTGATTTTGTATTCACTTTTGTTTGTAATGGTCTCATGTTCTTCAGAGAACGATCGATCTGTAAAACTGAATGTAAACCATACAGTACAAATACCTGTCGAATTTGTTACTGTTACGGTCACGATTTCAGAATATGGTACAGACCCGGTTAATGTTGAATTAATGGGTTATGAAAATCTTGCCAGGGTGGTCGGATTACTGACTGAAAATGGTTTACATGAAGATGACCTCGAGATTGATGCCGGACAAGTAACAGCTGTATATTATCGTCGCGATGATCCATATGAATTTAATTCAAAAGTTACATTTGATATTACAGACACGGATAGAATAGACACCTTTCGAAGGGCAATAGTCGCTGTTGGTGGAACGTCATTTGAAATTTCATCTTTTGGGAATTCTGATGAAGATGCCATTTATGATGAAGCCTATCGAAATGCAATCAACTCTGCAAGAGATAGGGCGGAAAAACTTTTATCCAATCAAAGTGAAAAAGTAGGAAGGATTCTTAATCTGCAGGAAGATTTCAGGCATACAGTAGAAATGGCTCAAGCGTCCAGAAGTGATAATTTAATGGTTATGAATGAGACAGATACAATGGAACCTGTAGACCCAATGTTCAGAAAAGAATTTTATACCAAAGTCATACAGTTTTATATTGAGTTTGAACTCATTTAATATTAAATAAAAGCACTGTTTTATCAGTATCTGTATTTGATTTTTAAATCAAATAAACATTCAAATGGTACCATTAGTATATTGGATAGTTGGAATAGTATTTTCTTAATGAAATCAAATGAACGTAACCTTTATTGAATATGGCGAGTAAACCGAACCGAAATGACCCATGCCATTGTGGAAGTGGTGTGAAATACAAAAACTGCTGTCAGGGTAAAGAGAAGTTTAATCTATCTTCAAAATTCGGAGTTATAGGTTTGGTGGTCGCATTAGCAATTGGAGTAGTATTAATAGGATTTTTACTTAGCGGTGGGGGCAACCGGCCGGAATGTCCAGCGGGCACAGAGTGGTCTTCATTACATCAGCACTGTCATTAATTCTCATTGATATAGATGTCATTACAGTATATAAGTATTGAAGCAAATAAAGATACATCAATACAAAATGGACTTCTGTTTAATGAATTGTACCTTACAATACGTTCATAATACATTTGGTTATTCTAATTGATATTAATTTGATGATTGATACACTGATTGATTCATTTTTGAATGAGGTTGATGCTTTTCTGGAGTTTATGCCACGACTTGCCATTGCTCTTGTTGTGGTGCTGATCATTTATGGAATCGGCAGATTAATATCCAATATTGTGCTACAGGTTCTGCGTCGAACCAATATTCCTGAAACGTATCATCAATTCTTCAAAAAAGTAATCAATGGGATTGCGCTATTTTTGGGATTTATCATCTTTCTGAATTTGATTGGGTACAGTGCACTTGCAGCCAGTTTAGTTGCGGGTGGGGGATTGTCTGCCGTAATGCTTGGATTTGCATTTAAGGATATTGGTGAAAATTTCATTGCCGGATTTTTCCTGACCTATAGCCGGCCATTTAATACCAATGATGTGATCGAATCGGGAGGAATCATGGGGAGGGTTAAAAGTATTGAGTTGCGGCATACACATATCAGAACCAGTGACGGATGTGATGTTTTTGTGCCCAGTGTTCAATTATTTACCAAGCCACTTTATAATTACACATTAGACGGGCTGCGGAGAGGTAATTTTAGTATAGGTATCGATTACAGTGACGATTCTGAAAAAGCTTTAGAACTGCTTCATTCGGTTACTGAGACAACAAAAGGGGTCTTAGTAAAGCCTACGGTTTCTACTCAAATAAGAGCATTTACACCGGGTTATGTCGAAATCCAGGTCCATTTCTGGATCAGTGCCAGAGATCAGGAGATGTCTTTATCCAGGGTACGGTCAGCGGCAATGCATGCCTGTCGTTTAAAACTATTAGAATCCGGTTATACGTTTAGTTCAGATACAGTCTCCAACATCAAATTGACAAAAGAGTAAATTTTGGCTTTAAGACTCATTAAAATATTACCACCCAAAGGATTTGACCAGGTTGAAGATATCGTCAATGCTGATGATATAATCGATCATTGGGTTGAAAAAACAGATTCGGATCATATCAGTATCTCTATTTTAGCTGATGTAGAATTAACAGAGAAAATTCTGGAGGATATTGCAGATAGATTTGGTCAAAATAGCAACTTCAGAATCGTACTGATGCCGGTAGCAGCCACCCTTCCAAAGCATGAAGTTGAAGATTCAGATGATGAAGTAGATGATCAATCATCAGTTAAAAAAAATGAACCCGATGGAAGGGTCAGCAGAATTTCCCGTGAAGAACTGTATGAAGATATTAAAGAAGTCGTTGATTTCTCTTGGGTATATCTGGTGTTGATTGCGCTCTCCTGTGTAGTTGCTGCAAACGGACTCATCCGTAATAGTCCGGCGATGGTTATTGGTGCGATGGTTATTGCACCCATTTTGGGGCCGAATGTAGGCCTCGCCCTTGCAACTACACTGGGTGATATTCAATTGCTTAAACGATCGCTGAAGTCGATATTTTTTGGGTTTAGTCTTGGGATGATCCTTTCCATAGTCATGGGCTTGGCTATCCCATTTAATCCGGAAGTCTATGAAATTTCCAGCCGTACGGAAGTCAGTTTTGCAGATATTGCGTTAGGTTTGGCTGCCGGTGTTGCAGGATGTCTATCATTCACCAGAGGAATCTCTGCGGCTGTAATCGGTGTAATGGTTGCGGTTGCTCTTTTGCCACCCATGGTAGCTACCGGACTCCTGCTGGGGAGCGGGCAATTTAATCTCGCGATGGGCGCTGCTACACTTACCGTAACCTATATAATTTGTGTTAATTTAGCAGGCATCATTACTTTTATACTTCAAGGCATCAAACCAAAAAGTTTTACTGAAAGGAGAGAAGGCGAGGAATTGAGCCGTTATGCTATCATCATTTGGATTGCCTTATTAGTCCTACTCTCTTTAATTATTTACTATCAATTCTGATTTATATTAAAAAAATTTATCCACAAACAGGAAATAATCAATATTTTATGCATAACGGTTATTAATCGGCCATTTCAATTCCTATCTATTGGCAATTATAATTTCTAAGTTGTAATAAATTGTCATCGAAATGAGCATGATTAATACATTTCCGGTAATAGGTATTGGTGCTGTCAGCTTCCCTAAAATTCGT